>NZ_JBITJS010000004.1:0-480949 GCF_044460245.1 Streptomyces sp. NPDC050145 | reverse complement strand
GAGCGGCTTCGCCGCTCGCCTCTATCGGGGAGATGCCACCCGAAGGGTGTGCATCTCAGGGGCGCGGGGAACTGCGCGACCAGCCACACTCAACCCGCACCCGGGAACGGCGAGGGCCGGGCAGACGCTCCCCCCGAAGCGCCGCCCGGCCAGGTCACCGGCCCACCAAAAAATCAGGCCTGACGGAAGCGGTCCTCGAGCGCGGCCCGACCCGACTCGGTCAGAGCGCCGTGGACCCGCATACGGGCGACGCCCCCGTCGGGGAACGCGTCCAGACGGATGTGCGTGGCGACAGCCTGCGCGGCGAGCGGGAAGCGGTGCAGCGTGTCGGGCTGCAGCTTGGTGCGCGGGATGATCTCGAACCACTCGCCGGTCTCACCGTCGCGGCCGCTGACCGCGATCCAGCCGGCCGAGTTGCCCTTGAGGTACGCGGTGTCGATCTCGATGGCGCGGACGGCACCCTGCGCGGCGAGCCGGAAGCGTACCCAGTCGTTCGTGCCGACGACGCGGCGGCGGCGGTTCTCCCAGCCGTCGTCCATCTTCTGCGAGGTGCCCGGCAGGATGATCTGCGTCGGCGACGAGTAGAACTTGTCGGACGCGTCCTCGTAGGCACCGCCGTTGAGCACGGCCGCGAGGTCGAAGGTGCCGAGCGCGTCGAGCCACTCGGGGTCCGGGAGGACCTCGCCGTGCACGCGGAGGCGGGCGATGCCGCCGTCGGGGTGCTGGCAGACGCGGATGTGGGTCCAGCGGCGCTCGGAGGTGACGGTGAAGGCGTTCGCCGCGTGGCCCTTGAGCTGGCTCTTCGGGACGATCTCCTCCCACTTCACGTCGTCGGCGAGGAGCTCGTCGGGGCCGGGGGCGCCGGGCACCGACGTGGCCTGGATGCTGACCTTCTGCGGGTAGTTGCCGCGGAAGTGGGCGGTGTCGACGACGATGCCGCGGATGATGCCGGGCGCGCCGAGCCGCACGATCGCCCAGTCGTGGTCCTCGGGGGCCGGGAACGGCTGCTCGGCGGTGCCGCGGCGACGGCGGGTCTCCCAGCCGTCCATGACCTTGCCCTTGTGCCCGAAGTGCTCGGGGTCGAAGACGGCGCGCTCGCGGATGAGGAGGTTCTCGCGCATGGCGAAGAACTCGTCGTTCGCGGCGATGACGCCCGCGCCGAGGCGGCGGTCCGCCAGGTCGACGAGGTCGGCGAACGCGTCGACGTCGCCGAAGGTGCGGTAGTCGGCGTACGGGTCGCCGCCGCCGTAGGGGTTGGCGTCGTTGGCGTGCGGGTCGTCGGTGGCGTTGGCCTCGGAGTGAGTCGTCATACGTCCACTGTCCGGCGCGGCACCACATAGGTCCATCGAAAGTTTCCGAGGTCGCTTTTCAGCTCACCTGAAAGATTCGGTCTGCCTGAACGATCCGTGCCCGAGTGTTCAGTCGGAGGGGGTGGGTCCGGTGCGCTGGACGGTGAGCGCGCCGAGGACTCGCCGCACCGTAGCCCATTCCTCGGCCCCCTTGCGCACGGCGGCCACTACATGGCGTACGGGGCGGTCGGCGCCGAGCGGGCACATCACGACGCCGTCGCGGCGGGCGGCCGCCATCCGGGGCACGAGGGCGACGCCCATCCCGGCCTCGACCATGGCGAGGATCGCGGTCCAGCCGGCGGCGCTGTGGGCCTGCTCGGGCACGAAACCGGCGGCCTCGCAGGCGGCGGTGGTGATCTCGGACCAGGGGCCGGAGCCGCCGAAGATCCAGGGTTCGCCGGCGAGGTCGGCGAGCCGCAGGCCCGGTTCGTGGGCCAGCGGGTGGCCTACGGGCAGGGCGACGTCGAGCGGGTCGGCGAGCAGCGGCACCCGCGTGAACTTGGGGTCGCGGGCGGTCGGCGCGTGCGCGGCGAGGGAGAGGGCGAGGTCGACGTCGCCGGACGAGAGCAGCTCGTAGGCCTGCGCCGCCTCGGCCTCGCGGACCCGGACGGTGATCCCGGGGTGCGCGGCGCGCAGCGCCCGTACGGCGGGGACGACGAGGGCGGGGACAGCGGTGGAGAACGCGGCGACCCGGACGACGCCCGCGTCGCCGTGCACGTACTGCGCGAGCTCGGCGTCGGCGCGCTCCAACTGGGCGAAGACGGCCTCGGCGTGGCGCAGGACGAGGCGGGCGGCGTCGGTGAGCCGGACGCGGCGGCCCTGGGCCTCCAGGAGCGGGACGCCGAGCTGTTTGGCGAGGTTGGTGAGCTGCTGGGAGACGGCGGAGGGGGTCATGAGGAGGGCCTGGGCGGTGGCGGTGACCGTGCCGCGCTCCTGCAGGGTGCGCAGGATCACCAGCTTCTTGATGTCCCACCGTTCGCGGCGCAGTGCCGCCCGCAGCTCTTCCTCGCTCATGGCTTAAACGTACGGGACGGACTGCCCGCGTCATTCTAAAAAGCTTGACATCAAGATTCTCGATACCGAGACTCTTCGGCATGGGGAGCGAGATCGAGAACGGGCGGGGCGCGGGGCTGGTCGCGCAGTTGCGGCGGCCTCCGGGGGGCCGGGACGCGCGGACGATGCTGCTGGGCCAGTTCCTGGACCGGGCGGGCACGGGGGTGTGGGCGGCGTCCTCCGTCCTCTACTTCACGTTCGTCAGCGGGCTCGACGGCGGACGGCTCGGTCTGCTGCTCGGCGCGGCCGGGGTCGCCGGGATCGCGGGCTCCCCGCTCGCGGGCCGGCTCGCCGGGCACGTCCCCGTGCGGACGCTGCTGATCTGGTGCCATCTGCTGCGGCTCGCGGCGGTGTGCGCGCTGCTCGTCCTGGACGGCTTCTGGGCGCTGCTGCCCACGGTGGCGCTGATCTGCGTCGGGGACCGGGCCGCGAAGACGCTGGAGATGGTCTTCGCGGCGGAGGCCACCGGGGACCGGCGCGCCATGTACCAGGCGCTGTCGCGGAGCGTGGCCAACGCGGCGTACGGAATCGGGGCGGGGGTCGCGGCGATCGGGCTCGCGGTCGGCACGGACACCGCGTACCGCGTGCTGATCCTCGCGAACGCGCTGTCGTTCCTCGCGGCGGCGGCCCTCACCGCCCGGACCGCGCCGCGCCCGCCGCGCCGCCCCGAACCGGCCTCGGCGGGCCGGAGTTCACCGTCCGCCGCGGGCCCGTGGCGCGACCGCGGCTACCTCACCTTCGTGCTCCTCGACATCCCGCTGAACGTGGACGACGCGATCCTCGGGGTCGGCCTGCCGCTGTGGCTGGTCCACCGCACGGACGCGCCGCACCTCCTGATCCCGGCGTTCCTGGTGATCAACACGGCGATGGTCGTCCTCCTCCAGCTCCGCGTGACGGCCCGCTTCGACGGTCCGTACGGCGCCCTGCGCGCGCTGTCCCGGTACGGTCTGCTGACGGTGCTCGGGTGCGGGCTCCTCGCGGCGTCCGGCGCGGGCGGCGCCTGGTTCGCCTCCCTCGCCCTGCTCGGCTGCACCGTGCTGATCACCCTGGCCGAGCTGATGCGCTCGGTCAGCTCCTGGGAGCTGGCGGTCTCCCTCGCCCCGGCCGACGACCGCGCCGCGTATCTGGGCGCGGCCGGCGTCTCCCCGTCCGTGGAGCGCTCGGTCGGGCCGCCGGTCCTGACCTCCGGGGTCATGGCGGCGGGCCCGGCGGGCTGGCTGGTGCTGGGGGCGGCGACGGCGGCCGTCTGCGTGGTCCAACGGAGGCTGTGCGCCCGCCGCCTGGACTCGATGCGCTCGAACGCGCCGGGCCCGGAGCAGGTCAGTCCCGCAGCGACGCGTCCAGCGCGGACATGAGCCGCGCCGGGCGACCGCGGCCTTCGGGCGCGCGGGGATAGCGGCGCAGCACGTCGATCAGTACGGGTGTGGCGCGCGCCCGGGCGGCTTCGAGGGCGGCGGCCCCGGCCGCGGCGTCCTCGCCGGCCTCGATCTCCGCGATCCGCGCCGCGTTGGCCGCCGCCCGCAGGATGTGCCCGACCTGGTGCGCCTTGGCGATCGGATGCAGGTAGGCGGCGGACGCGGCGTCCCCCGCGGCCTGCGCGGCCAGACGCGCGGCCTCGCTCCCGGCGTCCTTCGCGGCGCGGTGCGCGTCCATCGAGGCGACCCGCTGGAGCCGCCTCCGTGCCGCCCCGCCCACGAACTCCCGTGCCGCGTCGATCGCGGCCCGCGGGCGGGGGTCCCCGGGCACCGCGCGCTCGAACACGGGGAGCACCTGCCGCGCCGCCTCGGTGGCGTACCGGGCCACGGCCCGCAGTTCGTCCATGGACAGCTCGAAGTCACCGCTCATGTCCGTCATTCTGCCGAGGACGCCACCCGGGCCGGCGCCGACCGAGTCAGGGAGGCCAGGACGACTCCGGTGAGGATCAGGGCCATGCAGCCCAGCCGCGCCCAGGTCATCGCTTCGCCGAGCACCGCGTACGAGAGCAGGGCCACGCACACCGGCTGGAGGTAGTAGACCGCTCCGGCGCGGGCGGGGCCGATGTGGGCGATCGCCTTGTTCCAGGCGAAGAAGGCGAGCGCCGAGGAGACGACACCCACGTAGAAGAGGGGGGCGACCGTGGTGGTGCTCGGGGTGAAGCCGCCCTGGAGGGCGAGGCTCGTCAGGTAGGCGGGGAGGAGCATCAGGGTGCCGAGGGCGAAGGTGGCGAACAGGAAGGTGACGCCGCCGAGTTCGGCGGGGCGGCGGCGCAGCAGGGCACTGTAGGAGCCGAAGGCGAGCGCCGCGGCCACGACCCACAGGTCGCCCGGGGCGAGGTCCGGGGAGAGGGAGCCCTTGCTGACGAGGAGGACGACTCCCGCGCAGGCGAGGAGCGTTCCGGTGACGCGGCGGGCACCGAGGCGGGCGCCGCCGAGCCGTTCGTACAGGGCCATCAGGACCGGCGAGGCGGCCATGATCATGCCCATGTTGCCGGCGGAGGTCGTCAGGCCCGCCTGGTTGACGAGCGTGTTGTAGACGGTGACGCCGAGGAGGGCGGCCAGGGTGACGTAGCCCAAGTGACGGCGGATCAGGGCCCGTTGACGCCAGAGCGCCCGCGCGCCGAAGGGGGCGACCGCCGCCGTCGCGATGATCCAGCGCCAGAACGCCTGCTGGACCGGGGGCACGCTGTCGTGCAGGGCGCGGGCCGTGACGAAGCTGCCGGACCAGACGACCGTGGCGAGGAGGGCGAGGGCCAGGCCCGCGCCGAGAGCGCGGGAGGCGGCCTCGGCGGGGCGTGCGGCGGGGGTGGCGGCGCGGGGGCGGTCCAGGAGTGACAAGTGGGGCGGCGTCCGTTCGGGAGTGGGCGGCGGGTGGATTCCCGTTCTCGCGTTCCACCGTCGCAGTGCACACCTGTCACGTCCAGCGAATGTTTCCGCAGTAATCTTTCAGTGGAGGCGAACGGTCAGGCTTCCAGGTAGGCCAGGACCGCCAGGACGCGGCGGTTGTCGCTCTCCCCCGGGTACAGGCCCAGCTTCGTGAAGATGTTGCCGATGTGCTTCGCGATCGCCTTCTCCGTGACGACCAGCGACTCGGCGACTCCCGCGTTCGAGCGGCCCTGCGCCAGGAGGCCGAGGACCTCGCGCTCGCGGGCGGTCAGGGAGCCGAGGCGCTGGTCGCGGATCTTGCGGGCCAGCAGCTTGGAGACGACCTCGGGGTCCATGACCGTGCCGCCCGCCGCGACCTGCTCGATGGTGCGCAGGAACTCCGCGCCGTCGGTGACCCGGTCCTTGAGGACGTAGCCGACCGCGCCCGCACCGTCGGCGAGCAACTCCCGTGCGTACAGCGGCTCCACGTACTGCGAGAGCAGCAGTACGGGGAGCGCGGGGACCTCGCGTCGGGCGGCGAGGGCCGCGCGCAGGCCCTCGTCGGCGAAGTCGGGCGGCAGGCGTACGTCGACGATCGCGACGTCGGGGCGCTCGGCGAGGAGGGACTCCAGGAGCGCGGTCCCGTTGTCCACGGCGGCGACGACCTCGTGGCCGAAGGCGCCGAGGAGGCGGACGAGTCCGTCCCTCAGCAGGAAGTGGTCTTCGGCGACGACAACGCGCACGGCACCTCCATCGAGATCTGCGTCGGTCCGCCGGCCGGACTGTGGACGGCGAGGACGCCGTCGAAGGTGGCGAGCCGGCGCTCGATGCCGGCGAGGCCGCTGCCGCGGGCCGGGTCGGCGCCGCCGTGCCCGTCGTCGGTGACGCTGACGCGCAGGGCGCCGCGCTCGGGGTCGTGGGCGAGGTCGATCCAGAGCCGCTCGGCCTCCGCGTGCTTGGCCGCGTTGGTGACCGTCTCGGCGATCGCGAAGTAGACGGCGGACTCGACGGGCGGCTCGGGGCGGGCCGGCAGGTCGACCGTGACCTCGGCGTCGAGCGGGCTGAGCAGGGCCAGGGACCGTACGGCGTCGGCGAGTCCGCGGTCGGCGAGGACCGGCGGGTGGATGCCGCGGACGAGGTCGCGCAGTTCCTGGAGGGCGGCCGAGGAGGAGGCGCGGGCCTCGGCGAGGAGGGCGCGGAACGCCTCGGGGTCCTTGTCCAGGCGGTGTTCGGCCGCGTCGAGGGTCATGCCCATCGCGACGAGCCGGGCCTGCGCCCCGTCGTGCAGGTCGCGCTCGATGCGGCGCAGTTCGGCGGCGGAGGTGTCGACGGCGTCGGAGCGGGTCGCGGCGAGGTGGGCGATCCGCGCGGCCATCACCTCCTGCTCGCTGGGGGCGAGCGCGGTGCGCACGAAGCGGGCGTGCCGGTCGACCATGGACGGGGCGAGCCACAGTCCGGTCTTGGCGAGGGCCAGGCCGAGCAGGCCCGCCATGATGCCGGTCGGGACGTCCGTGACGTGGATCGCGGTGTACCAGAGGCCGTCCCAGCCGGCGTCCGTGGCCAGGTACCAGCCGAAGCAGGCGAGGAAGACGCCCCACAGGCCGTAGCCGACGAGCCCGACGGGGACCGCGACAACGAGTCCGCCGACGAAGGAGTACAGGGCGACCCAGCGCCATTCGCGCAGCCGCTGCGGGTCCTCGATGAGCCAGCGGTAGCGGGCCACGACGCCGTGCCGCTCGCGCTCCCCGGTCTTCGGGGCGGGCGCGGAGCCGACCGTGATCCCGGACCAGCGCTCGGCGAGCGCCCGCTCCCGGTCGACGAGGCGGCGCATGCCGCGGGACGCCCACGGCAGCAGGCCGGGGACCGGGGTCCACACGGCGAGGCCCACCATCGTCGTCCAGTGCATGGCCACGACGGACAGCCACCACAGGTGGTACGCGCGCCGCAGCGCCCTGGTCCGCTTCATGTCCCCCAACTCCCCTTGCTCGTCCGGACGGCGCGCTGCCGTCACCGCAACGAGTATGTGGCGAACTCCGCGGGGAAATCGGTGGAGAAAACTCCCCTGTTCTCCGAGACGTTCCCCGGGGCCTTCTCCGCGACCTCGCCCGCCCACGCCACATATCCGTCGGGCCGCACCAGGAGCGCGGTGCGCCGCTCGCTCGCCCAGTGCGCGATCCGGACGCGGGCACCCTCGTACATGGTCCCTCGGGGCAGGATCAGCACGAACTCGCCCGCGCGCAAGGCCTCGTAGAGGCGGCCGCCGTCGCCGAGGAGGACGTCGGGGACGCGGGTGCCGGTGAGGCGGTGGGCGCCCTTGGGGGCCGGGTAGCGGAAGCCGAGGCCGGTGACCTGGCCGATGACCTTGTCACGGGCGGGACGGACCCGGCCGAGGAAACCGGTGAGGGCGGCGCGGGCGGCGAGCGTCCAGGGGTGCTTGGCCATCGCCATGCGCACGATGCCGCCGCTGCTGCGCAGCACGGCCTTGCCGACCGCGTGCCGCTCGGTCTGGTACGTGTCGAGGAGGGCGTCGCCGGCCCGGCCCTCGACGACGGCGGCGAGCTTCCAGCCGAGGTTCGCGGCGTCCTGGAGACCGGTGTTCATGCCCTGGCCGCCGGCCGGGGTGTGGACGTGCGCGGCGTCGCCGGCGAGCAGGACGCGGCCGACCCGGTAGGCGGGCGCCTGGCGTTCGTCGCTGTGGAAGCGGGACATCCAGCGGGCGTCGTGCATGCCGTAGTCGCGGCCGAGGGCGAGCCGGGCGATCTCCTTGATCTCGTCGAGGTCGAGGGGCTCGGAGTCGGGCACGTTGCGCGAGCGGTTCCAGCCGATGACGCGGTAGTAGCCGTCGCCGAAGGGGGCGATGAAGGCGAAGGCGTCGCCGACGGCGCTGACGGTCAGCAGGTTCTCCGGCTCCTCGGCGAGCCGTACGTCGGCGAGGACGACGGAGCGGATGACGGACTTGCCGGGGAAGGGCAGGCCGACGGCCTCGCGCACGGAGCTGCGCATGCCGTCGGCGCCGACGACGTACGCGGCGCGCAGCAGGTCGGTGCTCCCGTCGGCCCGGCGGACCCGGAGGGTGACCCCGTCGGCGTCCTGCGTCAGGCCCGTCACCTCGGTCTCGTAGGAGAAGGTGACGCCGGCGTCGACGGCGCGGCGCTCCAGGACCTGCTCGACCTCGTACTGCGGGATGACGAGGAGGTGGTCGAAGCGGGTGGGCAGGCCGGTCAGCTCGATGGAGAGGCTGCCGAACAGGCGCAGCCGGTCGAGCGGGCGGCCCTTGGCCTCGATGTCGTCGGCGACGCCGCGGGCGTCGAGCTGCTCCAGGGTGCGGGCGTGGACGACGAAGGCGCGGGAGAGGTTGCTGATCTTGTGCGGCCGCTTCTCCACGAGGGTGACGGGGACGCCCGCGGCGGCCAGGTCGCCGGCGAGGAGCAGCCCGGTGGGGCCGGAGCCGACGACGATGACGGAGCGGGAACTGTCGTGCGCGGTGCCGTTCATGGTGGCCTCCTGCGGACTTCAGATGGCGGGCCAACGGTTGTTGGCCAACGTTTGTGGGTCAACGCTTGTAGGCAAACGTAGAGCCGGGCACTGGACGTGTCAACGGGTGTTGGCCTACGTTTGTTGGCATGAGCGGGAACCAGCAGGTGAGCCAGGAATCCGAGCAGGTGGCCAAGGAACCGGCGGCCCGGCGGTCGGACGCCACGCGCGCCGCGATCCTGACGGCGGCGCGGGAGCGCTTCGCGGCGGACGGGTACGAGAAGGCGACGATCCGCGCCATCGCGCGGGACGCGCGGATCGACCCGTCGATGGTGATGCGCTACTTCGGCAACAAGGAGGGGCTGTTCGCGGCGGCGGTCACGATCGAGCTGAGCCTGCCGGACCCGGGGTCGATCCCGCGCGACGAGCTCGGCCGGACCCTCGTGCGCCACTTCCTGTCGCTGTGGGAGGAGAACGAGGTGCTCACCGCGCTGCTGCGGGCGGGCGTCACGGACGCGGCGGCCGCCGAGCGGATGCAGGGGGTACTGCGGGAGCAGCTGGTGCCGGTGGTCCTGGGCACCTGCCCGGACCCGGCGCAGGCTCCGGCGCGGGCGGCGCTGTGCGCGTCACAGGTCCTGGGAATGGCGCTGACCCGGTACGTGCTGCGGTTCCCGGGGAGCGTGGCGCTGGAGCCCGAGCAGATCGTGGACTGGCTCGGCCCGACCGTGCAGCGCTACCTCACCGCGGAGCGGCCCTGAAAACCCCGGGAACGCGCCGAGGGCGCCCGTCGCGACAGTGTCGCGGCGGGCGCCCTCGGCGGGGAAACTCTGCGGGTCAGCCCTGCTTCTGCTGCTTGCGGGACTTGTCGCCGATGATCACCAGACCGGCGATGACCAGGAACAGGACGATCGGGGCGGCCACGTAGAGGCCGAGCGTCTCGATCACGCTCAGTCCCTGACCCGGGTCGTCGCCGTCGTCGCGCGTCAGCGCGAGCGCGGGGGACGACATGAGCAGCATCATCAGCGTCGTACCGGAGGCCAGGGCGCCGGCGCGCAGGGCGTTCTTCTTGTCCACGGTGCCAACGTAGCGAACGCGCGAACGGGTCGCGCGTCCGGGGGGCCTATAAGTGGCCGTGCGGGTGGAACTCGGCGAGGAGGGCGTGGGCCCGGGGAGAGGCGGTCAGGGCCTCCAGGGTGACGGGACCGCCGTCGGGGCCGGCCACCGGGAGGCGCCAGTTCGGGTACTGGTCCCAGGTCCCGGGGACGTTCTGCGGGCGCCGGTCGCCGACCAGGTCGGGGAGCCAGATGCCGACGAGCCGGGCCGGGGTGCGGGCCAGGAAGCGGTGCACGGCCCGCACCGCCTCCTCCTCGCCCGACTCCGCGCCGCCGGGCAGCAGTCCGAGCCGGGCGAACAGGGCGAGCCACTCGGCCGTCTCGGCCGCGGCCCGCGCGGGACTCTCACCGGCGAGGCCCAGCCGCTCGCGCAGCCGCACGTCGTCGCCGGACAGACGGGCCGCGGTGGACGGCAGGTCGTGGGTGGTGGCCGTGGCGACGCAGTCGGCGCGCCAGCTCTCCGGCGGCACGGGCCGCCCGTCGCCCTCCCAGTCCCGCTCGAACCAGAGCACGTTCGTGCCGAGCACCCCACGCTCGCGCAGCGTCTCGCGCACGCCCGGCTCGACGGTGCCGAGGTCCTCGCCGATGACGTACGTGCCCGCGCGCGTCGCCTCCAGGACCAGCACGGCGAGCATGGCCTCGGCGTCGTAGCGCACGTACGTGCCCTCGGTCGGGGGCCGTCCCTCGGGGATCCACCAGAGCCGGAACAGGCCCATGACGTGGTCGATGCGCAGGGCGCCCGCGTGCCGCATCAGGGCGCGCAGCAGGGCCCGGAAGGGGGCGTAGCCGCCGGCGGCGAGGCGGTCGGGGCGCCACGGGGGCAGGCCCCAGTCCTGGCCCGCGGCGTTGAAGGCGTCCGGGGGCGCGCCGACGCTCATGCCGCGGGCGAAGACGTCGGACTGCGCCCAGGCGTCGGAGCCGCCCGGGTGCACGCCGACGGCCAGGTCGTGGACGAGCCCGACGCCCATGCCGGCCTCGCGGGCCGCGCGCTGGGCGGCGGCGAGCTGGGTGTCGGTGAGCCAGGCGAGACGGCTGTGGAAGTCGACGCGGTCGAGCAGGGCGCGGCGGGCCTCGGCCGTCTCGGGCGAGCGGGGGTCCTGGAGCGGGGCGGGCCAGGTGCGGCGGTCGGGGCCGTGGCGCTCCGCGAGGGCGAGGTAGGTGGCGTGGTCCTCCAGGGCGGTGCCCTGTTCGGAGAGGTAGTCGCAGTAGGCGGCGCGGCGGCCCGGCGGGAGCGGCACGCCGTGGATCTCCTCGAGGACCCGCTTCTTCAGCTCCCACACAGCGTCCCGGTCGATCGGCTCCCCGTCGTCGAGCACGGCGTGCCGCAGCCGCGCCGCCTCCTTCCGGTCGCCGGCCCGCTCCCCCGCGTAGGCGTACTCGGGGATCTCCTCGACGCGCAGGTGCACGGGGTCCGGGAAGCGGCGGGAGCTGGGGCTGTACGGGGAGGGGTCGCCGGGGCCGCCCGCGTGCAGGGGGTTGACCTGGAGGAAGCCGACGCCGTGGGTGCGGCCCGCCCAGGCCGCGAGGTCGGCCAGGTCGCCGAGGTCCCCCATGCCCCAGGAGCGGGCGGAGAGCAGGGAGTAGAGCTGCACGAGGAGCCCGTGGGTCCGGCCGGGCGGCAGCGGGGCCCGGGGCGGGGCGGCGATCAGGTGGACGTCGGCGGTGCGGCCGTCGGCGGTGCGGACGTGGAGCGTGTGCACCCCGGGCGGCGGCTCACCGCCACCTCCCGGCCCGGCCCGGTCTCCCGTATCTCCCGCGCCGCCCGCACCTCCCACCTCACCCGAGACTCCCGCCTCGCCCGCCTCGCCCGCCTCGCCCGCCTCCAGCGTCAGGGACCAGCTCGAACCCTCGGGGAGCCGGTGCTGCCAGGCCGGGGGCGTGCCGTCCAGCCACCACACGACCGTCGGCGGGAGCAGGGGCTCCGGGGCGGTCGGGCGCGGGGCCGAGGCGTCCACGTCCAGAGCGGCCAGCGCCGCCGTCACCGTCGCGTCGGGCGTGCGGATCGTGCGCCCCGGGGCGGGGGCGTAGGAGGTGGCCACGCCGTGGTGGGCGGCGAGGCGGGTCAGGTTCACCCCGCGGCCAGGCCGCTGGGGGTCGGCTCGGAGGTGAGCGGGGCCAGGTCGGCCAGCGGCGGCTCGGAGGTCAGCGGGGCGTAGTCCGCGAAGGGCGGCTCGCTCGTGAGCGGCGCCTCGGAGGAGCAGGTGGTGGTGTCGGTGCCGGGCATCGCGTCGGGCATCGAGAGGTGCGCCTGTTTGGACAGGGCCGAGAGCAGAAGGTGTGCCGATGCGGCCACGGGGGCCTCCTTCATCGTCATCGTCGTGGGTCCGTCCTGGACCTCCGTGAGTCCCGAGCCCTACCCAGCGCTCGCGATCGCAGACCTTTCCGGGGGTCCGACGTGTCGCTGGTCACATTGTCCACGACGAAAGGATCGCGGCCACAGACCCCGCGAAACCGGAAGTCCTGCGGCCGCCCCACCTCGCCCGACAGGGCAATTGCGGCACAACGGCCACGGGCGTTGACACTCCGGCCCGGACAGTGGTGGGCTCGGTAGTCACCCTGGGACGCTCCTGTCCCACCGACCGTCACCAGCGGTCGTCCACCGACCGGCGTCCGCCGACCCACGAGGGAGTAAGCCGTGCAGCTCCGGCGCAGGAGGAGGGCGGCCGCCGTCGCCGTCGCCGTCATCGCGGGGACGCTCGGCGCGACGGGCACGGCGGTGGCCGCTCCCCCGTCCCCGCACACCACCGCGGGCAAGCCGGAGACGGAGTCGGACGCGGGCCTGCCGGCGGTGTGGCCGCGCCCCCAGTCGATCCGGGCGGCGGACGGCGAGGGCGACAAGGTCAGGGTCCCGGACAGCGTGACGCTCGTGGTGCCGCCGGGCTCGGACCCGTACGCCGTCGAGCTGATCGTGAAGACGCTGCGCGGCGCCGGGGCGCGGGACGTGCGGCAGGCCCCCTCGGCGTCGGACGTGCCGGACGGCGCCGGGCTCGTGGTGCACACGGGCGCGGCCGAGCCGCGCGACCGCACGCGGGTGCCCGCCGCCCGCGACCCCCGCACGGGTCCGCCGGACTCTCTGGAGGGGACGCTGCGCGCGCTCGGCGCGACGGCCCGCGGCGATCTGCCCGCGGGCGGCTACCGGCTCGCGGCCGGACGCGCCGGGGGCCGGCCGGTGATCGCGATGGAGGGCGTGGGGGCCGACGGCCTGTTCCACGCCGCACAGACCTTCCGGCAGCTGGTCGACGGGCGCGAGGTCGCCGGGGTCGTCGTGCGGGACTGGCCGGGCACGGCCGTGCGCGGGCTCACCGAGGGCTTCTACGGCACGCCGTGGACGACCGAGCAGCGCCTGGCGCAGCTCGACTTCATGGGCCGCACCAAGCAGAACCGCTATCTGTACGCGCCGGGCGACGACCTGTACCGCCAGGCGCGCTGGCGCGAGACGTACCCGGCGGAGCAGCGCGCCGCCTTCCGCCGGCTCGCGGAGCGGGCCCGCGCCCAGCACGTGACGCTGGGCTGGGCCGTCGCGCCGGGCCAGGCGATGTGCATGTCGTCGGACGCCGACGTCAAGGCCCTCAACCGCAAGCTGGACGCCATGTGGGCGCTCGGGGTGCGGGCGTTCCAGCTCCAGTTCCAGGACGTGTCGTACAGCGAGTGGCACTGCTCGGCGGACGCGAAGAAGTTCGGTTCCGGGCCGAAGGCGGCGGCGCGGGCGCAGGCGAAGGTCGCGAACGCGGTGGCCCGGCACCTGGCGGACCGGCACCCCGGCACCCCGCTCTCGCTGATGCCGACCGAGTACTTCCAGGACGGCTCGACCGCGTACCGCACGGCGCTCGCCGCGGACCTGGCGGACGGCGTGGAGGTCGCCTGGACGGGCGTCGGCGTGGTGCCGCGCACCATCACGGGCAGCGAACTGGACCGCACCCGGCGGGCGTTCAGCTCCTCGGGCGCCGCGCACCAGCTGCTGACGATGGACAACTACCCGGTCAACGACTACGCGCAGGACCGCATCTTCCTCGGCCCGTACACCGGCCGGGAGCCCGCGGTGGCCTCGGGTTCGGCGGCGGTCCTCGCGACGGCGATGGAGCAGCCGGCGGCGTCCCGGATCCCGCTGTTCACGACCGCGGACTACGCGTGGAACCCGCGCGACTACCGCCCCCAGGAGTCCTGGAAGGCGGCGATCGACGACCTCGCGGGCGGCGACCCGGGCACGGAGGCGGCGCTGACCGCGCTGGCGGGCAACGACGCCTCGTCGGTCCTCGGCGCGGACGAGTCGGCGTACCTGAAGCCGCTGCTCGCCGAGTTCTGGCGGGCCCGTACGACGTCGGACACGAAGCGGAACGCGCGGGCGGCCAAGGAGCTGCGCGGCGCGTTCACGGTGATGCGGCGCACCCCGCAGACGCTCGACTCGACCGTCCTGGACGCCGAGGTGCGGCCGTGGAGCGACAAGCTGGGCCGGTACGGCGCGGCGGGCGAGACGGCCGTCGACATGCTGGACGCGACGGAGCGCGGGGACGGCGCGGCGGCGTGGCGGGCCTCGAAGCGGCTCGGGGCGCTGCGCACGGAGCTGAAGCGGAGCCGGGTGACGGTCGGCAGGGGCGTGCTCGATCCGTTCCTGGACCGGGCGCAGCGGGCGTTCGAGGCGTGGGCGGGCACCGACCGGGCCGACGCGGCGCACGGCACCGGGGCCGAACTGCCGCGCCGGCGCGCCCTGTCCACGGTGACGGTGCTCAGTGAGCCCGGCACCGGCGGCACGGTGGAGATCCATGTGCCGGGCGAGGGCTGGAAGCGGCTCGGCGCGGTCGCGGACGACGGCTTCACGGAGCTGGACGCGCGCAAGACGCTCGCCGACGGGATCCGGGTGACGGGTGCGGACGGGGACGCGGGCCGGGTCGAGCGCATCGTCCCCTGGTACGCGGACGCCCCGGCGGCGTCGTTCTCGCTGGCCCGCACCGAGGCGGACGCGGAGATCGGCGGCGGCGCGCAGCGGGTGACGGCGCGGCTCACGTCGCAGCGGCCCGGCGGGGTGCGCGGCACCGTGACGGCGAAGGCCCCGCACGGTATCGAGGTGCGCACGCCGAAGCGGTCCGAGCTGCCGCGCGGCGCCCGGGTCGACGTGCCCGTGGAGGTGTCGGTCCCGGCGGGCACCCCGGCCGGGGTCTACGAGATCCCACTGACGTTCGGCGACGAGACCCGCACGGTCGCGGTCCGCGCCTTCCCGCGCACGGCGGGCCCCGATCTGGCCCGGGCCGGCAAGGCGTCCGCGTCGGCGGAGGAGACGGCCGACTTCCCGGCCTCGGGGGCCAGCGACGGCGACGCGGGCACCCGCTGGTCCTCGCCCGCCGAGGACGGCGCGTGGTGGCAGGTGGAGCTGGCCGAGCCGGTCCGGCTCGGGCAGGTGGTGCTGCGCTGGCAGGACGCGTACCCGGCGGCGTACCGCGTGCAGACGTCCGGGGACGGCCGCACCTGGCGCACGGCGGCGACCGTGCGGGACGGGCGCGGGGGGCGTGAGTCGGTGCGGATGGACGCGAAGGACACGCGGTTCGTGCGGGTCGTCGGCGACAAGCGGGCGACCAAGTACGGGATCTCGCTGTGGTCGGTGGAGGCGTACGCGGTGGCCCCGGGCCACTAGCCGGGCTCCCGCGCTCGCCGGGTAACCGGAATCATCATTCCCACTTTGGGCCGCGTCGCGCTCGACTATGTACTCAGTACCTATACCGCGTACATACTGATCCTCATGAGTACCCGCCACGTTCTGCTCGGCCTGCTCGTCGCCGAGCCGCGCCACGGCTACGAGCTGAAGCGACGCCACGACGAGCGGTTCCCGCAGGCCCGCCCGCTCGCGTACGCGCAGGTCTACACGACGCTCCAGCGGCTGGTCCGCGACGGGCTCGTGGAGGTCGAGGGCACCGATTCCGACGGTGGCCCCGAGCGCACCCTGTACCGCGCGACGGAGGAGGGGACGCGCGAGCTGCTCGGCTGGGCCGGGGAGCTCACCCCGCCCGCCCCGCACGTCGCCAACGAGATCTTCGCCAAGGTCGTCGTCGCCATCCTGCTCGCGGGCCGGGGCGCCGATCCCGCCGCCCAGCTGCGCGAGCAGCGGGAGGCGCACATGGCCCGGATGCGTGAGCTCACCGCCGTGAAGACCGCCCCGGGCGCCGATCTGACGGCCGTCCTGTCCGCCGACTACGCCCTCGTCCACCTCGACGCCGACCTGCGCTGGATGACCACCACCGCGGCCCGGCTCACCACACTGACCGCGGAGGTCACCTCAGCATGAGCACACTCCTGGCAGCCGAAGGCCTGACCAAGACGTACGGGAGGACGCCCGCGCTGCGCGGCGCCACCGTCACGGTCGCGGCCGGAGAGGTCCTCGCCGTCACCGGTGCCAGCGGCAGCGGGAAGTCGACGCTGCTGCACTGCCTGTCCGGCCTGGTCCGCCCAGACGCGGGCACGGTGACGTACGGGGAGCGGCGGCTCGACGGGCTGGACGCGGAGCGGCTGAGCGAGCTGCGCCGCACCGAGTTCGGCATCGTCCTGCAGTTCGGCCAGCTCGTCCCGGAGCTGACCGCGCTGGACAACGTGGCGCTGCCGCTGCTGCTCGCGGGCCGCCCGCGCGCGGCGGCGCGGGCCGAGGCGGACGCCTGGCTGGAGCGGTACGGGGTGCGCGGGCAGCGGGAGCTGCGGCCCGGCGAGATGAGCGGCGGCCAGCAGCAGCGGGTCGCGCTGGCCCGCGCGTCAGTCACGGAGCCGAAGGTGATCTTCGCGGACGAGCCGACGGGCGCGCTGGACTCCCTCGCCACCGAGCAGGTCCTGACCTCGCTGGTCCACCTGGCCCGCGAGACGCACACGGCGGTGGTTCTGGTGACGCACGAGGCCCAGGTGGCCGCCTACGCGGACCGGGAGGTGCGCGTGCACGACGGGGAGGTGCAGGACGCCTCCGGTGCCGGTACCGGTGCCGTGGAGGTCCCGGCCGGATCGGAGGCGGCCCTGTGAGCCTTCTCTCCGATCTGCGCCTCGCCCGGATGCTGACGCGCGGCGCGGACCGCCTGGAGCGGCGCCGGGCGGCGCTGACCGTGCTCGGGGCGACCGCCGCGAGCGGGTTCGGCGGGGCGGCGCTCACGCTGGTCGCGACCTCGGACCGTGCCCGCTTCCCCTTCGGCAACGGGCTGCTGGACGGCGCCGGGACCCGGCACGGAGTGATCGCCGCCCTCGTCCTGCTGCTCGTGCCGGTGCTCGGCTTCCTCGGGCAGTGCGCGCGGGTCGGCGCCGTGCACCGGGACCGGCGGCTGGCCGCGCTGCGGCTCGCCGGGGGCGGGCCGCGCCAGGTGCGGCGGATCGCGGCCCTGGAGACGGGCGGCGCCTGCCTGGCGGGCGCGCTGATCGCCGCAGCCGGGTTCGGGGTCGGCGTCTGGCGGATGGAGCCCGTGACCGGGTTCGGCGCCTGGAACGGCGACAGCGCGCTGATCGCGGCCGCCGCCATGGTCGTCGCCATGCCCGTGCTCGGGGTGCTGGTGAGCGCGTTCGCCCTGCGCAAGGTCGTCGCCTCGCCGCTCGGCACCGTGCGACGGCAGCGGCCCGGGCGCGGCCCCGGCCCGGTGCTCGGCTTCGCGGTGCCCGCGCTCGTGGTGCTGGCCGCGGCGGCGCTCGTCCTGCTCGGCGGCCGGCAGGGCTCGACGACCTCGCTGCCGCTGTTCGTGATCGGAACCGTGGTGCTCACCGGTGCCGCCGCGATCTGGACCGCCGGGGCGTCGGCGCGGACCGTCGGGCGGCGGCTCGGGGCGCGCACCGAGCGGCCCTCGGTGCTGCTGGCCGCGCACCGGCTCCAGGAGGACCCCTGGGCGGCCTCGCGCAGCCACGCCACGCTGGTGCTGGTCACCGTGGTCGGGGTGGGCTTCGCCGGGATCGCGGAGATCTTCGTCGAGGGGCTGCACCGCTCGCAGGCCGCGGGCACGCTCGGCATGGACATCGGCTACTACACCTTCGGCCTGTGGCTGACCGCCGCGGCCGTCGGCGTCGCCCTGCTGATCAGCCTGGCCGGGCTCGCCGTGGGCACCGCCGAGTCCCTGTCCACGCGGCGCCGGGCGCTCGCCGCGCAGGCCGCGGCCGGGGTGCCGCGCCGGGTGCTGACCCGGGCGCTGCTCCTGGAGACGGCGCTGCCGCTGGCACCGGGCCTCGTCCTGGCCACGGTCGGCGGCACCGCGATCCACGTGGCGTACGCGTTCCTGCTGCACATGCCCGTGCCGTGGGCGCTGCCGCTCCTGGTGCCGGTGGCCGTGTTCGCGGTCTGTCTGCTCGCGGCGGCGACCGCGCTGCCGCTCCTGACCCGCTCGCTGAGCCCGGAGCAGCTCCGGGTCGCCTGAGCCGGACACGCACGAAGGGGCGCCCGGAGAGAGACTCCGGGCGCCCCCAGGCGCGTCGTACGCGCGTGTGTCTACTTCGCCAGGTTCGGCTGTATCGGCGCGGTGGCCAGGGACTGCGGCGAGGTGGTCGACGCGTACGCCGACGGGGCCGACATACCGGCCGACGGGTCGCCCTCCGCCGCCTCCGCCTGCTCGGGGACGCGGCCGACGATGCGGATGCCGGCCGCGTCGAAGGCCCGCTTCACGCGCCAGCGCAGCTCGCGCTCGACGGACAGGGCCTTGCCCGGCATCGTCTTGGCGCTGACCCGGACGACCATCGAGTCGAGCTGCACGCTGTCGAGGCCGAGGACCTCGACCGGGCCCCACAGCATCTCGTTCCACGGCTCGGACTTGCTCATGTCCTCGCCGACCTCGGTCAGCACGGCGCGCACCTTGTCGAGGTCCTCGTCGGAGCGGACGGTGACGTCGACACCGGCCGTCGCCCAGCCCTGGGACAGGTTGCCGATCCGCTTGACCTCGCCGTTGCGCACGTACCAGATCTCGCCGTCGGCGCCCCGCAGCTTCGTGACCCGCAGGCCGACCTCGATGACCTCGCCGGAGGCGACGCCCGCGTCGACCGTGTCCCCGACGCCGTACTGGTCCTCGAGGATCATGAAGACGCCGGAGAGGAAGTCGGTGACGAGGTTGCGCGCGCCGAAACCGATCGCGACACCGGCGACACCGGCCGAGGCCAGCAGCGGGGCCAGATTGATCTGGAAGGTGCCGAGGATCATCAGGGCGGCGGTGCCGAGGATGACGAACGAGGCGACGGAGCGCAGCACGCTGCCGATGGCCTGCGAGCGCTGCCGCCGGCGCTCCACGTTGACCAGCAGGCCGCCGAGCGCGGTGCCGTCCACGGCCTGGGCCGTGCGGTTCATGCGGTCGATCAGCTTGGTGATGGCCCGCCGTATCGCGACGCGCAGGACGGCGGCGATCACGACGATCAGCAGGATGCGCAGTCCGATGCCCAGCCACGTGGACCAGTTCTGCTCGACCCAGCTGGCGGCCTGCCCGGCCTGCTCCTGGGCGTCCTTGAGCGTGGGCTGGGTGTCGGCGTCCGCGGCCGACAGGACGGACAAGATCACGGCGGGTACCTCCAGGCGTTGCCATCTGCCCGCCTCGGGGGAACGCGGCTCAGGGAACAGGAGCGGGCAGACCCACCACACTAACGGGGCATTGTGTGTGGATCGTTGTCATGTTCGAGGGAGAGACCGTGCTCACCTGGGGATGAACGGAATGCGGTCGACATGTGGTCGAAAACACTCCCAGCCCGTTACGTGGACATGGTGGCGCCATGACCAGGCATGAGGGGAGACTGACTACGAGATCGTCCCGGCGCGAGCCACGCGCCGCCGGCGTACAAGGAGGCATCCGTGCCGCATGTCCTGGTCCTCAACGCGTCGTACGAGCCTCTCGGCGTCGTACCGCTCCGCCGCGCGCTCGTACTCGTCCTCGAGAACAAGGCCATCTGCCTCGAGGAGTCCGGCGCCTTCATGCACAGCGCGACACGTACCGTCCCCGCACCCAGCGTGGTCCGGCTCAAGCGGTTCGTCCGGGTCCCCTACCGGGGGCCCGTTCCTCTGACGAGGCGGGCGCTGTTCGCCCGTGACGGCGGCCGCTGCATGTACTGCGGTGGCGTCGCAACCAGCGTCGACCACGTGATCCCGCGCAGCCGCGGGGGACAGCACGCCTGGGACAACGTGGTGGCGTCGTGCCGACGCTGCAACCACACGAAGGCGGACCGGCATCTGGTGGAGATCGGCTGGCGCCTGCGCCACAAGCCGGCCCCGCCCACCGGTCTGGCCTGGCGCATCATCGGGACCGGGCATAGGGACCCGCGCTGGCTGCCGTACCTGCAGCCGTTCGGCGCGGACGAGGCCCTGGCCCGGATCGAAGGCATCTCCGCCTGACCATCGATCCGGGCTTCTGCGTTCTCGGGGGCCTTGTCTCCTGGAGGCCTCGAAGGGCCGCGCACCCTCGGGTGCGCGGCCCTTCGCCGCGCCGGTACCTTCCTCTCCCGTCCTGTCCCTGCCGTCCTGTCCCTGCCTTCCTGTCCCTTGCTTGGAGTGCCGCGATGACCTTCACCGAGATCCCCACGACCACGCTGGCCGACCTGCTCGGCCGCGACCAGGTGCTGGATCTCGGCATCAGGGCGCTGTGGGGCCCGGGCCCGCGTCTGGCCGGGCCCGCGTTCACCGTGCGCTGCCCGCCCGGCGACAACCTGATGCTGCACGCCGCGATCCACCGCGCCGCCCCGGGCTCGGTGATCGTCGTCGAGTCCGGGGACCTGGAGTACGCCCTGGCCGGGGGCAACGTGTGCGCGGTCGCCCAGCGCCGCGGCGTCGCCGGGTTCGTCCTGGACGGCGTGATCCGCGACATCGCCGAGATCCGCGAGGCGGGCTTCCCGGTGTACGCGCGCGGCGTCGTGCCGATCCCGGGCGCGAAGAAGGCCGTGACACCGCTGAACGAGCCGGTGCGCTGCGGGGGCGTGACGATCGCGGCGGGCGACATCGTGGTCGCCGACGAGGACGGCGTCGTCGCCGTGCCGGGCGAGCGCGCGGACGAGATCCTGGCCGCCGCCCGGGCCAAGCTGGCGAAGGAGGCGGACCAGTCGCTGGACGACTGGGAGGCCGACCACCGCGCCCGCATCGACAAGCTCCTCGCCGCGGGCGCCTTCACCGGCTGACCGGAACGGCGGGACGGCCTCCGCGCTCACACGGGGGGCAGCAGGTCGCTGTCGCTGATCGTGTACGTCAGCTCCGGGTACGCGAAGTCCGTCTCCCTGTTCTCGCGGCGGCGCAGCGCGTAGAACTCCCGGCGCTGCTCCTCGTCGGCCCGTGTGAGGCGGGTGGCCCCCGGGAGATGCGGGTGGCCGTCGCGGAAGCGGACGCGGGTCTTCGAGGTCCGGTAGGTCACGCCCAGCCAGCGATTCTCCACGGACCGGTCGGGGGTGTCCAGGACGATGCGGTGCCGCAGGCGGCGGTTCGTCTCGACGGAGAAGACGAGGACGGTGTTGTGGGCGAGGGGGATCGTGTGCGGCCCAGGTTCGGAACCGCCGTCGGCCTTCGGCTCGACGATCAGCTTCCTCGGCGGGCCCGCCTCCGGATGCTCGTAGCAGGAGAAGACGGCGATGAACGACCCCTCGGCCAGGTCGAGGGCCTGGTCGGAGTGGGCGCCCATCTTGGAGTAGGCGTTCGTGTAGCTCTCGATGAGGGCGTTGTCGAGGGTGGTGGGGAGCCCGGCGGCTTCCTGGATGCGTCGTGCCAGCCGTTCGTGGACCGCACGGAAGCGCTGCGCCGGGCGGTCGTACCGCGTGGTGGTGCGCACGAGCGGGACCCCGCCCGTCTCGTCGGGCCGGGTCAGGACGGCGCCCAGCCGGCCCTTGCCCACGTCCTCCCAGTCGACCGAGGAGAACAGCTCCGCGAAGGGGTTCTCCTCGGCCGGCAGGGCGTACGAGCGGACGGCGTCCGCGAGGTCAGGCCCGGGGGGCAAGGTAGTCCCCCGCGTTCATGCTGAAGAGGAACGCGTCGCCGTACTCGATGAACGACGTGGTCCGGTTCTCCGCCGCGTACCGGCTGCGCAGCTCCTCCATGCCCGCCTCGGTGGGCTGCTCCAGCTCGACCAGGTCACCGGCCGCCTTCCGGAGGTACGTCCGGCCGTCCTTGTGCACGGCTTCCGTGCCCGAACAGCGCACGACGTACCCCAGCCGCGTCGGAAGCCGCTCAGCGTCCAGCGCCGCCGGCCGGATCTCGTGCGTGTACAGGCGGTTGGTCGACAGCGGCATGAAGAAGACGGAGCCGGGATAGAGGGTCAGCGTGAACCGGTCCGGGAGCGCTGCCTCGTCGCGCTCGGCGGCCGGGTCCTTGAGGCGGAAGTGGAGCCGGGTCAGTCCGCTGGCGCGCTTCACCCCGTGGTCGAAGGGGTCGTCGGCCATGGGCTCCAGCTTGTCGAGCCCCTCGTAGAAGGTGCAGAAGGCCATGACTCCGTTGACCGGCATGTCCTTGGTCTTGTCGGCGTGGGACGAGATCCTGGCCTTGGACTGCTTGCGCTCGGGCGTCGCGGCGGTGTTGTGGTAGGTCTGCGCGAGGACGTGGTTGAGCGGCGCGTGGTCCCGGAAGACGTCCGCGGCCTCGCGGTTGAGCGCCCCCACGATCTCGGTGTCGGCCGGGCCGAAGCCCTCGGTCGGCCCCGACAGGTTCGTGGAGCACCGGAGCAGGCGGAAGTGCAGCGCGCCGTCGTCGTCGCGCGTGACGGGCGTCAGGTAGATCCCGCTGCGGTGGGCGCTGCCCGCCTTGTCGGACTCCGTGAGGGACTGGAACGTGTGCTCGGCGCGGATCCGGCCGAAGTGGTCGTCGTCGAGCGCGAAGTAGCGCCGGTAGAAGACGCCCACGCCGTGCACGCGTACGGGAACCCGGCCCGCGTCGACGACGGGCCAGGAGGCGTCCGCGTCCTGGGCACCGCCCCGCGACAGCTCACCGACGACGAACACCCGGTCGGCCGCGCGCAGGCGGGAGGCGCTGATCGCGGCGAGGTCGCCGCTCAGGTACACGGTCTTCCCGGCGAGGTCGGGCGCGTCCGACGCGAGCTCCTCCGGGGTGATCACGGCTCCGAAGAAGTCCCTGAACGCGTCGTGGCCGTGCAGGTCCGCCGGAGCGACCAGGAGGTTGGCCCCGTCCTCGATGCGGGCCTCGACGCCGGCCTCGGTCCGGGCTTCAATTCGGGCTTGTGTCAGCTCAGTTGTGTCCATCAGACCTGAATGCTCGCACGGGCGCCGAACCCCGGGCAACGCGTTTCGCCGCCCCTGCCCGGGTAACGACTTGGTTGCCCCGGGGCCGCCCCCTATTGACGCCCCCTTCACCCGCGCCATACCTTGCCCGCATCCAATAGGAAACTTTCCTAACAGTGCGCCGAGGAGGCAGGACATGGCCGGGACCCCCGGGACGCCGAGCGTACTGCGCGTCATGAACGACCGCGCCGCGCTCGATCTGCTCGTCGCCCACGGGCCCCTCACCCGCACCCGCATCGGCGAGCTGACCGGCCTGTCCAAGCCGACGACCTCGCAGATCCTCGGGCGGCTCGAAGCGGCCGGGCTCGTGCGGACCACCGGCAGCCAGACCGGCCGGCCCGGGCCGAACGCGACGCTGTACGAGATCGATCCCGGCGCCACGCACGTCGCCGGGCTGTCCGCCGACCCGACCGGCCTCACCGCCGTCGTCGCCGACATCACCGGCACCGAGCGCGGCCGCTGCCGGGTCGAGGCGCACGCGCTCGCCGACGACGTCCCGCACCGCACCGCGCGCCTCGTCGCCGAGGCCGTCGACGGCGCGCTGGAGCAGGCCGGGCTCGGGCACGACGACCTCACCGCGACCGTCATCGGCACCCCGGGCGCCATCGACCCCCGCACCGGCGAACTCCGCTACGCCCCGCACCTGCCCGGCTGGCACTCCCGCACCCTGCACGCCGAACTCGCCGAGGTCCTCGGCACGCCCGTCTCCATCGAGAACGACGTGAACCTCGCCGCCGTCGCCGAGCAGTACGAGGGCGCCGCCCAGGACCACGACGACTTCGTGCTCGCCTACGTCGACGAGGGCGTCGGCGCGGCCATCGTGCTCAACGGCACCCTCCTGCGCGGGGCCACCGGCGGCGCCGGCGAGATCGGCTACATGCCGCTGCCCGGCGCCCCGCTCGCCCGCGGCGGCACCGGCGCCTACGCGCGCGAGGACGCGGGCGGCGGCTTCCAGAGCCTCGTCGCCTCCCCCGCCGTGCGGCAACTGGCGGGCGGGGTCGAGGACCTGAGCGCCGCGTTCGCCGTCGACGGCGTGCTCGACGAGGTCGCCCGGCGGCTCGCCACCGGCCTCGCCGCGATCGTCGCCGTCGTCGACCCCGAACTCGTCGTGCTGTCCGGGCAGGTGGCCCAGGCGGGCGGCGACGCCCTGCGCGCCCGCGTCGAGGAGGAGCTCACCGGGCTCGCCCTCCCCCGCCCCCTGCTCCGCATCAGCGAACTGGACGGCGACCCCATCCTCACGGGCGCGCTGCGCTCCGCCCTCACCCAGGCCCGCGCCACCGTCTTCGACACCTCGCGCACCACCTGAGCAACCCCTCCTCCTTCGCCTCCGGCCCCACCCCGACTCCGTCCTGCCCAAGGGAGACTCCGTCATGCCCGCTCGTCGCCCCACAGCCGCCGCGCTCGCCGCGACCGCGTCCCTCGCGCTGTTCGCCACCGCCTGTACGGGCACCTCCTCGTCCGGCGCGGACGACGACGCGTCCGCGGAGACGACGATCAACTTCTGGCACGCATGGTCCGAGCCGTCCGAGCTGAAGGCCGTGAAGTCGATGGTCTCCGGGTTCGAGAAGGCGCACCCGAACATCCACGTCAACGTCGTCGGCGGGATGACCGACGACAAGATGAACCAGGCGCTGCGCGCCGGCGGCGACAAGGCCCCCGACGTCATCTCGTCGTTCACCACGAACAACGTCGGCAAGTTCTGCTCGTCCGGCGCGCTCGTCGACCTGAACCCGTTCTTCGAGAAGTCGGACATCGACCCGGCGACGACGTTCCCGAAGGCGATGAACGAGTACACCCAGTTCGACGGGAACCGCTGCGCCGCGCCGCTCCTCGGCGACGCGTACGGCCTCTACTACAACAAGGACGCCTTCAAGAAGGCCGGCATCAAGAACCCGCCGAAGACCTGGACCGAGTTCACCGAGGACGCCAAGAAGCTGACGATCGACGACGGCGACAGCTACAAGCAGCTCGGCTTCATGCCCAACTACCACGGCTGGGAGTCGACGACCGAGCACTACTTCGGCCAGTTCTCACCGACGTACTTCGACAAGAACGGCAAGTCGCATCTCGCCGAGGACCCCGCGTTCGAGGAGGGCTTCACGCTGCAGAAGAAGCTCGTCGACACGCTCGGCGGCTTCAAGAAGCTGGAGACGTACCGCTCCAAGCTGGGTGACGAGTGGGGCCCCAAGCACCCGTTCCACACCGGTCAGGTCGCCATGCAGCTCGACGGCGAGTGGCGGCTCGGCATGGCCGAGAACACCAAGCCGGAGTTCGAGATCGGCATCGCGCCGCTGCCGGTCCCCGACGACCAGGCGGACACGTACGGCAAGGGCTACATCACCGGCACCATCGCGGGCATCGCGGCCACCAGCAAGAAGCAGAACGCCGCCTGGGAGCTGCTGAAGCACATGACCACGGACACGGATGCGGTGGTCTCCTTCGCCAACGACATCCACAACGTGCCGTCCACGCTGGCCGCGCTCAAGTCGCCGAAGCTGAAGTACGACCCGCGCTACAAGACGTTCCTCGACATCGCCGCGAACCCCGGCTCCACGACGACGCCCGCCTCCGTCAACGGCGGCACCTACCTCGCGACCATCCAGCAGTTCGGCTACGACTACGAGTCCGGCAAGGTCACCGACCTCAAGGCGGGCCTGAAGAAGACGGCCGCCCAGATCGACACCGACATCGCACAGGCCAAGTAGGACAGATGAGCTCCCACACCCACGTGCTGCGTGCGAAACGGCGCCGCTCGGCGCTGACCACAGCCGCCTTCATGTCCCCGTGGCTGATCGGCTTCGCGGTCTTCTTCGCGTACCCGCTGATCTCGACCGTCTACTTCTCCTTCATGCACTACGACGGCTTCAGGCCGCCGACGTTCAGCGGCCTGAAGAACTGGAGTTACGTCTTCCAGCACTACCCGCTGTTCTGGCCCGCCCTGCGCAACACCCTGTGGCTCGTCGTCGTCATGGTGAGCCTGCGGGTGCTGTTCGGGCTCGGCATCGGCATGCTGATCACGAAGATCAAGACGGGCGTCGGGGTCTTCCGCACGCTCTTCTACCTGCCCTACCTCGCCCCGCCTGTGGCGGCGACGATGGCGTTCGCGTTCCTGCTCAACCCCGGGACCGGGCCGGCCAATTCGATCCTCGAATCGATCGGCCTCCCGGCGCCCGGCTGGTTCAACGACCCGTCCTGGTCCAAGCCGGCACTGACCATGCTCGCGCTGTGGGGCGTCGGCGACCTGATGGTCATCTTCATGGCCGCGCTGCTCGACGTCCCGAAGGAGCAGTACGAGGCGGCGGAGCTGGACGGGGCGTCGCCCTGGCAGCGGTTCCGCTTCGTGACGCTGCCGAACATCTCGCCGATCGTGCTGTTCGCCGTCGTCACCGGGGTGATCCAGACGATGCAGTACTACACGCAGCCACTGGTCGCCGGGAAGGTCGCCTCCGGTGTCATCCAGGGAGCGGGCACCCAGTTCGAGCCCGGCTATCCGGACAAGTCGACACTGACGCTGCCGCAGCTCGTCTACAACCTCGGGTTCCAGCGGTTCGACTACGGCTCGGCCTGCGTGGTCGCGCTGGTTCTCTTCGCCCTCTCCATGGCGTTCACGGCTCTGCTGATGCGCCGCAAGAGCGGCCTCATGCAGGCAGGTGACTGACCGATCATGACTCAACTACTCGACAAACCAGTGCGGTTGGAGACCCCGGTCACGCCCGCCGCGCGCAGCGCACGGCGCCGCGCTCTCCTCCAATGGATCGCCGTCCACGCGCTCGGCATCGCCGCCGCGCTCTTCTTCGTGCTTCCCTTCGTGTTCGTGGTGCTGACGTCGCTGATGAGCGACAGCCAGGCGCTCAGCCGCGACCTGATCCCGCACACCTGGGAGTGGGGCAACTACCGGAAGGTCTTCGACACCCCGGGCTTCCTGACCTGGTGGCGCAACACCTTGATCTACGCGGGTCTGGGCACCGTTCTCACGGTCGCGTCCTCGATCCCCGTGGCGTACGCGCTCGCCAAGTTCCGCTTCCGGGGCCGGAACCTGTCGCTGATGCTGGTCATCTCGATGATGATGCTGCCACCCCAGGTCATCGTCATCCCGATGTATCTGTTCTGGGCCAAGCAGCTGGGCCTGTCCGGCACGCTGTGGCCGCTGATCATCCCGATGGCCTTCGGTGACGCGTTCTCCATCTTCCTGCTGCGGCAGTTCCTGATGACGATCCCGAACGAATATCTCGACGCCGCGAAGGTCGACGGCTGCGGCGAGCTGAAGACCCTGGTGCGGGTGGTGCTGCCGATGGCGAAGCCCGGCATCGCCGCCGTGGCACTGTTCCAGTTCTTCTACGCCTGGAACGACTACTTCGGGCCGCAGATCTACGCGTCCGAGAACCCGGGTGCCTGGACGCTGAGTTACGGCCTGGAGTCCTTCAAGGGCGCGCACCACACCGACTGGAATCTGACGATGGCCGCGACCGTGCTGGTCATGGCTCCCGTGATCCTCGTCTTCTTTTTCGCACAGAAGGCCTTCGTCGAAGGCGTCACCCTCACCGGAGTAAAGGGCTGAGAACCGATATGAAGCTCGCTGTGGTCGGCGGAGGGTCGACCTACACCCCCGAACTCATCGACGGATTCGCGCGGCTGAGGGACACGCTGCCGATCGAGGAGCTCGTCCTCGTCGACCCCGCGGCGGACCGTCTGGAACTCGTCGGCGGCCTCGCCCGGCGCATCTTCGCCAGGCAGGGCCACCCCGGCGTCATCCGCACCACGTCGGACGTGGACGCGGGCATCGCCGGCGCCGACGCGGTGCTGCTGCAACTGCGCGTCGGCGGTCAGGCCGCACGCAACCAGGACGAGACCTGGCCGCTGGACTGCGGCTGCGTCGGCCAGGAGACGACCGGCGCGGGCGGCCTCGCCAAGGCGCTGCGCACGGTGCCGGTCGTCCTGGACATCGCCGAGCGCGTCCGGCGCGCCAACCCGGACGCCTGGATCATCGACTTCACCAACCCGGTCGGCATCGTCACAAGGGCATTGCTCCAGGCGGGACACAAGGCGGTCGGCCTGTGCAACGTGGCCATCGGCTTCCAGCGCAAGTTCGCGAAGCTCCTCGACGTGACGCCGGGCGAGGTCCACCTGGACCACGTCGGCCTCAACCACCTCACGTGGGAGCTCGGCGTACGGCTCGGCGGCCCGGACGGCGAGAACGTGCTGCCGCGCCTGATCGCCGAGCACGGTGACGCGATCGCCGAGGACCTGCACATGCCGCGCCCGCTGGTCGACCGGCTCGGCGTCGTCCCCTCGTACTACCTGCGCTACTACTACCAGCACGACGCGGTGGTCTCCGAGCTGCGCACCAAGCCGTCCCGCGCCGCGCAGGTCGCCGAGATGGAGCGCGAACTCCTCCAGATGTACGGGGACCCGACGCTCGACGAGAAGCCGGCGCTGCTCGCCAAGCGCGGCGGCGCGTTCTACAGCGAGGCCGCGGTCGACCTGGCCGCGTCGCTGCTCGGCGGGGGCGGCTCCCCGCACCAGGTCGTGAACACGTACAACAACGGCACGCTGCCGTTCCTGCCCGACGACGCCGTCGTCGAGGTGCAGGCCGCCGTCGACTCCAAGGGCGCGCGCCCGCTGCCCGTCCCGGCGCTCGACCCGCTGTACGCGGGGCTGATCGCCAGCGTCACCGCGTACGAGGACCTGGCCCTGGAGGCGGCCCTGCGCGGCGGCCGGGACCGGGTCTTCAGGGCGCTGCTCGCCCACCCGCTGATCGGCCAGATCGAGTACGCCGACCGGCTCACCGACCAGTTGATCGCGCACAACCGGGAGCACCTCGCGTGGGCATGAGCGTCCTTGCCATCGACGCGGGCAACAGCAAGACCGACGTCGCGGTGGTCGCGGCCGACGGCACCGTCGTCGCCGAGGCCCGCGGCGGCGGGTTCCAGCCGCCCCGGGTCGGCGTCCGCGAGGCCGTCGACGTGCTGGCGGAGGTGGTCGGGCGGGCCTTCGCGCAGGCCGGCGCCGACGCGGTCGAGCATGTCTCGGCGTGTCTGGCCAACGCGGACCTGCCCGTCGAGGAGCGGGAGTTGGCGGCCGAGGTGCGGCGGCGCGGCTGGTCGGCGGCGGACCGGGTGGAGGTGCGCAACGACACGTTCGCGGTGCTGCGGGCCGGGCTCCTGGAGGACGCGGAGCCGCGCGGCGTCGCGGTCGTCTGCGGGGCCGGCGTCAACTGTGTCGGCATGCTGCCCGACGGGCGCACCGCCCGCTTCCCCGCCATCGGCAAGATCTCCGGGGACTGGGGCGGCGGGGGCGGCCTCGCCGAGGAGGCCCTCTGGTTCGCGGCGCGGGCCGAGGACGGGCGCGGCGAGCCGACGGCCCTGATGCGGGCGCTGCCCGCGCACTTCGGGCTCGGGTCCATGTACGCGCTGATCGAGGCGATGCATCTGGGGCGGATCTCCGTGGCGCGGCGGCACGAGTGCACGCCCGTGCTGTTCGCGGTCGCCGCCGAGGGTGATCCGGTGGCCCGGAGCGTCGTGGAGCGGATGGCCGAGGAGATCGTGGCCATGTCGGTGGTGGCGCTGCGGCGGCTCGACCTGCTGGAGGCGGAGGTTCCGGTGCTGCTCGGGGGGTCGGTCCTCGCGGCGCGGCACGCGTTGCTGGATCGCCGGATCGGGGAGCTGCTGTCCGCGCAGGCCCCGAAGGCCCGCCCCCGCGTCGTGACGGAGCCGCCCGTTCTGGGGTCGGTGTTGTTGGGCCTGGACGCGGTGGGCTCCGCCCCGGACGCGTACACGAAGGTCCGGGGTCACTACGCCCGTTGAGCGATGCCCCGACGCCCGATGAGATCGCGCACGGAGTGCGCATCTCAGGGGCGCGGGGAACTGCGCGAGAAGCCCCACCGGGCCGCGGGCGGCGACGAACCGGTGGGGCTACGGCGCGCGGCCGGACGGAACCGCGGAGCGCCCGATCACGTGTTCCACAGCGGGGGGTTCACACAAGATCCAGGGAAGCCCTGTGCGGATACCCATCGCGGCAGCGATAATCGCGGCGACCGGACGACCATGGGGGAGGGGCGAGTGACACACCCGCCGAACGGGAGCGCGGCTCCGCCGACGATGCCGAGCGTGCCGCCACAGACCCGGGGCCCGGCCCCGGCCCCACCGACGAACGCCCCGGCACCCACACCTGCCCCGGCCCCGCCGAGACGTACGGCCTGGGCCGAGGGCGTCGACCGCCTGAAGGCGGCCGCGATCACGGAGCCGGGCCGGCTCCGCATCATCGGCGCCGTGCTCGCGCTGCTCGTCGTCGCGTTCGGCGCGACGACGGCCTGGCAGATGACGGACCGTTCGAGCGCCGCGGACGACGTGCTGCACTCCAGCCAGCCGCTGAGCGCCGACGCCGCCGACATCTACCGCTCGCTCGCGGACGCGAACACCGCCGCGTCCAGCGGCTTCCTGGCGGGGGGCCAGGAACCGGCGGCCGTGCGCGACCGGTACGAGAAGGACATCCGCCGGGCCGCCGACAAGCTGGTGCGGGCCGCGGCCAGCACCGATCCCGACACGCCCTCGGCCCGCACGATCGCGCGGCTGAACACGCTGCTGCCCCAGTACAAGGGCCTCATCGAGCGCGCCCGGGCCAACAACCGGCAGGGCTTCCCGCTGGGCGGCGCGTATCTGCGGTACGCGAACCAGAAGATGCAGACCGAGATGCTCCCGGCCGCCGAGGACCTGTACACGAAGGAGAACCAGCGGCTGCGGGACGACTACGACGCGGCGACCCCGTACCCGTGGATCGCGATCGCGCTCGGCGTCCTCGCGCTCGGCGCCCTCGGCTGGGCCCAGCACCGCAACTACCGCCGCACGAACCGGGTGTTCAACCAGGGCCTGCTCGGCGCGACCGCCGCGACGACGGTGGTGCTGCTGTGGCTGGTGGTGGGTCACACGGTGGCGCGCAGCGGGCTCGACTCCTCGTACGACCACGGGGTGCGCTCGCTGAACGTGCTGCACGACGCGAGCATCGCCTCCCTGAAGGCGCGGGGCAACGAGAACCTGACGCTGGTCAGCCGGGGCGCCGAGACGGTGTCGGTCAAGGGCGAGACCAAGGACAAGTACGACGTCGACTTCCAGAAGCAGATGGATCTGCTCGGCGGCCGGCTGAAGGACGCCGCGGCGCTCGCCGACGACACCTCGGGCCGCACCCCGGTCGGCACCGCGAACAGCGGTATGAAGGAATGGCTGAAGCGGCACGAGGACGCCCGGGCGCAGGACGACTCCGGCAACTACCAGGGCGCCCTCGACAAGATCATCGGTTCGAAGCAGGAGAAGCCGACGGGTGAGTGCTTCGACCAGGTCGACCAGAGCCTCGACAAGGCGCTGGCGCACGAGCAGCGGCAGTTCGACACGTACGCGAAGGACGGGCGCGGTGCGATGACGGGTCTCGTGGTCGGCTCGGCGGTCCTCGCGGTGCTCGCGGCGGCGGCCGCCGTGCTCGGCATCGGACGCCGGCTTTCGGAATACCGGTGAGAGGGGGTGCGGTGATGGACGAGCGGCGGGCACGGAAGGTGAGTCTGCGCGGCTGGGGCGGCGTGGCGGCGATGGCGGTGGTGTGCGCCCTGACGGCGGTGTTCGCGCTGCTGCTCCCCCTGACGCAGCGCACGGCGGCGAAGGACGACGGCGCGGGCGTGGGCTCGGCGGGTGTCGCCGACGGCACGCAGGTGCGGGCGACGGACTGCGAGGCGGGCGTGGACGGCAAGGAGCCGGAGCGCAGCCTGCGTCCCAGCGGCGACGAGTCCGGGGACGCGGTGCGGGAGATCAAGGACCGCGGCTATCTGTCGGTCGGCGTCGACCAGAACAGCTACCGCTGGGGCTACCGCGACCCCAACAACCAGGACAAGAAGAGCGAGCTGGAGGGCTTCGACATCGATCTCGCGCACGAGATCGCGGACGAGATCCTCGGCGACCCGAACGCGGTGCGTCTCAAGGCCATCCCGACGAACGAGCGGATCCCCGCGATCCAGCGCGGCGACGTCGACATGGTCGTGCGCACGATGACGATCAGCTGCACGCGCCTGGACGAGGTGGCGTTCTCCACCGCCTACTTCCAGACGGGTCAGCAGGTCCTCGCGCCGAAGACCGACCAGGACATCAAGGGCTTCGGTCCGTCGCTCGCGGACAAGCGGATCTGCACGGCGACCGGTTCGACCGCGTTCGAGACGCTGGACACCGCGAAGAAGTCCGGCAAGCTGCCCGGCAGCGCCGACATCTCGACGACGGTGCCGAACCAGCTGGACTGCCTGGTGCGCCTGCAGCTCGGTGAGGTCGACGCGGTGGTGACGGACGGCGCGCTCGCCGCGAGCCAGGCCGCGCAGGACCCGACGGTGGAGCTGAGGGGCGACCCGTTCACCGAGGAGTACTACGGCGTCGCGATGAAGAAGGACGCGGACGGTCTGGTGCGCCGGGTCAACAAGGTCCTGGAGGACTACCGCGAGGACGGCGGCTGGCAGAAGTCGTACGACTTCTGGCTCAAGCCGGCGCTCGGCGCGTCCGACGGGCCGCCCGCACCGAAGTACAAGTGACCCGCACACGGCAACGACGAGCACGACACACAGCGAGAGGTGATCGATGGGCGACGCGGGACCCCCTGGTCCGGTGATGGACCGGGACGAGGTGGACCGTGCTCTGGCCCGGCTCGGCGCCGAGCACGAGGCGGTCGAGACGTCGCTGCTCGCGCTCCAGGACCACGCGGGACGCCGCCTGCTCGAGGGCGCCGAGCTGACCGGGACGACCCGGGACCGCTGGGCGTCGGCCGAGCAGGCGATCACGCTGCTGTGGACGTACTTCGACGCGTACGCGGGCACGCTGCGCACGGCGCGGGAGATCCGTTCGCGGCGCCGCTGGTCCAGCCGGGACGACCTGGTGGAGCTGACCGAGCTGCTGCGCGGCGAGTGCGTGACCGTGGCCTCCGGCGCGGGCGGCTCCGCGCCGTCCTCGATCACCGGCCCGGCGAAGCTGTCGGAGCGGTTCACGCTGGCCGCGCTGGTGGAGCGGATGAACGCGCTGTACGCGTCGTCGCTCGACATGGTGGTGTCCGCGGACGCGGTCTGGTCGGCGCTGCCCGCCCGGATAGACCTGCTCGCGGCCGAGCTGGGGCGCACCCGGCAGCTGGCGCACTCGGTGGGGGTGCGCCCGGGTGAGCATCCGGCGGGCGACGACCTGGAGCGGATCACCGGCGCGCTGACCCGGCTGCGCGCCGAGGTCGTGTCGGACCCGCTCACGTACTGGCAGAAGGCGCCGGGGAGTTCGGCGCCGGGCGGCGGCCGTCCGGACACGGCCGCGTACGACCGGCAGGCGCGGGCGCTCGACGAGGTGCGGCGCGAGATCGAGGCCGTGCTGACGGTGCGGCAGGACGCGGAGGCGCGGCTCACCAAGCTGCGGGACGTGCTGTCACGGGCGGACCGGACGCTCTCGGAGGCCCGGTCGGCGCGCGGCGAGGTCCTCGCGAAGATCGCCGCGTCGGAGGTGCCCGCGGTGTCGGGTCCGCCGACGGCGCTGCAGGAGCAGCTGGCGGCCGCGGCCGACTACCGGCGGCACGGCCAGTGGCACCGCCTGTCGCCGCTCCTGGAGTCCCTGGAGTCGAAGGCCGAGGACGAACTGCTGCGCGCCCGCGAGTCGTTGACGGCGGTGACGGCGCCGCTGGCGGTGCGCGCGGAGCTGCGCGGCCGGCTGGACGCGTACAAGGCGAAGGTGGCGCGGCTCGGTTTCGCGGAGGATCCGTTCCTGGTGGAGCGGTACGACGCGGCGCGCCGCATGCTGTGGAGCGCGCCCTGCGATCTGCGGGCGGCCGAGGCGGCGGTGCTGCGCTATCAGCGGGCGGCGGCCGAGGCGCTGTCGTCACCGGGCGGGCCCGCGGGGGCCGCGCCCACGGACCGGAGGGGGGAGCCGTAGCCGTGAAGTGCACGCGGCCCGGTTGCACGGGCAGTTACGAGGACATGGGCGGGGAGCTGTACTGCGACACGTGCGGCCTCAAGCCGGCGGGGGCGCCCGCGGGGGCCCTGGCGGAGGGCTCGTCGCGCAGTGCGGCGACGCATGCCTCGGCCTCGCCCGCGCCCCGGCCTCCGGGCACCTGTCAGCGGCCCGGCTGCGGCGGCCGTTACGAGGACGTGGGCGGCGGCGAGCTGTACTGCGACACGTGCGGGCTGGCCCCGGTGGTGTCGCCGACGGGGATGGTGTCGTCGCCGCCGACCGGGATCGCGGGCGGTGGTTCGCGGGGATCGCAGAGTTCGGCGAGCGCGCGGGCGTCCTCGCGGACCTCGTCGCGGTCCTCGCAGTCGCGCCGCTCGGTGTCGGGCCGGCTGTCGCGTTCCCTGTCGGGTGCTTCGACGTCGCGGTCGGTGTCGGTGCGCAGTTCGGGCGCCTCGGCGAGCAGTTCGGGCCGGGCGCGGCTGGGTGCCGGTCTGGTGCGGGTGCCGGACGTGCCGCGGCCCGACCCGCGCGCGATGGTGCAGAAGCATCCGGAGGTGCCCGAGCGGAAGCGATTCTGCTCGCGTTCGGACTGCGGGGCGCCGGTGGGCCGGGCGCGCGGTGAGCGGCCGGGCCGGACGGAGGGGTTCTGCACCAAGTGCGGGCACCCGTACTCGTTCGTGCCGAAGCTGGACGCGGGCGACATCGTGCACGGCCAGTACGAGGTCGTGGGCTGTCTGGCGCACGGCGGGCTCGGCTGGGTGTACCTGGCGATCGACCGCGCGGTGTCGGACCGCTGGGTGGTCCTCAAGGGTCTGCTCGACACGGGCGACCAGGACGCGATGGCGGCGGCGATCTCGGAGCGCCGCTTCCTGGCGGAGATCGAGCACAGCAACATCGTGCGGATCTACAACTTCGTCGAGCACCTGGACCAGCGCACCGGCTCCATGGATGGCTACATCGTCATGGAGTACGTGGGCGGCAAGTCCCTCAAGGAGATCGCCAACGAGCGGCGCACCCCGGACGGCAAGCGGGATCCGCTGCCGGTGGAGCAGGCGTGCGCGTACGGGATCGAGGCGCTGGAGGCGCTCGGTCATCTGCACAGCCGCAATCTCCTGTACTGCGACTTCAAGGTCGACAACGCGATCCAGACCGAGGATCAGCTCAAGGTCATCGACATGGGCGCGGTCCGGCGGATGGACGACGACGAGTCGGCGATCTACGGGACGGTCGGCTACCAGGCGCCGGAGGTCGCCGAGCTCGGCCCGTCGGTCGCCTCCGACCTCTACACGGTGGCGCGCACCCTCGCGGTGCTGACCTTCGACTTCCAGGGCTACACGAACGTGTTCGTGGACTCCCTGCCGGACCCGGACAACATCGAGGTCTTCCGCCGTTACGAGTCGTTCTACCGGCTCCTCGTGCGGGCCACGGACCCGGACCCGGCGCGCCGGTTCGCGTCCGCGCAGGAGATGGCGGAGCAGCTGACGGGTGTGCTGCGCGAGGTCGTGGCGCTGCAGACGAACCGGCCGCGGCCCGCCCTGTCGACGCTGTTCGGTCCCGAGGTGAAGGTGACGGACACCGAGCTGTTCCGCGGTCTGGACGGTGACGTGTCCCAGCTCGGGGTGCGGACCGTGCCGCAGCGCGGACGGCGCGGGTCCGCGGCGGCGGCACTGCCCGCGGCCCCCGCGCGGCCTGCCCTGCCGCCCTCCCCCGCCGAGCTGGTCCGCCCCCTCGCGGCGGCCGCCACGGCGCTGGCCCTGCCGGTGCCGCGGGTCGACCCGGGCGATCCGAACGCCGGGTTCCTGGCGGGCCTGATGGCGTCGGCTCCGGCCGAGCTGATCGCGGCGCTGCACGCGGCCCCGACCGGCTCCCTGGAGCTGCGCCTGCGCGAGCTGCGGGCCCGCCTGGAGATGGGCGAGACGGACTCGGCGCACCGGGGCCTGACGGCCCTGGAGGCGGACCATCCGGACGACTGGCGGGTGGTCTGGTACCGGGGCGCGGCCTCGCTCGCGACGGGCGACCACGCGAACGCGGCGCTGTCGTTCGACGCGATCTACGACGCGTTCCCGGGCGAGCCGGCGCCGAAGCTGGCGCTCGGCGTGTGCGCGGAGGTGCTCGGCCAGTTGGACAACGCGGCGGAGTACTACCGCCTCGTGTGGGCGACGGACCCGAGTTATGTGAGCGCCGCGTTCGGTCTCGCCCGGGTGCAGTGGGCGGCCGGGGACCGGGGCGGCGCGGTGCGCACCCTGGAGTCGGTGCCGGAGGCGTCGATCCACTACACGGCGGCGCGGGTCGCGGCCGTACGGGCCCGGCTGCGCGGCCGGACGGCGGGGGGCGCCCCGCAGGGGGACCCGTTGCTCGGTGATCTGACGGCGGCGGCGGGGCAGGTGGAGGCGCTCGACGCGTTCGGCCTGGACGCCGTGCGCCGCGAGGAGTTGTCCACCGAGGTCCTCGGCACGGCGCTCGACTGGGTACTCTCCGGTAGGCAGGGTTCCGCTCCGCCGCAGGCCTCCGCCGGCGGCGCCGGTGCGGTGGTGCTCGGCAGCGACCTGGACGAGCGCGGCCTGCGCCTGGGCCTGGAGCGTTCGTACCGGACACTGGCCAGGCTCGCCCGGAGGGGCGAGGAGAGGATCGAACTGGTGGAGCGGGCCAACCGTTACCGCCCCCGGACGTGGGTGTGAGTTGATGTCGCAGACGCAGAAGGCGGCCGCCATGTCAGTGTGTCCCAGCTGCGCGGAACCGCTCGAGGAGAGCGACCGCTTCTGCGGCGCGTGCGGGTACGACCTGTCGGCGGGGCCGGACGACCGGCCGACGCTGACGATGGCCGCACCCGACCTCGGACCGGAGAGCGAGCCGGAGCCCGGCTCGGTCGCGTGGCCGGCCGCGCAGGAGGTGGACAGCTCGGACACGCCCGCGCCGGTGCACCTGCCGACCGATCTGGAGGGCACGGACTCGGCGGGCGGTGAACTGCCCACGGCGGTCCGCTTCGACGGGCCGGACGCGGCGGCGGACGACGCCGGTGAGGACTTCCCGCTCGCGGCGCCCGACCCGCGGACGGCGACGACGCAGGAGCTGGAGGCGGCGACCCCGCCGGCCGGCACCAAGCTGTGCGTGGCGTGCCGGTCCGGGCAGGTCGACCCGGACGGCTACTGCGAGAACTGCGGGCACGCCCAGCCGCGTGAACGCGACCACATGGAGCAGGAGTTGGGCGCGGTCGCCGCGGTCAGCGACCGGGGTCTGCGCCACCACCGCAACGAGGACGCGTTCGCGATCTCCTCGGCGGCGCTGCCCGACGGCTCCCCCGCGGTGGTCGCCGTGGTCTGCGACGGGGTGTCCTCGGCGACCCGGCCGGACGACGCGTCCCTGGCCGCGTCCCGGGCGGCCAACGAGGCGCTGCACGAGTCGCTGCCGCGCGGCACGCACCCGCAGCAGGCGCTGCACGAGGCGATCGTGGCGTCGGCCGACGCGGTGAACGCGCTGGCGGCGGAGCCGGAGACGGCCCGCGAGCACCAGCCGCACCAGAACGCGCCGGCCTGCACCTTCGTCGGCTCGGTCGTCACCAAGGAGCTGCTCGTCGTCGGCTGGGTCGGCGACTCGCGCGCCTACTGGGTGCCGGACGACCGGACCGCGCCCGCCGCCCGGCTCACCGAGGACGACTCGTGGGCGGCGCAGATGGTGGCGGCCGGACTGATGAACGAGGCGGAGGCGTACGCGGACGAGCGGGCGCACGCGATCACGGGCTGGCTCGGCGCGGACGCGTACGAACTGGAGCCGCACACCGCCTCGTTCAAGCCGGACCGGCCCGGGGTGGTCGTGGTGTGCACGGACGGGCTGTGGAACTACGCGGAGTCGGCGCAGGACATGGCGCGGGTCGTCCCGGCCGACGCCGCCGCGCGGCCGCTGCACGCGGCGCAGGTTCTGGTCGGTCACGCCCTGGACGGCGGCGGCCACGACAACGTAACAGTGGCGGTGCTGCCGTTCCCCGTCCCGCCGGCGGGGGCAGGATCGGCCTGACCCGGTCTGAACCGGTCTGCCACAGAAGGCCTGAAACAGCAGGGGGGACTTGTCACATGGCCAACTTCTCGAAATCGAACGCCCCGCAGTTCTCGGTGGAGGTCTACCAGAACGAGTACCTGCCGGAGGGGGGCCGTGAGGTCAACGCGATCGTCACGGTCACCTCCACCGGCGGCGGCACCGTCGGCGCGGCGAGCGGCGCGGTGGGGGCGCCGAACCAGTACAGCGCGGGCGGGGGCCCGGACGCGGCGGTCGCGCTGATGGTGGACTGCTCGGGCTCGATGGACTATCCGCCGACGAAGATGCGCGGCGCCCGGGAGGCGTCGGCTGCGGCGATCGACACGCTGCGCGACGGGGTGCGCTTCGCGGTGATCGACGGCACGCACGTGGCGCGGGAGGTGTATCCGGGCGGCGGGCGGCTCGCCGTGGCCGATCCGACGACCCGCGAGGCGGCCAAGCAGGCGCTGCGCAAGCTGTCGGCGGGCGGCGGCACCGCGATCGGCACCTGGCTGCGCCTCGCCGACCGCCTCCTGTCCTCGCCGGAGGTGTCCCCGACGGCGGTGCGGCACGGCATCCTGCTGACGGACGGGCGCAACGAGCACGAGTCGCCGGAGGACCTGAAGGCCGCGCTCGACCACTGCTCGGGCCGCTTCACGTGCGATGCGCGCGGGGTCGGCACCGACTGGGAGGTGAAAGAGGTCACAGGGATCGCCTCCGCGCTGCTCGGCACGGCCGACATCGTCGCGGATCCGGCGCATCTGGCCGGGGACTTCACGCAGATGATGGAGACGGCGATGGGCAAGGAGGTCGCGGACGTGGCGCTGCGCCTGTGGACCCCGCTCGGCTCCGAGATCAAGTTCGTCAAGCAGGTGGCGCCCGCGGTCGAGGAGCTGACCGACCGCCGCACGGAGGCGGGTCCGCGCGCCGGGGACTATCCGACGGGCTCGTGGGGCGACGAGTCCCGCGACTACCACGTGTGTGTGCAGGTGCCGAACGCGGAGCTGGGCCGGGAGATGCTCGCGGCCCGGGTCTCGCTGGTGATCCCGCAGCCCGACGGCACGGCGCAGACGCTGTCGCAGGGTCTGGTGCGGGCGGTGTGGACGGACGACATGGTGGCGTCCACGTCGATCAATCCGCAGGTCGCGCACTACACGGGCCAGGCCGAACTGGCGCAGGTCATCCAGCAGGGACTGGATGCCCGCAAGGCCGGTGACGTGGACGGGGCGACCGCGAAGCTGGGCCGCGCGGTGCAGCTGGCGGCGCTCTCCGGAAACGCGGACACCGCGAAACTGCTTTCGAAGGTGGTGGACGTGGTGGATGCCGCGGAAGGTACTGTTCGATTGAAGGCGAAGGTCGCGGAGGCCGACGAGATGACTCTCGAGACCCGGTCCACCAAGACGGTTCGCGTGAAGAAGCAAGCCTGAAGCAGCACGCCGAAGCAGTACGCCGAAGCAGTACGCCTGACAGCCAGGCACGTGAAGGAGAGGGGGAAGCGCCGACATGCCGACCTGCCCGAACGGACACCAGTCGGGTTCCGACGACTGGTGCGAGGTCTGCGGTCACCGCATGGCCGGTGCCGTGCCCCCGCCCCCGCCGCCGCCCCCGGCCGCCGGTTACGGATATCCCGGACCGTCGGTGCCGCAGGCGCCGCAGGGCGGCGGACCGGGCGCGCCCGAACTGTGCCCGCAGTGCCGTACCCCGCGTGAGGGCGGTGCGCCGTTCTGCGAGGAGTGCCGCTGGAACTTCCTCACGAACACGGCGACGTCGTACACGCCGGCCGCGCCGAACCCGCCGCTGCCGCACACCTCCGGTGGTCCGCAGGGGGCGCAGGGCGCCAATCCGGCGCTGCGTTTCCAGCAGCCGCCGCAGGGGCCCGACCCGTACGAGTACCAGGGTTCGCGGCCCTCTCAGATGAACCGGCCGGCCGAGCCGATCCCGCCGAACCCGTTCGGCGGCGAGCCGCAGGGTCCGCACGCGACCGGCGGCGGTGTCCCGCAGGCGTTCCAGCAGCAGCCGCCGCCTCCCCCGGCGCCGGTGCAGCCGGGTCCGCCCGGTCCGCCCGCGCCGCCCGCGCCGTCCTTCGGTGGCGGGGACGACTGGGTGATCTCGCCCCCGTCCTCGCAGCAGCCGGGCCCGCCCGCGCCGCCGCCGCACGGTTTCCAGCAGCAGCCGCCGCCGATGCAGATGCCTCCGGCGCCGCAGCCCGGTCCGGTGACCTGGTCGGCGACGATCGGTCCGGACCGCGAGTACTTCATGGCGATGATGCAGCGCAGCGGGCCCGAGGCCTCGGGTCTGAACCTGCCCGCGTACTCGCCGGAGCAGCGCCGTGAGCTGGTGGGCAACCAGATCTCGATCGGCCGCCGCCGGCACTCGACCGGGGACACCCCGGACGTCGACCTGTCGGTGCCGCCGGAGGATCCGGGGGTCTCGCACCAGCACGCGGTGCTCGTGCAGCAGCCGGACGGTTCGTGGGCGGTCGTCGACCAGAACTCGACGAACGGTACGACGGTCAACGGCGGCGACGAGCCCATCCAGCCCTTCGTCCCCATCCCCCTCCAGGACGGCGACCGCGTCCACGTCGGCGCATGGACGACGATCACGATCCATCGCGGCTGACCCCTTCTGGTCCCCCGAGCCCCCGAGATGCCACCCGAAGGGTGTGCATCTCAGGGGCGCGGGGAACTGCGCGACCAGCCACGACGAAAGCCGCACCCGCCGACGGCGAACAAGCGGCTCCCCCCTAGGCGGCCCCTCGCAGCGGCCACACATACGGCCCCGACGGATCGTCCAGCCACGCATAGGCCCGGCCCCGATCCAGGGTCACCCCGAACCGCTCGCGCCCGGGCCGCCCCTCCCGCTCCCACACCCGGAGCACCTCCCGCGCGTCCACACCCCCGTACTCGCCGACCAGCGTGAGCACGAACCGGAACAGCTCGTCCCGCACGAGACTCCGCGGCAGCCTCCCGGCCCACCCGGACCCGGCCTCCCCACCGCCGGCCCCCCGCAGCGCCACGAAGTACGCCGGGGTGTGCAGGAACCTCCCCTCCGCGAATCCCGCGTCCCGCACCGTGAGCACGACGATCCCGGTGGAGAGCGGCGCCAGGATCCGCGCCCCCGGCCGGCACTGCTCCAGCCACACGGACGGCACCCCCCGCAGCGCGCACGTCACGATGATCCGGTCGAACGGCGCCCGCTCGGGGCATCCGCGCGCCCCGTCCCCGGTGACGACGACCGCCCGGTACCCCGCGGCGGCGAGATGCGCCCGCGCCGTCTCGGTGATCTCGGGGTCGAGGTCGACGGTCGTGACGGCGTCGGGCCCGAGCCGGTGCGCGAGCAGCGCCGCGTTGTACCCGGTGCCGGCGCCGATCTCCAGGACCCGGTCCCCGTCCTCCACCCCGAGCTCGACGAGCATGGTCGCCATCAGGGAGGGCTGGCTGCTGGAGGAGATCAGCTCCCCGTCCCGCATCCGGGTGGCCAGCGGCTGGTCCGTGTAGGCCCCCTCGAGCCAGCGAAGGCGCCGTCGCGGGTCGGGATCCTGCCCCCACAGCCGCTCGTAGCCGCCGGGGACGCCGACGATGTAGGAGGGCACGAAGAGGTGGCGCGGCACGGCGGCGAACGCCTCCCGCCAGCGCGGGTCGGCGGCGAAGGCCCCGCTCAGCTCGATCTCGCGCACGAGTGCGGCCCGTGCCCGCTCCGCACGGACCGCGAGGTCACCGTCGCTGTCGCCACCGCCATCGGCATCGGCGTGCTCTGCACCCATATGTCCACCCTGCCCCGGCGGCCACGGTTCGGCGAGCCCCGGGCGAGTCCTAAGGCTCAGGTCCTCGGCCGGGGTGTCTGAGACGATGGACGGGTGACTGAGATCCCGCGCGACACGCTTCAGGAGCTGACGTTCTACGAGCAGGTGGGTGGCGAGGAGACGTTCCGCCGCCTGGTGCACCGCTTCTACGAGGGCGTGGCCGCGGACCCGCTGCTGCGTCCGATGTACCCGGAGGAGGACCTGGGCCCGGCCGAGGAGCGGCTCGTGCTGTTCCTGATGCAGTACTGGGGCGGCCCGCGCACGTACAGCGAGCACCGGGGTCATCCGCGGCTGCGGATGCGGCACGCCCCGTTCCAGGTGGACCGGGCGGCGCACGACGCGTGGCTGCGGCACATGCGGGACGCGGTGGACGAGCTCGGCCTGTCCGAGGAGCACGAGCGCACGCTGTGGAACTACCTGACGTACGCGGCGGCCTCGATGGTGAACACCGCGGGCTGAGCCCGGCACACCCCCCGCGCCCCGGGCGGAGGCACCGCCTCCGCCCGATCTCCGGCACACGGACTCCACATTCCGGTCACGATCCGGTCCAGACCTCTTCCGCAATGCGTACCGCCTCTGACAACATCCGGACAGACTTTCGGGGATGTACGGCGTAGAGCGCAGGGAATACGGGGGCGGCCGGCATGTGGGATTTTGTCCTCCTACGGGTGCGGGCACACCGCCTGCTGCTGACCGCGGCCGTCCTCGCCGTCCTGCTCACGACCTCCGTCCTCGCCATGCTCAGCGCGTTCTCCGGGGCGATCGGCGACGCCTCGCTGCGGCACATGCTGCGGACCCGGGACGCGACGACGACCGCGCTCGTGGTGAAGGCGGACGTGCTCGCGTCGGGCCGCGACGCCGCCGCGAGCGCCGTCCGCAAGGGCACGGACCGCGCCTTCGACGGACTTCCGGTGCGCTGGCAGTCGCTCACCTCCTCGGGCGCGTACGCGCTGCCGGGACCGGACCGGGACCGGCCGGATCTGACCAGGTTCGCCGTCCTCGACCGTTCCGAGGTGAAGCTGACCGACGGCCGGCTCCCCCGGGCCCGCGCCGGGAAGGTGGTCGAGGCGGCGCTGCCGCAGGCCGCCGCGCAGCAGCTCAAGCTCACGCCCGGTGACCGTCTCGTCCTCACCGACCGGCTCGCCGGCAGGAAGCTCACCGTCGAACTGACCGGCGTCTACCGCCCGGCCCGCCCGCAGTCCCCGTACTGGGCGCTCGACGAGCTCGGCGGGCACGGTGTGCAGAAGGTGAGCTTCACGACGTACGGGCCGCTGATGGCGGACCCGTCGCTGCTGTCCGGGGGCAGGGTCGGCGCGGGCGAGTCGGCGTGGCTGGCCGCCGCGGACTTCTCGGCGGTGACCACCGGGCGGATCGACGCGCTGCGCGACGCAGCGCGGGCGGGCACCCGGCAGCTGGAGCACGACCCCGCGCTGGCGGGTTCGGTGACCGTGACCGGTTCGCTGCCCGACGTGCTGACCCGGGCCGAGCGGGCGCTGCTCGTGTCGCGGTCCACGCTGCTGATCGTGGCGCTGCAACTGGTGCTGCTCGCCGGGTACGCGCTGCTGCTCGTGGCGCGGCTGCTGAGCGCCGAACGGGCCGGGGAGACCTGGACGTTGCGGGCCCGCGGCGGTTCCCGGGGGCGGATCGCCTCGCTCGCGGCCCGGGAGGCGCTGCTGCTCGCGCTGCCCGCCGCGGTGTGCGCGCCGCTGCTCGCGGGCCCGCTGACCCGGCTCGTCGCCGCGCAGGGCGCCCTGTCCCGGATCGGCCTGAAGCTCGACGTGGGGGTGAGCGCCGCCTCGGTGTGGCTGGTCGGCATCGGCGTCGCGGTGGGATGCGCGCTCGCCGTGACGCTGCCCGCGCTGACCTCACAGGGCCCCGGCGGCGGCCGGGCCAGGGCGCTGCCCGCGCCGCTGCGGGCCGGCGCCGACGTGGGTCTGCTCGTCGTCGCGGCCGTCGCCTACTGGCAGTTGGACCAGCAGACCTCGGGCACGGGCGCGCTGAGCAGCGACAGCAAGGGCAGTCTCGGCATCGATCCGCTGCTCGTGGTGGCGCCCGCGCTGGCGCTGCTCGCCGGCACGGTGCTCACGCTGCGGCTGCTGCCGCCGGTGGCGCGGCTCGCGGAGCGCGGCGCGGCCCGTGGCAAGGGGCTCTCGATGGCGCTCGCGGGCTGGCAGTTCAGCCGCCGCCCGATGCGCGGCGCGGGCCCGGTGCTGCTCCTCGTCCTCGCTTCCGCGATGGGCATGCTCGCGGTCGGCCAGGGCGCCTCGTGGGACCGTTCGCAGCGGGACCAGGCAGACTTCCGGGCGGGCGCGTCGGTGCGGGTGCAGGGCACGGAGCCCGGCATGGCGCAGGCGGCCGCGTATCCGGCGGTGCCCGGCGTCAAGGACGCGGCGCCCGCGCGGCGGATCGAGGTGCCGCTGCAGAGCGGCCGGACCAGTACCGCGCTGGCGCTGGACACGGCCCGCGTCCACGACGGGATGCTGATGCGCGGCGACCTCTCCGGCTCGACGCCCGAGAAGGTGCTCGGCGCGGTGCGTCCGGCGCGGGCCGGTGACCCGGGTGTGCCGGTGCCGAAGGACGCGCGCGGCCTGTCGTTCGCGCTCCGCGCGGTGAACGTCCGGGGCCAGAAGGGCGCGCCGCCGAACGAGACGACGTCGGTGGCGGCCACGGTCGTCGACCGGTTCGGCCTGCCGTACCGGCTCGCCCTCGGCGCGCTGCCCGTCGACGGCCGGGAGCACCGGCTCGACGCGGAGCTGGGACGGGCCGCGCATCCGCTGCGGCTGATGGGCCTGGAGTTCGTGACGGAGCGGCACATCGGCTCGGACGCCTCGCAGAAGGTCACCCTGGGGTCCGTGCGGGCCCGCTCGGCGGCGGGCGCCGACCGGCCGCTCGACCTGTCGGTCACGAAGTGGCGCACCCAGCTCCCGGACCCCGAGGGCACGACGAGCGGGGACGGTTCCGCTGCGGGGAGCGGCGCCCCGGCGACGGCGCCGCGCGTCGAGCGGGCCGGATCCGGGCTCACGTTCACGTACAACACCGGGTTCGTCCCCGCCGGCGACGCCGGGTTCTTCGTGACGGCGCCGAGCACGACGGTGCGGCTCACGGTGCGCCAGCGGGTGGCGCTCACCGTCCCGGCGGTGGCCACCGACCGGTTCCTGGCCTCGGCCGACCTGAAGAAGGGCGACACGATGGACCTGCCGGTGCCCACCGGCACCGTACGGATCCGGATCGCCGGATCGGTCCGTGCCCTGCCGACGACCGGCGCCGCCGACCCCGAGCGCGACGGCGGAGCCGTCCTCCTCGACCTGCACGCGGCGAACCGGGCCCTCACCGAGGTCGGTTACCCGGCGCTCGATCCCGACGAGTGGTGGCTGGCCACGAAGCCGGGCGGTGACGCGCGCGCCGCCGCGGCCGCGCGGGACCTGCCCGGCATCGACGCCTCGCAGGTGACCTCGCGCGCCGAGCTGGTCGACGCGCTGCGCGACGACCCGCTGGGCGCGGGCCCGCAGTCCGCGCTGTCGGCGGCGGCCCTGGTCGCGGCGGCGCTCGCGGCGGTCGGCTTCGCCGTCAACACGGTGGGCTCGCTGCGCGAACGCGGCGACGAGTTCGCGGTCCTCACCGCGCTCGGCGCGTCCCGCCGCCGGCTCACCCGGCTCGTCGCGGCCGAGCAGGGCGTGCTCGTCGCGATCGGCCTGCTGGTGGGCGCGGCGCTCGGCGCGTTCCTGACCCGGGCCGTGGTGCCGCTGATCGTGCTGACCGGCGACGCGACCCGGCCCGTCCCCGAGGTCGCGATCCAACTGCCGCCGTCACAGGTGGCGTTGCTGCTCGGCGGCGTCGCCCTGACCCCCGTACTGATCATCGCGGCGCTCGCGCTGCGCCGGCCGCCGCAGCTCGCGTCCGTGCTGCGCACGCAGGGAGGCGAGTGACATGAAGGCTCCCACCGCTCCTTGGGTGCGCACCCGGCTGCGCACCGCGCCCGGTACGGCCGCCGCGCTCGGCGTGCTCGTCCTGCTCGCCGCGTTCCTCGCCGCCGCGTTCCCGCGCGCCGTCGCGGGCTACGAGGACGACGGACTGCGCCGCACCGTCGCCGAACTCCCGCCGCACCGCGCCGTACTGGCCGTCACGACCGCCGAGCCCGGCATCGGCCGGCCCGACTCCGAGCGGGCCGGGCTGATGCGTGAGGACGTCGTCCGCGACGCGTTCGGCACGGTCCACGGCCTGCTGCCCGCACCGTTCGAGATCGACGCGCACGCCTCCTCGTACGGGGTGCGCTCGACGAACGCGCCGGCCGCCGACGAGCGGTGGCTGCCCCGGCCCGACCGGCGGCCCGCCCGCTTCCAGCTCTACGCGCAGGGCGCCCTCGCCGGCCACACCACCGAGGTGACGGGCCGGCTGCCGCGCAAGACCGCGACCGCCACCGAGGTGGAGGCCGCCGTGACCCGGCCGGTCGCCGAGCGGATGCGGCTCAAGCCGGGCTCGGTGCTGCACCTCCCGGCGGGCGGCGAGAAGCGGATCACCGTACGGATCACGGGCGTCGTCACGCCCGACGACCCGGCCGGCGGCTACTGGGGCATCGACACCCTGCTGCACACGCCCGAGCTCAAGCACGAGGACCCCCGCGACCCCGAGTCGCCCCGCTACTGGTTGGCCGGACTGATCCTGGCCCCGGACGCGGCCCCCGTCCTGCTGCAGATGGACGCCAAGCCCGAGCAGTACCTCCAGTACCTGCCGGACGGCTCGGACCTGACCGCGTCCGACCTACCCCGGCTGCGCGACATGCTCGCGAACATGACCGCGGGGCCGGGCCTGTTGAAGGCGCGCGAGGCGACGAACGCGCCCTACACGTTCATCGCGTCCGGCCTCGGCGACGCCCTCACCTCCTACGAGCGGCTGCGCTCCGGCATCTCGCCGGTCGTGTCGGTCGCCGCGTACGGGACGGCGACGGTCGCCTGCATCGTGCTGCTGATGGCGGGCGGCCTCGGCGCGGACCGGCGCCGGGGCGAGTTCGCCCTGCTGCGTTCGCGCGGCGCCTCCCTGAAGGGGATCGCCGGGCGGCTCGGCGCGGAGACCGCCGTGGTGGCGGTGCCCGCCGCGGCCCTCGGCTGCTACCTCGCCCTCCGCACGGTGGACCACGGCAGCCTGCCGCCCGCCGTGCTGGGAGCGGCGGCCTTCGCGGTGCTCGCGTGCGCGGCGCTGCCGGTGCGGGCCCTGTTCGCGCACCGCACGGTGCGGATGCAGGCCGAGCGCGACGACGTGGCCACCGCCCGCCCCTCGGCCCGCCGCACGGTCGCCGAACTGACCGTCCTCGTCCTGGCGATCGGCGCGATCGTGGCACTGCGCCGGCGCGGCACCGGCGAGGGCGACAGCCTGGTGGCGCTCGCCCCGGTCCTGGTGGGGATCGTCGCCGCGTTCCTCCTGGTCCGGCTCTACCCGCTGCCGCTGCGCCGGCTGACCGGCCCGATGTCCCGGCTGCGCGGCGCGGTCGGCTATCTGTCGCTGGCCCGCGCGGGCCGCGCGCAGGCGGGCGCGGGCACGGCGGTACTGCCGCTGCTGGCCCTCCTGACGGCGCTGACCACGGCGGCGTTCGGCGGCAGCGTGCTCGCCGGGATCGACGCGGCCCGGGACCGGGCCGCCCTCCTGGCGACCGGCGCGGACGCCCGGGTCGCCCTGTCCCAGCCGCTGCCCGAGGGAACCGCGGCCCGCGTGAAGGCGGTGCCCGGCGTCCGGGACGTCGCCCCGGTGGCGCTGCGCACCGACCTGCGCACCGGCGCGGGCCGCGCGGTGAGCGTGGCGGCGGTGGACCGCGCCGCGTACGCCCGGCTGTCCCGGCACACGGGCCTCGGCGCGTTCCCGGCGGACGCGCTGGCCCCGGCCGCGGGCGGCAAGGGCCCGGTCCCGGCGCTCGCCTCGTCCGCCCTGGCCCACCGCTTCCCGGACGGCCGCCTGACCCTCCAGGTCAACGGTCAGGAGCTGCCCGTCCGCATCACCGTCATCCGTTCCACGACGCCGGCCCTGGCGGACGACACACGCGACTTCCTCGTCATGGACGCCGCCGGGTTCGGCCGGGCGAGCGGCACGACCACCGCCCCGAGCACCCTGCTGCTGACCGGCGACGCCATCGACGGCGCCGCGCTGCGCAAGGCGGCGGGCAGCGGCGTCGTCGTCCAGACCCTCGCCGCGGAGCGCGCCCGGTACGTCGACTCGCCGCTGCAGTCCGGGGCGACCGGCGTGTACGTGTCGGCGGTCGCCGCGGGCGCCGGGTTCGCGGTGCTGGCGCTGATGCTGTCGCTGGCCCGGGCCACCCCGGAGCGGCTCGCGCTCCTGGCCCGGCTGCGCACCCTCGGCCTCACCCGCCGCCAGGGCCGCCGGCTGCTGATCCTGGAGGCGCTGCCGCAGGCGCTGCTCGCGGCGGCGGGCGGCACGCTCACCGGCTGGGCCGCGATCCGTCTGCTGGCCCCCGGCCTCGACCTGTCGACGCTGGCCCTGGCCGACGCCCGCGGCGCCGCCGCCTCCCGCCTCACCACCGACCCGCTCTCCCTCGCCGTACCGGCCGTGTGCGTGCTCGGCATCGCGATCGGGGTCGCGGCGCTGCAGGCCTGGTGGGCGGGGCGGCGCGGCTCGGTGAAGGAGCTGCGGGCGGGTGAGTCCGCATGACACACGACGACTCGAACGAGCTGACGTCGACGAACGGGGAGGCCGTACAGCCATGACGACAGAGAGCACCACGACCGGCGCCGGCCCCACCCTCGCCGACCTCGAACAGCGGGCCACCGCCCACCGGGACCGGCCGGCCTTCGGGCACGACGCGCTGATCAGCTGCGACCGTCTGGTCCGCATCTTCACGACGGACGGCGTCGAGGTCCAGGCCCTCCAGGGTCTCGATCTCCTGGTCCGCGAGGGCGAGTTGATGGCCCTGGTCGGCGCCTCGGGCAGCGGCAAGTCGACCCTGATGAACATCCTGGCCGGCCTCGACGAGCCCACGGCCGGGGCGGCCAAGGTCGCCGGGTACGACCTGCTCGCCATGACCGCGAAAGACCGCCTGCGTTACCGCCGTGAGGCCGTCGGCTTCGTCTGGCAGCAGACCGCCCGCAACCTGCTCCCGTACCTCACGGCCAGTCAGAACGTGGCCCTGCCCATGCAGTTGCGCGGCCGCACCAGCCGCTCGAAGAAGGCGGCCCGCGCGGCCGAACTCCTCGACCTGCTGGGCGTCGCCGACTGCCGCGACCGCCGCCCGCAGCAGATGTCCGGCGGTCAGCAGCAGCGCGTGGCGATCGCGGTGGCCCTCGCCAACGAGCCGAAGGTGCTCCTCGCCGACGAGCCGACCGGTGAGCTGGACTCGCACACGGGTGAGCAGATCTTCGCCGCGTTCCGCACGGCGAACGAGGAGCTGGGCACGACGGTCGTCATCGTCACGCACGACCAGACGGTGGCGACGGAGGTACGCCGTACGGTGGCCATCCGCGACGGCCGCACCTCGACGGAGGTGCTCCGCCACACCCAGGTCGACGCGACGACGGGCCAGGAATCCCTGATCTCCCGCGAATACGCCATGCTCGACCGCGCCGGCCGCCTCCAACTCCCCGCCGAATACACGGAGTCCCTGGAAATGCGGGACCGCGTGATGCTGGAACTGGAGTCGGACCACATCCAGATCTGGCCGGACGACCAGGAGAGATAACCGTCGTCCGCGGGCCCGGTGGGGGCTGGTCGCGCAGTTCCCCGCGCCCCTGAAATGCACGCCCTGCGGGCGGCATTTCCCCGATGAAGGCGCGGCAAAGCCGCAGGCCCTCAGGGGCGCGGGGCTGTATCCGATCAGCGACTCCGTCGCGGGGCGCGAGCAACAAGCCCCTGGGGCGCACGAAGTGTGCCCTTCAGGGGCGCGGGGAACTGCGCGAGAAGCCCCACCGGGCCGCACCCGCAGACGAACGCCCGAAGCTACGGCGCGCAGCGCGAGCCTCAGACGGGGCTGACGGTCAGACCGCCGAGCCCGGCCGACGGTCGCCGATAGACAACCGCCCCGTAAGCCGTCCGCATCCGAACCCACGCCCCGGCGACGAGCAGATCAACAGACTCTCCGCGCAGAAATCCCAGCGAAACCGCCGCGTGAGCGACCCGCACGGGAACCCCACTGGCCCCGATCTCCCGCGACCAGATCTCCCGCCCGACCCGATCGAGCGCACTCCGGGTCCGCGCCTCGGGATCGAGCCCCTCGACCCGCTCCCGGAACTCGACGACCGCGGCCCGCACGAGCCCCCGCAGCGCCTCCCCACCGGGAAAGTCCTCGACGACCCGCCACCCCCCACGAGGGGGAAGGACCCCGGCCCAGGGCGGCCCGGTCAACGCCGCCGGAACAAGCGCCGTCGCGGCCGCCTCGTCCACGGCCTCCAGGAGCTCCCCCGCGGAGACGGTGACGTCGAGCGCGTCCTCGACCCCGTTCTCGTACGGCTTGAGCAGCCGCACGGCCCGCACGGCCAGCACCTCGAAGGAGGGCGGCCGGCCGAACACGGCGAGCGCCTGCCCGCCGGCCTGCGCCTGGAGCCGTACCGCGGCGGCCTTGTCGTAGTGCAGCAGCCGGCCGAGGAAGGCGGCGAGGTCCGCCGCCTCCCCGGCATCGGCGAAGTGCAGCACAGGCGCTGCGGTCCCGCTCATGCGGCGAGCGCCCCCGCACGATCCACGTCGTCGTCCCGGTACTCCTCGAGGAACTCGCGCTCCTCGGCGGTGATCCGGCGCGGCCGCTGCGCCTCGAAGTCGAACGGCACGATGACCGTCGCGGCCCGGACGTACACCTGGTCCGGGTCCTTGACCTCGTAGGCGAGCGTGAACGACGCGGCCTTTATCTCGGTGACCCACAGCTCGATGCTGACCGGGGTGTGCCGGTGCACGAGCTGCCGCTTGTAGTCGATCTCATGGCGTGCCACGACAGACCCCTGCTGGAAGTCCTTGTCCGGGCGGAACAGGAAATCGATGCGCGCCTCCTCCAGGTACCGGAGGAACACGACGTTGTTGACGTGTCCGTACGCATCCATGTCCGCCCAGCGCAGGGGGCAGGCGTATACGTGGCGAGCCATCAGCCGCGGGTCAGCTTCTTGTAGGTGGCACGGTGCGGACGGGCCGCGTCCGGGCCGAGCCGCTCGATCTTGTTCTTCTCGTACGACTCGAAGTTGCCCTCGAACCAGAACCACTTGGACTCACCCTCGTAGGCGAGGATGTGCGTGGCGACCCGGTCCAGGAACCACCGGTCGTGGGAGACGACCACAGCGGCACCGGGGAACTCGAGCAGCGCGTTCTCCAGGGAGCTGAGGGTCTCGACGTCGAGGTCGTTCGTCGGCTCGTCGAGGAGCAGCAGGTTGCCGCCCTGCTTGAGGGTCAGCGCGAGGTTGAGGCGGTTGCGCTCACCACCGGAGAGCACGCCCGCGGGCTTCTGCTGGTCCGGGCCCTTGAAGCCGAAGGCGCTGACGTACGCGCGCGACGGCATCTCGACCTGCCCGACGTTGATGTAGTCGAGCTCGTCGCTCACCACGGCCCAAAGAGTCTTCTTCGGGTCGATGTTGGAGCGGTTCTGGTCGACGTACGAGATCTTGACGGTCTCGCCGACCTTGATGGAACCGGAGTCCGGGGTCTCCAGACCCTGGATCATCTTGAACAGGGTCGTCTTACCGGCACCGTTCGGACCGATGACACCCACGATGCCGTTGCGCGGCAGCGTGAAGCTGAGGTCGTCGATGAGGACCTTCTCGCCGAACGCCTTGCCGAGGTTCTGGACCTCGACGACGATGCTGCCCAGACGCGGGCCCGGCGGGATCTGGATCTCCTCGAAGTCCAGCTTCCGCATCTTCTCGGCCTCGGCGGCCATCTCCTCGTAGCGCGCGAGACGCGACTTGGACTTGGTCTGCCGCCCCTTGGCGTTGGACCGCACCCACTCCAGCTCTTCCTTGAGCCGCTTCTGCCGCTTCTCGTCCTTCTTGCCCTCGACCTTGAGGCGCTCGGACTTCTTCTCCAGGTACGTGGAGTAGTTGCCCTGGTACGGGATGGCGCGACCGCGGTCGAGCTCGAGGATCCACTCCGCGACGTTGTCGAGGAAGTACCGGTCGTGGGTGACGGCCACGACGGCGCCCTTGTACTGGGCCAGGTGCTGCTCCAGCCAGTTCACGGACTCGGCGTCGAGGTGGTTGGTGGGCTCGTCGAGGAGCAGCAGGTCGGGCGCCTCGATGAGCAGCTTGCAGAGCGCGACGCGGCGCTTCTCACCACCGGAGAGGTTGGTGACGGGCCAGTCGCCGGGCGGGCAGCCCAGGGCGTCCATGGCCTGCTCCAGCTGACCGTCGAGGTCCCACGCGTTGGCGTGGTCGAGGTCCTCCTGGAGCTTGCCCATCTCCTCCATCAGCTCGTCGCTGTAGTCGGTCGCCATGAGCTCGGCGACCTCGTTGAAGCGCTTGAGCTTGCCCATGATCTCGGCGGCGCCGTCCTGCACGTTCTCCAGGACGGTCTTCGACTCGTCGAGCTTCGGCTCCTGCATGAGGATGCCGACGCTGTAGCCGGGCGAGATGAACGCGTCACCGTTCGACGGCTGCTCGAGGCCCGCCATGATCTTCAGGACCGTCGACTTACCGGCACCGTTCGGGCCGACGACGCCGATCTTCGCTCCGGGAAGGAAGTTCAGGGTGACGTCGTCGAGGATCACCTTGTCGCCGTGCGCCTTGCGCGTCTTGCGCATGGTGTAGATGAACTCAGCCAAGAGAAACCGTCCGGCAGTCGATGTACGGGTCCGCATCAAGCGGCTCCACCGCGTGAGGGCAGATACACCCCATCTTGCCGCATCGCCAGTGCCGGGCGGAAACCCGTATCGGATCGGGCCCTTGAACTGGGCTCCTTCCCCGCACCCCAGGTAACCCGGGCATCACTGTGGGCGATCTCGCGGGTGCCCTATCGTGCGGCCGTGACCCACGCCACGGCCCACCCCCTCCCTCCCAGCCTCCCTTTCCCCCTCCCCTTCCTCTTTCTGGACATCGACGGTCCGCTGATCCCCTTCGGCGTCCGGTCCGGGCCTGCCGACCCCCTGGACCGGCTCGATCCCGCGGCCGGGGCACGGCTGCTGGAGCTGGACTGCCGGATGGTGTGGGCCACGACCTGGATGGAGGACGCCAACGAGATCGTCGGTCCGCGTCTCGGGCTCCCCCGGCTCCCGGTGCTGTCCGGGCCGGACAGCAATGCCGACTCCGTCCCGAGCCTGCGGGGTCTGCACTGGAAGACGCCGCTGATCGTCGAGTGGGCGGCGGCGGAGCCCTTCATCTGGGTCGACGACGAGATCGGGGCTCTCGACCGGGACTGGGTCGCCGCCGCGCACCCCGGGCCGTTCCTGCTGCACCGGGTGGACCCGGCTCGGGGACTGACCGACGCCGACTTCGCCGCGCTCGGCGACTGGCTGCGCGCCCTCGCCCGGCGCGGCCCGGCCTGATCGCTGTCACCACCCGCAGTCCAGTTCGGCCAGGCCGCCGTCGAGGACCGGGTCGGTGCCCGTGCCGGAGACGCGGAGCAGGCCGCTGTCCGCACCCCAGGTCAGTGCGTAGGTGCCGAACTCGACGGGCCGGTACGCGTCGTCCACGTGCCAGGACCCGGCCTTCCCCACAGCCCAGCCGCTACGCCCCACCGCGTACGCCTCCCCCGCACCGAGCACCAGGAACGCCGTCTCCCGCACCACGGCCCGGCAGCCGTCCCGCCCCTCGGGACGCAGCACGTGGTAGCGCGCCCCGTTCAGCACGTCCCCCGCCACGCCGGCCAACGTGCCGAGCACCGCGGCGCCGATCAGCGCCCGCTGCCCCCACCGCACCAGTGCGCTCCGCCTAGGCCGCCCCGCCACCCGCCGGAACCCGAGCGCCAGTACGAGCAGCACCGCACTCACGCCCCACCCCGGCACGACCCGCCCTCCCACGAGCACCAGCCCGCTCGTCCAGCCGGCGACCGCGGCCAGCGCGAGGGCCCCGGTGCCCGCCACCGTGATCGGGACGGGGGCCGGCGGCCGGTCTGCGGGCAGGGTCCGCGAAGCGGGGGAGGTGATCACGGGGACTACGACGATCCGGGCGCGTCCAGGGTTGCGGCACCGGCCAGCTGGCCCAGGCGCCACTTTCCATCACGGAAACCTGACTCTTTCCAGATGGGAAAGTGAGGGCTACTCTTTCCACCATGGAAACCAACGGGGTCCCTCTCACACCGGCACAGGCCCGCGCCGCTCTGGCCGACACCGAGCACGTCCGCGCGAGCACGGAAAGACGTTCGGCCACACCGTGGCCGACCTGGTTCTTCCTCACCCTGACGCTCTACATCGGCGCGTTCCCGTTCGTGTACGGCGGGGTCATGGCCGGCCGGGACTGGCTGCTACCCGGCCCCGCCTGGACCGGCATCGCCCTCGCGCTCACCGCGCTGTACCTGGCACTCTTCGCCGTCGCGGCCCGGTCCTGGCGCGCGCGGACGGGCGTGGCGCTGCGCTTCGACGTCCTGCCGAAGCGGGTCGTCGCGCCGGGCGCGATCGGCCTGCCGGCGGTGCTCGTGGGTTCGGCGTTCCTGTTCCGCTTCACCGAGCAACCGCTGTGGCTGGCCGCCGCTTCCCTGATCGGGGTCGCCGTGTCCGTCGCCTTCCACTTCACGTTCGTACGACTGCACCGGAAGGCCGCATGAGTGCGGGCGGCGCGCACGGCGCGGACCCCATGGCCGGCTTCGACAGCATCGTCCACGCCCCGAACCGGCTGCGGGTCTGCGCACTCCTCGACGCGGCGGAGGAGGCCGAGTTCGGCACGGTCCAGCAGGAACTGGGCTTGTCCGCCTCGGCGTTGAGCAAGCACGTGACGGTGCTGATGGAGGCCGGATACGTGGAACAGCGCAAGGCCGTCCGTGCCACCCGCCAGCGGGTGTGGCTCAGCCTGACCAAGGCGGGGCGGGAGGCGTACCGGGGGCATCTGGCAGCGCTCCGGGCGATCGTCGGGGGGACGGACGGCCCGGAACTCTGATCCTCCTCCGGTCTAGTCGTTCTGCTGGTCCGGCGTCTTCTTGCGGCGGGAGAGGAACAGGGCGCCGCCGCCGATGACCACGAAGGCGATGGCCGCTCCCGCGATGATCGGGGTCGTGTTCGAGCTGCCGGTCTCGGCGAGGTCCTGGCCGGGGGTGCCGGCGCCGCCGACGGAGGCGGGGCTCGGGCGGGTCGTGGCCTGCGGGCGCAGGCCGCCGTCGTCGGAGGTGACGGCGAGGGCCGCCGACGCGGTGCGGCAGTCCAGGACGCCGCGCATGCGCTTGGTGAAGCCGTGCGGGCCCCGGATCGTGAAGTCGTAGGCCTGGTCCTCCTGCAGCGGGATCGTCACCGTCTGCGTGGACTCGGCGGGGATGGAGTACTCGGTGTCCATCAGGGTGAAGGTGAAGGGCGCGTCGCCCTTGTTCACCGCGGTGATGTCGACGCCGCCCTTCGCGCAGTTCTCCCGGGCGGACAGTGCGGGCACGGGCCCCTTGGCGGCCCAGGTCGCGGTCGCGGTCGCGGAGACGGCGGACTCGCTGGAGCCGGCGAGGATCTGGGTCTGGCTGCGGCTGTCGGAGGTGAAGGCGCGGCCGACGGGCACGGTCGTCGAGCCCTGCACGGTCAGCGCGGCCGAGCCTGCGGCGGCGTCCTCGGGCACGTCGAAGTAGATCTTGCTGCCGTTGGAGGCCGAGACGACGGGCTTGCCCTTGGCGTCGACGAGCTTCACCCCGGCGGAGGCCGCCTCGGCGGGCGGGGTGACGGTGAGCGCGTCCGCGTTCGTCCGCACGGTGACCGGGCCGAGCCGCTCGCCCGGGTGCCCGGACACGGCGGACGGCACGAGGCTCAGCGAAGCGGTCGGCTCGGTGAGGTCACGGGCGCCGCGCTGCAGATAGTCGGCGAGCTTCTCGGCGGCGGGGCTCTCCGCGTCGACGTCCGCCCCGTCCGAGTACCGCCAGATCGCGACCTGGGTACCGGTCGCCGCGTCCTGCTCGGTGAGGCTGCCGGCGCCGGCCTTGCGGGCGAGCGCGGCCAGGTCGTTCACCTGCGGGTAGGAGTTCTGCAGGATCCAGCGGATACGGCCCGCGTCCTTGTTCTGGCTCAGGGACGTGCCGCTCCAGGGGGTCTCCTGGTACCTGGCGTCGGCCTGCGTCGGGTTGTGGAGGTCGATGCAGTACGTCTGCAGCATGCCGCCGCCATCGACGGTCATCCGGAACAGGCCCGCGGGGATCTTCTCGTCGCCACCGCTGTCGTGCAGCACGGCCGTTCCGTAGGTCTCGAGGCCGCCCAGGGTGGCCCCGGCGCCACCGTCCTGCTGGGTGCCGTCGTCGGCCTGGGCCGCTCCGGCGCCGGATATCGCCCCGGCGGCCAGGAGGCCGGACACGGCGACCGCCGCGGCGGCCCGGGCACAGGCCCGCCCGCGCCACGAGGCCCGCACGGCCCGCGAGAACACAGAAAACACGTAATCCCCTTCAGGCGGAACGCGTCGACACATGGGGGGTGGTGTCCCGCCGGCAGATCGAGGTCACTTCGTCGCCAACCACAGTGACCCGGGCGACATCTGAGGCTCCGTGAACCCGCTGAGCCGCCTCGATTCGCTCGAGCCACGCCCGGCATCCTAGGTAAGCGGCTGTTCACGATCCCCGCAGCGGCCGCCCGGCAACCGATCCGAATCGCAATCGTTATCGCCGACACGCGCCCCGAGCTGGACTTGTCGACAAATCACCGGCACGCAAGGCGCGATAGGCCGCACTTCGGGCATCCGGAGCGCGCGCATCCGGAAACTCCAGGTCAGCCGCCTGCGTCAGGGACCCACCCCCGCGACCGACCGCCTCAGCCGACCGGCTCCGGCTGAGGCTGCGGCTCCCGCTCCGGCTCGATCGCGAACGACGGTTCGTCCCGGGCCGGTTGCCCCTCCGCGGCCGCCTTGCGGGCCGTCGCCCGGCGGAAGGCGGCGGTGCCCCGCGCCAGGTCGTGCCCGACGGCCGTCGCCTGGATGTCGGCCGACGTCCAGTGCTGGCCGCCCCGCTCCTCGTCGCGCACCTTCAACCGGCCCTGCACGATGACCGGTTCACCGATCGACACCGACCCCTGCACGTTCGCCCCCAGATTCCCCCAGGCCCACACCGTGAAGAAGTTCGTGTGGCTGTCCACCCATGTCCCTTGCCCCGCGTCGAAACGGCGCGACGTCACCGCGAGCCGGAACCGGGCCACCGGCCCCGTCGGCAGCTCCCGGTACACCGGCGTCGTCGCCACGTTCCCCACGACCGTCAGCAGCGTCTCGTTCATGTCCGCTCCCCCTCCCGTCCCGCGCCGGTCCCTGCCCAGGCGCGCGATCGCGGCCCGAGCCCTTCCCGGACCGCGATCCCCAGACTGCCCCCGCCCCCGCTCCCCCGTTCCGGCCTGTGACCTACCGGCCGGTTGTGGAAAACCCCGTCACCCTTACGTACTGCTCCCTGACCTCGCGGTAGCGCAGCAGCTCCGCCGCGACGGGGTCCAGGACCCGGGCCCGGCCGCACGCCGACGCCGCGTCCCGCAGCCGCCGCTCCGCCTCCTGCCCGTACCGCCGCGCCGGGCCCTTCGCCGCGGCCCGGCAGGCCCATTCCACGCACGGCCCGCCGACGATCCCGGTCAGCATCATCAGCACCGGCACGCCCAGGTTCGGCGAGACGGCCCCGACGATCTGCGCCACCAGCCAGAGCCCGCCCAGGAGTTGGAGCAGCGTCATCGCGACCTGGACGAGCACGGCGAACGGCCACCACTTGGGTCGCGGCGGGCGCGCCCCCGGCGTGTACGCGGCGCGCTGCCTGCGCGAACCGCCCTGGGGCGAGGCGGCCGAGGCGGCCAGCTCGTCGAGCGCCTCCGGGAGGCCCTCGGCGCCCCGCGCGGCGGCGTCCCGTACGGACTGCGCCCAACTGGCAGGCAGGCCCGTGGCGGCCTCGTCGCCGACCTCACGTACGGCGTGCTCGACGCGCTGGCGGGCCGTGATCTCGTCGTCGGCCGGAGCCGAGGGCGTCGGGATCGCGGAGGCGAGGGAGCGCCGGGCGTCGTACCAGCGCCACAGGCGCAGCCACGGGGTGCCGCAGGCGCGGTTGGCGCCGCGGGCCCAGGCACGTTCGGCGGCCTGGCCCGCGGCCGCGGCACCGACGGCCTCGGCGAGCCGGTCGGTGAACTCCTCGCGGGCCAACTCGCTCAGCCCGACCTGCCGGCCCGCCGCGTACAGCGGCCGCAGCCGGTCGGCGGTCGCGTCGATGTCGGCGGCGATGCGGCGCTCGGCGGCCCGCCGGGTCGCGGTGAACTGGTCCAGGGCGTCGCGCAGTTCGCCCACACCCTCGCCGGTGAGGGCGGACAGCGGGAGCACGGTCGCGCCCGGTTCGCCGTACTCGCCGAGCGCGATGCCGTCCTCGTCGAGGAGGCGGCGCAGGTCGTCCAGGACCTGTTCGGCGGCCTCGTCGGGCAGCCGGTCGACCTGGTTGAGCACCACGAACATCACCTCGGCGTGCCCCGCCATGGGCCGCAGGTAGCGCTCGTGGAGCATCGCGTCGGCGTACTTCTCCGGGTCGACGACCCAGATCACGGCGTCGACGAGGTCGAGGACCCGGTCGACGGTGTGCCGGTGCTCGGGGGCGGCCGAGTCGTGGTCGGGCAGGTCGACGAGGACGAGCCCGTCGAGGGAGCCGGGGGCGCCCTGCTGGATCGGACGGCGGCGGGAGCGGCCCGGGATGCCGAGGCGGTCGAGGAGGGCGGCGGCCCCGTCGGTCCAGCTGCACGCGATGGGCGCGGAGGTGGTGGGCCGGCGCAGGCCGGTCTCCGAGAGGGGGACGCCGGCGAGGGCGTTGAACAGGGTCGACTTGCCGCTGCCGGTCGCTCCGGCGACGGCGACGACGGTGTGCCGGGACGACAGGCGGCGCCGGGCCGCGGCCTCGTCCAGGACCCGGCCCGCCTCGGCGAGGGTTCCGGCGTCGAGCCGGGCCCGGGACAGGCCGACGAGTTCGCGCAGGGCCTCCAGCCGGCCGCTGAGCGGGTCCGTCGTGTCCGGGGCGTGTGCCGGGGCCGTGGTCAGGGCGTCGGCCGGGCGGCCCTCGGCGCGCCGGGCGATGAGCCCGTCCCCCCAGGACCCACCCTTCTCGCCCCGCTGGCCCCGCTCGCCCTGCTCGTCTCGTTCTCCCCGTTCTCCCCGGGCGGCCTTCTTTCCTGCCCGGCCCGCCCGCGCCGAGCACTCGGGCTGCTCGGCCGGATCGGCCTGAGCGGTGTTCCCGGGGTGCCCGGCGCTCCCCGTGTGCTCGGCGTTCCCGGTGCGCTCTTCGGTCTTCTGTTCGGTCTTCTCGGTCGAATCCGTGACGGTGGTCACCGCCCTCACCTCTCCTTCTGCAGCAGCGACAGGGCCGCGATGAGTTCGGCCTGGGGCTCGGGGCCGACGCCGAGTGCGTCCATGGGGGCGAGCCGGCGCTCGCGTTCCGTGCCGAGCACGCTGTCGACGTACTCGGTGAGCAGCCGGCCGCCGCGGTCGCGCAGGCGCAGGGCTCCCTGGGCGCCGATCCGTTCGGCGAGGTGCTCGCCCGCGGCCTTGGCGCGGCGGCCGCCGAGCAGGGCGGTGGCGACGAGCGCGGCGACGGCCTCCGGGTCGGGCGGGGTGACGCCGGTCAGCTCGGCGACACCGCGCACCTGTTCCTCCGCGTACTCCTCCAGGACACGCCGCCAGCGCCGTACGGCCAGCCCGATGCGGTGCTCGGCGCTCTCCAGTCCCCGGTCGCGCCCGGTCAGTTCGGGCGCGTCGCCGCCCGGTTCGCGGCGCCAGGCCGCCTCCACGCGCGCGTCCGCGGCGGTCACGGCGCAGAGCAGGAGCGACCCCAGGCTCTCCACCAGAGCGTCGAGCAACTCCCCCGCCGAGCAGTCCAGCGGATAGCTGCGCCACCGCTTGAGCGCGTCCCCGGCGAGCACGGCGCCGCTCTGCAACCGCTCCTTCACGCGCGCGTGCTCGTCGTCGTACACCTCCTCGGCGGCGGTCGTGAGCCGTACGGTCGCGGAGTACTGGAGGGCGACGGCGGAGGCCAGTTCGGGCATCCGAACGCGCAGGGACTCCAGGACGCCGCGGGCGGTGCGGGCCAGGGCGAGGCCGCGGGCGGCCGGGTCCTGGGCGCGGTGGGCGAGCCAGGCGCGCAGCGGGGCGACGGCGGTGGCCGGCAGCAGTCCGCCGTCGCGGGTCGACTCGGGCAGCTCGGGCACGGTGTACATCGGGACCTCGCCGAGCCCCGCCTTGGTGAGCAGGGCGCCGTACTGCTGCGACACCTCGGCGAGCACCTGATGCGGCACCCGGTCGAGGACGGTGACGAGGCTGGCGTTGTACTCCTTCGCGGTACGGAGCATGCGCCAGGGCACGGCGTCGGCGTAGCGGGCGGCGGTGGTCACCATGACCCACACGTCGGCGGCGCTGATCAGGCGGGCGGCGAGCACGCGGTTCTCGGCGATCAGGGAGTCGACGTCGGGGGCGTCGAGGAGGGCGAGGCCGCGCGGCACGCTGCCGGCGGTCTCCACCCGCAGGGCGCGTTCGCCGTCCTCCACGAGCGGTACGAGCGCGTCCTCGTCCGGCTCCCGCTCCGCGCCGTCGCCCTCGCCCTCGGTCTGGCGGGGCATCCACACGCGGGTGAGGTCGGGCAGGACCCGCATCCCGGAGAACCAGTGGTGGTCGTCCGGATGGCAGACCAGCACAGGGGTGCGGGTCGTCGGGCGCAACACGCCCGCCTCGCTCACCACCCGTCCCACGAGCGAGTTCACGAGGGTCGACTTGCCCGAGCCCGTGGATCCGCCGATCACGGCGAGCAGGGGGGCTTCGGGCGCCCGCAGGCGGGGCACGAGATAGTCGTCGAGCTGGGCGAGCAACTCACCGCGGTTGGCGCGCGCGCGTGGCGCCCCCGGCAGGGGGAGCGGGAACCGCGCGGCGGCGACACGGTCGCGCAGCACGGTGAGAGCGTCGAGCAGCTGAGGCCGTACGTCCAAGGTCACCACATGCGAAGAATGCCCAATTTTGGTGGCTTTCTGAAGCATATGACCCCACCTGCGCGCCGATAAGTCGTGCGATACGACACAGGAAGCGCACAGCGGGCACGGAGGGACAAGTGGGGGCGCAGGCATAACGAGTGCACAACACCCGTGGCGCGAGGCACCAAAAGCACTGCAGGATTCGTACCCATCTGCGATTATCAGGTCCGCTTCACCGAACCTCCACATCGAGCCACAGCGACGAAACGGAGGCGAAGCAGCAGGGACAGGGACCAAGGAGCTCTATCCTTGTCCCCGGCAAGGTCACGGATCTCCCCCACATCCGTCCGTCCGAGCCACCGGCCACACACCGGCCCCCGTAGCTCAGTGGATAGAGCAGGCGCCTTCTAAGCGCTTGGCCGCAGGTTCGAGTCCTGCCGGGGGCGCCGTCCGATCCAAGTCGGCTCCGCTGCCGCGCCCTCCCTCCGGGAGGGCATTTTCTATGCCCCTCTCCCTCTTTGCCCCCCCTTTTCTTTGCCCCTCTTCCCGCAGGCACTCCCGAATGCTCTCGGATGCTCTCGGGGTGCAACATCCGCCTGTTCTCCGGCACTTGGCTGGTCCTGACACGATGTGATCATGACGACCACCACGCAGGACATACAGGCGCGCGGTGAGGCTCTGGTCGCCGCTGCCGTTTCCGGGGACGCTCAGGGTGCTCGGCGGGGGACCGACTTCTTCGTGCTCAATTCGTACGTGGACGAGGGCATCCCCTTCTGGGAGCAGGCCGTGGCGGCCGGGGACGCCTTCTCGCACTACACGCTGGCCCGGTACCGGAAGGTCCGGGGCGACCGGGCGGGGGCGGACGCGCTGTACCGGGCCGTCGCCGACCGGCACGCGCCGAGCGCGTACGGGCTCGGGATGCTGCTGCGGGAGAACGGGGATCCCGAGGCCGTCGAGTGGTTCCGGCGCGGGTGGGAGGACGGGCGGCATCTCGACTGCAAGATCGAGCTCGGCAAGCTGCTCGCGGCCGAGGGGAAGCCCGCCGAGGCCTCGAAGTTCCTGATGAGCGACATCGAGCTCGGCGACATCGCGGTCTTCCGCTGGTCGCAGCTCTTCGACTCGTTCCGCGCGGACCTCGACCGCGTCGCGGCGGACCTCGACGCCGCCGAGGCCGAGGAGGACGAGGACGCAGCGGTCGAGGCACTGCGCCCGCTCTTCGACCTGGAGAAGCACTTCCACACCTATCCGGGCCTGACCACCGAGGCCGCCGCCCTGTACCGGCGGGCGTCCGCGCTCTCCGCGTCCGCCCGGGTGGACCACGCCGTGTTCCTGACGGAGACGGGCGGCGACGCGGCCTGGCCCGAGGCGCTGGGGCTCTTGCACAGCGCGCACGAGTCGGGATACCAGGGGGCCTCGTACGCACTCGGGGTCCTGCACGAGCAGCGCGGCGATCTCGTCGGGGCCGAACGCTGGTACGAGGTCGCGACCGGGTACGGCCATCAGACGGCACAGTGGAACCTCGCCCTCCTGTGCAAGCGGCAGCGGCGCTACGAGGAGGCCGAGCGCTGGTTCCGGACCGTCGGCGCGGACGACGAGGACGTCGTCGAGCAGCTCGCGCACATCGCGGCGCTCCGCGCGGGCGAGGCCGGCGCCCCCGGCAAGGACCTGGACCGGCTGCCCGGGCTGCGCGAGCGGGCCGAGGCGGGCGACATCCAGGCCGGGTTCGCGTACGCGCGGATCGTCCGCGACTGGGGCGGCGCGGACGCGGCGCAGCTGTTCCGGCTGATCGAGCCCGCCGCGCTGGCCGGCGACCCGCAGGCGGCGCACGACCTCGCCGAGGTGTACGACAAGCGGCGCCGGCCCGTGCTGCGCGATCAGTGGTACCGGACGGCCGCCGAGGCGGGGCACCACGACGCGTGCCACCACATGGGCTGGCTCTCCGAGTACCACCGGGACTATCGGGAGGCCGAGCGCTGGTACGTGCGCGCCGCCGAGGACGGGTCCGCGCTCAACAGCATGCTCGCGGGCAAGCTGAAGGCCCAGCGCGGCGCACACCACGAGGCGGAGCCCTTCCTGCGCGCGGCCTGGGAGCAGGGCGGCGACGCCGTGTACCGCTGGGAGGCGGCCGGGTACTACGGGCTGGTGCTACACCGGCTCGGCCGGCTCGAGGAGGCCGTCGAACCCCTGCGGGCCGCCGCCGAGCACTGGGCCGACGTACGCGCCCGCTACGACCGTGACGACCTGGAGGTCCTGTCCCGGATGGCCAAACCGGCCGATGAACTGGCCGCGGTGGAGGAGAAGTTGGCTGCCTGATCCGCGCCGGCAGGCGTCGGCCGCTACCGTGCGGGCATGATCCTTCCCAAGGTCAGGGACCCTCGGTTCATCACGATCCGACGCGGCGGGACGCTCACCGACGACGATCACCATCTGCTCGCCCTGTGGGCGGCCGACTGCGCCGAGCACGTGCTGCCCCTGTTCGAGGCGGAGCGGCCCGACGATCCGCGCCCCCGGGAGGCGATCGCGTACGCGCGGGCCTGGGTGCGCGGGGAGTTCAAGATGATGGAGACCCGGGCGGCGGGCGGCCACGCGATGGGGGCGGCGCGGGATCTGAAGGGTGCCGCCCGGAACGCCGCGTACGCCGCCGGGCAGGCCGCCGTCGTCGCCCATGTCGCAGCCCACGAACTCGGCGCGGCCGCGTACGCGATCAAGGCCGCCCGAGCCGCCGCGCCGAAGAGCGAGGCGGAGGCTGCCGGACGCCGCGAATGCCGGTGGCAGCGGGACCGCCTGCCGGACGCGATCCGCGCCCTCGTGCTCGACGACCAGCGGCTGCGGAACGACATCTGCTGGTCCGTCTTCGAGTGCTGAGGCGGGGTGGGGTGCGGTGGCTTGGGGTTCTGTGGCTTGGGGTTCTGCGGCCTCCTCGTCCCCACCCTCGCCTTCGTACACATTTTCCAAACGTTCCCCCTGAATTCGACGTGGCTGGAAAGATCACCCCGACAACGACGTTGCTATGACGAGGGATCAGATGGAGCAGCCCAAGCCGACCACGCGCGCCAGATTCAACTGGTGGCTGCCGACCGTGTACGCCGCCGCCATCGTGCTCACGGGAGCGGTCGGCAGTGGGCGGGCCACCGGAATCGTCGCCGCTGTCGGGGGCGTGCTGCTCGGTCTCTACTACGGATTCGGAGCGCGTCTGCTGGGGCGGCAGCGCGACTGAGTTCTGGGCACGGCCCCACGCCCTCGCCGGCGACTCGGTCGGCGGTCAGCGCCCGAAGAGGGTCCGGGCCGCCTCTGCCACCGCGTCGGGGCGTTCCTCGTGCACGTAGTGGCCGGCGTCCGGCAGCACCTCTATGCGGAGGTCGCTCGCGCGAGCCGCGCCCGGAGGTGTGAGGACGGACGGGGGCAGCATGAAGTCCCGTTCGCCTCCGAGGATCACGGTGGGCGTGGTGAGGCGCAGCTTCTTGTAGCGGCCCAGGGCCAGGCGGGCGATGTCGCGCAGGGCGAAGGCCCGGTGGAGGGCCTCGCCGGCGCGGGCCCGGTCGGGCTCGGCGCTGGAGCGCGTGTACTCGTCGAGCTCGGCGGGCGCCCAGACCGCCTGATCCACCACTCCTCTGCGCAGGAGGTAGCGGGTGAACGCCGGGCGCTTGCGGAGCAACCAGCGGCCCAGGAGCGGCTGTTCGAGCAGGGCCGTGTACCAGAAGCGCCAGGCCTGCGGCAGCAGTCTGCGGTGGCGGGGCCAGGGATGCATCATGTTCAGCGCCAGGAAGCGCGTCACGCGCCGGGGTGCGCGCAGGCACAGATGGAAGCCCGTCCAGGCGCCCCAGTCGTGCCCTATGAGGTGGACCCGGTCGAGATCGAGCGCGTCGAGCAGGGCGATGACGTCGGCGACGCGGGTGTCCGTGTCGTAGCCGGTGCGCGGCGCGTCGGAGCGGCCGAAGCCTCGCTGGTCCACGCAGATCAGGCGGTACTGATCGCCGAGGAGCGGGATCAGGCGGCGCCAGGCGTGCCCGTCCTGCGGGAACCCGTGCAGGAGGAGCACGGGCTCGCCCTGTCCGGCCTCGGCGATGTGCAGGCGCAGGCCACCTCGTACGGTCACGTACCGGTGCCGCGTGCCCTGCGGCTCGTCCGGCTCGGTTGATTTCGGTCGGCTCTCGAAGGTCTCCATGGGGTCTCCCGGGGTGCGGTTGTCTGGTCTCATGGAGGAAGGGGCCGGCGGACGGCGAAGCACTCCCTCGGATTCCGAGAATTTCTGTGAGACAGGAAAGGGGCACCGGCGATGAGCGGTGGCGGCTGGCCCACGGCCGAGCTGGATCCGGTGCGCCGGTTGAAGGTCATCGCGGCCGCGTCGGGGCGACCCGTCTACGCGGAGCGCCGCTTCGCGTTCCCTGTCGAGCGAGTGTGGGCCGTCGCCTCTGACCTCGAGAACGAACTGCCCCTGCTCGTCTCCGGCTTGCGCTCCTTCGCCGTGGCGCCTGCGGGTGAGGGCGGACGTGCCGCTGCCGGGGACCGTTTCGAAGGGCGGGCGGTCAGCGCGCTGGGGCACCGGGAGCGGTTCGACATCGTGCTGCGGCCCGGCTGGTGCCTGATGCAGAGCGCCGTGCTGGGCAGCGGCATGGCGGCCAGGGCGGACGGTGACGACGGCTGCCTCTTCGCCTTCTACAGCAGCCTGCGGATTCCCGGCGGGCAGCTCGCGGACCGGGTCCGGGCCCCGTGGTCCGCGCGCCGCGCCGAACGGATGCTGGACCGGCTGGCCGAACGGGTCGCCTCCGGGTCAGTCCCACCCCGAGCGGAATGACCTACGGGCCCGGAAGAGCCGGGACCTGACCGTCCCGACGGGGACCTCGAGCAGCTCCGCGACCTCCTGCTCGCCGAGTCCTTCCACGTGCCGCAGCACCAGGACCGCGCGGTGCTCGGGGGCCAGGCGCCGCAGCACATCCGCGATGTCGGAGGCCAGTTCGGGATCTTCCCCGGTCGTCGTGGGCAGCTCGTCCCACTCCGCCCGCTCCACCGGCACGGTCTGGCGGCGACGGCGCCGCTCCGCCCATCTGATCGCCTCCCGCACCGCGATCGCCCGAACCCAACCGAACAGCGCGGCCGGCTCCTTGAGCCGGCCGATCCCCCGGAAGACCGCGATCAGCGCCTCCTGCGCCGCGTCCGGCCCGTCCTGCAGCGCGATCGGCCCGCAGATCCGGCCCACGTACGGAGCGAGAACGCCGAGCAGCTCGTCCATGGCCAGCGCGTCGCCGCTCTGCGCGCCCCGCACCAACTCCGCGACCGCCTCGGGCCCCGGCCCGGACCCAGGCCCTGGCCCCGCCCCACCCGTCCCGTCGAAAGGCATGGGGGTGACCCTAGTGCGGAGAGCGGGGGCCGGGTGGGGCTCGCCCTCGGCCGCCGCGTCACGCGGGCTTCGCCCCGGTCGGCATGGGGCCCTCGTCGGGACATGCCGCCGAGACCCGACGGAGTGTCCGGGACCGCTCCGATGCGAGGAGGTGGCACTCGTCAGTCCGACGACGGCTCCCTCCCGATGACAGCGGGCGCAGCCCTGCCCAACCCCTGCACGACTCCGGCACCAGCCGGCACCGTCCGACGTCGCGTGACCCCCATGTGCACCGTCCGACGTCGCGTGGCACCCGGTGGCACCACCTGGCATCACGTGGCACCAGAGGGTGCCACCAGTGACATCTCGCGCGCCCGTGGGCGCCGCCCACCCCCGGCCGCCGCCACCTCTCCCCACGTCTCCCTCCACGCTCCGACGCCACCCGTGACGACGACCGTCCCGCCCCATCAAGCCTCCCTCAGCCCATCAACTCCCGCCCGCCGTACGGGCATAACACCTGAACCGCACCGAATCCCGACCCGCAGCACCTCCCATCCAGCCCTGCCGGTCACACCCGCCCGAACCTCAACCTCCCCTCCAGATGCCACGCGGCACCGGATGGCACCACCGAGCGCCACCGTGGCACCAAATTTCCCCACACGGCTTGCGTATGGCGCCATAGTGGTGCCACTATGACGTCATGGACCTGAAGCCGTACGTCGAGTCGCTCCAACGGGAGCTCGCGGTGGCCGCCGAAGCCGGTGGCGACGAAGCCCGCGCCCTGGCCGAGCGCCTCACCGCCCCTCTGGAGTCGGCGACCCGACTGACCCTGCTCAACGCCCTGTCCGCCGCGATGGACGAGATCACCGTCGAGCTCGCCCCGGGTTCGGTCGACGTACGGCTGCGCGGGCTCGACCCCGACTTCGTGGTGACTCCACCCCCGAGCGACGCCCCGCGCGCCGAGCCCCCGGTGGCGGCCCCTGTCCTGCCCACGCCCGTGCCCGTCGCCGAGACGGACGAGGGCGGGACGGCCCGGGTCAATCTGCGACTGCCGGCGCACCTCAAGGCCCGCGCCGAGGAGGCGGCGAACCGTGAGGGACTGTCGGTCAACGCCTGGCTCGTCCGCGCCGTGTCGGGCGCCCTCGACGCCGGCGGCACCACCCCGCGCCCCCAGGAGAAGAGCCGCTCCGCAGGACAGAGCTTCACCGGCTGGGTGCGCTGACCGGGCCCGCTCCCGAACACACACACCTCACCTGACGCCACCCCGCCCGACTCCACCCCCCTCACTTCCACCACGTCCCACCAGCAGGGACGCCCACCCGACCCAGAAGGACGGAACAGCCATGCCTTCTTTCGACACTCCGGACCCGATCTCCGTCACCGCTCACGTGGGCGCCGGCTCCATCCGGTTCACCGCGAGCGACCGGCCCGACACCGTCGTCGAGGTCCGTCCCGCCGGTCCGAAGCGGGACAAGGACATCAAGGCCGCCGAGCAGACCGAGGTCTCGTACACGGGCGGCGTCCTGACCGTGCGGACGCGGGAGCGGCGCTTCATCGGCCCCAGCGGCGCCGTCGACGTGACGGTCGAACTGCCCACCGGCTCCCGCGTCGACGTGACCGGGTCCTGGACCCAGGTGCTCGGCGACGGGCGGCTCGGCGAGGTCCACGTGAAGACCTCCGGCGGGAACATCCGTCTCGACGAGACCGGGCCGCTCCAGGTCAGCGCCGCGCACGGCGCGATCCACGTCACCCGCGTCGAGGGTGCCGCCGACCTCTCCACAAGCTCCGGCAACGTGCGCGTCGGCGTCATCGACGGCACCGCCGTCCTCAAGAACTCCCACGGCAACATCACCGTCGGCACCGTGACCGGCGAGCTCCGGGCCAGCGGCGCGCACGGCGAGGTCGACATCACCCGCGCCGAGGACTCGGTCACCGCCACCACGGCGTACGGCACTCTGCGGCTCGGCGAAGTCGCCTCCGGGGTCGTCCAGCTGGACACCGGATACGGCAGCATCGACGTCGGGGTCCGCGAGGGCACCGCCGCCTGGCTCGACGTCAACTCGGCGCACGGGCAGGTGCACAACACCCTCGCCGACGCCGCCCCGCCCGCGGAGACGGAGGGCACCGTCAAGATCCACGCCCGCACCCGCGCGGGCAACATCGAGGTCCGCCGCGCCCGCCCCTGAGCCCCGCCACCCGCGAGCGGCCCCCGCACCAGCGCCCCGACCCCGGCTTTCACCTGCGCCACCCGGCGCACCATCACCTTCATCATCACGGCCACTTTCACCATCACGGCCACCTTCACCTTCACCCTCACCTTCACCCCGGCCCCCACCAGGAGGGCTCCATGCCTTCATCTGTCATGCCCACGTCCACAGCAGTCACCTCGGCCTCTACCGCCCCCGCCATCTCCGCCGTCGGCCTCCGCAAGTCCTACGGCGACAAGACCGTCCTCGACGGCATCGATCTGCGTATCCCCGCCGGCAGTGTCTTCGCCCTGCTCGGGCCGAACGGCGCCGGCAAGACCACCACCGTGGAGATCCTCTCCACCCTGGTCGGCGCGGACGGCGGCCACGCCCAGGTCGCGGGCCACGACATCGCCGCCGAACCCGACGCCGTACGTGCCGCGATCGGCGTCACCGGCCAGTTCGCCGCGCTCGACAATCTCCTCAGCGCCGAGGAGAACCTGCTGCTCATGGCCGACCTGCTGCGCCTCGGCCGACGCGAGGGCCGGGCCCGCACCCAGGCGCTCCTCGAACGGTTCGACATCGCGGACGTCGCCAAGAACCGCGCCGCGACCTTCTCCGGCGGCATGCGCCGCCGACTCGACCTTGCGATGACCCTGGTCGGCGACCCTCAGGTGATCTTCCTGGACGAGCCGACGACCGGGCTCGACCCGCGCAGCCGCCGCACCATGTGGGACACCGTGCGCGGGCTCGTAGCGAACGGCACCACCGTCTTCCTGACCACCCAATATCTTGAGGAGGCCGACCAGTTGGCCGACCGGATCGCCGTGCTCGACGGCGGCCGGATCGTCGCCGAGGGCACCGCCGACGAGCTCAAGGCGCAGATCCCCGGCAGTCACGTCCGCCTGCGCTTCGACGACCTCGCCGCCTACGAACAGGCGGGAGCCGCCTTCCCGAGCGCGGCCCGTGACGACGAGAACCTCGCCCTGCGGCTCGCGGGCGGCGGTGACCTCGACGCGCTGCGCGCCCTCTTCGACCGGCTCGACGCCGCCGGGGTCCATACCGCCGACTTCTCCGTGCACACCCCCGACCTGGACGACGTGTTCCTCGCCCTGACCGGCGAGGGCACGGGCACCACCGACCCCGCCGCCGCCCAGCTGCACATCAAGGAGACCCTGCGATGAGTTCACTCGCCTACGCCGTGCACGACTCCCGGATCATGCTGCGGCGCAACCTCAAGCACGCCGTCCGCTACCCGGCGGTGGGCTTCGGCAGCGCCCTGACGCCGATCCTGATGCTGCTGCTGTTCGCGTACGCCTTCGGTGACTCGATCGGCGCCGGCATGGGCGGCGGTCGCGACACCTACGTGAACTATCTGACGCCCGGCATCATCATCATGGGCGTCGCGTCCGGGTCGATGTCGACCTCGATCGCGGTCTGCCAGGACATGACCGAAGGCATCATCAACCGCTTCCGCACCATGCCCATCACCCGCTCCTCGTTCATGACCGGGCATGTGATCGGCAGCGTCGTACAGACGATGGCGTGTCTCGTGCCGGTCGTCGGTGTCGCGTTCGCCGTCGGCTTCCGCTCGGACGCGACCGCGCTGGAGTGGCTGGCGGCGGCCGGGCTCCTGGCCGCGATCGCGTTCGCCGTGACCTGGCTGTCGGCGGCGCTCGGTCTGATCTCCAAGACGGTCGAGTCCGCGAGCAACAAGCCGCTGCTCGTCCAGTTCCTCCCCTTCCTCGGCTCCGCCTTCGTGCCGGCCGACTCCATGTCACCGGGCCTGCGCTGGTTCGCCGAGAACCAGCCCTTCACCCCCATGACGGAGACGCTGCGCGGGCTGCTGTCGGGTACGGAGATCGGCAACAGCGGGTGGATCTCGCTGGCCTGGTGCACGGTCATCGCCTCCATCGGCTACGTCTGGTCCCGCTCGAGGTTCAACAGCACCACCAAGCGCTGACCGAACGCTGTCCATTCGCTGACCGTCCGCTGACCGGCCCCCCGCGCACCACCGGCCGAAGGCCGTCTCACCGCCGCCGGCTCACCACCTCAGCGCGCCGAACGCCCCCGCCGGAACGGTCGGGGCCTTCGGCATGACGGGGCTCAGGTCCGCGTACGCGGCCCCCGGTTCTGGCCGCGGGTCCTTCTCCCCTTTGTTCGGCCAGTACGACATGGCCCGCTCGGCCTGCGCCGTGATCGTCAGGGACGGATTGACCCCGAGGTTCGCGGAGACCGCCGAACCGTCCACCACCGAGATCCCCGGGTGCCCGTGCAGCCGGTGATAGGCGTCGACGACCCCGCGCTCCGGCGTCGCGCCGATCGGGCAGCCGCCGAGGAAGTGGGCGGTGAGCGGCTTGCCGAGCAGTTCACCGAGGTTCGTGCCGGCGAAGCCGTTGATGGACTCGGCGATCAGGCCCGCCGCCTCCCAGCCCTCCGGGATGTGCACGGGGTTGGGCGTGCCGTGGCCCTGTTCGGCGGTGAGCAGCCCGCGCCGGGTCAGGCTCGTGGTGAGGGAGTTGTCGTGGGTCTGCATGACGAGGCCGATGATGGTCCGCTCGGACCAGCGGCGCAGTACGACGGTGCGGGCGACGAGGACCGGGTGGGAGAGGAAGGCGAGGGCGGCGGCGAGCGGCTTGGGCAGGTTCTGGCGGTACTGCGGGACGCAGATGAGGGCCATGAGGTTGGAGCCCTTGCCGTAGCGGACGTTCTCGATGTGGGTGGTGGGGTTCGGGTGGACGGACGAGGTGATGGCGACGCCGCGGGTGAAGTCGATGTCCTTGCGGCCGAGCCGGCGTGGCCAGGTCAGGGCGCCGACCAGGGCCTCGGAGTTGGTGCGGGTGAGCACGCCGAGCCGGTCCGAGAGGCGGGGCAGGGTTCCGTCGGCTTTCATGCGGTGCAGCAGGGTCTGGGTGCCGTAGGTGCCGGCGGCGAGGACGACGCGGCGGGCGCGCAGCACGGTGCGGCGGCCGCGGCGCTGTCTGTTCGTGGGCACGGTGGTGATCTCGTGCGTGCCGTCGGTGAGTTCGCGGACGGAGGTGACCGTGGTCATGGGGCGGACCTCGGCGCCGGCCCGTTCGGCGAGGTGGAGGTAGTTCTCGGTGAGGGTGTTCTTGGCGCCGACGCGGCAGCCGGTCATGCAGGATCCGCACTCGGTGCAGGCGGTGCGGGCGGGTCCGGCACCGCCGAAGTAGGGATCGGGAACTTCCGTGCCGGGCCCGGCCGTTGTCGAACCGTCGGCGTCCTCACCGTCGCCGAAGAACACGCCCACGGGCGTGAGCCGGAAGGTGTCCCCCGCGCCCATCCGTCCGGCCGCGTCCCGCAGCAGTTCGTCGGCCTCGGTGGTGGTGGGGTTGGTGCGCACGCCGAGCATGCGGCGGGCCTGGTCGTAGTACGGAGCGAGTTCGCGCTGCCAGTCGGTGATGTCGGCCCACTGGCGGTCGCGGAAGAAGGGGGTCGGGGGTACGTAGAGAGTGTTGGCGTAGTTGAGGGATCCGCCGCCCACGCCGGCGCCGGCGAGCACCATGACGTTCTTCATCAGGTGGATGCGCTGGATGCCGTACATGCCGAGGCGGGGTGCCCAGAGGTAGTCGCGGAGGGTGAGGGAGGTGCGGGGCAGGGTGTCGCGGGTGTGGCGGCGGCCGGCTTCGAGGACGGCGACGCGGTAGCCCTTCTCGGTGAGCCGGAGGGCGGAGACGGAGCCGCCGAATCCGGAGCCCACGACGACGACGTCGTAGTCGGTGCCGGGCTCGCACTGAGACTCGGGCTCGCACTGAGACTCGGGCTCGGGCACAGACTCAGGCACCGTAGAGCTCCTCGATCTCGCGGGCGTACGCCGTCATGACCGCTGTTCGTTTGATCTTCAGGGAGGGGGTGAGCAGTCCGTTGTCCTCGGTGAACTCGCCGTCGACCAGGGTGAACTTGCGGATGGACTCGGCGCGGGAGACGGCCTCGTTGGCGTAGTCGACGGCCTTCTGGACGGCGGCGACGATGCGCGGGTCGGCGATCACCTCGGAGATGGGGGTGTCGGCGGGCAGTTTGCGCACGCTGAGCCAGTGGGCGACGGACTCGGGTTCCAGGGTGATGAGGGCGGCGATGTACGAGCGGTTGTCGCCGACGACGATGCACTGGCCGACGGGTGAGCGGCTGCGCAGGCGGTCCTCCAGGACGGCCGGGGAGACGTTCTTGCCGCCGCTGGTGACGAGGATGTCCTTCTTGCGGCCGGTGATGCGGAGGTAGCCGTCGGCGTCGAGTTCGCCGAGGTCGCCGGTGGCGAACCAGCCGTCGGAGTCGAGGACTTCGTCGGTCGCCGTGCGGTTCTGCCAGTAGGCGCCGAAGACGATGCCGCCCTTGACGAGCACCTCGCCGTCGTCGGCGATCCGGATCGTGGTGCCGGGCACGGGGAGGCCGACGGTGCCGGGGCGCGGGCGCAGGGGTGGGGTGATGGTGGCGGCGGCCGAGGTCTCGGTGAGGCCGTAGCCCTCGTAGACGACGATGCCGGCTGTGTAGAAGAAGAGGTTGAGATTGCGGTCGAGGGGGGAGCCGCCGCTGATGGCGTAGCGCAGGCGGCCGCCGAGTTCCTTGCGGACGCGGCGGTAGACGAGGAGGTCGTAGAGGCCGGTGGCGAGCCGGAGGGCGGGGGCCGGGCCCTGGCCGCCGTCCAGGAAGCGGGTGAGGTGGGCTTCGGCGAACCGGACGGCGATGCGGTCGGCCCGTTCGAAGGAGGCGCCGCGTCCGATCTTCTCTGCTGTGGCGCGTCCGGTCTCGTGGATCTTCTCGAAGAGGTAGGGGACGCCGACGACGAAGGTGGGGCGGAAGGAGCGGAGTTCCGGGCGGAGCTCGTCGGGCTTGATGCTCGGGCAGTGGCCGAGTTCGATGCGGGCGAGCTGGCAGGCGATCTGGATGGTGCGGCCGAGGATGTGGGCGAGGGGGAGGAAGAGGAGGGTGGAGGCGGTCTGGCCGGTGATGGCCTTGAAGATGGGGTGGAGGAGCTCGACGGTGTTGGCGGCCTCGGCGTGGAGGTTGCCGTGGGTGAGGACGCAGCCCTTGGGGCGTCCGGTGGTGCCGGAGGTGTAGCAGACGGTGGCGATGGTGTCGGGGGTGAGGGCGGTGCGCCTCTTGGTGACTTCCTCGTCGGGTATGTCGCGGCCCAGCGTGGCGAGTTCGAGCACGGCGCCGGCGTCGAGCTGCCGGACGGTGGGGCGGTCGGCTTCGGGGAGCGCGGCGAGGGCGGTCTCGGCGGCCGCGGCGTTCTCCGGGGTCTCGACGATGAGGTGGCGGGCGCCGGAGTCCCGCAGGATCCATTCGATCTGCTCGGGTGAGGAGGTGGCGTAGACGGGGACGGTCTGGCCGCCGGCGGCCCAGATCGCGAAGTCGAGGACGGACCACTCGTAGCGGGTGCGGGACATGAGGGCGACGCGGCCGCCGGGTTCGAGTCCGGTGGCGATCAGCCCCTTGGCGGCGGCGGTGATCTCGCGGGCGAAGGCGGCCGCGGTGACCGGCTTCCACTCCCCCGCCTCCTTGCGGCGCAGGACGACGGCGCCCGGGTCCTCGGCGGCGTTCGTGTACGGGATGTCGGCGGGGGTGGAGCCGTCGGCGGGTGGTGCGGCGAGCGGGGCGACGTGCGCCTGCCGGACGGTTCCGTTTTCGTCCCTGACGAGTTCGGGTCTGGCCCGTTCGGCGAGGTCGCCTCGCTTCCCGGCCCGCTTCAGATCCTTGCGTACGCCCATGACGGCTCCCGGTCGCGCGGCTGCTGGACTCCGGTGCTTGCTCGTACTTACTGGGAGGTCAACTTACCCACGCGTAAGGAAAATTCAACGGGTCACGCAGGAATCCGTACGGGAGGACGGGAAGACGGGAGGGGAGTCAGTCGCGGGGCAGCCAGGCCTCGCCGTCGAGCACGTCGCGCATGCCCACCCACACCATGTTCATGAGCCGCAGGGCGACGCCCTCGGGCGACTGGCCCGGGTTCTGCTCGGTCCAGTCGGTGAGCGAGTCGGCGGCGCCGACCAGGGCGTGGGCGACGAAGTCGGCGTCCTGGTCGCGCAGTCGCTCGCCGCGACCGCTGTCGCTGATGCCGTCGCTGATCAGCCCGGCCACCTCGGCCATCACCGCGCGGCGCGCCTCGGCGACGGTCGCGGCGATCGCCTCGCTGAGCTCGGAGGCCTGGCGGTGGAGTACGACCCAGCTGTCGCGGTGCTCGGCGACGAAGGCGAAGAACGCCGAGAGGCCCGCGTAGAGCCGCAGTTCGGGGGCGGCGCCGGCGCCCCGTGCCGCGTCCTGGAACGCGGTGACCAGACGGGCGGCCTCGCGCCGCAGGCAGGCCAGGAACAGGCCCTCTTTGGAATCGAGGTAGAGATAGACCATCGGCTTGGAGATCCCGGCGAGTTCGGCGATCTCGTCGACACTGGCCGCGTGATATCCGCGCTTGGCGAAGACGTGCACGGCCACGTCGATGATCTGCTGCTCGCGCACTTCGCGCGGCACGCGCTTGCGCCGTCCTGCCGTGCGCCCTTGAGTCGCTCCCCGTGTCCCCGTCACCCTTGTCAGCCTATCTACGTCGCCGTAACCTTACCAAGCAGTAATCTTACTGATTAGTAAGAACCTTAACGAGGGAGACTTCCATGAGCGGTGCCGACGAGATCGCGGGCCTCGACTTCGCGAGCGTCACACCCCAGGAGTTCGCACGGATCGTCAAGGGCCTGTCCGCGAAGGAGATCAACGAGATCGCGCAGGACGCCGAGCTGCGCGGCCGCGTCCTGAAGGAGGTCTTCGGGCGCATGGAGCGGCAGTTCAAGCCCGAGGTCGCCGGGCAGCTCGAGGCGCTGATCCGGTGGAAGGTCACGGGTCAGGGCGACCAGCCGGAGGCCGTCTACGAGACGCACGTCTCGAAGGGCACCTGCACGGTCACCGAGGGCCGTTCGGACGCGGAGCCGCGCGTCACGCTCATCATGGGCGACGCCGACTTCCTCAAGCTGGTCTCGGGCAACTCCTCGCCCGTCACCATGTTCATGATGCGCAAGGTCAAGATCGCGGGCGATGTCGCGCTCGCCTCCGGCCTGACCCGCTACTTCGACATCCCGAAGGCCTAGGGGGCGCGGCCGGCATGGTGTTCTCTCTCGAACTGGACGAGGAGCAGCGGGAGCTGCGGGACTGGGTGCACGGATTCGCGGCAGAGGTCGTGCGTCCCGCTGCCGCCGAGTGGGACGAGCGCGAGGAGACTCCCTGGCCGGTGATCCGGGAGGCCGCGAAGATCGGCCTGTACGGGTTCGAGTCGCTGGCCGAGCTGTTCGGCGACCCGACCGGGATCTCCTTGCAGATCGCCAACGAGGAGCTGTTCTGGGGCGACGCGGGCATCGGCATGTCACTGTTCGGCACCTCGCTCGCGGTGGCCGGGATCTTCTCGTCCGGGACGCCCGACCAGCTGGCCGAGTGGGTGCCGCAGTGCTTCGGCGACGAGGCGGACCCGAAGCTCGCCGCGTTCTGCGTGTCCGAGCCGCAGGCCGGTTCGGACGTGTCGGCGATGCGGACGCGCGCCCGCTACGACGAAGCCCGGGACGAGTGGGTTCTGAACGGCCAGAAGGCCTGGATCACCAACGGCGGCATCGCGAACGTGCACGTGGTCGTCGCCTCCGTCGACCCGGAACTGGGCTCGCGCGGCCAGGCCGCGTTCATCGTGCCGCCGGGCACCCCGGGCCTCGAAGGCGCCCGCAAGATCAAGAAGCTGGGCCTGCGCGCCTCGCACACCGCCGACGTCTTCCTCGACGACGTACGGGTCCCGGGCCACTGCCTGCTCGGCGGCAAGGAGAAGCTCGACGCCCGCCTCGCGCGGGCCCGCGAGGGCACCCGGGGCGGTCGCGGACAGGCCGCGATGTCCACGTTCGAGGTCAGCCGTCCGACGGTCGGCGCCCAGGCACTCGGCATCGCCCGCGCCGCGTACGAGTACGCCCTCGACTACGCGGGCGAGCGCGAGGCGTTCGGCCGCCCGATCATCGACAACCAGGCCATCGCCTTCGCCCTCGCGGACATCCGTACGGAGATCGAGGCCTGCCGCCTCCTCATCTGGCAGGCCGCGTGGATGGCCCGCAACAACAAGACCTTCGACGCGGGCCAGGGCTCGATGTCGAAGCTCCGCGCGGGCGAGCTGGCGGTCTCGGCGACGGAGAAGGCGATCCAGGTCCTCGGCGGCGCCGGCTACAGCCGCGAGCACCCGGTGGAGCGCATGTACCGGGACGCGAAGATCTACACCATTTTCGAGGGCACGAGCGAGATCCAGCGCCTGGTCATCGCCCGGGCGATCTCGGGGCGGCACATCCGGTAGACGCTCCACACGTCCGGTAGACCCACCGGGCGTCCCGCAGACCCACCACATCCGAGAGAAGTCGATTCAGGCCCGCGCTGGTTCCCCACGCAGCGCGGGCCTGAGGCATGCCCGGGGGGCGGTCCCGGTCAGCGGTAAAAGTTCTATCACGTGATTGAAATGCGTGATACACAACCAGGCGTCGGGCCCGCTTCGCCAGGGATGCCCGAGTGCTCCCGTGACCGCTCTGCCAGACGCACCCAGGCGCAACCAGGTGCAACCAGGTGCAACCAGGTGCAACGCAGCGTCAAGTGAGGGGAAGTTCAACGATGTGGACGGCCGAATCACTGAAGTTCGGGGCCTTCCTCGCCCCGTTCCACCCGCTGGACGCGGATCCCGCGCTCCAGTTGCGGCGGGACATCGATCTCATGACCCATCTGGACCACCTCGGGTTCGAGGAGGCGTGGATGGGTGAGCACCATTCGACGGGGGCCGAGATCGTGCCCGCGCCGGACCAGTTCATCGCGGCGGCGGCCGAGCGGACGTCCCGGATCCGGTTCGGCACGGGTGTGGTCTCGCTGCCGTACCACCATCCGCTGATCACCGTCGACCGCATCACGCAGCTCGATCTGCAGACCCGGGGCCGGGTGATCCTGGGGACCGGTCCGGGGAAGATCCCGCTGGACGCGCGCATGATGGGCATCGACCCGGCCGAGCAGCGGCGCATGCAGGGCGAGGCGCTGGAGGTCGTGCTGCCGCTGCTGCGCGGCGAGGTGGTGTCGCGGGAGACGGACTGGTTCACGCTGTGCGAGGCCCGCGCCCAGTTGCCGACGTACGATCCGGCCGGCATCGAGGTCGTCGCCGCCTCCACCGTCTCCCCGAACGGCTCGGTGCTCGCGGGGAGGCACGGCCTGTCGCTGCTGTCGCTCGCCGCGAGCTCGCCCGCCGGGTTCGACGCGCTCGACCGCAACTGGGAGATCTACGAGAAGGTCTCCGCCGAGCACGGACATGTCGCCGACCGCTCCCGCTGGCGCCTGGTCAACCCGATGTTCCTCGCCGAGACGCAGGCCGACGCCGAGCGCGCGGTCAGCCGCCGTATCCAGGCCATGGCCGCGTACGCGAACCGGCAGAACGGCCGCTACCCCGACTGGGCCGACACCCCGCAGGGCGTCATCGACTTCTGGCGCCACAACTCCCTCGGCGAGTTCGGACAGGCCGTCATCGGCACCCCGGACCAGGCCATCGCCCGGATCGAGGCGCTCATCGAGAAGACGGGCGGCTTCGGCACGATGCTGGTGCTGCACGTCGACATGGCCAACTGGGAGGACACCAAGCGCAGTTACGAGCTGTTCGCCTCCGAGGTCGTCCCGCACTTCCGCAACCGGAACCGGAACCGTCAGGCCAGCCTCCAGTTCGCCGAGGACCACCGCGAGCAGCTGATCGGGCAGCTGGCCGGGGCGATCACCAAGGCGCACACCGAGTACTACGGCGAGCCCAGGACATCCGGCGAGGCACCGGCCGGGGCCTCCACTGAGGCGCCGGTCGGCGTGAAGGAGGCCTGAGCCATGCGCGCGGTGCAGTTCCTCAAGGGCGAGTTCCGCCTCGCCGACGTGCCCGAACTCCCGCCTCTCGGCCCGCGTCAGCTCCGCGTCGAGGTCGCCGCGTGCGGCATCTGCGGCAGCGATCTGACGGTGTCGAAGGACGCGGACCGGTTCTGCGAGGTGATCGAGGGCGCCGACTATCCGCTCGCCCGGTTCGATCCGGAGCGCCCGATCGTGCTCGGCCACGAGTTTTCCGGCGTCGTCACGGAGGCGGGCGCCGAGGTGGGTGACTTCTCCGTCGGCGACCGCGTCGCGGGCCTCGGCATCGTCACCGATCCGGCCACCGGCGTCCCGACGATCATCGGCTACTCGAACACGTACCACGGGGCGTTTGGCGACTTCATCACCGTCGACGCGTTCTGGGCCCGTCACGTGCCCGACGGGCTCTCCCTGGAGCACGCGGCGCTCGCCGAACCGCTGCACGTCGGCGAGATGCACGTCCAGCGCTCCGGGCTCACCGCCGCGGACTCGGCACTGGTGATCGGCTGCGGCACGATCGGCCTCGGCGCGATCGTCGCGGCGAAGGCCCGCGGCGTCCGTACGGTCATCGCCTCCGAGCCCTCGCCCAAGCGCCGCGAACTCGCCGCGAGGATGGGCGCGGACCATGTCGTCGACCCCGCCGAGCAGGACCCGATCGAGCTCTACAACTCCCTTGTCCAGCAAGGCGAGGCAACGGGGACGGGCGGCGGGATCCTCATCGCGTACGAGTGCAGCGGGCGGGCCGGGATGCTGGGCGGGCTGCTGCACCGGCTCCCGTACGACTCACGGATCCAGGTCCTCGCGGCGCCGTTCGCCGACGAGACGATCATCCCCGTGGTCGGTCAACTGCGGCGCATCGCCGTGAACTTCGGCCACGGGCCCACCGAGAACGCGTACGAGACGGTGCTGCGGCGCCTGGCCGACGGCGAGATCGACGCCGAGGCGATCATCACGTCCCGCATTCCCCTCGACGAGGTCCCCGAGGCCTTCGCCGCTCTGCGCTCCCCCGCCGAACACGTGAAGATCCTCGTGCTCCCCCACGGCACAGGCCACCAGCAGGACTGATCCGGCAACGTCCCAACCGCGGGGCTCAGCCGAGCATGCGTTCGGCGCCGCCGATGACGAAGGTGACCAGGTCCTCGTAGAACTCGACGAGTTCGTCGCGGCCGAGGCGGGCGCCCCGGCCGCCGAGCCCGTCGGCGTGGCTGAGCATCTGGAGGAAGCCCATCACCACCAACGGCCAGCGCAGGTCGATCCGTTCGGCGTCGCAGTCGGGGAAGGCACGGCCCACCTGCTCGCGCAGGCTCGCGGCGACGGCGTCCTGGCCGGTGGACTCGATGGCCGGGCGGCCGTCGCGCGAGATCTGCACCACGATCTGCACCCAGCGCATGCCGCGCACCCGGTGGCGCAGCAGCAGGGCGAGGTACGGGTCGGTGAGGGCGCGCACCACCTCGGCGGGCGTGGGCGCCTCGCGCCGCTCGGCCAGGGCCTCGCAGTTCGCCGCGATCTCGTCGCGGACGGCGGCGCCGACGCCGAGGAGGACGGCCGCCACCAGGTTCTCCTTCGAACCGAAGTGGTAGTGCACGGAGGCCGGTCCCTGGCCCGCCGCGGCGTTGACCGCGCGGACCGAGACGGCGTCCACGCCCTGGGTGGCGAAGAGGCGCTCCGCCGCCTTGATCAACTGCTGCCGGGTGGCGTCACCCTGCCGGTTCGCTGCGCTGGAGGCCATGCCCGGCAGCATAGACCAGCGGCTTCCGACATCCATCGATCGATTGAATCAGTTGATCAAAAACTGATCAGCGACAGGAACGACCGGAATCTACCTGCCTAGGCCCGCCGTAGCCCATCCGCCTCCTCGATCGCCTGGGCCAGGTCCCGCACGTCCGGGTCCTCGGTGGACGCGCCCAACTCCCGTACGTGTGCGGCGAGTCGGTCGAGGGACGGCTCGCCGGGGAACGGGGTGCTGCCCGAGCCGCCGAGGCGGTGGGCGAAGTAGGCGGCGGCCGCGGACAGGCGCAGCCGGGGCGGGGTCTCCTCCGACCACAGGGGGCGGTCGAGGGCGGCGGCCGAGACGGTGCCGCTGCGCTCGCGCGGGGCCCGGCTGTCGGGGTCGAGCCAGCGGACGGTGGCCCGGGCGACGCGGCCCTCGGCGCCCTCGCGGAGCTTGACGGCGTAGAGAGCGGTCACGGTGTGGCCGGGGCCGACCTCGCCGCCGTCGACGGTGTCGTCGCGGAAGTCGTCGTCGGCGACGCGCCGGTCGTCGTAGCCGAGGAGCCGGAAGTCGGTGACGTTCTCGCGGTCGAAGACGACCTGGGCCTTGGCGTCGCGGGCGCGCAGCTGCACGGTGGCGGGCAGCTGGTCGACGAAGACCTTGCGGGCGTCGGCGGGGGTGGAGACGTAGGTGGTGTGGCCGTCGCCCTTGTCGGCGAGCCGCTCCATCAGGGCGTCGCCGTAGTCGCTGCCGACGCCGACGCCGAACAGGGTGATGCCGTGCTCGCGGCGGGCGTCCCCGATCCGTTCGAGGATGGCGTCGGCGGAGGTCTCGCCGGTGTTGGCGAGGGCGTCGGACAGCAGCACGACGCGGTTGGTGGCGCCGTGCCGCACGCCTTCGACGGCGGTGTCGTAGCCGGTGCGGATGCCCGCGTCGAGGTTGGTGGAGTCGGTGGGTTCGAGCCGGTCGACGGCCTGGTGGACGCGGTCGCGGGCGGAGCCGTCGCGGGCGCCGAGACGGGTCATCGGCAGGACGGTCTCGGCCTCGTCGCTGAAGGTGACGACGGCGATGGAGTCGTCGGCGCCGAGCTGGTCGGTGAGCGTGCCGAGGGACTCCTTGACGAGGTCGAGGCGTCCCGGTTCGGCCATGGAGCCGGAGATGTCGATGACGAACGTGAGGGCGGCGGGCGGGCGTTCGCCGGAGGCGGAGGCCTGGGCCGTGGCGAGGCCGACCCGCATGAGCCGCCAGCCGTCGGCGCCGGAGCGGGCGCCGTCCACGGTCACCGAGAAGCCGTTGCCGTCGGGGCGCCGGTAGCCCTGCCGGAAGCTGTTGACGAACTCCTCGGGGCGCACGGTGTGCGGCTCCGGCAGCCGGCCGTCGGCGAGGGTGCGCCGGGCGTAGCCGTAGGAGGCGGTGTCGACATCGAGGGCGAAGGTCGAGCGGTTGTCGCTCATGTCGCGGTGCTCGTCGTCGGGGGCGACGGAGGCGGCCGCGCCACCGGGGCCCGAGCCGACGGCCGGCATCCGCTTGCTCTCGTCGGAGGCCAGGTTGTCGCCCGACGCGCCGCAGCCGGTGAGCAGCAGCCCGCCGGCGAGCGCGGCCGCGGCCAGCGCGCCGCCGCGGCGCCTCCTCCGGCCGCGGGCCCTGTCCGTACGGTCTTCCATGCCGCTCCTCCCGTCGCGTCACACGCCGGCGTCACCGGCGTCCTTGTGACTGTGACGTGGGAGGCGGCCGGAATGTTCGTCCCGGGCGGTTGCGCCTTGGCCTCGAAGGGGTCACGGCGGGCGCCTGTCGTGACCGGTGGGTGATCCTCCGGAGACCGGACCGTCGTGTCAGGACACCACGTCCTTGCGGGCGAACCCCCGGAAGGCCAGGGCGAACAGGACCACCGCGTACGCCACCGACACGGCCGTGCCCTGGATCATTCCGCTCCATTCGGGCTGCGGCTGGATGACGTCCGCCCAGGCGAACTGCCAGTGCGCGGGCAGGAAGTCGCGCCAGTCGCCGAGGGCGGTGACGGCGTCCAGGACGTTCCCCACGATGGTGAGGAAGACCGCTCCGCCGACCGCGCCCAGCGGGTTGTCCGTCTTCGTCGACAGCCAGAACGCGAGCCCGGCGGTGACCAGTTGGGACACGAAGAGGTACGCGATGACGACGAGGAGGCGCTGTGCCGCGGTGCCGGCGTCGAGCGCGCCGCCGGTCGGGATCTCCAGCGGCCCCCAGCCGTAGGCGGCGGTGCCGACGCCGAGGGCGACGACGGGGAGCAGCACCATCGCGGCCAGGCTCATGCCGAGCGCGACGACGAGCTTGGACCACAGCAGCCGGGCGCGCGGCACGGGCGCGGCGAGGAGGTAGCGCAGGCTCGACCAGTTGGCCTCGGAGGCGACGGTGTCGCCGCAGAACAGGGCGACGGGGATGACGAGCAGGAATCCGGCGGACACGAACAGGCAGGTCGCGGCGAAGTTCGCGCCGGACGCGGTGGCCGTGTCCATCAGCGTCACCCGCCCGTTGCGCCCGCCCGGTTCGCCGCCGATGGCGAACGCGGCGACGAGCACGAACGGCAGCAGGGCGAGCACCGCGCCCATGACGAGGGTGCGGCGCCGCTTGACCTGCCGGACGAGCTCGACCCGCAGGGGCAGGGTGCGGCCGGGGCGGTAGCCGGCGGCCGTCGGGGTCGCGGGGGCGGGGGCGGTGGCGGTCATGCGGGGGTCCCTCCGATCAGCGTGAGGAACGCGTCCTCCAGGCGGCGGTGCGGGCCGACGGACGCCACGGGCACGTCGAGCCGGACGAGGTCCGCGACGAGCCCGGTGGCACTGCCGTCGCCGGTCAGCCGGACGAGCAGGCCGAGCCCGTCCTCGGCGCGGACCGCCGAGTCGACGCCGTCCAGCGCGGCGATCTTCTCCACCACCGGGTCGGCGATCTCGCCGCCCAGGCCGACGAGGAGGGTGTCGCCGGATCCGACGATCTCGGCGACGGGACCGGCCTGGACGAGCCGCCCGCGGTCCATGACGACGAGGTGCGTGCAGGACTGCTCGACCTCGGCGAGCAGATGGCTGGAGACGATCACGGTGCGGCCGCCGCGCGCGTACCGGATCATCACCTCGCGCATCTCGCGGATCTGCGGCGGGTCGAGCCCGTTGGTCGGCTCGTCGAGGATCAGCAGGTCGGGCAGGCCGAGCATGGCCTGGGCGAGGGCGAGGCGCTGGCGCATGCCCTGCGAGTAGGTGCGCACGGCGCGGGCCAGCGCGTCGCCGAGCCCGGCGATCTCCAGGGCCTCGTCGAGGTGCGCGTCCTCGGCGGGGCGGCCGGTGGCCCGCCAGTACAGCTCCAGGTTCTCCCGGCCCGACAGGTGCGGCAGGAATCCGGCGCCCTCGACGAAGGCGCCGACCCGGGACAGCACGGGGGCGCCGGGCCGGATCGCGTGCCCGAAGACGCGGATCTCGCCCGCGTCGGGGCGGATGAGCCCCATGAGCATGCGCAGGGTCGTGGTCTTGCCCGCGCCGTTGGGCCCGAGCAGGCCGAGGACCTGGCCCTGCTCGACGCGGAAGGACACGTCGCGCACGGCGTACCGGTCGGTGGACTTCGCGTACTTCTTGCTCAGGTCCGTGATGACGAGCGGGACGTCGGCGAGCTCCGGGTCCGGTGCGGGGGCGCTCGCGCGGCGGCGGGCGGTCAGCACGAGGGCGGCGGCGACGAGGGCGGCGCCGGCCGGCAGCCACCACACCCAGGAGGGCAGCGGCGCGGCGGCGGTCTCGACGCCGGGCGCGGTCGGCAGGCTCAGTGCGCCGCCGGACAGGCTCACCTCGTACGTGGCGGGCGCGGCCGGTGACGCGTACCCGAGGTCCGTCGAGGACAGGACGAGCCGCAGCCGGTGCCCCTTCTGCACCTCGTGGTCGATCGCGGGCAGGGTGATCGTGACGTCCTTGCCGGCGCCGCCCGCGCCGGTCACCTTCAGCGGGGTGACGAGCTGGGAGGGCAGCACCTCGCGCGCGCCGCCGGGCCCGGCGTCGTAGACCTTGGCGAACAGGACGGCTGTGCCGGTGGACGAGGTCACGTGCGCGGTGACGGTCGGTGAGCCGGTGACGTGCACGGAGCGGTCCAGGGGCGCCGAGTCGAAGCGGGCGAACTGGCCGGGGAAGTCGAGCGCGACGCTCAGCCCGAGCGAGGAGGACAGCGAGGAGACGCTGCCAAGTCCGGGGACGGCGGAGATCGAGGGCGGGCCGCCGCCCGGCGGGTTCTCGAAGGTCTCGGTGCCGGACTTCAGCGGTACCGACACGCGGCGCTCGCCGCGCAGTCCCGGGTACGTGGCTCCGCTCGCGCCGCGCAGGGTGGCGGCGCCGTCGGTGGAGTCGACGCCTCCGGTGCGGGTGACGCGGAAGGCGGGGCCGGTGCCGGCGCTCTTGTCGCCCTTCAGGTAGCGGTCGAACCACGCGGTGACGCGCCCGGTGACCCGGTCCACCTCCATGTCGCCGCCGTCGTGGCCGCCGGCGAGCCAGTCGACGTCGACGGGTGCGCCGTTGGCCTTGATCTGCCGGGCCATCGCGTCGGCCTGGCCGAGCGGGAACAGGGAGTCGGTCTGCCCCTGCGCGATGAGCGTGGGCACTTTGATGCGCTCCCCGACGGCCGACGGGCTGCGCTCCTCGAGCAGCTTGCGCGCGACGGCGTCCGGCTCCCCGGACACGGCCACCCGCCGGTACATGGCGCACAGGTCCTTCTCGAACCGCCCGCACCCGGTCCCGGCCGCACTCGTGCGCGCACCGAGGTCCGCGGACCCGGAGGTGAAGAAGATCCCGGTCCACAGCTTCTTGAACACCCCGTCGGGGAACAGGGCGTCGGCGAGGTTCCAGTACGTGATCTGCGGGGCGATCGCGTCGACCCGGTCGTCGTGGGCGGCGGCGAGCAGGGACACCGCGCCGCCGTACGAGGCGCCGGTCACGCCGACGCGCGGGTCGCCCGCCTTGTCGAGCCGTACCTCGGAGCGGCCGGCCAGCCAGTCGACGAGCCGGGACACGTCGGCGACCTCGGCGTCCGCGCTGTTGAGCCCGATCTTGCCGCCGGACCGGCCGAATCCGCGTGCCGACCAGGTCAGCACCGCGTACCCGCCGCGCGCGAGCCGCTCGGCCTCGCCGCGCACGTCGGCCTTGCTGCCGCCGAACCCGTGCGCGAGCAGCACGGCGGGCCGCTTCTCCCCGCCGTCGCCGGCGGTGAAGTACGAGGTGTCGACCCGTACCCCGCCGCCCATCGTCATCATGCGGTCCTGCCGGTGCACGGTGGGCTCCCCGTCGGAGGCCACCGCGGACCAGGTCCCCGCTCCCGCGAGCAGCACGGCGACGGCCGCGCCGGCGGCCCACCGCCGGCCGCGACGCCACGCACCGCCCAGTCGTAGATCCATGCGTCCACGCTAAAGCCCGCCTCCTCCTCCTACGTCCCACCGGGGGGCTGAACCGGGCGCCCTCCCCGGGGAGTACGCTCCGCGCCCCGTGTACGCCGACCGCAGTAGGCGCTGCGTAATCGCGATCGCTGGTGTCGGCGGCGGCTGCTAGAACTCCGTTGCCGAGGCCATAGTCAGGTCTCGGCATCCCGGGCATTTCGGCCCGGGAGGTCCGTTTCGTCACCAGAGCGTGAGGGCTTCGGTTTGAGTACGGTCTCTCGTTTCTGTCTGCCGCTGGTGCGGCAGGGTTGCGCCACCTGCCCGCCCCGGCCCTGCCTTGCGGCGGGGGCGGGTGGTGCGGGTCTTGTGGTCGGCTCCACGAGGCTTCGACACCGGCTGTGAGGTGTCCTGGTCTCCGGCCACTCCGGTACCAGTTACTGCGGTTGCCGCGAGTGCGGCGAGGTTGAGTGCGGCGTTGGCGTCCCGGTCGATGACCAGGCCGCAGGCGTCGCATTCAAACGTCCGGATGTGCAGCGGCAGTTTGGCTTTCACCGCGCCGCACCCGGAACATGTCTTGGAGGAGGGATACCAGCGGTCGGCGGCCAGGACGCTTCAGCCGTTGCGCCGGGATTTGTAGCCGAGCCGGCGGCGGATCTCGCCGAATCCGGCGTCTGCGATCCGGCGGGCCAGTCGCCGGTTGCGGAGCATTCCAGCGACGTTGAGGTCCTCGACCACGACCGTGCCGTACGTGCGGGTCACGGCGGTGGTGAGCTTGTGCAGGGCATCCGAGCGGAGCTGCGCCACCCGGTGGTGCACCTTGTTCCGGGCGGCGTTGGCCTTCTCCCACCGCTTCGACGGCTTCTGTCCGGTCCTGCGGTCGGGGCCCCGGCGCCGGGACACGGCGCGGGAGGCGTGGCGCAAGTGGGTCAGGGCCTTGTCGTAGTGCCGGGGGTTGGCGACGGTGCGGATCTCGCCGGTGCTGTCGGCCATCACCGCGAGGGTCTTCACGCCGAGATCGATCCCGACCACCACGTCTGGACGGGTGACGCGCTGGATGTCGCGCTTCACCTCGGTCTGGAAGGACACGAACCATCGGCCGCGTTCGTGGCGGACGGTCGCGGACAGGATCCGCGCCGTCCCGGCCTGGATGCGCGCGAGGAGCTTCACCGTGGGTTCGTGGGTGCGGATCGTGCCCAGACGGGGCAGTGTCACATGTCGGCCGTCGGCATCCACGCGGATGGTTCCGGTGGTGAACCGGCAGGCCAGGCGCGCCTTCCGCTTCGACTTGAACCGCGGCGCACCCATCCCCTTGCCACGCCGCTTGCCGTTCTTGGACTTGGCGTAGTTGTCGAACGCGGCCGACGCGTTCGCCAGACCCGTGTTGTAGGCCTCCTTGGAGTTGTCCTCCCACCAGTCTGCGAACCTGGGATCGGTGTGCTTGACCCGGTTGAACTCCTTGCGCAGCGCGGGCAGCGACCACGGTCGCCACCCGGTCAGTTCCGCGTCAGGGACGCCGTATGACGCTTCGGCCCGGCGCTGCCACCAGGAGGCGGTCACCCACGCGACCGCCCAGTTGTACGCGGCCCGCGCCGCACCGCAATGCGAACGCAGCGCACGTTCCTGACCCGCGCTCGGGTCCAGGGCGAACCGGTACGCCTGCACCACGAAACCGGACCGCGGCCGGAACCCCTTCACTCGCCCGCCCCGCCCCGGGCGTGGCGGTGCCTCTCCTCGAAGGGCGTCTCCCGACCGGGGAAGTGACCTGCGACCATGCCCCGACCGTAAGACGGGAACCGGCGGATGCCGAGGGACACCGGCCTCGCCCACCAGAACGAGTGGCGGAGTTATCCACAACCCGCCAGTAATCCGCAGCAGTTCGCCAGTCAAGCCGCATGCCGGACCTGCCCGACACACAGGGACCGGCACACGGCCCCCGCCGACCCACGACTACGCGGTCCGGAAGCGCACGCCAATGCACGCAACCCACTCGGAAAGCCTCACCCGACCAGAACAAAAGACGAGAAAGGATGAGATTCGCTCATGAACAGCGCAACAGTTGGCAGCCCCATGCAGATCGACCGAGCGACCACCGTGCCCGAAATCCTCGCCGCATCCCCCCTGTTCGACGCCCCGGCCCGCCCCGAGTGGGCCGCCGACTTCCTCGCGACACCGGGCCACCACCTCTTCCTCGCCTACGAGGACGCCACCCCCGTCGGCTTCGTCAGCGGCGTCGAGACGCTCCACCCGGACAAGGGCCGCGAGATGTTCCTCTACGAGCTGGCGGTCGCCGAGGGCCACCGCCGCCGGGGCACGGCCCGCGCCCTGATCCGCACCCTGGCCGATCTGGCCCGGGAGCGCGGCTGTTACGGGATGTGGGTGGGCGTCGACCCGGACAACGCTCCCGCGCTCGCGGCGTACCGGAGCGCGGGCGGCGTGTCCGAGGGGCCGTGCACGGTGATGGCCTGGAGTTTCTCTCAGCCTCGCGAGCCGTAGGCGGGGCCGAACACCACCAGCAGGGCCAGGTCCTCCGTCACCTCGACGAAGCGGTGCTGCTCGCCCGCCGGCACGAAGATCACCGCCCCCGGGCCGACCTCGGCGCTGCGGCCCGGTGTCTCGATCGTCGCGCGGCCCGCCGTGACCACGTAGATCTCGTCCTCCGTGTGCGGGCTCTGGGTGTCCTTGCCCCCGGCCGGGATGCAGTACGTCCCGACGGACAGGTCCGGCCTGCGCAGCTGCTCGACCCAGTCCGTGCCTTCGCTCCCGGGCTGCTTCCAGGCCCCGGCCCCCTCGATGATCTCCATGCGGCGAGCCTAGCGACGGCCGGCGGGGTCGCCGGGGGCTTCGGGGGAACACGACGGCGCCGGGCCCCCGCACTCGCGGGGGCCCGGCGCCGAAGTGGAAGGAGTGGCTTACGCCGGGGCCTCCTGGGTGTCCTCCGGGAGGGTCACCAGCCAGCGGGTCTCCTTGCGGGGGCGCAGGTAGATGGCCCAGTAGAGGGTGGCGGCGGCGGTGATGCCGCCGGTCCACAGGAGGTAGGTGACCTCCTGCTGGCTGAGGATGTAGGCCATGACCGCGATCAGGATCGCGGGGACGGCGGGCCACAGCGGCATGCGCCAGGCCGGCTGGTGGCGGTGGCTGCCGCGGCGGGACATCAGGGCGGCGACGGCGACGAGCAGGTACATGCCGGTCACGGAGACGCCGGTGACGCCGTAGAGGGTGTCGAGGTTGACGAAGCACAGGGCCGCGCCGGGGACGCCGACGACGAGGGTGGCGACCCAGGGGGAGCCGAAGCGGCCCAGCTTGGCGAGGGCGCGGTTGACCGGCGAGGGCCAGGCCTTGTCGCGGGCGGAGGCGAACAGGACGCGGGAGTTCTGGATCACCATGACGATGCCCGCGTTGATGATGGCGAGGGCGACGCACAGGGAGACGAAGGTGCCGACGGCCGAGTTCGACCAGGCCTCGACCATGCTGCTGATGTCGCCGGAGGTGAGCGCGGAGAGGTCCTTGGCGCCCATCGTGATCGCGATGACGGGGACAATGATGATGACCGTGGAGATGGCGAGGGTCGCGAGGACCGTGCGGGCCACGGACTTGCGGGGGTTCTCGAGTTCCTCGGAGAGGTAGACCGCGGTGGAGAAGCCCTGGGTGATGAAGAGGGCGATGGCGAGGCCGGAGACGACGAGCATCGCGGTGACCGTGTCGTGGTGGCCGCCCGAGCCCGCGACCTGCATGGAGACGAGGGAGCCCGCGCCGCGCTCGGAGTGGGCGAAGCCGAGGACGGCGACGACGGCCGCGGCGATGACCTCCAGGACGAGGAAGACGCCGGTGATCCAGGCGTTGGCACGCAGGTCGAGCAGGCCGGCGAGGGTCGCGAGGAGCATGACGCCGGCGCCCGCGATCGACGGGTTCAGGTGGACCAGCGGGGCCAGGTAGTCGGCCGTGCCCATGGCGATCACGGGCGGCACGATCATCACGACCAGGAGCGACAGGACGAAGACCAGCCAGCCGGCGAGGCGGCCGGAGAGCGTGGAGACCATGGCGTACTCGCCGCCCGCGCTGGGGATCAGGGTGCCCAGCTCCGAGTAGCAGAACGCGACGCCGATACAGAGCAGCGAGCCGATGGCGATGGTGAGCGCGGTGGCCGTGCCGAGCGAGCCGAAGAGGTCGGGGACGACGACGAAGAGCGTGGAGGCGGGCGTCACGCACGACAGCGTGAGCAAGGTGCCGCCGACGACGCCGATGGAACGCTTGAGCTTCTGGGGCGGTGCCGAGTTCGGCAGGGGCTCCACCGCGGGTGCGGCGGCAGGGCGAAGCGTGTCGGTCATGGAGGTTCCGATCGACTCGTGCGGCAGGTGGTTCGGCGGGGAGCGCTATCGCCTCCGAGGGCAGTGAGGTGCGCGTGGTGCAGTGACAAGGTTCGTGTCGCTCCCGGCGCGGTCATAGAACATCGCCGATATCCGGAACGTCAACGGCCGTTTCCCTGCGGATTCCGCAGTTCGCGCCGCGCCCGGTCCGCCTCTCTTCCTAAGGCTTCTGTAAAGTTCAGCGCCTTCTACGCAGCCCCGTCGAACTTCGACCTTGACTTCCAAGGCGTACCGCCGGGTACACCTACGTCGACCGGTTTGTCGCCTCCGTACGGGAACCGTTGCCCCGGCGCCGAACTTCTTCGGAAAAAGTCCGGAGTCCGGACGTCTCGCTCTCCGCTACCACATCCCAGCTCGTGCGGAACCCCGGGAACCGGACCGGCCCCTTTTCGCATCTTCGTACGATGCACAGCTGACGCACAGCGCGCACAGCGGCCATACACACAGGGGACAGGGGCGGGACATGAAGCACATACGGAGCGTGGCCTGGGCGGGGATCGCCGTAGCGGCGCTGGCCACGACCACGGCCTGCAGCGCCGAGACCGCGAAGAAGACGGCCGACGCCGTCGGCAACGCCGACACGATCATGGCGGCGCTGACCCGCGCCTCGGACAGAACGAAGGACCTCGGCTCGGCCGAGATCGAGTCCACGACGGACCTGGGCACGGGGGCGGGCCCGGTCTCGATGGACGGCACGTACTCGTGGGGCGACGGCGCCGCGTACGACGTCATGATGGACACGAAGGCCGCGCAGATGCAGTCGGTCCAGGACGACCCGACGCTGCGCGCCAAGATGGTCGACGGCGCCTACTTCTACAACGTGGACCCGCAGCCGAGCGGTCCGCTCGCGGGCAAGCACTGGATGCGCGTCGACGTCTCCGCGGTGCTCGGCGAGTCCGGCGCCGCCGCGGCCGACAAGAACGCCGACCCGACGGCGGGCCTGCGCTACATCGGCCTGTCGAAGAGCGTGAAGGACCTCGGCGAGGAGACGATCCGCGGCAAGAAGGCCACGCACTACCGCGGTTCGATCACCCCGGAGAGCGTGAACAAGTCCGGCTCCGGGCTGTCCCAGACGGACAAGGACGGCCTCATGGGGTCCTTCACCGGGGACGTCGACAAGGTCACGTACGACATCTGGGTCGACGGTGACGATCTGCCGGTGCGGATGAACCAGTCGATGGGCCGGGTGAGCATCTCGATGGACTTCGTGAAGTTCGGCTCCACCAAGCCGGTCACGGCGCCGCCGGTCTCCGACACGGCGGACCTGACGGAGCAGGTGAAGCAGCAGGGCGCGGGCGGCACCGCCCCGCAGGGCTGAGCCGGCCGCGCCCGTGTCATGACCCCGCTCAGTGGTTGCGCGGGAAGCCCAGGTCGACGCCCGCCGGGGCGTCGGCCGGGTCGGGCCAGCGGGTGGTGACGACCTTGCCGCGGGTGTAGAAGTGCGTGCCGTCGTTGCCGTAGATGTGGTGGTCGCCGAAGAGGCTGTCCTTCCAGCCACCGAAGGAGTGGTAGCCGACGGGGACCGGGATCGGCACGTTGACGCCGACCATGCCGGCCTCGATCTCCAGCTGGAAGCGGCGGGCCGCGCCGCCGTCCCGGGTGAAGATCGCGGTGCCGTTGCCGAACGGCGAGGCGTTCATGAGCGCCACGCCCTCCTCGTACGTGTCCACGCGCAGCACGCACAGGACCGGGCCGAAGATCTCGTCCTGGTAGGCCTTGGCGGAGGTCGGGACGCGGTCCAGGAGGGACAGGCCGATCCAGTGGCCGTTCTCGTGGCCCTCCACCGTGTAGCCGGTGCCGTCGAGGACGACCTCGCAGCCGTCGGCGGCGGCGCCCTCCACGTAGGAGGCGACCTTGTCGCGGTGGGCGGCCGTGATGAGCGGGCCCATCTCGGACGTCGGGTCGTTGCCCGGGCCGATCTTGATCTTCTCGGCGCGGTCCTTGATCTTCGCGACCAGCTCGTCGGCGATCGAGCCGACGGCCACGACGGCGGAGATCGCCATGCAGCGCTCACCGGCCGAGCCGTACGCGGCGGAGACCGCGGCGTCGGCGGCGGCGTCCAGGTCGGCGTCGGGCAGCACCAGCATGTGGTTCTTGGCGCCGCCGAGGGCCTGCACGCGCTTGCCGTTGGCGGCGGCGGTGGTGTGGATGTGACGGGCGATCGGGGTCGAGCCGACGAAGGAGACGGCGGCGACGTCCGGGTGCTCCAGGAGACGGTCGACGGCGACCTTGTCCCCGTGCAGGACGTTGAAGACGCCGTCGGGCAGACCGGCCTCGGCCAGCAGCTCGGCGATCTTGAGGGAGGCCGACGGGTCCTTCTCGGACGGCTTGAGCACGAACGTGTTGCCGCACGCGATGGCCATCGGGAACATCCACATCGGCACCATGGCCGGGAAGTTGAACGGCGTGATGCCGGCGACGACACCGAGCGGCTGGCGGATCGAGGCCACGTCGACGCGGGTCGCGACGGAGGTGGACAGCTCGCCCTTGAGCTGGACGTTGATCCCGCAGGCCAGGTCGACGATCTCCAGGCCGCGGGCGACCTCGCCGAGGGCGTCGGAGTGCACCTTGCCGTGCTCGGCGGTGATCAGCTCGGCGATCGCGTCACGGTTGGCGTCGAGCAGCGCGCGGAAGCGGAAGAGGATCTCGGTGCGCTTGGCGAGGGAGGACTGGCCCCACGTCGCGTACGCCTCCTTGGCGGCGGCGACGGCGGCGTCCACCTCCTCGACGGAGGCGAAGTCGACCCGGGTGGTGACGACGCCGGTCGCGGGGTCGGTCACCGGGCCGTGATTGCCCGACGTGCCCTCGACGGTCTTGCCGCCGATCCAGTGGTGGACCGACTTCGTCTCGGAGAGATTCGTGTCAGACATACGGTGCAACTCCTGTTACGTCTCAGAGGTGGCGGCGTCGAGCGGTGACGTGCCGGTCGTACTCCTCGCGGGCTCTGACCGCCGACGGACGGTCGGCTGTCTCGGCCACGGGCACATCCCACCACGCCTGCGCCGGGGGCGGGCCCGACACTGTGTCTGCCGTTTCGGTCTCGACGTAGACACATGTGGGACGCTCGGCGGCGCGGGCCGCGGCGAGCGCCTCGCGCAGGTCGCGGACGGTCTTGGCGCGGTGGACCTCCATGCCGAGGCTCGCCGCGTTGGCCGCGAGGTCGACGGGGAGCGGGGCGCCCGTGTAGGTGCCGACACGGTCCTTGTAGCGGTACGCGGTCGCGAAGCCCTCGGCGCCGACGGACGCGGAGAGCCCGCCGATGGACGCGTACCCGTGGTTCTGGAGGATGACGAGCTTGACCGGGATGTTCTCCTGCACGGCCGTGACGATCTCGGTCGGCATCATCAGGTACGTGCCGTCGCCGACCAGCGCCCACACGGGCCGGCCGGGCGCGGCGAGGCTGACGCCGAGCGAGGCCGGGATCTCGTAGCCCATGCAGGAGTAGCCGTACTCGACGTGGTACTGGTCGCGGGACCGGGTCCGCCACAGTTTGTGCAGGTCGCCGGGGAGCGAGCCCGCCGCGTTGATCAGGATGTCCTCGCCCGTGACCAGCGCGTCGAGGGCGCCGAGCACCTGGGCCTGTGTCGGGCGCACGAGGTCGTCCTCGGCGGTGAGGCAGGCGTCGACGCGCCGCTCCCAGCGCTCCTTGTCCTCGGTGTACGTGGTGACGTACGCGGTGTCGGCGCGCACCCCGCGCACGGCCTCGCGCAGTGCGGTCAGGCCGGCGCGGGCGTCGGCGACGAGTGGCAGCGCGGCCTGCTTGTGGGCGTCGAACGCCGCGATGTTCACGTTCAGGAAGCGGACGTCCGGCGCGGCGAAGAGGGTGCCGGAGGCGGTGGTGAAGTCGGTGTAGCGGGTGCCGACGCCGATGACCAGGTCGGCGGCGCGCGCCAGCTCGTTCGCCGGCGCGGTGCCGGTGTGGCCGATCCCGCCCACGTCGGCGGGGTGGTCGTACGGCAGGGCGCCCTTGCCGGCCTGCGTCGACGCGACGGGGATGCCGGTGGCCTCGGCGAACTCCCGCAGCGCGTCCTCGGCGGCGCTGTGCCGCACGCCGCCGCCCGCGATCAGCAGCGGGCGCCGCGCCTGGCGCAACGCCTGTGCGGCGGCCGCGAGTTCGCCCTCGTCCGGGCGGGGCCTGCGCACGGTCCACACGCGCTCGGCGAAGAACTCCTCCGGCCAGTCGTACGCCTCCGCCTGCACGTCCTGCGGCAGCGCGAGCGTCACCGCGCCCGTGTCGACGGGGTCGGCGAGCACCCGCATCGCCTCCAGGGCGGCGGGGATCAGCTGCTCGGGCCGGCCGATCCGGTCGAAGTACCGGGACACGGGCCGCAGGCAGTCGTTGACCGACATGTCTCCCGCGTACGGGACCTGCAGCTGCTGGAGCACGGGGTCGGCGGGCCGGGCCGCGAACACGTCTCCGGGGAGCAGCAGGACGGGCAGGTGGTTGATGGTGGCGAGGGCAGCGCCGGTGACCAGGTTGGTGGCGCCGGGGCCGATCGACGTGGTGACGGCGTGCGTGGCGAGCCGGCCGCTCTGGCGTGCGAAGCCGACGGCCGCGTGCACCATCGCCTGCTCGTTGCGCCCCTGGTGGAAGGGCATGGCGTCCGCGTACTGCACGAGCGCCTGGCCGATCCCCGCCACGTTCCCGTGCCCGAAGATGCCCCAGGTCGCCGGGATCAGCCGCTGCCGGACGCCGTCCCGCTCGGTGTGCTGGCGGGCGAGGAAGCGGACCAGGGCCTGCGCCGTGGTGAGCCGCCTCGTCCCGGCCGCCGGCCCCTTTCCTGTCTCCGTCCCCGTGCCCGTCATCGGTATCCCTCCGTCGCGTGGTCCGGGTGGAAGCGGATCCGCCACTCCCGCTCCGGGCCCGGTCCCGCCATCACGTTCAGGTAGTACATGGCGTGCCCCGGCTGGGCGATGGACGGCCCGTGCCAGCCGTCCGGCACCAGGACCGCGTCGCCGCTGCGGACCTCGGCGAGCAGCTCGGTGCCGCCGGGCCGCGAGGGCGACACCCGCTGGTACCCGTAGCCGCCGTCCCCGTCGATCTCGAAGTAGTAGATCTCCTCCAGCTCGGTCTCGACGCCGGGCCGGTGCTCGTCGTGCTTGTGCGGCGGGTACGAGGACCAGTGCCCGCCCGGGGTGATCACCTCGACGGCGATGAGCTGGTCGCAGTCGAAGGTGTCGGCGGCCGCGAAGTTCCGCACCTGACGGGCGGTCGAGCCGCTGCCGCGGGCCTCGACGGGAACCTCCGGCGCGGGACCGTGACGGACGGGGAGTCGTCGCCCGCATTTCGCTCCTGCCAGGGCGAACCGGCCTCCCGCGCCGGAGGAGAGCTCCGCGCGGGTCTCGCGCGGAAGATACGCGAAGTCGCTCGCGCCGCTGAACACGCTTTCCCTGCCCAGCAGTTCGATGATCCGCCCTGTCACCTCGACGGAGCAAGCACCCGACAGCGGCAGAACGATCCATTCACTCGCGCCGGTGTCGAACACGTGCCGCTGCCCGGCTCCCAGTTCGAGCACCTTGAGCGCGGCGCGGGACCAGCCCGCCTGGTCGGGGTCGACGACGAGCGCGTACGTCCCGTCGCCCGCGCTGCCGCTGGGAAGGTAGGTCATGCCCCCACTCTCCTCTCCCTCTCCCCCGCCGCTACAGCAGCCCGACGGCCGTGTCGACCGCCTGCTCGACATCGCCGTCCGCCGGGTACAGGAGCGAACGGCCCACCACCAGGCCCTGAACGGTGGGCAGTCGGAGCGCGGCCCGCCACTTCTCGAACGTGGCGTCCTGGTCGCCGTCCTTGATGTCGCCGCCGAGCAGGACGGTGGGCAGCGAGGAGGCCTCCATGACGCGGGCCATCCCGTCCGGGTCGTCAGTGACGGGCAGCTTCAGCCACGTGTACGCGGAGGTGCCGCCGAGCCCGGAGGCGACGGCGACGGACCGGATGACGGCGTCGGCGCTCAGATCCGCGCGGGGTGTCCCCGAGCCGGGGTCCCGCCGCATCACGAACGGCTCGACGAACACGGGCAGTCGCAGCGCCGCCATCGCGTCCACGGACCGCGCCGCCGCCTCCAGGGTCCGTACGGAACCGGAGCCCGGGTCGTCGTAGCCGATCCGCAGCAGCAGCTTCCCGGCGTCGAACCGCAGCCGGGCCAGGTCCTGCGGCCGGTGCCCGGTGAACCGGTCGTCGAGCTCGAACGAGGCTCCGGCGAGCCCTCCCCGGTTCAGCGACCCGATGACGACCTTGCCCTCCAGCGCCCCGAGCAGCAGCAGGTCGTCGAGCACGTCGGCCGAGCCCAGCACCCCGTCGACGCCCGGCCTGCTCAGCGCCCGGCACAAGCGCTCCAGCAACTCCCCCCGGTCCGCCATCGCCATCCCCTCCTCCCCGACCCCCAGCACTCCCCGCGCCGGATGATCGGCGGCCACGATCATCAACCGCCCGGACTCCCCCAACAGCCCGTCAGGCCGCCCCCGCCCAGCAGCCACCCGCCCCACAACCTCCGGCTCCCGAGCCCGCACCCGAGCCAGCCCAGCCAAAATTCCAGCCCCGCCCTGGGGCGCACGGGTCGCTCCTTCAGACGCGCGAGGATCTGCGCCCTGGGGCGCACGAAGTGCGCCTTCAGGGGCGCGGGGAACTGCGCGAGAACCCCCACGAACCCGCAGCCGCGATCCAGACCCCAATCCCCCCACCCCCCTAGGCGCCCCACCCGCACCAAAGACCCGCCCAGCCTCAAGAACCCGCTCAACCTCCGGAGGAAACGGCATGGCGGAGGAACACTCGAGCCGCCCCGCGACAATCGCCCCGGCCGCATTCGCAAACTCCACCACCCTCCGCACCCCCCACCCTCCGAGCAACCCGTGACACAAGCCGCCACCGAACGCGTCGCCCGCCCCCAGCCCGTTCACCACATCCACCGGCAACGGCGGCACCACCACACACTCCCCGTCCGAGGAAAGGGCCAGCACCCCACCCGGCCCCTGCTTCACGACGGCGAGCCGAACCCCGTACACAGAGACCAACTCCCGGGCGGCGCCCAAAGGTTCCCGCACACCCGTGGCGACTTCGACCTCGTCCAGATTCCCGACCGCAACGGTCGCGTACCGCAGCGCCTCCCGGTAGAACGGCCGCGCCTCCTCCGGGCCGCCGTCCCAGAACATCGGCCGCCAGTCCAGGTCGAAGACGGTCGGCCCGTCGGACCCGGCCCGCGCCGCGAGCGCCGCGAGCGTCGCGCTCCGGCTGGGCTCCGCGCTCAGCCCCGTCCCGGTCATCCAGAAGATTCGCGCGTCCGCGATCGCGCCGAGGTCCAGCTCGTCCGCCGCGATCTCCAGATCCGGCGCCTTGGGCCGCCGGTAGAAGTAGAGCGGGAAGTCGTCGGGCGGGAAGATCTCGCAGAAGGTGACGGGCGTCGGCGGTCCGTCCACGGCGCTCACCCACCGCGCGTCGACCCCGAACTCCGCCAACTGCCCCCGCAGCCAGTCACCGAACGGATCCCGTCCCGTACGGGTGATCGTCGCGACGCGCCGTCCGAGCCGGGCCGCCGCGACCGCGACGTTGGACGAGGACCCGCCGAGGAACTTCCCGAACGAGGTCACGTCGGCGAGTCCGACCCCGGTCTGCAGGGGGTACAGGTCGACGCCGATACGCCCCATCGTGATCAGGTCGAACTCGCTGCGGGCCATGCGGGGAGTCCCTCCGACGCCTTCGTCCTGCGCCCAGATCTAGTCCCGGCCCGCCCCTCTGTCAACATTTTGTCCTGACATTCGGACCAGATTCGGGCCCCGCCTTGACACCCCTCTCGCGGCACGCCAAGGCTGATTCCATGACGACGCCGGCACCTCGACCGTCCAGCCCGTCCCGACCCGCCGCGCCCTCCGGCCCCTCGCGCATCCGCGTCGGCTCGGCCCCCGACTCCTGGGGCGTCTGGTTCCCCGACGATCCCCGGCAGACCCCCTGGCGGCGCTTCCTCGACGAGGTCGCCGAGGCCGGTTACGCGTGGATCGAGCTGGGCCCGTACGGGTATCTGCCGACGGATCCGCGCGTGCTGGCCGAGGAGACCGGGCGGCGGGGGCTGCGGGTGTCGGCCGGGACCGTCTTCACCGGGCTGCACCACGGCCCCGCCGTGTGGGACCGCACCTGGGAGCACGTGGCGTCGGTCGCCGCGCTGGCCCGGGACACGGGCGCGCGCCATCTCGTCGTCATCCCCTCCTTCTGGCGCGACGACAAGACGGGCGAGATCCTGGAGGACGCGACGCTGACCGCCGAGCAGTGGGGTCATCTCGCCACGCAGACGGAGCGGCTGGCCCGCGAGGTCGGCGACCGGTTCGGGCTGCGGATCGTCGTCCACCCGCACGCGGACACCCACATCGACACCGAGGAGAACGTCACCCGCTTCCTCGACGCGACCGACCCCGACCTCGTGTCGCTGTGCCTGGACACGGGGCACTACGCGTACTGCGGCGGCGACAGCGTCGAGCTCATCAAGACGTACGGGGAACGCATCGGGTACCTGCACCTCAAGCAGGTCGACCCGGAGGTGCTCGCCTCGGTGCGGGCGCAGGGGACGCCGTTCGGTCCCGCCGTCGCGCAGGGGGTGATGTGCGAACCGCCGCGCGGGGTGCCGGAGTTGGCGCCGGTGCTCGCGGCGGCCGAGGCGCTCGGCGTGGACCTCTTCGCGATCGTCGAGCAGGACATGTACCCGTGCGACCCGGAGCGCCCGCTTCCGATCGCACGCCGTACGCGGGGCTATCTCCGGTCGTGCGGCGTGTAGCACTATCGGCGCATGAGACGGTCGAGCGCGCCGCGCCAGACGAGTCAGCCGCGCCGGGCGGGGCGCCCCGCCCGCGCCCCCGACGGGTCCTGGGAGACGGCCTCCGCGCTGCCGCATCCGCGACTGCGGCCGGGGGTCATCGGCTACCGCGGGTTCCGGCTGGCCTTCCCCGGGCCGCGGGCCCGCCTGGAGGCGCCGATCGGCGCGGTGACGCTGATGCTCGGTTTCGAGGGGGCGGTCCGGATCACGGAGGCGGGCGGCGGCTGGGTGGACGTGCGGTCGACGGGTGGCGGCGCGGTCGTCCCGCCGGCGCGGGCGCGCACGGTGGAGCTGCGGTCCGTGCTCTCGGGGCTCACGACGACGCCGGTGCTCGGGGAGCACGACGGGCGGCTCGCGGGGGTGGAGGTGCTGCTCACGCCGTGGGCGGCGTTCCGGATCCTCGACCTGCCGCTGCGCGAGCTGGCCGGGCGGCAACTGGATCCGGACACATTGGGAGCGCTCCCTTCCGCTGCCGTGGCCCGGCTCGCCCATGAACTGGCCGGTGCTCCCAGTTGGCCGGCCCGGTTCCGGCTGCTCGACGCGGCGCTGGGCCGTTGGCTGGAATCGGGCCCGCACTGCGCGGACGGTACGGTCCGCGCCTGGTACGCGCTGTGCCACAGCGGCGGGACGGTCCCGGTGACCGAGCTCGCGGAGGAGGCGGGGTGGAGCGTACGGCAGTTGGAGAACCGGTTCCGTGAGCAGATCGGGCTCAGCCCGAAGGCGGCCGCGCGGGTGCTGCGGTCGCAGCGGGCGCGGCGGTTGCTGTGTGCGGGGAGCAGTCAGGCCGAGGCGGCGGCGGTCTGCGGCTTCTACGACCAGGCGCATCTGAGCGGTGAGTTCAAGGCGATGACGGGGTGTACGCCGCGCGAGTTCGTACGGGCCCATGGGAGGCCTCCGGCGGTTGATCGGTTGACCGGCGAAGCCACGAGCCTCCTGCTGAGGCCGGGCCACCCGTAGCGGGCCCGCGGCTTTCATCGCCGCCCGGCCCATGCTCGCGCCGTAGCCGTTCTCGCCACCTCGCGCCTGCGGCCCCGGCGGATATCGCCGCCGCGCGCATCCTTTGCCGCCCGGGGCGAACGCCCGCGCCGTAGGCATGCGCGTTCGCCTCGCGCCTGCGGCCCGGTGGGGCTTCTCGCGCAGTTCCCCGCGCCCCTGAAGGCGCACTCCGTGCGCCCCAGGGGCGATTGGTCGTGCCCGGCGCGGGGCCGACGCCCCCGGAGGGGGCGGGTGGGTGGGATAGGGGTCAGGGCGAAGGCGGGGACGCCGGGTGCCAAGCGGCGTGGCCCCCTCGGCCAAGCCGGGCATCGCCCCAGGGCCGCACGATCACGTGCGGGCCGATACAGGCTCATGTCCCGGGACGGGACGGTTCATGCGGGCGCGGGGCGTCCTCTTTGCATCATTCGCGTCACAAACGCCCCCTTCGTGTCACACATGTCAGCCCTACGCGGGTTCTGCGTCACAGGCGTCACACAGGCCCTCCCTTCATCACGGGTCCCCTCGTTCACCGGGGACAGGGTGGGTGATCGTCGGCGGACACCCCCGCGCCGCCGCGTCGCCCGTCAGGGAGGAGCCACCATGAGCGACCACCGGCTCTGGTCGTACAAGGACATCGCCGCGCACATCCGGGTGCAGCCCGACACCGTCCGCTCGTACCGCAAACACGGACTGCTGCCGCCGCCCGACCATGTCGAGGGCGGCAAGCCCTACTGGTACGCCGACACCGTGCGGGCCTGGGTGGCCGCCCGCCCGAGGAACCGGGGCCGCTCCCTGGACTGAACGCCGCTGCGCCGGGCCGCCGTTCTGCGGCCCGGCGCACCCCTGCATAGGATTCGGGCAAATCACCCCATCCGGTGCGAGGGAGCCCGTCGTGACTCACCCCCAGCCCCCGGGATCCCCCCAGGCCCGCATCCCGCGGCAGCCACCCCCGCCGGGCCCTCAGGTCCGGGCGGGACTGTGGAGGCGCTGCCTGTGGGGCGGCCTGACCCTGTGGGTGCTGACCGCACTGGTCACGTACGCCACGAAGAACACCACGCTGCTCCCCACCCTCATCCTGCTCGGCAGCTTCCTCGTCCCGGCGGTCTTCGTCCTGTGGGCGTACGAGCGGCACGGCCGGGATCTCGGCGTGCACCTGATCCTGGGCTGCTTCCTGGTGGGCGGGGTCCTCGGCGTCCTGGGCGCGTCGGTCATGGAGTACTACCTGCTGCACCCCTCCCTCTGGATCTTCCTGGGCGTCGGCCTGATCGAGGAGGCGGTCAAGCTCCTCGCCCTCATGTACGTACTGCACCAGCACCCGCACATCCGGGGCCTGCGCGCGGGTCTCGTCCTGGGCGCGACGGTCGGCTTCGGCTTCGCGGCGTTCGAGAGCGCGGGATACGCGTTCAACGCGGCGGTCACCATGAAGGGCATCGACCTGCGCTCCCTCCTGGAGACGGAGGTGCTGCGCGGCCTGCTCGCCCCGTTCGGGCACGGGCTGTGGACGGCGATCGCCGGCGCCGCGCTGCTCGCCTTCCGCCGCCCGAGCGGCCGCTACCGCTTCGCCGCGCCCGTCGTCGCGACGTACCTCGGCGTGTCCCTGCTGCACGCGTTGTGGGACTCGATGCACGGGATCGCCCTCTGGCTCGTCGCCCGCGTCACGGGCACCGGCCTGGACCGCACGCTCTTCGCGGAGGGCTACCTGCCCGATCCCACCGCCACGCAGGAGCATCTCTTCACGCTCTTCTCGATCGGCGGCCTGGCCGCGGTCTCGCTCCTCGGCATCGGCTGGGCGCGTTCGCTCGCGCGCCGCGATCCCTCTTGGAGAAATACCCCCTAGGGGTATAGAGTCGGAGACGTCAGGAGGCGCCGGGGACATCCCGGCCCCCTTCCGACGCACACCCACGAGGCATTCCGAGGAGAACGACATGAGCGCCCAGACCGAGCTCCCCCAGATCGACTCCGAGACGTCCGGTTCCTGCTGCGGCGGAGCGTGCCACACGGACGCCTCGGCCCCCGCCGCCGAGGGCGCCGTCACCACCGTCTACCAGGTCAAGGGCATGACCTGCGGTCACTGCGAGGGCGCGGTCTCCAGTGAGATCTCCGAGATCGCCGGCGTCGCCTCCGTCACCGCGGTCGCCGCCACCGGCCAGGTGACCGTGGTCTCCGCGGCCCCGCTCGACGAGGCGGCCGTCCGCGCCGCCGTCGACGAGGCGGGCTACGAGCTGGTCTGACCGCTCACCACTTCGGGGGCCGGGGACATCCCCGGCCCCCGCGCCGTACGCTCGACAGCACCATGACGGACGTACCACCTCTCGACGCACCACCGCCGCTCACGGAGATCGGCCTCTCCATCGGCGGCATGACCTGCGCCTCCTGCTCCTCGCGCATCGAGCGCAAGCTCAACCGCATCGAGGGCGTCACCGCGACGGTCAACCTCGCGACCGAACGCGCGAAGATCTCCTACGCCCCCGAGGTCACCCCGGACCAGCTGATCGCCACGATCACCGGACTGGGCTACACGGCGACCCCGGAGATTCAGGAGACCCAGGAGATCCAGGGGGCTCAGGAGACCCACGGCGAGGTGACCTCCGAAGGCGCGGCGGACGACGCCGGGGCCCGGCCGCCCGCGGGGCGGGGCTCCCGTGCCGGTGACCTCCGGCGCCGCCTGATCACGGCCGCCGTCCTGACCGCCCCGGTGATCGCGCTCTCCATGATCCCGGCCCTCCGGTTCCCGGGCTGGGACTGGCCGGCCCTGATCCTGGCGACCCCCGTCGTCCTGGGCTGCGGCGCGGACTTCTACCGGGCCGCCTGGGCGAACGCCCGGCACGGCGCGGCCACGATGGACACCCTGGTGTCGCTCGGTGTCCTCGCCGCGTACGGCTGGTCCCTGTGGGCCCTGGCCTCCGGCACCTCGCACACGTACCTGGAAGTCGCCGCGGGCGTCGTCACCTTCATCCTCCTGGGCCGCTATCTGGAGGCCCGCGCCAAGCGGAGCGCGGGCGCCGCCCTGCGCAGCCTGCTCGAACTCGGCGCGAAGGACGTCGCCCTGATCGCCCCGGACGGCACCGAGACCCGCGTCCCCGCGCAGCGCCTGCGCCCCGGCGACCGGTTCGTCGTACGGCCCGGCGAGAAGATCGCGACGGACGGCACGGTCGTCGAGGGGCACTCGGCCGTCGACGCCTCCCTGCTCACAGGCGAGTCCGTGCCGATCGACGTGACCGTCGGCGACGCCGTCACCGGCGCCACGGTCAACGCGGGCGGCCGCATCGTCGTCGAGGCCACCCGGGTCGGCGCCGACACCCAGCTGGCCCGTATGGCGTGGCTCGTCGAGGACGCGCAGACCGGCAAGGCGAAGGTGCAGCGGCTCGCGGACCGGATCTCGGCGGTGTTCGTGCCCGCCGTGCTGGTCATCGCGCTCGGCACCCTGCTCGTACGGCTTCTCGTGACGGACGATGTCACCGGCGCGTTCACCGCGGCCGTCGCCGTACTGATCATCGCCTGTCCCTGCGCCCTGGGTCTCGCCACGCCGACCGCGCTCATGGTCGGTACGGGGCGCGGAGCCCAGCTCGGCATCCTGATCAAGGGGCCGGAGGCGCTGGAGTCGACGCGCACGGTCGACACGGTCGTCCTGGACAAGACCGGAACGGTCACCACCGGCCGGATGACGCTCGACGCCGTGCACACCGCCGAGGGTGTCGACGAGAAAGAGCTGCTGCGGTTCGCCGGGGCCGTGGAGCACGCCTCCGAGCATCCCGTCGGGCGCGCGGTCGCCGCCGGGGCCGCGGACCGCGCGGGCGAACTGCCGCGGGTCACGGGCTTCGCGAACGTGCCGGGGCTCGGCGTGCGCGGCACCGTCGAGGGGCACGCGGTGCTCGTCGGCCGCGAGGGGCTGCTCGCCGAAGCCGGGATCGCGGCGCCGGCCGCGCTCACCGAGGCACTGGATGCCGCGCGGGCGACGGGCGGCACGGCGGTCGTCGTCGCCTGGGACGGTGCGGCCCGCGGCGTGCTCGGTGTCACCGACGCGGTCAAGGAGACCAGCGCGGAGGCCGTCGAGCGGCTGCGTGCACTCGGGCTCACGCCGATGCTGCTGACCGGCGACGGCCGGGCCGCCGCCGAGTCCGTGGCCCGCGCCGTGGGCATCGCGCCGCAGGACGTGATCGCGGAGGTGCTGCCGCAGGACAAGGTCGCGGTGATCGAGCGGCTGCGGGCCGAGGGCCGTACGGTCGCGATGGTCGGCGACGGGGTCAACGACGCGGCCGCGCTGGCCACGGCGGATCTGGGGCTCGCGATGGGCACCGGGACGGACGCGGCGATCGAGGCCGGCGATCTGACGCTGGTCCGCGGCGATCTGCGGGTCGCGGCCGACGCGATCCGGCTCTCCCGCCGCACCCTCACCACGATCAAGGGCAACCTGTGCTGGGCCTTCGGCTACAACGTGGCCGCGCTGCCGCTGGCCGCCGCGGGGCTGCTCGACCCGATGATCGCCGGGGCGGCCATGGCCTGCTCGTCGGTTTTCGTGGTGACCAACAGCCTGCGACTGCGCCGATTCGGCTGACCGGGGCCCGATCCGTCAGTTCTGTCCCACACAGTCTGGACCTGCACACAATCCACACGGCACAATTGCAGCACCCTCACACTGGGGCTCGGGTTCGCATATCGGGTCCCTTGTGAACGCACGGGACAAATGCAAGAGACGTAGATCACATCGATCCCAACGTAACCCTTTGCAGGTCTCGTGAGTCTAAGGAGGCGATGCAGAAACGTCTTGGGGGGCGTTTCCGTATCGAGCGGGTTTGTCTTGGGGGACGAACCCGACTGCGTTGGCCGGGGCACGCGCACCGGGGAGCTTGAGCGGCCCACCCGTGCGTGCGTGTTCCCGGCAGCCGACGCGGACACCTGGACGCCCGGCCGGATCCCGTGGGGGGAATCCGCACCGGGACATGGAAAGCGCCCCGACTGCCGGCCCGTGGGGGGACCGACAGCGGGGCGCTTTCTGCTACCCGGGGCGCGAACGCGACGGAACGCGAAAGGCCGGCCGCCACGCCCAACGGCGAGACGAACCGGCCCCAGCTACAGCTCGGAATCAGCGCTGCTCGACGGGAATGAAGTCCCGCTCGACCACACCGGTGTAGATCTGGCGCGGACGGCCGATGCGCGACCCCGGCTCCTTGATCATCTCGTGCCACTGGGCGATCCAGCCCGGCAGCCGGCCGAGGGCGAACAGGACCGTGAACATCTCGGTCGGGAAGCCCATGGCCCGGTAGATCAGACCCGTGTAGAAGTCCACGTTCGGGTAGAGGTTGCGCGAGACGAAGTAGTCGTCGGAGAGCGCGTGCTCCTCCAGCTTGAGCGCGATGTCGAGCAGCGCGTCATCCTTGCCGAGGGCGGACAGCACGTCGTGCGCCGCGGCCTTGATGATCTTGGCGCGCGGGTCGAAGGACTTGTACACCCGGTGGCCGAAGCCCATCAGGCGGACGCCCTCTTCCTTGTTCTTCACCTTGCGGATGAAGGAGTCGACGTCGCCGCCGTTGGCCTGGATGCCCTCGAGCATCTCCAGGACCGACTGGTTGGCGCCGCCGTGCAGCGGACCCCACAGGGCGGAGATGCCCGCGGAGATCGACGCGAACATGTTGGCCTGCGAGGAGCCGACCAGGCGCACGGTGGACGTCGAACAGTTCTGCTCGTGGTCCGCGTGCAGGATCAGCAGCTTGTCCAGCGCCGAGACGACGACCGGGTCGAGGTCGTACTCCTGCGCGGGCACGGAGAACGTCATGCGCAGGAAGTTCTCGACGTAGCCGAGGTCGTTGCGCGGGTAGACGAACGGGTGGCCGACGGACTTCTTGTACGCGTAGGCCGCGATCGTCGGAAGCTTGGCGAGCAGGCGGACCGTCGAGAGGTGGCGCTGCTTCTCGTCGAAGGGGTTGTGGCTGTCCTGGTAGAACGTGGACAGCGCGGACACCACGGACGACAGCATGGCCATCGGGTGGGCGTCGCGCGGGAAGCCCTTGTAGAAGTTCTTGACGTCCTCGTGCAGCAGGGTGTGCTGCGTGATCTCGCTCTTGAAGGTCGCGAGCTCGTCGACGGTCGGAAGCTCGCCGTTGATCAGCAGGTACGCCACCTCGAGGAAGGTGGAGCGCTCGGCCAGCTGCTCGATCGGGTAGCCGCGGTAGCGCAGGATGCCCTGCTCGCCGTCCAGGTAGGTGATCGCGGATTTATAGGCGGCCGTGTTGCCGTATCCGCTGTCGAGGGTCACCAGTCCTGTCTGGGCCCGGAGCTTCCCGATGTCGAAGCCCTTGTCGCCGACGGTGCTGTCGATCACCGGGTAGGTGTACTCGCCATCGCCGTACCGCAGTACTACAGAGTTGTCGCTCACGTCATCCCTCACCGACGTAGTGCCTCTTCTTCGAGGTGCCCTGACTGCCTCTACCATCCCCCACTTGGCCCACCGGAGTGCACTCGGGGTCGACCATTGGGCCTAATGGCGGCACTGGGTGCCACCAACCTTCTCATCCTGCCCCCTTCGCCCCGGTTCCGGAAGGGGGCTGTGACCTTCCCGACGAATTTGATCGATCAAACTCTTTGAAGGTTCCCGCCCGAGAGCCGGAAATCCAACGCTGTGTACCGCTTTCCGGCAGAAACCGTGCGTACCGCCTGCCCGAGTGCCTTGCGCGACCCGACGAGCACGACCAGCCTCTTCGCGCGGGTCACCGCCGTGTAGAGGAGATTGCGCTGGAGCATCATCCATGCCCCGGTCGTGACCGGAATCACCACACACGGATACTCACTTCCCTGCGAACGGTGGATCGTCACGGCGTAGGCGTGCGCGAGTTCGTCGAGTTCGTCGAAGTCGTAGGGCACCTCCTCGTCCTCGTCGGTCAGGACGGTGAGGCGCTGCTCGTCCGCGTCGAGGGAGGTGACGACGCCGACCGTGCCGTTGAACACGCCGTTCGCCCCCTTCTCGTAGTTGTTCCTGATCTGGGTGACCTTGTCGCCCACCCGGAAGACGCGGCCGCCGAACCGCTTCTCGGGGAGCTCGGGGCGGCCCGGGGTGATCGCCTGCTGGAGCAGTCCGTTCAGCGTGCCCGCGCCGGCCGGGCCGCGGTGCATGGGGGCGAGGACCTGCACGTCGCGGCGCGGGTCGAGGCCGAACTTCGCCGGGATCCGGCGCGCCGCGACGTCCACCGTCAGCCGCCCGGCCTCCTCGGTGTCCTCCTCGACGAAGAGGAAGAAGTCCTTCAGGCCCTGGGTGAGCGGGGGCGTGCCCGCGTTGATCCGGTGGGCGTTCATGACCACGCCGGACTCCTGGGCCTGGCGGAACACCTGGGTCAGCCGGACGGCCGGCACCGGGCCGCCGTCGGCGAGCAGATCGCGCAGCACCTCGCCCGCGCCGACGCTCGGCAGCTGGTCCACGTCCCCCACGAACAGCAGATGAGCGCCGGGCGGGACGGCTTTCACCAGCTTGTTCGCCAGCAGCAGGTCGAGCATGGAGGCCTCGTCGACGACGACCAGGTCCGCGTCGAGCGGCCGGTCCTTGTCGTACGCGGCGTCGCCGCCGGGCTTCAGCTCAAGGAGCCGGTGCACGGTGGAGGCCTCGGCTCCGGTCAGTTCGGCGAGGCGCTTCGCGGCCCGTCCGGTCGGGGCGGCGAGCAGCACCTTGGCCTTCTTGGCGCGGGCCAGCTCGACGACGGACCGTACGGTGAAGGACTTGCCGCAGCCGGGGCCGCCGGTCAGCACGGCGACCTTCTGGGTCAGCGCGAGCCGCACCGCCTCCTGCTGCTCGGGCGCGAGGGTGGCCCCGGTCCGCTGCCCGAGCCAGGCCAGCGCCTTGTCCCAGACCACGTCACGGAACGCGGGCATCCGGTCCTCACCGGTCCGCAGCAGGCGCTGGACCTGGGCGGACAGCGACAGCTCGGCGCGGTGGAACGGGACGAGGTAGACGGCCGTGACCGGCTGCCCGCCCTCCCCCGGCACCCGCTCCCGAACGACGCCCGGCTCCTCGCCGCTCTCCTCGTCGGGCTCGGCGAGGGCGGCGAGGCACTCGATGACGAGGCCGGTGTCGACCTGGAGCAGCTTCACCGCGTCGGCGATCAGCCGCTCCTCGGGCAGGAAGCAGTGGCCCTGGTCGGTGGACTGCGACAGCGCGTACTGGAGTCCCGCCTTGACCCGCTCGGGGCTGTCGTGCGGGATGCCGACGGACTGGGCGATGCGGTCGGCGGTGAGGAAGCCGATGCCCCAGACGTCGGAGGCGAGCCGGTACGGCTGGTTCTTCACGACGCCGATCGAGGCGTCGCCGTACTTCTTGTAGATCCGCACGGCGATCGACGTGGACACCTCGACCGACTGGAGGAAGACCATCACTTCCTTGATGGCCTTCTGCTCCTCCCAGGCGTCGGCGATCTTCTTGGTGCGCTTGGGGCCGAGGCCCGGCACCTCGATCAGCCGCTTGGGGTCCTGCTCGATGATGTCGAGGGTGTCGAGCCCGAAGTGCTGGGTGATCCGGTCGGCGAAGACCGGCCCGATGCCCTTGACCAGGCCCGAGCCGAGATAGCGGCGGATGCCCTGGATGGTGGCGGGCAGGATCGTCGTGTAGTTCTCCACATGGAACTGCTTGCCGTACTGGGGATGCGAGCCCCAACGGCCCTCCATCCGCAGAGACTCGCCGGCCTGCGCGCCGAGCAGCGCCCCGACCACGGTCAGCAGATCGCCGCCGCCCCGGCCCGTGTCCACGCGCGCGACGGTGTACCCGGTCTCCTCGCTGGCGAACGTGATCCGCTCGAGCACGCCTTCCAGCACCGCCAGGGTGCGCGCCGCCGACACTTGGTTGGACATGCGTCGACGGTAGCGGGCGGCGCTGACAACGGTGCGGGGTCCTGCCTCAGGCGTAGTGGCGGTAGATGGCCTGGGCCGCGCAGGCGGGCTTGTCGGAGCCCTCGATCTCGAGGGTGAAGGCGAGCCGCATCTCGACGCCGTTGCCCCGGACCTCCTCGACGGACTCGACCGCGCCGTGCAGACGGATCTTGGCGCCGACCTTCACCGGGCTGGGGAAACGGACCTTGTCCAGGCCGTAGTTGATGCTCATCGAGGTGCCCTGGATGTCGAGCAGTTGGCCGAACAGCGGGATGATCAGGGACAGCGTGAGGTAGCCGTGGGCGATCGGGCCGCCGAAGGGGCCGTTCGCGGCGCGCTCCGGGTCGGTGTGGATCCACTGGTGGTCGCCGGTGGCGTCGGCGAAGGTGTCGACCCGGTCCTGGGCGATCTCCAGCCAGTCGGTGCGGCCCAGGTCGGCGCCGGCCAGCGCCTTGATCTCGTCGAGGCCGGTGGCGGTGCGCAGGGCGGTCATGGTGGTGCTCCTGTCAGTTGTCGGTGCTTTCGGTGACGGGCGTCGTGCCGAAGACTTCGCGGATGCGGGGCTTGAGCAGCTTCCCGGCGCCGCTGCGCGGCAGGGCGTCGGCGAAGACGAGCGACTTCGGGATCTTGTAGCGGGCGAGCCGGCCGTCCAGGGACGCGAGGATGTCGGCGGCGCTCGCGTCGGCGCCGGGCGCGCGGACCACGACGGCGCGCGGCACCTCGCCCCACCGGGTGTCCGGTACGCCGATGACGGCGCAGTCGGCGACGGCGGGATGGTCGTGCAGGACGTTCTCGATCTCGGCCGGGTAGACGTTCTCCCCGCCGGAGATGATCATGTCCTTGGCGCGGTCGACGAGCGTGACGTAGCCGTCCTCGTCGGTACGGGCGATGTCTCCGCTGTGGAACCAGCCCGCCCCCAGTACGGCCGCGGTGGCCTCGGGCCGGTTCCAGTACCCCTTCATCACGTTCGGTCCCTCGACGAGCAGTTCGCCGTACGCGGCGTCGGCGCCGGACGGGTCGACGAGGCGGACGTCGCTGAAGAAGTGCGGCACGCCCGTGCTGCCGGCCTTCTCCACCGCGTGCTCGGCGTCGAGCAGGCAGACGCCGGGCGAGGCCTCGGTCATGCCGTAGCCCTGGATGAATTCGATGCCCCGTTCCTGGTACGCGCGGATCAGGGCCACCGGCACCGGGGCGCCGCCGCACAGCAGCATCCGCAGCGAGGACAGGTCGGTGGCGGTGAACCGCGGTGCGGCGGCGACCTGTTGGAACATCGCGGGGACGCCGAACATCACGGTGACCCGGTGCCGCTCGACCAAGTCGAGGGTGCGGTCCGGGGCGAAGGTCTCCTCCAGGACGAGGGTGCCGCCCTTGAGGAGGGTCGGCAGGCACGTCATGTTGAGGGCGCCGGTGTGGAACAGCGGGGCGGAGAGCAGCGCGACGTCGGTCCCGGCGAAGTCGCTGTCGACCAGGGTGTTGACGCAGTTCCAGGTCAGGTTGCCGTGGGTCAGTACGGCGCCCTTGGCCCGGCCGGTCGTGCCCGAGGTGTACATGATGAGCGCGGCGTCCTCGTGGGTCACCGGCATGTCGAGCGGTTCGAGGGCGATCCCCGCGAGGTCCCGCTCCAGGTCCGGGCCTACGGCGACGGTCCGGGGCACGCCGCACCCCTCGGCGAACTCCGCGAAGTCGCCGGTGTGGACCAGGACCTCGGCCCCGCAGTCGTCGAGGCAGTGGTTCAGCTCGGGTGCGGCGAGGCGGGTGTTGAGCGGGACGAACAGCGCGCCGAGCCGCGCGGCGGCGAACAGGGTCTCCAGGAAGGCCGGGTGGTTCGGGCCCAGGTAGGCGACCCGGTCGCCGGGGCGGATGCCCAGGCGGCGCAGGTGCAGCGCGAAGCGGGTGGCACGGTCGTGGAGCTCGGCGTAGCTGGTCTCGCGGTCGCCGAAGACGACCGCGGTGCGCTCCGGAGAACTGCGGGCGCGGCGGGCGGTCCAGGAACCGATGCCGTGGTCACGCATGACGGGCCCTGCCTTTCGGACTGCTGGTGGATGCGGACTGCTGGTGGGTGGGTCAGGCCTGGTCGAGGCCGAGGACACGCAGCGCGTTCTCCTTGAGTATCAGCGGCCTGACCTCGGGCTTGATGTCGAGCTCGGCGAAGTCGGCGAGCCACCGGTCGGCGGTGATGACCGGGTGGTCGGACCCGAACAGCACCTTCTTCTTGAGCAGCGTGTTGGCGTACCGGACGAGCTGCGGCGGGAAGTACTTCGGGGACCAGCCGGACAGGTCGATGTACACGTTCGGCTTGTGCGTGGCCACCGCCAGCGCCTCGTCCTGCCAGGGGAACGAGGGGTGCGCCAGGATGATCCGCAGCCCGGGGAAGTCGGCGGCCACGTCGTCGACGAGCATCGGGTTCGAGTGCTTGAGCCGGATGCCGCCGCCGCCCGGGACGCCCGCGCCGATCCCGGTCTGGCCGGTGTGGAACAGGGCGGGGACGCCCAGCTCCTCGATGGCCTCGTACAGCGGGTAGGCGAGCCGGTCGTCGGGCGAGAAGCCCTGGAGGCTGGGGTGGAACTTGAACCCCCGCACCCCGTACTCCTCGACCAGCCGCCGCGCCTGCCGCACCGCCGCCCGGCCCCGCCAGGGGTCGAGGGAGGCGAACGGGATGAGGACGTCGGCGTGTTCGGCGCAGTCCTCGGCGATCTCCTCGTTCGGGATCGGCGGGTGGCCCAGGGCGTGCTCGGCGTCGACGGTGAAGACGACGGCCGCCATGTTCCGCTGCCGGTAGTGCTCGGCGGTCTCGGCGATGGTCGGCATCCGGTGGCCGTGCGCGGCGAAGTACTTCTCCGAGGCTGCCATCAGCTCGGGGCTGAGGGACGGGTGACCCGTCCGGGACACCTCGGCGTGGGTGTGCACGTCGATGGCGGTCAGCCGGGCCGGGTCGAGGCGGGGCGCGGGGGCCATGTCAGGCACCGGCCGGGGGGCGCGGGGCGGGGATGCCGAAGGTCTCGGGCTCGGCGCCGACACCGGCGGCCCAGGAGGCGGCGATGTCGTCGGCGCTCCAGCCGCCGTCCTGGAAGGCGTGCGCCTTCTCCTGCGGGTGGGCCCACAGGGCGAGGCGGTCGCCGCCGAGGCCGATGGCCTGGCCGGTGACTCCGGCGGAGGCGTCGGAGGCGAGGTAGGTGACGAGGCCGGTGACGTCGTCGACGGTGCCGAGGCCCTCGTCCCGGCGCATCCAGCGGGGCAGCGGTTCGCCGGTGCGCTCGGCCTCCTCGATGGCCGGGGCGAACGCGGGGATCGTCCGGGTCATCTCGGTGGCGGCGACGGGGATCACGGCGTTCACCGTGATGTCCGCGCGGGCCAGTTCCATGGCCCAGGTGCGGGCCATGGCGACGATGCCGGCCTTGGCCGCCGCGTAGTTGGTCTGGCCGAAGTTGCCGCGCTGTCCCGCGGGCGAGCCGACCAGGACGATCCGGCCGCCCTCGCCCTGCTCGCGCATCCGTACGGCGGCGGCGCGGGCGCAGGTGAAGGTGCCGCGCAGATGGACGCGGACCACGTCGTCGAAGTCGTCGTCGCTCATCTTCCAGAGGACCTTGTCGCGCAGGATGCCCGCGTTGGTGACCAGGACGTCGAGCCGGCCGAAGTGCTCGACGGCGGCGGCGATCAGCGCCTCGGCGCTCTCCGTGGACCCGACGGCCGCGGTGACGCCGACGGCCTTGCCTCCGGCGGCCTCCACGGTCCGCACCGCGTCGGCGACGGCCTGCTCGTCGACGTCGTTCACCACGACGGACGCCCCTGCGGCGCCGAGCGCACGGGCGTAGGCGAGCCCCAGCCCGCGTCCGCTGCCCGTGACGACGGCGACCTTGCCGCTCAGTTCCATGCGTGATCCCTCTTCTCCATGCCGGCCCCGCTTCGCTCTCCATCGACAGGATTCCTGGCGATGCGAGCCAGTCTCACGATCATCAGGATTCCTGTCAATGGGGTAGGGTCGGCCCATCGGTCCGCCCGCGGTGGCGGCCCCGCGCCAGGGCAGCAGCGATCCGGAGGTGCCATGCCCGAGAAGCCGTCCCCGTCCCTGCTCTACCTCGTCAAACGGGCCGAACTCGTGGTGCGCGCCCGCCTGGAGGAGGTCCTGAAGCCGGCCGGTGTCACGGCCCTGCAGTACACGGCGCTCACCGTCCTGGAGGTCCACGACGGTCTGACCGCGGCGCAGCTGGCCCGGGACTCCTTTGTCACCGCCCAGTCCATGGCCGACATGGTCCGCACGCTGGAGGGCCGCGGTTATGTGGCCCGGCACCCCAATCCGGCCAACCGCCGCGAGCTCCTCATCACCCTCACCCCGGCGGGCGGGGAGCTCCTGTCCGCGTACGCGGAGGCAGTGCGCGGCGTGGAGGACCGCATGACGGCCGGCCTGACCACGACGCAGGCCGACCAGTTGCGCGAGGCGCTGGACCATGCGTGGCGGCAGCTCAAGTAAGGGTTCCGGTCAAGTAAGGGTTTCGGCGCGGAGGTTGAGTACGCGTACTCACGCTCCCGCGCGGCGCCGGTCCGAGCATGGACGCGTCCGGTTCCATCGCCGCACGCCCAGGGGGCTTCCATGTCCGTCCACCCGCTCGTCCGCAGAACGTTCGCCAACCCGCTCTCGGCGGCCTATCTCGGCCTCGTCGGATCGGCCGTCGCCTTCGAGGTGATCGCCGCGACGGTCTCCGACCCGGGGATCGTCGGAGTGTGGCCCTTCCTCTTCACGGCCCCGACATCCCTCGGCGCGGCCGGCGTCGTCGGAGCGGTGTGGGGCATCGACGCGCCCTACTGGCTCCTGGGAGCCGGCGTGGCCGCCGGCGCCCTGCTCCAGTCCTTCGCCCTGGGGCACGGCCCTGGAGATCTTCCGCGGACGCCGCCGATGACTTTCCCGGACGGCCAGGGTCATACAGCTGACCGTGACCCGCCGCAACACGCTGCACCGAGGAGCGCCATGACCACCACCAAGGGCCCCGCCAGTTACTTCCCGTCGATCGAGAAGAAGTACGGCCAGCCGATATCCCACTGGCAGGACCTCATCGACGCCTCCCCGCTCACCCGCCACATGGAGCTGGTGAACTGGCTGAAGTCCGAACACGGCCTCGGCCACGGACACGCGAACGCGCTGGTCGCCCATACGCTGACCCAGGCCGGCCAGGACTGACCCGAACCACCGCGTGACCGCCAGGAGACCCATGAGCGCCGACACCGCCCGCCGCTCGACCGGCCCGTACACCGCGCTGTGCTTCTGGACCGGGGTGATCAGCCTGGGGCTGGAAGCGCTCGGCGTCGTCGGCACCCTCTACCTGCCCCCGGTCGCCCTGCCCGCCCTGCTGGGCCCGATCGGCGGCGGCATCGCGATCGCGTACGGGGTGGTGGGCTGCGCCAAGGAGGCCGCGAACTCCCGGTGTGTCATCGGCCTGACGACCGGCACCCTCGCCTTCCTGGCCCCGGTCGCGCTCCTGTTCGCCGTCGCTTCTCCGTAGGATCCGGTGGGAGGTTCGGACGCATGAATTTCCGGCTGGCGGCGTACGCCGTGTGCATCGAGGACGGGCGCGTGCTGCTCGCCCGTCACGTGCCGCGCGAGGGCGAGAGCACGTGGACCCTTCCGGGAGGCAAGGTCGAGCACGCGGAGGATCCGTTCGACGCGGTGATCCGGGAGGTCGCCGAAGAGACCGGCTGCGACGCGGTGGTCGAACGCCTCCTGGGCGTGGACTCGCGGGTGATCCCGGCGGCCGAGCGTGCCGTCCCCGGCGGAGCGGACCATCAGAACGTCGGCGTCTTCTACGGGGTACGCATCACCGGCGGCCAGCTGCGACCGGAGCCGGACGGTGACATCGCCGAGTCGGTCTGGACCCCGATCCCCGACGTCGCCCACCTGCGCCGCTCATCACTGGTCGACACCGGCCTGGCCCTGGCCCAAACACTCCCCCCGACCGGCCACGTAGCCACGATCCCGACCGGCGGCCTCCTCCAACACTGAGCCCGTCCGGGGGGCGCGGGCCTGTCTCCGCTCAGCAACTCCGCCGCGGGGCCTGGCCATCGGCCGCGGCCCAGCCCCGATGAATCGCGCACCACGGCCAGGCGGTGCCGATCTCTTCTCGGCACTGGGCCGGACTCCGCCTCACAACCCTCATGCTCCGGCTCCGCAAACCTGCCCGATGATCATGGCCAGCGGACTGCGCTCAGCCCGTTACCGAGATCCGTCACCTCTGCTTCAGACAGAACAGCCGGCACGGCGCTGAGCCGCTCCGTCCGAAACTGCACTTGGTCCGGACGCGGGCCCATCGGCAGTCGGCCGTACAGAACCAGCGCGTCATCGTCCTCGTCCGCCGTTTCGCCGCCCACATCGACGAGCAGTGCGACGGTCTTGTCCAGCTCTCGTCGGATCAGTCGTTGAACAGCGTCGGTGGCTTGCTCGCGCTCGTTCTCGGTCAACCCGCCGAGCTCGAAGGTGAGGACTTGGGTGTCCGGCGCCACGTACCTGACATCGCACACCACGTCCGTGTCGGCCGACAGCCAGAACTGCAGGCAGAGCGGGCCGACCGACAGGCCGACAAGCTCGTGGATGCGCCCGACAGGCAGCCTCACCTGTTCCCCCGCGACGTCCAGAAGCATCCCGCAGCCCAGCTTCGGGTGCTCGACGGTCAGCCCGGACTGCGCCAAGTGGTCGGTGACCGAGCGGAACTCGGACTCATCCATCCTGCACTCGCGGTACCAGGACAGGTAGGTCTTCAACACCGCTGACACTCCTGGTCGTCGTGACCCGACACGGAGGAGGCCTGGCACCCCATGACGCCGGCCGCCCTCCATCAGGAAGCATCCGGCATTCCGAGCCCACGGGTGATCATTCATCCGACAGGACTTGGGCGGGGGCGACTGAAGGGGCACCCGGCGCTGGGGCTGTGCCCAAGGCCAGGTGCCGGGCCGACGTCCCCGGAGGGGGCGGGTGGGTGGGAGAAGGGGGCGGGCCATAGGCCAGGGCAACCGGAACACGTGCGTGCCCAGGGCTGAGGCCCGGTAGAGAAAGCGCGCCGCACCAGAGGCGCCGGGGCTAAATACCCCCCATGGGCTCCGGGTCCACCCGAAGCGGCGTCCCCCACACCCGTACGACCTCGTAGTCCGTGAACTCGTGGACCAGCCGGTACGCCATCGCCGCGTCCGGGCGGCGGCGCTGGGCCGCCAGGTAGAGGTCCGCCTCGCGGCGGTCGTGGCGCGGGGTGCCGCACAGCTGCCAGACCTGGCCGGTCCACATCTCCGGGATCCAGCGCTGCTGGGGCTGCGGCCGCTCCTCGCGGGTGCCGTAGCGGGACACGACCGGCTGCTGGTCGGCACGGGCCGGGGCCGGCCCGCCGCCGTACTCCGCGCGGCGGGCCTGCCGCCGCCGCGTCTCGCAGAGCAGGCACAGGTCGGGCGCCGACTCGTCGACCGCCCCGTACGGGTGCTGGGCGCAGCGGGTCGTGGGCGCGGAGCCGGAGACCGTGTCGTCGAGCAGCTCCAGGGCGCGCTTCACATCGCCCCGCACCTCGTGGAGCTTGGCGTCCGAGGCCTCCGCGGTGAGGGTCTCGCCGTGCTCGCCCAGGACCCGCAGGGCGCGGCCGAGTGCGGTGAGCTGCGCGTGGTTCACGGTCGGCTCGCTCCTTCTGCGTCATCCATCAGATCCGCCCTCCACGATCGCACGCCGCACCGACAACACCCCCGCACCCTCGCGTCCGGGCCCGAGCCGTCCCACCTCGGCCCATCCCTCGGCCCACCCCTGGCCGCCCCTCAGCCCACCCCCCCCCATCCCGGCACCCCCCACATCACGATCCGGTCACGACAACCGGAACACCCCTTGCCAACAGCCCGTGTAATCGATTCCAATCCCTCATGTAATCGATTCCATGCACATGTGCGCCCACCACACCGCACATGAGCCCCGCAGCCACAAGGAGGTGGCCCGCGATGGCGAGCATCAAGGACGTCGCGGCCGCGGCCGGAGTCTCCGTCGCCACGGTCTCCCGCGTCCTGAACAGCCACCCGTCGGTCAGCCCGGACGCCAGGACGCGCGTGCTGGCCGCCGTGGAGTCGCTCGGCTACCGGCCCAACGCCGTGGCCCGCTCCCTGCGCACCGACCAGACCCGCACCCTCGGCCTGGTCATCAGCGACGTGCTGAACCCGTACTTCACCGAGCTGGCCCGCTCCGTGGAGGAGGAAGCCCGCGCCCTCGGCTACAGCGTGATCATCGGGAACGCCGACGAACGCCCCGACCTCCAGGACCACCACGTCCAGAACCTGCTGGACCGCCGCGTCGACGGCCTCCTCGTCTCCCCCACCGACGGCGGCTCCCCGCTGATGCTGGCCGCGGCCCGCGGCGGGACCCCGATGGTCTTCGTCGACCGCTGGATCCCGGGCGTGGACGTGCCGGTGGTGCGCTCCGACGGCCGCGCCGCCATCCGCGACCTGGTGGCCCATCTGCACGGCCTCGGCCACCGCCGCCTCGCGATCATCGCGGGCCCCGCCGCCACGACCACCGGCAGCGAGCGCATCGCCGCCTTCCGCGAGGCCCTCGCCCCGTACGACATCGAACTGCCCGACGCCTACACCGGGCAGGGCGACTTCCAGGCCGACAGCGGGCGCCGGGTGACGGAAGGGTTCCTCGACCTGGCCGAGCCGCCGGAGGTCGTGTTCGCCGCCGACAACCTGATGGCCCTCGGCGCGCTCGACGCGATCCGCGCGCGCGGGCTGCGCGTCCCGGACGACATCGCGCTCGCCGCGTTCGACGACATCCCCTGGTTCGTGCACACCGCGCCGCCGGTCACGGCGATCGCCCAGCCGACCAAGGAGCTGGGCCGGGCCGCCGTCCGCGCCCTGATCGACCGCATCGAGGGCCGGTCCCCGGAGTCGGTGACGCTGCCCGCCCACCTCGTCGTACGGGAGTCCTGCGGCGAATCCCCCCGGTCTCCCCGGTCCCCCCAGTCCCCCCACCCGCCGACCTCGATGGAGAGGAGCCCCAGGTGAACGAGCCCCCGGTGAACACGGAGAACAGTCCGGAGCGCAGTCCGGACGAGTTGCTGCGTATCGAGGGAATCCGCAAGACGTTCCCCGGCGTCGTCGCGCTCGACAGCGTCGACTTCGATCTGCGCCGCGGCGAGGTGCACGTCCTGCTCGGCGAGAACGGAGCCGGCAAGAGCACGCTGATCAAGATGCTCTCCGGCGCCTACACGCCGGACGCCGGCCGGATCACCGTGGGCGGCGAACAGGTCCGCGTCCACGGGGCGCAGGACGCCGAGAAGCTGGGCATCGCCACGATCTACCAGGAGTTCAACCTCGTCCCCGACCTGACGGTCGCCGAGAACATCTTCCTGGGCCGCCAGCCGCGCCGCTTCGGGATCATCGACCGCAAGAAGATGGAGCGCGACGCCGAGGCGCTCCTCGCGCGCGTGGGCGTGAACGTGTCGCCCCGCGCGCGCGTCCGCGAACTGGGCATCGCCCGCCTCCAGATGGTGGAGATCGCGAAGGCCCTCAGCCTCGACGCCCGCGTCCTGATCATGGACGAGCCGACGGCCGTGCTGACCTCCGAGGAGGTCGAGAAGCTGTTCACGATCGTGCGGGCGCTGCGCGAGGACGGCGTCGGGATCGTCTTCATCACGCACCACCTGGAGGAGATCGCCGCGCTCGGCGACCGCGTCACCGTCATCCGCGACGGCCGCAGCGTCGGCCAGGTCCCGGCGTCGACACCCGAGGACGAGCTGGTCCGGCTCATGGTGGGCCGCTCGATCGAGCAGCAGTACCCGCGGGAGCGGCCCGACACCGGCGGCGCGCTCCTGAAGGTGGAGGGGCTGACCCGGGACGGCGTCTTCCACGACGTGAGCTTCGAGGTGCGGGCCGGTGAGGTCGTCGGCATCGCCGGGCTCGTCGGCGCCGGGCGCACCGAGGTGGTCCGGGCCGTGTTCGGCGCGGACCCGTACGACGGCGGCTCGGTGGAGGTGGCCGGGTCCCGGCTGCCGCGCCACGACGTGAACGCGGCGATGGCCGCGGGCGTCGGCCTCGTCCCCGAGGACCGCAAGGGCCAGGGGCTCGTGCTCGACCAGTCGGTGGCGGAGAACCTCGGGCTCGTCACGCTGCGGTCCGCCTCGCGCGGCGGCTTCGTCGACCTCAAGGGGCAGCACACCGCCGCCGAGCGGATCGCCGGTCAGCTGGGTGTGCGGATGGCCGGGCTCGGCCAGCACGTGCGCACCCTGTCGGGCGGCAACCAGCAGAAGGTCGTCATCGGCAAGTGGCTGCTCGCCGACATCAGGGTGCTGATCCTCGACGAGCCGACCCGCGGCATCGACGTGGGCGCCAAGGTCGAGATCTACCAGCTGATCAACGAACTGACCGCCGCCGGGCACGCCGTGCTCATGATCTCCAGCGATCTGCCCGAGGTGCTCGGCATGAGCGACCGCGTGCTCGTGATGGCGCAGGGCCGCATCGCCGGTGAACTCGCCGCCGAAGACGCCACGCAGGACTCCGTGATGGCGCTCGCCGTCAGCACCCCGCACAGCTTCGATGACACCACCCTCGAGGAGGAGGGCACCCGTGACCACTGAAACGCTCAAGAAGAACCAGGGCTCGGCGACGAGCGGCGGGGGCCTGCTGCGGCTGCTCCTCGACAACGGCGCGCTGACCGCGCTCGTCGTCCTGGTCGTCGTGATGTCGCTGCTCTCCGGCGACTTCCTGACCACCACGAACCTGCTGAACGTCGGCGTCCAGGCCGCCGTCACCGCGATCCTCGCCTTCGGCGTCACCTTCGTCATCGTCTCGGCGGGCATCGACCTGTCGGTCGGTTCGGTCGCCGCGCTGTCCGCGACCGTCCTCGCCTGGGCGGCGACGAACGAGGGCGTCCCGGTGCCGATAGCGGTGCTCCTCGCCGTCGTCACCGGCCTGGCCTGCGGTTTCGTCAACGGCGCGCTCATCGCGTACGGGAAGCTGCCGCCGTTCATCGCGACGCTCGCGATGCTGTCGGTGGGCCGCGGTCTGTCGCTGGTGATCTCGCAGGGCTCCCCGATCCCGTTCCCGGACTCGGTCTCGCGGCTCGGTGACACGCTGGGCGGCTGGCTGCCCGTACCGGTCATCGTGATGGTCGTCGTCGGCATCGTCACCGCGGTCGTGCTCGGCCGCACCTTCATCGGCCGCTCGATGTACGCGATCGGCGGCAACGAGGAGGCGGCACGCCTCTCCGGGCTGCGCGTGAAGCGGCAGAAGCTCGTCATCTACGGCCTGTCCGGACTGTTCGCGGCCGTCGCCGGCATCGTCCTCGCCTCCCGGCTGTCCTCCGCGCAGCCGCAGGCCGCGCAGGGGTACGAGCTGGACGCGATCGCCGCCGTCGTCATCGGCGGCGCCTCGCTCGCCGGTGGTGTGGGCAAGGCGTCGGGCACGTTCATCGGCGCGCTGATCCTCGCGGTGCTGCGCAACGGCCTCAACCTCCTGTCGGTGTCCGCGTTCTGGCAGCAGGTCGTCATCGGTGTCGTCATCGCGCTGGCCGTCCTGCTCGACACGGTGCGCCGCAAGGCGGGCGCGACCCCGACCGCGGCCGGCACCGGCGCGGGCGGGCCGCGGCAGAAGATGCAGTACGTGATCGCGGCCGTCGTCGCGGCGGCGATCGTCGGCGGGCTCGCGCTGTGGAACAACGGCACGTCGTCCGGCGGCAAGAAGGACCTGCGGATCGGCATGGCCGTCTCCACGCTCAACAACCCGTTCTTCACGGAGATGCGGGCGGGCGCGCAGGCCGAGGCCAAGAAGCAGGGCGTGAAGCTGACCGTCACGGACGCGCAGAACGACGCCTCGCAGCAGGCCAACCAGCTGCAGAACTTCGCGAGCGGCGGCATGAGCGCGGTCATCGTGAACCCGGTCGACTCCGACGCGGTCGGCCCGGCCGTGCGCGGCGCCGACAAGGCGGACATCCCCGTCGTCGCCGCCGACCGAGGCGTGAACAAGGCGAAGACCGCGACGCTCGTCGCCTCCGACAACGTCGCGGGCGGCAAGCAGGCCGCGAAGGCGCTCGCCGACAAGCTCGGCGGCAAGGGCGAGATCGTCGTCCTCCAGGGCCAGGCCGGTACCTCCGCGAGCCGTGAGCGCGGCGCCGGATTCGCCGCGGGCATCAAGGAGTTCCCCGGTATCAAGGTCGTCGCGAAGCAGCCCGCGGACTTCGACCGCACCAAGGGCCTGGACGTCATGACGAACCTGCTCCAGTCGCACCCCGACATCGACGGCGTCTTCGCCGAGAACGACGAGATGGCGCTCGGCGCGGTCAAGGCGCTCGGTGCGAAGGCCGGAAAGTCCGTCGACGTCGTCGGCTTCGACGGCACCCCGGACGGCTTCAAGGCGGTCCAGGCGGGCACGCTGTACGCGTCGGTCGCCCAGCAGCCGCGCGAACTCGGCAAGATGGCGGTCCAGAACGCGATCAAGGCGGCGCAGGACGACAAGATCCCGTCCGCGGTGAAGGTCCCGGTGAAGGTCGTGACGTCGAAGAACGTCGCCTCCTTCAAGTGACAGCCTTCAAGCGCCGGCATTCAAGTGACGGCCTTCAAGTGACAGCCTTCACGTGACACGCCAGAAAGGGCTCAGCATGAACGCGTACGACCTCCTCGTCGTCGGCTCGGCCAACGCGGACCTCGTGGTCGGCGTCGAGCGGCGCCCCGGCGCCGGGGAGACCGTCCTCGGTTCCGACCTGGTCGTCCACCCGGGCGGCAAGGGCGCCAACCAGGCGGTCGCCGCGGCGAAGCTGGGCGCGCGCACGGCGCTGCTCGCGCGCGTCGGGGACGACGGGCACGGGCGGCTGCTGCGGGAGTCGATGGAGTCGGCGGGCGTGGACACGTCCGGCGTACTGGTCGGCGGGGCGCCCACCGGCGTCGCGCTGATCACCGTCGACCCCTCCGGCGACAACTCGATCGTGGTGTCGCCGGGTGCGAACGGGCGCCTGACGCCGGACGACGTACGGGCGGCCCGCGAGCTGTTCGCCGCCGCGCCCGTCGTGTCGACGCTGCTCGAGATCCCGCTCGACACGGTCGCCGAGGTCGCGCGGTCGCTGGCCGACGGGGCCCGCCTCGTCCTGAACCCGTCGCCGCCGGCGCCGCTGCCGGGCGAGGTCCTCGCGGTGTGCGACCCGCTGATCGTCAACGAGCACGAGGCCGCCGTCATCCTCGGTACGGAGCCGGGGGCGACGCCCGAGGAGTGGGCGACGGCGCTGCTCGCGCTCGGGCCGCGCTCGGTCGTCGTGACGCTGGGCTCCGAGGGCGCGCTGGTCGCGGACGCGTCGGGCGCGCGGCGGGTGGCGTCGGTGAAGGTCGAGGCGGTCGACACGACGGGCGCCGGTGACGCGTTCACGGCGGCGCTCGCGTGGCGGCTCGGCACCGGTGCCTCGCTCGCGGACGCGGCGGCCTACGCGGCGCGGGTCGGCGCGGCGGCCGTCACGAAGGAGGGCGCGCAGGCCTCGTACCCGACGGCGGACGAGGTGGCCTCCCTGTGAAGAGGGCCGGAATACTCAACCGCCATCTCGCGGGCGCCCTGGCCGAGCTCGGGCACGGGGACGGGGTTCTGGTGTGCGACGTCGGGATGCCGCTGCCGGAGGGACCGCGGATCGTCGATCTCGCGTTCCGCGCCGGGGTGCCGTCGTTCGCCGAGGTGCTCGACGGGCTGCTCGAGGAGCTGGTGGTGGAGTCGGGCACGGCGGCGCACGAGGTGCGCTCCGCGAACCCGGCGGCGGCCGAGCTGCTCCGCGAGCGGGTCCGGCCTCTGGCCTACGTCTCCCACGAGGAGCTGAAGGGGCTTTCGGCGGGCGCGCGGCTCATCGTGCGGACCGGGGAGGCGCGGCCGTACGCGAACGTGCTGCTGCGCTGCGGCGTCTTCTTCTGAGGCCCTGTGTGAGCGCTGAGGGGCCCGGTCCGCGGACCGGGCCCCTCGGGCTCTCCCCTCCCCCATGCCGGACTTTCCTGGAAGTCCCCCCCGGGTCCCCCTCCAAAAGTTCCGACGCACGCTAGACCCGCCGTCGGGGCGGATGGTTGTGCTCCGGGTACGGATTTCTTTGGCGGAGTTCTTTCAAACCTGTACCGCGCCCGCTCCGGGTGCCGACATGCCGGGGCGACCGTAGCGTTTGCGGCATGACCGAAGAATCGGGTGAGAAGCCGCTGGCCAGGGACGTCCTCGACGAGCTCGGCGACGATCGGCTGCAGGAGCTCGCGGGCCTGCTCGGCACGGACGCGTCGGGCGCGCACAAGGTCGTGGACGACACGGTGTCGGCGCTCTCCGGCGGCCTGCGGGAGCGGGCCGGGGAGGGTCCGGACGGGGCGGCTGAGGTGCAGGAGGCGCTCGCGGAGACCGAGCAGCCGCCGCTGCAAGGAGCCTTCACGCTCGGCGGGCTCGGCGGTCTCGCCTCGGGCGGCCTGCTGGCCGGGCTGCTCTCGAAGCTGAGCCGACCGGTGGCCGGCGCGATCTCCAAGAAGACGGGCCTGCCCGTGGCGAACGTGACCCGGGGCATCGAGCTCCTGATCCCGGTGATCCTCACGGTCCTGACGAAGCGGGCCGCCCGCAAGCGCTGAGGCGGGCTGGCGGGATAGCGGGACGGTGGGCGGCGCGGTCGGCCCCCGCACCGCCCTCCCCCTAGCGCCCTTCCGCCACCGCCCCGAAGCGGGACACCGTCTCCCTCAGGACGGACCGGCCCTCCCGCTCCCACAAGCCGTCGTTGAAGAGCTCCACCTCCACCGGTCCCGAGTAGCCGGCCTCCTCGACGTACCGCCACCACAGCCCCAGGTCCACGGCCCCGTCCCCGAGCTGCCCCCGCCCGTTCAGGACGCCGGCCGGCAACGGGGTCACCCAGTCCGCGAGCTGGAAACTCGCGATGCGGCCCGCCGCCCCCGCCCGTGCGATCTGCGCGGGCGCCGCGTCGTCCCACCACACGTGGTACGTGTCGACACACACCCCCACCTGCTCCGCGGGAAACCGTTCCGCGAGGTCGAGCGCCTGCCCGAGCGTGGAGACGACGCACCGGTCGGAGGCGAACATCGGGTGGAGCGGTTCGATGGCGAGCCGCACCCCGCGCTCACCGGCGTACGGCGCCAGCTCGGCGATCCCGTCGGCGATCCGCTCCCGCGCGGCCACGAGGTCGTAGGACCCCGCGGGCAGCCCGCCCGAAACCAGGACCAGGACATCGGTGCCGAGGACGGCGGCCTCGTCGACGGCCCGCTTGTTGTCGTCGACGGCGGCCCGCCGCTCCGCCGCGTCGATCGCGGTGAGGAAGCCGCCCCGGCAGTGCGTGGAGACGCTCAGACCGGCGTCGCGCAGCAGCCGGGCCGCCTTCTCGACCCCGTACGCCTGCACGGGCTCGCGCCACGTGCCGACGTGCCGCACCCCCGACTCGACGCAGGCGTCGACGAGTTCGGGCAGCCCGAGCTGCTTGACGGTCATCTGGTTGAGGGAGAAGAGGGGGTGGGCGACAGGGGCCCCGGGCGCGGTCATCGGGTCACTCCGTACAGGGCGAGCAGCTGCTTCATCCGGGCCTCGGCGAGCCCCGGGTCGGGGAACAGGCCGAGCCCGTCCGCGAGTTCGTACGCCTTCGCGAAGTGCGGGAGCGAGCGGGCGGACTGGAGCCCGCCGACCATCGCGAAGTGGTCCTGGTGCCCGGCGAGCCAGGCGAGGAACACGACACCGGTCTTGTAGAAGCGGGTCGGCGCCTGGAAGAGGTGCCGCGACAGTTCGACCGTCGGGTCGAGGAGCGCGCGGAACCCGTCCGTGTCCCCGCGGTCCAGCACCCGTACGGCGTGCGCGGCGAGCGGCCCGAGCGGGTCGAAGATGCCGAGCAGCGCGTGGCTGAAGCCGCGCGCGTCGCCGGCGATCAGCTCGGGGTAGTTGAAGTCGTCGCCGGTGTAGCAGCGCACGCCCTGGGGGAGTCTGCGGCGCAGTTCGATCTCGCGCCGCGCGTCGAGCAGCGAGACCTTGATGCCGTCGACCTTGTCCGGGTGCGCGGCGATGACCTCGAGGAACGTCTCGGTGGCGGCGTCGAGGTCGGCGGAGCCCCAGTACCCGTCGAGCGCGGGGTCGAACATGGGGCCGAGCCAGTGCAGGACGACCGGTTCGGCGGCCTGGCGCAGCAGGTGTCCGTAGACGTCGAGGTAGTCCTCGGGGCCGCGGGCGACGGCGGCGAGCGCCCTGGACGCCATGAGGATCGCCTGCGCGCCCGTCCCCTCCACGAGCGCGAGCTGCTCCTCGTACGCGGCCCTGACCTCGGCCAGGTCCTTCGGTACGGCGGTGAGCTGGTCGGTGCCGACGCCGCAGGCGATGCGGCCGCCGACGGCCTGAGCCTCGGCGGCGGACCGCTTGATCAGTTCGGCGGCGCCCGCCCAGTCCAGGCCCATGCCGCGCTGCGCGGTGTCCATGGCCTCGGCGACGCCGAGCCCGTGGGACCACAGGTGGCGGCGGAAGGCGAGGGTGGCGTCCCAGTCGACGGCGGCGGGCCCGTCGGGGCTGGTGTCGGCGAACGGGTCGGCGACGACGTGCGCCGCCGAGAAGACGACGCGGGAGGCGAGCGGGGCGCCGGTGTCGAGGGCGAGCGGGGTGGTGCGCGGCTCGTAGGCGCGCAACTCCCCCACGCTGTTGGGCAGATGGATCGTCACAGCGTGATCTCCGGTACGTCGACGCGGCGGCCCTCGGCGGAGGCCTTCAGGCCCAGCTCGGCGAGCTGCACGCCGCGGGCACCGGCCAGCAGGTCCCAACGGTAGGGCGCGTCGGCGTAGACGTGCCGGAGGAAGAGCTCCCACTGCGCCTTGAAGCCGTTGTCGAACTCCTGGTTGTCCGGGACCTCCTGCCACTGGTCGCGGAAGGAGTACGTGGCCGGGATGTCCGGGTTCCACACGGGCTTCGGGGTGGAACTGCGGTGCTGTGCCCGGCAGTTGCGCAGGCCCGCGACGGCCGAACCCTCCGTCCCGTCGACCTGGAACTCCACGAGTTCGTCGCGGTTGACGCGCACCGCCCAGGAGGAGTTGATCTGCGCGATCGCGCCGCCGTCGAGCTCGAAGATGCCGTAGGCGGCGTCGTCGGCGGTGGCGTCGTAGGGCTTGCCGTTCTCGTCCCAGCGCTGCGGGACATGGGTGGCGGTGAGCGCCTGCACGGAGGTGACGCGGCCGAACAACTCGTGCAGCACGTACTCCCAGTGCGGGAACATGTCGACGACGATGCCGCCGCCGTCCTCGGAGCGGTAGTTCCAGCTGGGGCGCTGGGCCTCCTGCCAGTCGCCCTCGAAGACCCAGTAGCCGAACTCGCCGCGCACGGACAGGATCTTGCCGAAGAAGCCGCCGTCGATGAGCCGCTTCAGCTTGAGCAGGCCCGGCAGGAAGATCTTGTCCTGGACGACGCCGGACTTCACGCCCGCGTCCTGGGCGAGCCGGGCCAGTTCGAGCGCGCCCCCGAGGCCGGTCGCGGTCGGCTTCTCGGTGTAGACGTGCTTGCCGGCGGCGATCGCCTTCTTGAGGACCTCCTCGCGGCCGGAGGTCATCGCGGCGTCGAAGAAGATGTCGACGCTGTCGTCGGCGAGGACGGCGTCCACGTCGGTGGAGATGTTCGCCTCGTCGAGGCCGTGCTTCTCGGCGAGCGCCTTGAGGGCGTACTCGCGGCGGCCGAGGAGCACGGGCTCGGGCCACAGCACCGTGCCGTCGCCGAGGTCGAGCCCGCCCTGCTCGCGCAGCGCGAGGATCGAACGGACGAGGTGCTGGCGGTAGCCCATGCGCCCCGTCACCCCGTTCATGGCGATGCGCACCGTCTTGCGTGTCACGTGAGTCCCTCCGTCGGACCTGCGGCGCCGCGGCGACCGCATCTAGCAAGCGCTTTCTACGTGAAGAGAAGCTAGCCTCTGCACAGCCGCTCGGACAAGAGCGGGCGCACGACCGATCCGGACGGGGCCGCGGACCGGCAGACCCGGACGGACCCGGACCCATCCCGGACCCACCCAGACCCACCTTGGACAAGCCGCAGGCCACAGGCCGAGGCCGACGGAGGCTGACTCGACGATGACCGTGACCCTGGCGGATGTGGCCGCCCGCGCACAGGTGTCCCCCGCCACCGTCTCGCGCGTCCTGAACGGCAACTATCCGGTGGCCGCCGCCACCCGCGAGCGCGTCCTGAAGGCCGTCGACGAACTGGACTACGTCCTGAACGGCCCGGCGAGCGCGCTCGCCGCCGCCACGTCCGACCTGGTCGGGGTCATGGTCAACGACATCGCCGACCCGTTCTTCGGGATCATGGCCTCCGCGGTGCAGTCGGAGATCGTGGGCCCCGGCGGCCGCGCGGGCGGCGAGCGCCTCGCCGTCGTCTGCAACACGGGCGGCTCCCCCGAGCGCGAGCTCACCTACCTGACCCTGCTGCAGCGCCAGCGTGCCGCCGCCGTCGTCCTGACCGGCGGCGCGATCGAGGACGAGGCGCATGTCGCGGCCGTCGCGGGCAAGCTGCGGCGCCTGTCGGAGGCGGGCACCCGTGTCGTCCTGTGCGGCCGCCCGCCGGTGCCCGGCACCGACGCGGTCTCCGTGACCTTCGACAACCGGGGCGGCGGCCGCGAACTGACCCGCCACCTCCTCGCCCTCGGCCACCGCCGCATCGGCTACGTCGCCGGCCCCGGGGAGCGCACGACGACCCGGCACCGTCTGGAGGGCCACCGCGAGGCGCTCGCCGACGCGGGCGTCACCGCGTCCGACGACCTGGTGGTGCACGGCACGTACGACCGCGCGACCGGCCGCGCGGCGACCGCGGAACTGCTGCGCGGCGCCCCGGACCTGACCGCGATCGTCGCCGCGAACGACACGGTGGCGCTCGGCGCGTGCGCGGCCCTGCGCGAGGCCGGCCTGCGCGTCCCCGAGGACGTGTCGGTCGCCGGCTTCGACGACCTCCCCTTCAGCGCGGACGCCGTCCCCGCCCTCACGACCGTCCGCCTCCCCCTCAGCGACACGGCGGCCCGCGCGGGCCGCATCGCGATGGGCCGCGAGGAGGCCCCCGAGGGCGGCGTCGACGTGGTCAGCGGCGAACTGATCGTCCGCGCCTCGACGGCACCGCCGCGGGCCTGAAAAGGACAGGACGCTCGGGTACGAAAAGAACTCAGAGCATGATGAGCAGCCGCGTATTCGCCTTCAGCTTTCGGTTGACCGAGCGGCTCTGCACATACACCTCCAGCTTCGGATTGTTTCCCGCCTTCACCGACACCGTGCCCTTGATTCCCGTACCGAAAAGAAGGCTGCGCGCCGCATCGCCCGTATAAGCGCGGTCGGTGTCCTTCTCCACGACGACGACTTCCTTGTCGGGCTGGACCTGGACGCGTGCGCCGAGCTGGTAATAGCAGGAGCCGCGCTCATAGGTAACACCCGGGTGCGAATTCACGAACGGGCGGATCTCGGACTCCTTGTCGACCTTCAGGAGGCGGTACTTGTCGGCCGGTATCGGCTCCAGGTTCGCCCGCACCTCGTCGACGGATATGTCCTGGCCGACCGCGAACAGGTTCTTCGTGCCGCGCACACCCTGCTCGCGCCCGCGCAGGAAGCTGGTGGCGGCGGCGCGCACCGTGCCGATGGCCTCCTCGACACCCTGCTTCGAGTCGGCGTCCCAGATCGCGATGTTCCCCGCGGGGAAGCCGTAGTTCTGCGCGGTGCGCTTGGCCAGGGAGTTCGGCACGAGGATCGCGGACGTCCAGTGGTCCGGCAGGCCGCCCATCTTGGCGGTGATCCGGTCGAGCCACGGGCCGAGGATCGACATGTCGCCGTCGTGCCGGCGGTCCCCGCCCGACGCGTTCTCCTCCCCGTCCGTCACCACGATCTGGAGGAAGCTGTGCTCCCCGTACTCCTCCCAGATGTGGTCCAGGTCGTCCAGGGACTTCAGGGAGGCCTCGATGAGCGCCGTCGCCCCGTTGTTCACCTTGTAGAGCCCGCGCATGGACGGAAGATGCTTCACGTCCATGTCCCACACCAGGTTCTCCACCCGGTGGTCGAAGGAATAGAGGCTGATCCGCGTCTCGTGACCGAGGCTGTCCGATTCCGCCTTCAGCCCGGCCACGAATTCGTCGACGACGCGCACGAGCTGATGCTGGTGCTGATACATGGAACCGGAACTGTCCACGACGAGTGCGACGTGATTCACCTTGTGCTGGATCTTGCGCACAGACATGCCTACGCTCCCCCTCCGACGGGAATTCCCCGTCCCCCGAGTGATGTATTCACTCTAGGGGCGACCACTGACAACGCCCGGGGTCGCGGAGTCGCCCCGCACCAGTGGCCTCGGCACCTCACCTCACCCGTGCTGCGAGGCCGGCCCGCCCACCCGCTTCTCCAGCAGCGTGAACGACTTCGGCTTCGCGCCCGGCTGCGGCTTGCCCTCCTTGTGGCCCACGACCCGGTAGCCGGCCTTGACGTAGTACGTCTTCAGGGCCGGGTTGGTGGCCACGCAGTCGAGCCGCGTCAAGGGCCGCCCCCGCTCGGCCACGCGGCGCTCCGCCGCGCGCAGCAGCTCACGCCCCGTGCCGGGCGGGATGCTGCCGTGCGCCACCATCAGACGGTGCACATATCCGGCCGTCGCCGGCTGCGGGCCCCACGCGGCCTCGTCCTCCCACCACAACTCCCAGGCGCCGACGGCCCGTTCACCGCTCTCCGCGAGCCACACCTCGTCCCCACGCTCCCGCGTCCGGCGGAAGTGGTCCACGCCGAGCTCGCCCGGCCGCCACTGACCGGTTATGCCCCGGCTCAGCATCCAGCGGGCGGCGTCGTCACGCAGCCCCACGACGGTGGCGAGGTCGGTGTCGTCGGCGAGGCGGAAGCGCAAGGTGTTCATGGGGCCGTTCTACAGGGAGGGCGTGCGGCGCAGGACGAGGGTCAGGAAGCCGAAGCTGTCCCGGTAGGCGTGCAGCCACTCGTCGCGGCGCGCCTGGGACCAGGCCAGGACCTCGGCGCTGTCCTCGTGGTCGGGGTGGTCGAGGGCCCACTCGGCGAGCATCCCCCACAGCGACCACTCGTAGGCGTCCAGCTCCTGGCGCGTGCTCGCGTGCCCCTCCACCGGCACCCAGCCGTCGCCCACGACCCGGTCCACCATCGACGCCAGATCCGTGAACTCGCCGAGCACCTCGACCGCTTCCGGGGTCGGCTCCCTCAGCCAGTAGCCGTCGCCGATCAGCACGCTGCCCGTCGGGGCGAGGCGGGCGCGGGCCCCTTCGAGCGTGGGCAGCAGCCCGCCGAACGCATGCGCCGAACCGACGCTCAGCACCGCGTCGAACGGCTCCTGCGAGGTGTACTCCTCGGCCTTCTGACAGTGCAGCTCCAGCCGGTCCGCCACTCCGCGCGCCTCGGCCGCCGCCCGCGCGATCTCCAGCGACTTCTCGGACAGGTCCACCCCCACGGCCCGCAGCCCCGGCCGCGTCTCCAGCGCCCGCAGCAGCCACTCCGCCGTCCCGCACCCCAGATCGAGCACCCGGCCGCCGTCCCCGGGCAGCACCCGGTCGAGCAGATGCCGTACGGAGTCGTCGCCCAGCGGCGACTTGATCGGGTGACGGGTGTGGGCGAGGTTCGAGATCATCTCAGGAGTCATCCGCGCAGCCTCCCAAGCCAACCGCCCGCGCGCACTCGCTTTTCCGGTGCTCCGGGCCCGGGGGATGATCACCGCATGGACGAGATCACCCTGATGTCCGACCCGAGGGTCGCCGCGATACCCGTGCAGGATTGCGGCGAGCCCCTCGTGGACGTACGGCTCGACGGATCGCTGCTGGTCGACCCGCGCAAGCAGGACCCGGCGGACGCCTTCGCTCACCTGCGACGGGGCGTGCTGGAGCGGCTGCTGAAGGCTCAGGCCGCGCTGCCGCCGGGCCTGCGCCTCCTCTTCGTCGAGGGTTACCGGCCTCCGGCCCTCCAGCGGAGTTACTTCGAGGAGTACGCCGACGAGCTGCGCGCCGAGCACCCCGACTGGCCCGAGGACCGCATCCGCACCGCCGCCAGCCGCTACGTGTCACCCCCCGAGATCGCCCCGCACAGCGCGGGCGCCGCCGTCGACCTCACCCTGGCCGACGCCGACGGACGCGAACTCGACCTGGGGACGCGTATGAACGCGAGCCCCGAGGAGAGCGCGGGCGCCTGCTACACCGAGGCCCCCGGCATCAGCCCCGAGGCCCGCGCCCACCGCCGCACCCTCGGCGCCGCGCTCACCGGAGCGGGCCTGGTCAACTACCCCACGGAGTGGTGGCACTGGTCGTACGGCGACCGCTACTGGGCCCTTCAGACCGGGAACCCGACGGCCCTGTACGGCCCGAAGGACCGCTGAGTCTCAGCCGGCCCGTTCAGCCGATCCCCTTGAGGAACCCGAGCAGCGCCTCGTCGAAGGCGGCGGGCTGTTCCGCGCTCGGGAGGTGGCCCGCCTTTTCCACGACCGTGAGGTGGGCGTGCGGGATCAGGGTCGCGATGGAGCGCGCGTCGGAGACCGGCGTGTAGACGTCGTCCGCGCCGACCACGATCAGGGTCGGGACCGTGACCGAGGCCAGCGTGTCGCCGTAGTCGGGGCGTTCGGCCCGGCCGCGCAGGGCCGCCGCCGCGCCGCGCGGGTCCGTGGCGCGCATCATGCCGAGGACCTGCGCGGCCACGTCGGAGAGCGCGGTCACGTTGTACGCGGCGAGCATCTTGTCGATGACCTCGTCCGCGTAGCCGGCCATGCCCTCGGCGAGGAGGCGGTCGGCCAGGGCGTTGCGGAAGGCCTTGCCCTCGGGGGTCTCGGCGCCGTAGGACGTGTCGGAGAGGACGAGGGCGCGGACCCGGTCCGGGTGGCGGCGGTGGAAGTCCATGCAGATCTGGCCGCCCATGGAGACGCCGCCGATCACGGTGCGATCGATGCCCAGGTGGTCGAGGAGCGCCGCGATGTCGTCGGCGAAGTCGGAGAGGAAGACCTGTCCGGGGGTCACGTCGCTGTCCCCGTAGCCGCGCAGGTCGGGGGTGATGACGCGGTGGCCGGCGGCGGCGAGGGCGTGGGCCTGCGGGGCCCAGAGTGTGTGGTTGAACGGGTGGCCGTGGACCAGGACGACGGGGGTGCCGTCGGCGGGGCCGAACTCGGCGCAGTTCAGGGTGATGTCGCGGTCGGTGAGGGTGATGCGGCGGGTGCTGCTCATCGCGGTTCCTTGGGTCGTTCCGGTGGCGGGTTCAGGTCAGGGACAGGACGCAGAACTCGTGGTCCTCGGGGTCGGCGAGCACGGTCCACGACGCGTCGGGGCCCTGGCCGAGGTCGAGGTCGGTGGCGCCGAGGGCGCGGAGCCGGTGCGTCTCGGCCGCCTGGTCGTCGCCGGGGTACGGCAGCAGGTCGAGGTGGATGCGGCGGGCGGGGACGGCGGTCGGCGGGCCTGGTGTGCGGAGGAGTTCGAGGTACGGGCCGGTTCCCTGCGGTGAGCGGAGGCGGGCCACGTCGTCGGTCGTCTCGACGACCGTCCAGTCGATCGCCTCGCCCCAGAAGCGGGACATGGCGTGCGGGTCCGCGCAGTCGACGACGACGGCCGCGAGGGGGCCGCTGTCGCGGTAGGTCTCGCGCGGCTCCAGCACACAGAACTCGTTGCCCTCCGGATCGGCGAGGACCGTCCAGGGGACGTCGTCGCCCTGGCCCACGTCGACGGGTGTCGCGCCGAGGGACTTCAGGCGGGCGATCAGGCCCGCCTGGTGGGCGGGCGAGGTGGTGGCGAGGTCGAGGTGCACGCGGTTCTTCGCGGCCTGCTTCGGGTCCGGTACGGCGATGACGTCGAGGGCCACGGCCGTGCCCGGGGCGCGCCAGTCGAATCCGGGCGGCTGTACGGCCGTCCCGCCGGGCCCGGCGCTCACGGCGTCCCAGCCCAGCGCCTGCGCCCAGAACCGGCCGACCGCGAGGTGATCGACGGCCTTGATGTTCACCTGCATCGGTCGCAACGGCATGTTCGTGATCTTACGGAGCCCGCTCCTCGGGCGTCGCCTCTATTCTCCCGTCATGCCGATCATGGACACGCCTGCTCCGAGCCCCTCGCACGACGCCCAACTCGCCGTCCAGGCCGCCCTGTCCGGCGCCGCCGTCGTCCGCGCGATGTACGGGACCTCGCTCGCCCGGGTCGACAAGGGCGGCGGCGACTTCGCCACCGCCGCGGATCTCGCGGCCGAGGAGGCCATCCTCGACGTGTTGCGGCGGGCCCGGCCCGGGGACGCCGTGACGGGCGAGGAGAGCGGGCGTGGCGGGGCCGAGGGCGCCGCGCGGCGCTGGCTGGTGGACCCCTTGTGCGGGACGCTCAACTACGCCGTCCGCACCATGCTGGTCGGCGTCAACGTCGCGCTCCAGGTGGATGGTTCGACGACCGCGGCCGCCACCGCCGACCCCTTCAACGAGGAGGTCTTCTGGACGGACGGCGACGGAAGCGGCGACGCAAGCGGGGCCTGGCTCCGGGACGCGGCCGGCGCCGACCACCTGCTCGCCCCCTCCGCCGCCTCCCGTCTCGTGGACGTCAACCTCGATCCGCCGTTCCCCAACGCCCCGGACTTCAGCGCGGCCCGCCTCCTCGCCGCCCCCGGTTTCGCCGAGCGCTTCCGCCCCCGCGTCGTCTCCACGACCCTCGCCGTCGCCTGGGTCGCGGCCGGGCGCCGGGCCGCGTACGTCACGGACGGCGACCTCCGCGGCAGCGTCCACTTCGCCGCCGGGATCGCCCTGTGCCGCGCGGCCGGCTGTGTCGTGACGGGCCTGCGCGGGGAGCCGGTCCTGAGCGGGCCGGACGGGCTGGTCGTGGCGGCCGACACGGAGACGCACGCCGTGCTGCTGGGGCTCGTTCGCGGGCAGCAGCACGGGCCCGGGTCGGGCGGAGACCGGTCGGTCAGGGCTTGACGGGCTTCACCTTCTTCTCGGTGCCGTTCACTCGGACCGTGACGGGGCCCTGGTCGCGGGCCCGGTCGGCGACGATCTCGTAGGACGTGACCTTCCCGTCGCGCCATGCGCAGCTGACCTCGTAGCCGCCCCGGGCCCGGAGCCCGGTGAAGGATCCCTCGGCCTTCCACGCGTCGGGGAGGGCGGGCAGCAGGTGGACGGTGCCGTCGTGGCTCTGGAGGAGCATCTCCGCGACGGCGCCCGCGATGCCGAAGTTGCCGTCCATCTGGAAGGGCGGGTGGTTGCAGAACAGGTTCGGCAGCGTGTTGTACGTGAGCAGGCCGCGCAGCATGATCCGGGCGCGGTGGCCGTCGCCGAGGCGGGCGAAGAGGGCCGCCCGCCAGGGCCAGGTCCAGGAGCGGCGGCTGTCGCCCGACACGGTCGCGGCGGTGAAGGGGACGCCTTCCTTCTCTCCGCACCGTGCCTTGAGCGAGACGAGGGCGGCGGCCGCGAGGTCGGCGTTCTTCGGGGTGATCTGGCGGCCCGGGTAGACGGCGAAGAGGTGTGAGGTGTGGCGGTGGATGTCGGTGGGGCTGTCGATGTCCTCCTGCCACTCCTGGAGTTGGCCCCATCGGCCGATCTTGTTCGGCGCGAGGCGTGCCTGCAGGTCCTTGATCCTCGCCCGGTAGGCGGGGTCCGCGTCGAGCGCCGCCTCGCAGTCCAGGTAGTTCTGGAACAGGTCCCAGATGATCTGCTGGTCGTACATGACGCCGTCCTCGCGCGGCCCGTGCTCGGGGGACCAGCCGTCCGGCGAGACGAGGAGGCCGTCCTCGCGCTCCTTGAGCCGGTCCTCCCAGAACGTGCAGATCTCCTTGATCATCGGGTAGGCGGTCCTGCGGAGGTAGGTCAGGTCCTGGGTGAACGCCCAGTGTTCGTAGAGGTGTTGGGCGTACCAGGCGCTCGCGACGGTGTTCCACTCCCACGCGTTGCCGCCGAAGACGCTCTGGCTGGTGCGGGCGGTCCAGCCGCGCGTGTCCTTGCCGAAGGCGTTCCGGGTCGCGACGCGGCTGGGCACGGCGACCTGCTTCACGAAGCCGACGAGTGCCTCGTGGCATTCGGGCAGGTTCGTCGTCTCGGCTCCCCAGTAGTTCATCTGGATGTTGATGTTGGTGTGGTAGTCGGAGGCCCAGGCCGGGGAGTTGCTGTCGTTCCACAGGCCCTGGAGGTTGGCGGGCAGGCCGCCGGGGCGCGAGGAGCTGATCAGCAGGTACCGGCTGAGGTGGAACATCGTCTGTTCGAGGGTGGGGTCCTCGCCGCCTGCCGCGTAGCGGGCGAGCCGGGCGTCGGTCGGCAGGGCGAGGACGGCGTCGCCCGTAGTGCCCCAGTCGACGGAGACACGGGACGTCAACGCCCGGGTGGCGGCGGTGTGTTCGTCGCGGAGTGCGTCGTAGGAGCGGGTGGCCGCCTTGTCGAGCGCCGCGGCGACGGCCGGCCCGGGGTCGGCTCCGCGCCATCCGGCGGCGGCGTCGAGCCGGTAGTCGGTGCGCGCGTCGAGCAGCAGGGTCAGACGCGTGCAGTTCTTGAACCGCAGGACGGTCCCGTCGGCGTCGAACTCGCCGTCGGTGTCGACGACCCGGACCGCGCAGGCGTGCCGGAGGCCGTTGCCCATGGCGCCGTGGAAGGCGATCCGGCGGGCGGCGCCGTCGGCGGTCGTCGGGGCGTCCTGCTGTGCCGAGGCCAGGGAGATCGTTCCGGCGAGTCCCCGGTCGTCGTCCGATGTGTACCGGAACACCATGACGTCCGCGGAGCGGCTCGCGAAGGCCTCGCGCAGGACGCGTCGTCCCGGGGCTCCGAAGCGGCTGACGTGGACGCCCCGGGAGAAGTCGAGGGCCCGCTCGTAGTCGACCACTGTGCGCCGTGTGCGGGTGTCGAATCCCTGGCCCTGCAGGGCGATCTCCGCGATCTGGAAGCCGGTGGCGGACGCGCCGGGGGTGAAGGCGATCCGGTAGGCGCGGTAGGCCGTGCCGTCGGTGAGGCGGAAGGTCCGGCTCTCGCCTCGGTCGGCGAAGGGGGCGCCGGGGTTCTGTGTGTCGAGGGTGACCCAGGCCTGCCCGTCCTTGGACCCCTGGAGTTCCCAGCGCCGCGGGTCGTCCTGGGGGCGGTCGGGGGCCGCGGTCAGGGTGTACGAGGTGACGGCGACGGCGGTGGGCAGGTCGGCCTGCCACACCACCCGCGCCGCGCCTGACTCGGCGCGCCAGACCGTGGCCGGGTCGCGGTCCACCGAGGCGGAGATGCCCGTGGTCGCGCCCGCCTCCCCGGACCCCTCGGAGTGTCCGCTCGGCGAGGACAGGTACACGCGGCTGTCGTTCGCGCCGAGGTCGACGCCGGACAGGCCGATCTCGCTGACCTGGAAGTGGCTGACGCCCGCCGTGGGCACGAAGTCGAAGCGGTAGAAGCGGTGGGCGGCGGTGGGGCCGGCGCAGGTGAACTCCTTGGTCTGCGCGCGGTTCTCGAAGGGGGACGGCAGCGTGCGGCGGTCGAGCACGGTCCAGGTGTCGCCGTCGCGGGAGCCGGAGAGCGTCCATTCGCGCGGGTCGCGCTCGGGCACGTCGTTCGCGCTCGTCAGCCGGTAGGAGGTGACCTCGACGGGCTCGGGGAGCTCCGCCTGCCACCGCACGATCGCGCCCGGCCCGTCGATGCACCACTTGGTGCCCGTCCTGCCGTCGTACGTCTTGTCGACACCCTCTGTCGCGGAGGTCCGGTACGGCCCGCCCGGGGCGGTGACCTTCGGCTTCGCGGGGCCGAAGGCGACGGTGAGGTCGCCGAAGTTCCGGTACGAGCCGAAGCCGGTCATGCTCGTGTCGAAGGAGTCGTCCGGCTCTCCGGCGAGGGCGTTGTCGTAGTCGTTGACGCCGCCCCACAGGCTCTGCTCGTTGAACTGGATCCGCTCCTCGTCGGGGTCGGCGAAGAGCATCGCGCCGAGCCGGCCGTTCCCGATCGGCAGGGCCTGCGACTGCCAGTCCGTGGCGGGGACCGCGTACGTCAGCGCCTCGCGCGACAGGGTCGGCCACCGGACGGGCGCGGGGGCGCCCGCGGGGGCGGCGGCGGCCGGTCCCGCCGGGGCACCCCCGGTGAGCTGAGTGATCAGCGGTGCGAGGGCGAGGGCCCCGCCGAGCTTGAGGACGCTGCGTCGGTGCGGGTCTAGTTCCTGGGGCACGGCGAGACCTCCCGGCCGATTGATCGGCTCATTCACGGGGCGTGGGGGTGGCGCTTCCCTGAAGTGTGGCGGCGTGCGCATCCTGCCCGCAGGAGAGATCGGATGTCTAGGGGTCGGTCGCGCCTCGACCGCACCGGACACAGGCCGGACACATGGACGCCCCGCACCCCTCGGCGTACGCTGGCAGAACCCTCGATCTCTGACTCAGTCAATGATTCACGTCGCGAGGTGGCGTCATGACCGTGCAGGACATCCGGTCCTTCAACCGCTTCTACACCAATGTCATCGGGGCGCTCGACTACGGCCGGCACCTGTACGCCCCGTACACGCTCACCGAGTCCCGCGTGCTGTACGAGCTGGCGCACACGGAGCACGTCGACGCCGCCGACCTGCGGGAGCGGCTGTCGCTCGACTCGGGGTATCTCAGCCGGATCCTCGGGAAGTTCGAGCGGGCGGGGCTCGTCGAGCGGGCCTCGTCGGGGGACGACGCGCGGCGGCGGCGGGTCACGCTCACCGCGCGCGGGCGCGGCGCCGCGGACCTGCTGGACGAGCGGTCCCGGGAGGCGGTCGGTTCACTGCTCGCGACCGTGCCGGCCGGCGACCGCGAGCGGCTCTCCGAGGCGCTGCGCACCGTGCGGGAGGTCCTCGGCGACGGGCGCGCCGCCCCACACCCGGACAACGTGCTGCTGCGCGAGCCCGGCCCCGGCGATCTCGGCTGGATCGTGGCGCGCAACGGGGCGGTGTACGCCGCCGAGTTCGGCTGGAACGCGGACTACGAGGGGCTCGTCGCCCGGATCGTCGCCGACTTCGCCCAGGACCACGACCCGCATCTGGAACGGGTGTGGATCGCCGAGCTGGACGGGCGGCCCGTGGGCTGCGTGATGTGCGTACGGGACGCGGCGCCCGGCACGGCCCGGTTGCGGCTGCTGCTCGTGGAGCCGGAGGCGCGGGGGCTCGGGATCGGGGACCGGCTGGTGCGGGCCGTCGTCGACTTCGCGCGCGGGGTCGGGTACCGGGAGCTCGTGCTGTGGACGAACGACGTGCTGGAGGCGGCCCGGTCGCTCTACCGCCGGCACGGGTTCGTGCTGTCCGGCGAGGAGCCGCACCGGTCGTTCGGGGCCGATCTGACCGGGCAGGACTGGCGGTTGCCGTTGCGCGACGGCGGCACTGGGTAAGGTCCGGCCCATGAAGCTGGCGTTCTCCACCCTCGGTGTCCCTGGTCTCCCGCTCCCGAACGTCCTCGCGCTCGCCACGGAGCACGGCTATCACGGGGTGGAGCTGCGCGCCCACCCCGAGGAGCCGGTGCATCTCGGGCTCACGCCCGGGGAACGGGCCGATGTGGCCGCGGCGTTCGGCGACGCGGGCGTGGAGGTGCTCGGGGTCGCCGGATACGCGCGCGTGGCGGCACCCGGGGAGGACGAGCCGGTGCTCGAGGAGATGCGGGAGCTGGTCGATCTCGCCGGGGACATCGGGGCCTCGTACGTGCGGGTCTTTCCCGGGGCCGGGGAGGAGCAGGACGCCGAGGTGGCCGACGCGGCCGCGGCGCGGCGGCTCGGGTCGGTGGCCGCGCATGCGGCGGACCGGGGGGTGAGCGTGCTCCTGGAGACGCACGACTCGCATCGGACCGGGGCGGACGCGTGCCGGGTCGTGGGGACCGCGGGGCACCGGAGTGTCGGGGTGCTGTGGGACGTCATGCACACGTGGCTGGGTGGGGAGCAGCCCGGCGAGACGTACGCGGCGATCTCGCCCTACCTGGGGTATGTGCAGGTCAAGGACATCGCGGGCGACGGCGACACGGTGCCGCTGCCGCTCGGGCGAGGGGGGTTGCCGCTCGGGGAGTGTGTGGAGGTGCTCAGTCGGGCCGGCTGGGACGGGTGGTTGTGCTGGGAGTACGAGGCCCGCTGGTACGACGGGATCCCGGCGCTCCCGGGACTGTTGGGCGCGGGGCGGGACTATGTGGGCCGCCTCCTGAACGAGTCGGCGTAGGGCCGGGGTTCGGATTCCCGTCTGCCGAGTGCGGATTCGTCGCCGGGTGCGGGTCCGTCGTGGCTGGTCGCGCAGTTCCCCGCGCCCCTGAAATGCAGACCCTTCGGGTCGCATTTCCCCGATGAGGCGCAGCCTCATCAGGGGCGCGGGGAACTGCGCGAGAAGCCCCACCGGCCCGCAGACCGCGACGGACCGGCACCCGGCAGACGCGGTCGAACACCCGCCTCCCCCCGGAGGGAACCGCCAAGTGCCTTGACTGGCAGAAACTTTCTCGATATCCGTGTCGCGCGGAAGTTTTCTTCACACCGCCCCTCCCTCCGGAAGGAGCGCACGTGCCCCAGCTGTCCAGACGTACGCTGATCGCCGCCGCGACCGCCACCGCCGGTGTCGCCGCCGCAGGCCTGAGCGCCGCACCCGCCCAGGCGTCCACCCCATCCGACGACGACCGGGCCCGTTCCGACCGGGCCCTCCGGCAGGTCATCTCCGGGATGTCCCTGGAGGAGAAGGTCGGCCAGCTCTTCGTGATGCGGGTCTACGGTCATTCGGCCACCGAACCCGACCAGGCCGACATCGACGCCAACCTCAAGGAGATCGGCGTCCGCACGGCCGCCGAGATGATCGACCGGTACAAGCTGGGCGGCATCATCTACTTCGCGTGGGCGCACAACGTCCGCGACCCGCACCAGATCGCCGATCTGAGCAACGGGATCCAGGCCGCGGGCCTCGCCCAGAACTCCCGCGTCCCGTTGCTGATCTCGACGGACCAGGAGCACGGGATAGTGGCCCGGGTCGGCAAGCCCGCCACCCTGTTCCCGGGCGCGATGGCGCTCGGCGCGGGCGGCTCGCGGGCCGACGCCCGCAAGGCGGGCCAGATCGCGGGCGCCGAGCTGCGCGCGGTCGGTATCCGGCAGGACTACGCGCCGGACGCCGACGTCAACATCAACCCGGCGAACCCGGTGATCGGCGTCCGCTCCTTCGGCGCCGACCCGAAGGCCGTCGCCGGGATGGTCGCCGCCCAGGTGAAGGGCTACCAGTCCTCGCACATCGCGTCGACGGCCAAGCACTTCCCCGGGCACGGCGACACGGTGGACGACTCGCACGCCAAGCTGCCGTACATCCATCACACGCGCGAGCAGTGGGAGAAGCTGGACAAGCCGTCGTTCGAGGCGGCGATCGCCGCCGGCATCGACTCGATCATGACGGCGCACATCGTGGTCCCGGCGCTCGACCCGGCCGAGGACCCGGCGACCCTCTCGCACCCGATCCTCACCGGCATCCTGCGCGAGCAGCTCGGCTACGACGGGGTCGTGGTCACGGACTCGCTCGGCATGCAGGGCGTACGGACCAAGTACGGCGACGAGCGGGTGCCGGTGCTCGCGCTGAAGGCGGGCGTGGACCAGCTGCTCAACCCGCCGTCCCTGTCCGTCGCGTGGAACGCGGTGCTGAACGCCGTGAAGGGCGGGGAGCTGACGGAGGCGCGGCTCGACGAGTCGATCCTGCGCATCCTGCGGCTCAAGGCCAAGCTGGGGCTCTTCGACGACCCGTACGTGTCCCAGGGCGCGGTCGACAAGACGGTCGGCACGCACCAGCATCTGGCGGAGGCCGACCGGATCGCCGAGCGCACGACGACGCTCCTGGTGAACAAGGACCGGCTGCTGCCGCTGAACCGGCGCACCCACAAGAAGGTCCTGGTGCTCGGTGCGAACCCGGCCTCGCCCTCGCTCAGCGACGGGCCGCCCACCACGGTGCTGGGCGCCGCCCTCACCGAACTCGGCTTCACCGCCACGGTCCTGGCCACCGGCACGGCTCCCAGCCAGGCCGCGATCGACCAGGCCGTCGCCGCGGCGGCGGGCCAGGACGCGGTGCTGATCGGCACGTACAACGTGACGGCGGGCAGCGCGCAGCAGAAGCTGGTGAAGGCGGTCGCCGCGACCGGTGTCCCGGTGATCACCCTGTCGACGCGCAACCCGTACGACGTCGCCCAACTGGACGTCTCGGCCGCGCATGTGGCCGCGTACTCCTGGATCGACGTCGAGCTGCGGGCGGCGGTGCGGGTGCTGACCGGCGCCGCCGAACCACAGGGCAAGCTGCCCGTGCCGGTGCAGCGAGCCGACGACCCGTCGAAGGAACTCTTCCCGATCGGGTTCGGGCTCACTTACTGACGGAGTTCGGCTGCGGGCCGGTGGGGGCCGTTCGCGCAGTTCCCCGCGCCCCTGGTGAGGCTGCGCCTCATCGGGGAAATGCGACCCGAAGGGTCCGCATTTCAGGGGCGCGGGGAACTGCGCGGCCCGCCCCCACCGGGCCGCGCTCGCCCGGTGACCTACGGCCGCAGGGACAGCCCGCGCTGAACACCGGGACGGTCGAGCTTCGTGTCATGCGCGGCCAGCGCGGTCGTGCCGGACAGGCCCGCCCAGTCGAGGATGCGCGCCGTGGCGAGCTCCTTGTCGGCCGGCTTGAGGGCCGCCACGTTCGCACCGTGGTTGGCGTGCGGGGCGTGCATCACGTAGGAGTCGCGCGCGCCCGTGCCGAGGCGGAACGGCTCGGCACCCCACGGGTCGTTGTCGCCGTACACGTACAACATGCGGGTGGCGTTGTGGCGCACCCAGCTGTCGACGTCACGCATCGCGGACGGCTCGAACTTCATGGAGATGTCGCGCGGCACGAAGTTCCGCGGCGGCTGGTAGCCGTAGCGGGACAGGTCGGCGACCCAGGGCTGCTTGATGTCGGGCGAGCCGAGCTGGGTGCCCGCCTGGTAGTAGTACGGCGTGTACTGGGTCAGGCCCTGGTCGGCGTAGGAGGACCAGCCGCCGACCTCGTCGACGTACGCGAACAGGTCGTCGTCGGAGACGGTCGCGGCGTCCGGGACGTCGGCGCAGGCGGACTCGGGCTGGTACTGCCAGAAGCCCCAGAACAGGTCGAGGACGGTCGCCTCGTACGCCTTGTCGAGCGAACCGACCGTGTTCACCGTGTAGTTGTTGGCGGCGAGGAAGTCCTTGTACTTCTTCTCGAGCGTGTCACGGCGCACCAGCGTCTCGCGCTGCACCTTCTGCAGGGCGACGCGGCAGTCCTTCGGGCCGACGTTCGCGAGGAAGGTGTCGTAGGCCGAGTCCTCCTTGTTCACGACGTCGTTCGGGGCGACGTAGGCGACGACGCCGTCCATGTCGCGCGGGTAGAAGCGCTCGTAGTAGGTGGCGGTCATGCCGCCCTTCGAGCCGCCGGTGGTCAGCCAGTTCTGGCCGTAGACCGTCTTGAGCGCCTTGTAGATGCGGTGCTGGTCGCTGGCGGCCTGCCAGATGTTCAGCTTCGACCAGTCGGCGGGCTGGGGCCGGGACGGCGTGAAGAAGCGGTACTCCACGGAGACCTGGTTGCCGTCGACGATCCGGGTCGGCTCGCTGCGCGACGGGTTCGTCGACACGTTGTAGCCGCTGGTGAACATGACCGTCGGGCGGCTGACGTCCTTGTGCAGCACGGTGATGCGCTGCTGGAAGGTGCCGGCCTTCGGGTTCCGGTGGTCGACCGGCTGCGTGTAGTTGAGGACGAAGTAGCGGTAGCCCGCGTACGGCTTCTCCTCGATCAGGCTCATGCCGGGTACGGCGAGAAGCCTGTCCTTGATGTCGGTGGCGGCGGCTGCTGCCGAGGATTCCTCGGCGGCGGTCGCCGTCGATATCCCGGCCGCGCTGGCGGTGCCGATGAGCACCACGAGCGACAGCAGCCATCTGAGCGCTGTGCGCATGCACCCTCCCCTGGAGATTCACAGATGCGCCCCGGAAACTATCGGAGCAATTCCTGCACCACCAGAGGTATTTGGTGTTCGCTCAGGATCATGTCATGACCGGATGAGGTACGACTCAGCACAGGATCCAGCCGGTTCGGGTGGATTTGCCGCCTACGTGTCCCGTCACGCGGACGCAGCGGTGACCGGCGTGGACGGTGACCGGACCGGCGTGGTGGGTGTAGTCGCCGCGGTCGACGACGGCCAGGCTGCCGCGCGCCTGGACGCCGACCGACATGCCGCGCCGGGGCCCTGCGGACTTGGCGAGGGTGACGGCGCAGACGTAGTCGCGGTTGCGGTAGACGACGGTCTTGCCGGTACCGAACGACAGGCTGCGCACCTGGTGCCCGGGGCACAGTGCGGCGGCCTGGGCGCTGCCCGCGAACGGCCCGCCGAGCAGCAGCATTCCGGCGCCCGCGAGCACGGTCAGCGCGTACGTACCCGCGCGGCGCGCCCCGCGTATGCCGTCTCCCTCACCTCTCGCCACCGCGGCCCCTCCCGTCGCGTCCGCACCAGGGTACTGATGTACGGACGCGGGACACAGGGGCGACGGTTGCGGAATCGCTCCTTCAGGACAGGCGGCTTCAGGACGCGCTCCCTCAGGACCCGCTCCTTCAGGACGCGCCGGCGACCGCCCCGTCGATGTCCTCGTCGACGTCCTCGCCGATGAACGTGCGCCACAGGCGGGCGTACTTGCCGCCCAGGCGCAGCAGCTCGTCGTGGGTGCCGTCCTCGGCGACGCGGCCGCCGTCCATCACCACGACGCGGTCCGCGCGGGCCGCCGTCGTCAGGCGGTGCGCGACGACGAGCGTGGTGCGCTTGCCGGCGAGGCGGTCGGTCGCCTGGTTGACCTGCGCCTCGGTGGCGAGGTCGAGGGCGGCGGTCGCCTCGTCGAGCAGCAGGATGTCGGGGTCGACGAGCTCGGCGCGGGCCAGGGCGATCAGCTGCCGCTGACCGGCCGACAGGTTGCGGCCGCGCTCGGCGACCTCGTGCAGATAGCCGCCTTCGAGCGTCGCGATCATCTCGTGCGCGCCGACCGCGCGGGCCGCCGCCTCGACGTCGGCGTCGCTCGCGCCGGGCCGCCCGTACGCGATGGCGTCGCGGATCGTGCCCTGGAACAGGTACGCCTCCTGCGGGACGACGCCGAGCCGGTGCCGGTACGCGGTCAGGTCCAGGTCGCGCAGGTCGGTGCCGTCGACGGTGACGCGGCCCGAGGTCGGGTCGTAGAACCGGGCGACGAGCTTGACCAGCGTGGACTTGCCCGCGCCGGTCTCGCCGACGAACGCGACGGTCTGTCCGGCGGGCACGCGCAGGTCGACGCCGGTGAGCGCCGCCTCGTCCGTGCCGTACGCGAAGTCGACGTCCTCGAAGGCGATCTCGCCGCGCAGCGACAGTACGTCGAGCGGCTCGTGGGCCGCCTTGGTGGAGGTCGGCTCGCGCAGCAGCTCCTGGATGCGGCCCAGCGAGACGGTCGCCTGCTGGTAGCCGTCGAAGACCTGGGAGAGCTGCTGGACCGGGGCGAAGAACAGGTCGATGTAGAGCAGGTACGCGACGAGCGCGCCGGTGGTGAGGGTCGTCGCGTCGACGCGGTGCGCGCCCACCACGAGGACGGCCGCGACCGCCACGGAGGAGAGCAGCTGCACGAACGGGAAGTAGACCGAGATCAGGAACTGGCCGCGGATGCGGGCCTCGCGGTAGCTCGCGCTGCCCGCCGCGTAGCGCTCGAAGCCGTCCCGCTCGCGCCGGAAGGCCTGCACGATGCGCAGTCCGGAGACAGACTCCTGGAGGTCCGCGTTGACCACCGAGACCCGCTCGCGGGCCAGCTCGTACGCCTTGACGCTGGCGCGGCGGAAGAAGAACGTGCCGACGATCAGCGGCGGCAGCGTCGCGAACACGACGAGGGCCAGCTGGACGTCGATGACGAGCAGCGCGGCCATGATGCCGAAGAAGGTGACGACGGAGACGAAGGCGGTGACCAGGCCGGTCTGCAGGAACGTGGACAGCGCGTCGACGTCCGTCGTCATGCGGGTCATGATCCGGCCGGTCAGCTCGCGCTCGTAGTAGTCGAGGCCGAGCCGCTGGAGCTGGGCGAAGATCTTCAGGCGCAGCGAGTAGAGGACGCGCTCGCCGGTGCGGCCCGTCATCCGGGTCTCGCCGATCTGCGCGACCCACTGGACGAGCACGGCGACCAGGCCGAGCGCGGCCGCCGCCCACACCGCGCCGATGGCGAGCTGCGTGACGCCCTCGTCGATGCCGTGCCGGATCAGGACGGGCAGCGCCAGGCCGACCCCGGCGTCGACCGCGACGAGGGCCAGGCTGATGAGCAGCGGGGCGCCGAAGCCGCGCAGCAGGCGGCGCAGGCCGTAGCTGTCCTCGGGGGTGACGGCGCGGGCCTCGTCGATGTCGGGGGTGTCGGCGGCCGGGGGCAGCGCCTCGACCTGCGCGAGCAGTTCGGGGGTGGCGGGCATCCCGGCGAGCGCCAGGTCCTTGGGCTCGCGGTCGCCCGTCCACAGCCTGGGGGTGACGCCGCGCTCGGCGTCGTACTCGGCGTCGAGCTCCGCGCGTACGGAGGTGTCCTCCGGCTCCTCCTCGGCCCGGTCGGCGAGGTGGCCGGGCGAGACGCCGCCCAGCTCGTCGGGGTCGGTGAGCAGGCGGCGGTAGAGCGCGGAGCCGGCCTCCAGCTCCTCGTGGGTGCCGATCGCGGCGAGCCGGCCGCCGTCGAGGACGGCGATGCGGTCGGCGAGGCCGAGGGTGGAGCAACGGTGCGCGATGAGCAGGGTGGTGCGGCCCGCCATGACCTGGCCGAGCGCCTCGTGGATCTCGTGCTCGACGCGGGCGTCCACGGCGGACGTGGCGTCGTCGAGGACCAGCAGGCGGGGGTCGGTGAGGATGGCGCGGGCGAGGGCGACGCGCTGGCGCTGGCCGCCGGAGAGGGTCAGGCCGTGCTCGCCGACCTTGGTGTCGTAGCCCTCGGGCAGTTCGGCGATGAACCGGTCGGCCTGCGCGGTGCGCGCCGCCGCCTCGATCTGCTCGTCGGTGGCGTCCGGCGCCCCGTACGCGATGTTGGCGCGGACGCTGTCGGAGAAGAGGAAGGAGTCCTCGGGGACGAGGCCGATCGCGGCGCGCAGCGAGGACTGGGTCAGCTCGCGCACGTCGTGGCCGCCGACGAGGACGGCGCCGCCGGAGACGTCGTAGAAGCGGGGCAGCAGCAGCGAGACGGTGGACTTGCCGGAGCCGGAGGAACCGACGACGGCGAGCGTCTCGCCGGCCCGGATCTCGAAGGAGAGTCCGTCGAGGACTTTACGCTCGGCGTCGGCGTACCCGAAGGACACGTCGTCGAACTCGACGGTCGCGGGCGCGTCGGCGGGCAGCTCCTTGTGGCCGTCCTCGATCGACGGCTCGGTGTCGATGAGCTCGAGGACGCGCTCCACGCCGGCGCGGGCCTGCTGGCCGACGGTGAGGACGACGGCGAGCATGCGGACCGGGCCGACGAGCTGGGCGAGGTAGCTGGAGAAGGCGACGAAGGTGCCGAGGGTGATCTGGCCGTGCACGGCGAGCCAGCCGCCGAGGGCCAGCATCGCGACCTGGCCGAGCGCGGGGACGGCCTGGAGGGCGGGGGTGAACTTCGCGTTCATCCGGATCGTGCGCAGCCGTCCGGCGAACAGCTTGCGGCCGACCTCGCGCAGCTTCCCGGTCTCCTGGTCCTCCTGCCCGAAGCCCTTCACGACGCGGACGCCGCTGACGGCGCCGTCGACGACCCCGGCGACGGCGGCGGCCTGCGCCTGCGCGTACCAGGTGGCGGGGTGGAGGCGGGAGCGGCTGCGCTTGGCGATGAACCACAGGGCGGGGGCGACGGCCAGGGCGATGAGGGTCAGCGGCAGCGACAGCGACGCCATGATCACGAGGGAGATCAGGAACAGCAGGACGTTCCCGATCGTCATCGGGAGCATGAACAGCAGGCCCTGGATGAGCTGGAGGTCGCTGGTGGCGCGGCCGACGACCTGACCGGTGGACAGCTCGTCCTGGCGCCGGCCGTCGAGCCGGGTGATCGTCCCGTACATCTCGGTGCGCAGGTCGTGCTGGACGTCGAGGGCGAGCCGGCCGCCGTAGTAGCGGCGGATGTAGGTGAGGACGTAGACGACGACGGCCGAGCCGATCAGCAGGCCGGCCCACACGCCCATGGAGCGGGTGTGGTCGCCGACCACGTCGTCGATGATGACCTTGGTGATCAGCGGGACCAGCGCCATGACGGCCATGCCGCCGAGCGACGCGCCGAGTGCGAGCACGACGTCCTTGGGATACCGCCACGCGTATCCCGCGAGTCTCCCCGCCCAGCCCCGTTCCTGCGCCACTGCGCGCCGCCTCCCACTGCCTCGGTCCTCGTCCTGATCTGCCGAAGGGCCAACAAGGGGGGCGGTCGATTTCATCCCGCCGCAACATTCGGCGCCCGAGCGGCACCGTGATCGCCGCCGTGATCGCCTCTGTGATCGCCGCGGACATGTGGTTTTGACTGCACACGATCACCCCGTCTCGTTCACCCATTCTCTACGTGTTCATGTCACCCTCCGGATGACCGCAGTCAACCCGCGTAGAACGGACGGACACCCCACATGCCCGGAACGCGCGTACGCACACTGGCGCTCGCGGCAGCCGCCGTGCTCGCCGCAGTGACCCTGCCGACGACCACCGCGGCCACGGCGAACGCCTCCACCGCCTACGACGACACCTACTACCAGGACGCGCTCGGCAAGACCGGCCCCCAGCTCGAGGCCGCCCTGCACACGATCATCAAGAACCAGACCAAGCTCTCCTACGACGGTGTCTGGAACGCCCTGAAGACCACCGACCAGGACCCGAACAACAGCAACAACGTGATCCTGATCTACAGCGGAGTCTCCCGCGCCAAGTCGCTCAGCGGCGGGAACACCGGCAACTGGAACCGGGAGCACGTCTGGGCCAAGTCCCACGGCGACTTCGGCACCACCATCGGCCCCGGCACCGACCTGCACCACCTGCGTCCCGAGGACGTGACGGTCAACTCCATCCGCGGGAACAAGGACTTCGACGAGGGCGGCAGCGCCGTGCCGAACGGCGGCGGCAGCCTCACCGACTCGGACTCCTTCGAGCCGCGCGACGCCGTCAAGGGCGACGTCGCCCGGATGATCCTCTACATGGCCGTGCGCTACGAGGGCGACGACGCCTTCGCCGACCTGGAGCCCAACGAGTCGGTGAACAACGGCAGCGCGCCCTACATCGGCAAGCTCGCCGTCCTGAAGAAGTGGAGCGCGGAGGACCCGCCGGACGCCTTCGAGAAGAACCGCAACGAGGTCATCTACACGACCTACCAGCACAACCGGAACCCGTTCATCGACCACCCGGAGTGGGTCGAGTCGATCTACTAGGCCCCCCGCGAGGCCGTCGGGCTCGCGCCGGACGGACGGTGTGCGGACCGCACCCGATCGTGGCATCGGAGACGATGGACGCGAACGACGGGTGCGACCGCACACCGCACGCACGACGAACGGACGGGGACGCGCGTCGATGGACGACAGGCACCCGCACGACGCCGAGCACGCCTGGGCCGCCATCGGACGTCGAGTTCGGCATCAACCGTCTTGAAAGGCACCGGGCTGTGGCCACGAGGTACGACAAGTTCGCGGTTCGTTACGAGGCGACTGTGTTGGTCGCAGCCATCACCGAGCGGCTGTGACCAGGCGGGTCAAGACGGGAAGCACGCCCCGCAGGTCGTTGTCGTCCACCGTGCAGGTCGCCGCCTCGCGCGCTCCTGCCGAGGCATTGAACGCCACGCTCAACCCGACAGATGCGAACAGTGGCAGGTCGGAGCGGCTGTCTCCGACTGCCCCGCACGAGTGGGGAGCCAGTCCCAGCTCTCGCGCCTGGGCAAGGGCGAAATCTCGTTTGTCGTACTCGTCGAAGTGACGGGCGACCCGGCCCGTGAACCGGCCGTCGGCGGTCTCCAGTCGAGGCCCGCTGAACGCGTGGAAGCCGAAGCGGTCAGTCAGGTAGCTGCCGACTGGCGACCAGGCGAGGGTTGCCAGCACGGGCACCAACCCGTTCTGCCGGCACCAGGCCACGGTCTCCGTGATGCCGGAGACCAAGGGAAGCCCATCGAGCCAGCCAGAGACCTGATCTTCGGGAACCCCCGCCCAGCCCTCGGCATCAAGCTCGGAGACCTGCCGGTTGTCCAGGACATCAGAGGCGTAGGCATCCTCGGCCTTGGTCAACTCGTCCCGATGGCCAAGGAAGCCAGCCAGAAAGACCGACGAACTCGTACCTGGGACGAGGGTGCCATCGACGTCGAAGAACACAGCGCCCACGTGATCGGATGAGAACACCGGCCAAGGATGCCACCATCACGCGAAACCGTCAGGTCGGGGGTGCGCCGTGTCGTCGACGTCCATCCAGGGCTGCCCGTCGCGGCCCCGGACGTCGGTCTGCCGCAGAGTCAGCGGTCGCCCTGCTCCTCGACGACTGCGTCGTCGTCATTGAATTCGGGGAGGCGCGCGCCGCGGCTCAGCGCGACTCGGTGTACGTCGCGCAGCGACTCGACCAGTCGGCGGGCCAGATAGCGGAGTTGGGGGTGTGTGGTGCGGGCGTCGTCGATGAGGTCGGCGGCGTGTTCGAGCAGCTCGCCGGCCATGTCGAGCTGGACCGACTCGGCGTCGTCGGCCATACGGGACAGGCGGCTGGTGCCGGACCGGTCGGTGACGAGGTAGCACGCGCGCCCGTCGAGGCCGGACCAGGGCAACAGCCGGGGCCGTTCGGTTGCCGTCGCGTGGCTGCTGTGGAAAATCACGCGGCCACCTCCACGCCGTGGATACGCCGTGGGCCCACGTCCACGCCGTGCGTGGCGAGCCAGAGGGCACGGCGCCGGGCACGCTGAATCCTGGCCGACTCCTGGAATTGGGCTCGGCTCCGTCGCTCATGGGCGAGCAGGTAGGGGCGGACGAGTCGGGAGTCCTCACCGCGGAGGGGGCCGGCGTGAGGTACTGGACGGCCGGCCGGCGGGGCAGGGACGCGTACGGCTGGCGCGTCAACGTCCTCCTGACACTGGCTCCGATGCCGCCCGGAGGCAGGCCACACGAGCCGGAGCAGCGGCTCGATCAGACAGGCGATAGCGTGCAACACGTCTTCAACTTTCTTGGGAGTTGAGGGCCACGCCCCCGGGCCGTCGCTAGCGGTCGCGGGGGTCTTCCATGCCCGAGGGCAGGTCGACGCGCATGGACATCGCTGTGTAGCGATCCACTCACAGAGTGAGACGGTCCGGGCTAGGCTCGCCAGGGGGCCAGAGGTGACAAGGCATTTGTCGCACGGGAGTTGACGATGAACAACGTCTACGGGGAATGGCTCAAGGCGCAGCGCGAAGCGGTGGGCATGACCCAGCAAGAGGTGGCCACAGCTGCGGTCATGACCCGTTCGCACATCTCGCACATCGAGGCGGGACGGCGCATCCCGTCGAAAGAGGACGCACGGCGGCTGGACAGGGCGCTGAACACGGGAAACGTGCTGAGCAGCTTCCTGCCGGACGGCGACAGGGCTGTCGCGGAGTACTTCGAGGCGGCCCTTCACCTCGAACAACAGGCGACGATGATCAGGGAGTTCGCCCTGTCGTTCATCCCCGGCATTCTTCAGACGGAACGGTACGCACGTGCGGTTCTGAGCACGTCGTTCCCTCCTGTGAGTGAAGCGGAATGTGACAGGCTCGTTGTCACACGCCTTGAGCGGGCCAAGATCCTCGGGGATCCGGTAACACCGGTGGTGTGGGCCGCGCTCGACGAGGCTGTGCTACGTCGAGTGGTAGGCGGGCCGAATGTCATGGCCGAACAACTGCTCCACGTCGTAAGGCTGGTGGAGTCAGGGCGCGTACGCGTCCACGTGCTGCCCTTCGGGCTGGGTGTCCACCCCTTGATGCAGAGCATGCTGACCCTGCTCAAGTTCGAGGATCAGCCACCTGTGGCGTACTCCGAAGGCATCCAGGTAGGCAAAATCCACGACTCCCCCGCCGTGGTCGACCGCCTTGAAGGCGTCTACGATCTCGCGCTGGGCGACGCGATGCCGCTCAAGGAGTCCTTGGCTCTGATGAGGGCAACAGCAAAGGAATTCGGACACCGTGACTGAACACACCATCCCCGACGCCTCTGCACTGCGCGGTTGGCGCAAATCGACCTACAGCGGCAACGAGGGCGGCAGTTGCGTCGAAGTCCTGGACGGATACGCGACGGGCGTCCCCGTACGTGACTCCAAGTCCCCCGCCGGCCCGGCCGTGCTCTTCGACTCCCCTAGTTGGTCGTCGTTCGTCTCGGCGATCAAGGCCGGAGGCCTCCGCTCCGGTCACTGATGGCCGTACAGCTCCGGCCGCCGGTCGCCGAACACGTCGTTGTGGTCGCCGAGGCGCTTGTCGCGGGACTGGGTAGGTCGCAGCACGCACACAGAACTCCATCGGCACTCCGCCTCCAGCCCTCCACGAACTCACGGACCGGATCCGCGCGGTGGGCGGAGGCAAGGCCGCGTAGAACCACACCGGAATTTCATTGCTTGCCTGGCTACGCCAACTCGAGCTGGCTGCAGTATGTCCGGGTTTTGCCAGATGGGAGCGGCTGAACCCCGTTACCTGAAGCCCCGACAAGGCCAGATAGGCTCAGGTGTGCGAGATCTGTACCGCACGACACAGAGATCACCACCGCAACGGGGAGGGGCGGGGACAGGCATTGACCAGCCAAAAGAACGCGAAGGACCTTCGGGCCAAACACGAGGACCTCACCAAACTGGCGAATGACCTCGATGGCATGCAGGAGTACCTGACTCGCCAGGTCCAGCGCATGGACGCGATCGTGGATGCCATAGAAGCGGGTTGGCAGAGCCCGGCCGGCGCCGCGTACCGGAAGTTCCATCGCGCCGCAGCCGAGGACGCGGTACGCATTCGCGAGGTCATGAAGCTCATCGAATCGGCAGTGCGCATGAGCCGGGACGGCTTTACCGAAAGAGAGCTGGACGTTCTGGCTCGGATGCGCAGCATCGAAGTTGACATCGGCGGCGCTGTCGACCGGCTGTCCACGCCGAACCCTGCTGGCGCAACACCCGAACTACGGCCGACGAGCAGTCTCGACGGCTTCTGATCGGTGCGGCCCGCGCCAAAAGTTCACGCCACGACCTAAATTCCGGGGGAACGCATGCCATCGAACTCCGACGACGACCACATAACCGTGAAACTGACCACTCTCCAGCAGCTGTCCGGCGACCTGGAGGACATCCTCAAGCAGCTCAACAAGAGGCTCGACGACCTGTACGAGCGCGTCGAGCCGGTCGTTCTGTCGTGGAGCGGCGAGGCCCGGGAAGCGTTCGTCGACAAGCTCGATGAATGGGACAGATCCGCTCAGGACCTACAGGCGTCGCAGAAGTGGCTCCACGAGGTCGCGACCACAGGCCACGTCAATTACGCGGCCGCACACCGTGCTGTGGTGCGCGGCTGGGGAGGCGTCTGATGGCTGGCCCGACCCCAGCGCAGCCACAGGGTGGCGGCACCATCGATGTCAAGCCGTCCACCCTGCACCAGGTGGCGGGTGGATTCTCGGGTCAGCAGACCAGCTTCGACAAGGGTGCCAAAGACCTGCTCACCGCGCTCAAGGAGTACCCGGACGCAGGTGGATACGGCACTGCTGCACGCGCCTTCGCAACCGAGTACGTGAAGGTCGGGAATCGCTTCACGGAGGTGTGGGCGAAGTCCGTCGCCAGTGTCGGAGGTGCAGCAGTCGGTTTCGCAACTACCGCGAACAACTATTCCAAAGCCGAAGCAGCGAACGACCCTTCTGGCCAGACCAGAGCCCAGATCCAGCCGCCCCCCGTGGTGATCGACAAGCCTCCAAAGTACGAGCCCGTACCTGACTTGCAGTGGGGGGACGACGACGGTGGCGACGACTTCATCCGTTCCATCCTGGAATGGATCCCGGACGTGGCCTGGCACGTCATCCGTCCGCTTCTTGAGCAAGTGTTCCGCTGGGGCAAGGTTGCCGAGGTCTATCCGTTCCCTCAGCAGCACTATCTGAACTCGCTCTCACAGGCTTGGTCAGACGTGACCAAGCCGCTGGGCATGACGATGGGCACCCTGGACGGGCTCGTCAGTGGCATCACTCAGCAGAGCAACAGTGAGTGGTACGACGCCATGCGGCAGTTCTGCAGTTCGCTGTGGGGCAGCACCGCTTGGGGAAAGTCCACAGCAGGCTACGAGTGGAAGCACGACAGCGGATCTAGTCAGACCGCCACTCACCCCGCCATGGCCGTACTCCACGACTCCGCCATGAAGGTCAGCGACCTGCTGCGCGATTACGCGGAGGCCGCCGTCGAACTGAACGGCAAGGTGTGGGACATCTACTTCAAGGCGGTGAAGCAGGCGCTCGGCGACGTCGACCTCAGTGACGGAGTCGACCTCAAGGACCTCAAGGAGGGCGCGAAGGGCGTCGGTCGATTCATCAAAGGCGTGGTGACGGGTGGCGCGGAGGTAGCCGCGGAAACCACTCTCAACATCGACACACCGGCTCTGAACGCGGTGGTCGAGGCGTACAACCGCCGAATGGATGCACTTACGCCACAACTCACGGCGCTCTTGGCTCCTTTGGACGAGGCGTTCCACAGTGCACCGAAGTACGCGGCCGAGCAGGCGCGAGCCGAGGCGTTCGGAGCGCGTGCGCTCAACGATTTCAAGCATGAACACAAATGGACGAACCCCGAAGACTCCAAGAACCATGTCTACCGCGTGGATCTGGCGAGCGATGAATGGCTCGACGGCGGTCACACTCTCGACAAGCACGTAGGAAAGACCGACCTCCAACTTGCTCAGCGCCTACGCGACCAGGGCGATCCACCCACCCCCTCATGGCCTCACGGCAAGCCTTCCATCGGAGGTGCGTCCACCTTCCCGACGATCGAGCGTGCGCAGGAGCTGACTCAGTACAACGTCGATCAGAACACCACAAAGATCAAAGACTGGTTGGCGGATCCGAATCGGGATTCCAAGCTGCCGCTCTCTGTGGATGCCCCGAACGGAGAAGACAGCGGACGGAGCGTCACGAAGCAGCCCAACAATGTGAACAATGAGGGCTTCAAGAACAAAGGGCTGGACGCCAAGGCAATCCCCGTCAAGGGAGTGAGAACGATCCTCAAGTACGACCCGTCGCTCGACCCTCCGTTCGTTGTGCTGACATCGATGCCCGCGCAGTCCTAGCCGCGCCGCTCACGAACCTGCAAGCCTGGAGTCAAGATCAATAGCCACTGGTACCCAGCGTCGATGACCTGGCAGGACGTCGATCCTGGTCGTCACCCCTTCGACCCGGATCAGGCACTAGAGACGGTCCGTGCCGTGATCGGCGCCCCCGATCCGGAGTCGGGCCGCCCTCGCGGCCTCTGGTCCGACAATTCGGTCGCACGCGGGCTCGCCGAGCACTACGGCACGTGGGCGTTCGGCTGGTTCACCGCGACGGACGAGTACCCGGATTCAGGGGCTGTCATCCGGCAGCTCCCGCCCAGCGGTCTCGGTTCCGGCGATCTCGACCAGCAGGCAGTCCGCTACACGGAGGCACTCCTGCAGTGGCGGGCCTGGCTGGAGGAACTGGCGGCGACCTTCGCTCCGTTCATCCCCGCCCCAGGGGCGGACTCCGGGACGGTTCGGCGACTGCGCGAGAGCGCGATCGCGCCCCTCGTGACGCTGGTCGTTCAACGGACAGATGCCGGAGAGACGTGGCGCGGCGCTTGTAACACCGCTCTCCTGTGGTTCCTGGAATCGACAGGAATGCCCTCGGCCGAGGCCGAGGAACTGGCGGACGACATCGTCGACGGCGAGTTCGAAAGCTGGACCGCACCCGACCAGACGGCCATCGACCACGCCCGCAACGCCATCGGAAATCACTGTGCGTGACGACCTTCAGGCCTGGTTGATGGTGCGCGAAGCCGTACCCTGGCATCGCGCCGCGCCGGAGCTGACCGGCCCTGTCCATCCTCTGCGCGACGGGATCGCGGCAGCAGCCGCACAGGGCCGAACCGAAGACTCCGGGCGCGCCGAAAGGGTGCGCAAAGCCTGGCACCTCGCACAGCAGCATGCGAAGGCGGGCCATACCCTCGACTTCGACCTCATGGCAGCGTGGCAACGCGTACTCCTGGACCGTGCTGATGTTCCGTTCCGTACCCTCCCCGCCTTCGCCAAGAGGGGGCAGGAGCGCTACGGGCTGTCCGACCGCACAGCGCAGGAGTTCTCTGTCCACATCGCGCAGGCTACGAACAGAAGCGCCGGCACCCCCCTTGCCTCCCGCGCCGCCCGCGCCTACCTGGACGTCTGCTTCTTTCATCCGTTCAACGACGGAAACGGTCGTGCAGCTCTGCTGGCTCTGGGCTTCGTCCTGGCCCAAGACGATGTCTTCCTCGACGAGGTCCGGCCCCTCCAGGTACGCCGGTTCCCTCACGATGCGGCCGGCGCCCAATCCCTGGCCAAGCTCGTCCACCTCCTGGCGACGGCCACTTTGAGCAGGAGCCGAACGCAACTGTCCTCTCCTCCTCCGACCAGGCGGTAGTCATGCCTCTTCCTCCACCTGTACGAACGGCCAGCTCGTCCTACCCCGATCGAGAGACCGCCCAGTGGGCTACCCAACAGGTCGTGACCGAGAACGAGCAGGCGATCCATCGATGGCTCGCCCAGTCGGCTCGGCCCCGGCTGACGATCGAGGCGGCGTGGCTCTCCCGACCGGATCCCGTCGGCCGCGTTCTGCTGCAAGCGATGATGCTTGCCGGGCGTGAACCCGTCGATGTGCGTGCTGCTCGGGTGATTCTCCGACGAGAGCCGTCAAGCCCGCACGGGTTCGTCGTGCACGCCACCTTCCCGATCTACGTCTAGGGACCAGAGCCGACCGTCATGCCGATGAATCCTCTTGAACACGACCAGCGCTACGGCGAGTTGGACCAGGTCATGCGCGCATACCTGGGGCAGCCTGCCGACGACACGGAGCAAGCTCCGAGTCTCGCGCTCACTGCCTACCTTCGCCACACCTGGAACACCCGTCCCTGGTCCCTGGCCATCGCCGAGTCCCAGGTACGCGACTACGCCCGCAATCCGCCTGGCCGACTCCGTCTCCGGCTCGGCGAGTTCTATCCGGTGCCCGACGTCGGCCTGCCAGAACCGGACATCCAGGCATGGCTCTTCCTCGTCGCCGACCACATCAAGCGCAGCATCGAAGAGGGAGCGGTGCCGCCACCGTCCCAGCCTGCCACCCGCTGGGAGTGGCACGCTCGGTTTCCTGAACTGGCGCAGCTTCTCGGCGGCTGGTTCTCACAGGACATGCCTGACGAGTTCGACAGCCACGGGGCCGCAGTGGCTGACTACGTCACCGGGACCGAGGCCCAGCTCGTGGCCCGACTCACAGGGGAAATCCACGAGCTGCTGGCACTCGACCTGGACGAGGCCGACTGTGCGTCCGCTCTGGCCGAGCTCGGCATGGAGGTCGATCCACCGGCACCGTACGCCCCGAGTGCCTGGCTCGCCGACGTCGCCGAGCAGCTGGTCAGGGCCGCGCCGGAGTACGGGCCCGGGCACACTCGCTGACCCTGACATGGGCAGCCCCGCGGCATCAGCCGTACAGCTCCGGCCTCCGGTCCCCGAACACGTCGTTGTGGTCGCCGAGGCGCTTGTCGCGGGCCTCGGGGAGGTCGCAGGGGGCGAGGAGGAGGGTGGGGCCGTCGGTCGGGGTGCGGCCGGCCAGGGGGAAGCCGTCGGGGTCGGTGATGATCGAGCCGCCGGTCCAGGAGACGCCTCGCTCGTCGCCGGTGCGGTCGCAGGCGGCCACGTACATGCGGTTCACGGCGGCGTCGGCCTGGACGCGGACGGCCTCGGCGGGGCGCTCGCCCTCGGGGCGGGGGAACAGGGGCCAGTTGACCGGGGCGCAGAGGAGGTCCGTGCCGGCCAGGGCGGCGAGGCGGACCCACTCGGGGAACTCGAGGTCGTAGCAGACCATGACGCCGACGCGGCCGACGCCGTCGATGTCGACGACGGGCGGGCGCTCGTCGCCGGGGACGAAGAACTCCTTCTCCGTGCCGAAGAGATGGGCCTTGCGGTAGACGGCGCGGACGGTTCCGGTCGGGTCGATGACCACCGCGGAGTTGCGGACCTGGTCCGCCTCGTCGAGCTCGGCGAGGCCCGCGACCAGGGTCACGCCGTGCCGGCGGGCGGCGGCGGACCAGGCGGCGACGGTCGGGCCGTCCACGGGCTCGGCGAGGGCGCGGGCCTCGGCCGGGGACTCGAAGACGTAGCCGCTGTTGGTGAGTTCGGGGAGGACGACGACGCGGGCGCCCGCGTTCGCGGCGGCCTCGATCGCCTCCTCGGCGGCGGCGAGGTTCGCCGCCACATCGCCCACGTGGAGGGCGAGCTGGGCGCAGGCCACGGTCGTCGTCATCACAGAGTTCTCCATCATCCCAGGTGCGTCGGGGCGAACATGCGGAGCAGGGCCGGGAGCACCACCACGTGCGGGCCCGGTGCGGACAGGGCCTTCGCCAGGTCGTCGCGGAGCGCCTCGGGGCTCGTACGGACGGCCGGGACGCCGAAGGACTCGGCGAGGGCCACGTAGTCGGGGCGGCTCAGCTCGGTGGCGGTGGCCTGGCCGAAGGCGTCGGTCATGTACTCGCGCAGGATGCCGTAGCCGCCGTCGTCGACGATCAGCCAGGTGACGTCGAGGTCGTGCTGGCGGGCGGTGGCGAGCTCGGCGATCGAGTACAGGGCGCCGCCGTCGCCGGAGACGGCGAGGACGGGCCGGGTGGGGTCGGCGACGGCCGCGCCGAGCGCCGCCGGGAAGCCGTAGCCGAGGCCGCCCGCGCCCTGTGCGGAGTGCATGGCTCCGGGCCAGGCGGACCAGGCCCAGTAGGCCAGGATCGTCATGTCCCAGAAGGAGGGCGAGCCGGCCGGGAGCGCTTCCCGGACCGACCTCAACACCTGCTGTTCCAGGGTCAGTTCCTGTGCGTCGATTCGTTCGCGTACGGCGCTCAGGACCGCCGCGACCCGGGCGGGCGCCGTGGCGTCGGTGCGCTCGGGGACCGTCTCGGCGAGGGCCTGGAGGGCGAGGCGGGCGTCGGCGTGGATGCCGAGCGCGGGGTGGTTGGACTCCAGCTTGCCCGCGTCGGCCTCGATCTGGATCACGCGGCCGCGCGGGGCGAACGTGTGGTAGTTCGAGGAGAGTTCGCCGAGTCCGGACCCGACGACGAGCAGGACGTCGGCGTCCTCCAGGAAGTCGGTGGTGTGGCGGTCCTCCAGCCAGGACTGGAGAGACAGGGGGTGCTCCCAGGGGAAGGCGCCCTTGCCGCCGAAGGTGGTGACGACGGGGGCGTCGATCCGCTCGGCGAGCGCGCGCAGCTTGCCCGCGGCGTCGGAGCGCACGACGCCGCCGCCCGCGATGATCGCCGGGCGCTCGGCCTTCGCGAGGAGGTCGGCGGCGACGGCGGTCAGCTCGGGGCGGGGCACGAGGTCGCGGGGCGTGGCGTCCATCGCGGTGACGACGGGCAGCGTCGTCGGGGCGAGGAGCACGTCCTGCGGGATCTCGACCCAGACCGGGCCGTGCGGGGCGGTCAGCGCCGACTCCCAGGCCGCGGCGATCGCCGACGGGATCTGGGAGGCGGTGCGGACGGTGTGGACGGACTTGACCACGTCCCGGAAGGAGGCCTGCTGGTCGCGCAGCTCGTGCAGATAGCCGTGCCGGCCGCCGCCGAGCCCGGCGACGGGCACCTGGCTGCCGATGGCGAGCACGGGCGCGGAGGCGGCGGCCGCCTCCTGCAGCGCGGCGAGCGACATGAGCGCGCCGGGGCCGGTCGAGAGCAGCAGCGGGGCCACCTCGCCGGTGATCCGGCCGTACGCGTCGGCCGCGAACCCCGCGTTGTTCTCGATGCGGAGTCCGACGTAGCGCAGGTCGGAGCGGCGCAGCGCGTCGAACATGCCGAGGGCGTGCTGTCCCGGCAGGCCGAACACGGTGGACGCGCCGAGGCCGTGCAGCGTCTCGACGACCAGGTCGCCGCCGTTGCGTCCCGCGGGTGGGTTGAGCGCGGCCTCGGTCTGCGCGGCGGTCGGCGTCAGTTCCAGGTCGTGGTCGTGCGTCATGCGGTTCCGCCTCCGCGGGTGGGTCGGGTCTGCGCGGGCTCGCCGTAGGGGGTTCGGTCGAGTCGCGGCTGCGGGCCGGTGGGGGCTGGTCGCGCAGTTCCCCGCGCCCCTGGAGGCGAACGGCTTCGCCGTTCAGCCTCTATCGGGGAAATGCGACGCGAAGCGCCTGCATTTCAGGGGCGCGGGGAACTGCGCGACCAGCCACGACGCACCCGCACCCGTCAAGTGTTACTCACCGCGCGCGGAGGCGATCTGGCGGGACATGATCGTCGTCAGCTCGTACGCGGTGTGCGAGGCGGCGACGGCCGTGATCTCGGCGTGGTCGTACGCGGGCGCCACCTCGACGACGTCGGCGGAGACCAGGTTGCAGGAGGAGAGGCCGCGGAGGATCTCCAGGAGCTCGCGGGAGGTCATGCCGCCGGCCTCGGGGGTGCCGGTGCCGGGGGCGTGGGCCGGGTCGAGGCAGTCGATGTCGATGGAGATGTACAGCGGGCGGTCGCCGATGCGCTGGCGCAGCTGGTCGGCGACCTCGTCGGCGCCGCGGCGGTAGACGTCCGCCGAGGTGACGATGCCGAAGCCGAGCTTCTCGTCGTCGGTGAGGTCCTGCTTGCCGTAGAGCGGGCCGCGGGTGCCGACGTGGGAGAGCGCGGAGGTGTCGAGGATGCCCTCCTCGACGGCGCGGCGGAACGGGGTGCCGTGGGTGTACTCGGCGCCGAAGTACGTGTCCCAGGTGTCGAGGTGCGCGTCGAAGTGGAGCAGCGCGACCGGGCCGTGCTTCTTGGCGACGGAGCGCAGCAGCGGCAGCGCGATGGTGTGGTCGCCGCCGAGGGTCATCATGCGGGCGCCGGAGCCGAGCAGGTCGTCGGCGGCGGCCTCGATGCTCTCGACGGCCTCGTTGATGTTGAACGGGTTGGCCGCGATGTCACCGGCGTCGGCGACCTGGGCGAGCGCGAAGGGGGACGCGTCCTGCGCCGGGTTGTAGGGGCGCAGGAGGCGGGAGGCCTCGCGGATGGCGTTGCCGCCGAAGCGGGCGCCGGGCCGGTAGGAGACGCCGGTGTCGAAGGGGACACCGACGACGGCGACATCGGCGGTGCCGACCTCGTCGAGGCGGGGCAGGCGGGCGAACGTGGCCGGGCCCGCGTACCGCGGGATACGGGAGGAGTCGACCGGGCCGACGGCGCCGGTGGGGCCGTTGGGAACGCGGGGCGTCTCGTTGCTGTTCATGGCGCGCATGCCTTCTTTCGAACGCGGGTCAGCGGATTGCGGAGTGGGTTACTGGGACACGGCCACGGAGGCCGCCTCCGGGGTCTCGCTCTCGCCGCCGCGGCCGGCGAGCCGGTCGCGCCAGTTGGCGAGGACGGCGGCGTCGGTGGCCTTCGTGGCCAGGGAGACGACCACATAGGTGACGAGGGACGCGGCCAGGCCGTAGTAGACGGCCTCGTTGGCGAGGATGCCGTAGTGCCACATCAGGCCGACGACGGCGAGACCGCCGACGGCGATGGAGGCGAGGGCGCCCTCGGCCGTGCCGCGCTTCCACAGCAGGCCGCCGAGGATGGGCACGAGGAGGCCGCCGACGAGCAGGTTGTAGGCGACGGTGAGCGCCTCGACGACGTTGTTCAGGGCGATCGCGGTGACGATCGTGGCGGCGCCCATGACGAGGATGAACAGGCGGTTGCCCCTGACCTCGTCATGGCCGTCGCCGCTGTCGGCGGGCAGCCCGCGCAGTCGCTTCCAGATGTCGTTGTTGGCGACGGTGGCGCAGGCGATGAGGGCACCGGACGAGGTCGACATGACGGCGGCGAGCGCGGCGGCCAGGACCAGGCCGCGGACGCCGACGGGCAGCTCGTCCTTGACGATGCGGGCGAAGGCCTCGTCGGCGGTGCCGAGCCCGGTCGGGTACATGACCTTGGCCGCGGTGCCGATGACGGCGCCGCCGATCGCGTAGGCGAGGCAGTAGACGCCGGAGACGGTGCCGCCCCAGCGGGCCACCTTGTCGTTGCGGGCGGTGAACACGCGCTGCCAGATGTCCTGGCCGATGAGCATGCCGAACGTGTAGATCAGCACGTACGTGAAGATCGTCTCGCCGCCGATGCCCAGCGGGTCGAAGTACGAGGTGGGCAGCGCTTCCTTCATCTCGCTGAAGCCGCCCGCCTTCACGACGGCGACGGGCAGCAGGATGATCAGCACGCCGATGGTCTTCACGACGAACTGCACCATGTCGGTGATCGTGATGGACCACATGCCGCCGAGCGTCGAGTACGCGACGACGATGGTGCCGCCGATGACGATCGCGAGGGTGCGCGGCACGTCGAAGAGGACGTCGAAGATCGTGGCGTACGCGATGGTCGAGGTGACCGCGAGCATCAGTGTGTACGCCCACATGACGATGCCGGAGATGAGGCCGGCACGGCCGCCGTAGCGCAGGTCGAGCATCTCGGAGACGGTGTAGACCTTCAGCCGGGCGATGCGCGCGGAGAAGAACAGCGACAGGGCGAGGATGCCGAGGCCGATGGTGAAGACCATCCAGGCGCCGGACAGGCCGTACTGGTAGCCGAGGCCGACGCCGCCGATGGTGGAGGCGCCGCCGAGGACGATCGCGGCCATCGTGCCGGAGTACATGGCGGGGCCGAGCCTGCGGCCCGCGACCAGGAAGTCGCTCTTGGACTTGGCGCGGCGCATGCCCCACCAGCCCATGGCCAGCATGCCGGCCAGATAGGCGACGATCACTACGTAGTCGACGGCCATGGACGACCTCCTTTGCACACCTCGGTGGCGTGTCGTGCTGGGTTGGTCCGGCTCACGGGCCCTGAGAGAGGGCCACCTCGGCAGCGGGGACATCCGCCCGTACCCGCACCCACCGGTTCATTGCCTCATGAATGTAAGTGGCCGAAAAGCAACACTGAAGTGTAAGTTTCATCTACTTCACCCGGTACGAGTAGAGGAATCATCCACCGTGACGGTGCCCGCTCCCCCCACCTCGGGCGTTCCGCTCGCCGCGCTGCTCGCCCGCGCCGACCTGGGACTTCGCCAGATCGCGGGGCCCGACGCGGCCGACGTCCCGGTGCACGGCGCGCACACCTCCGAGCTGCCCGACCCGCGGCCCTATCTGCTCGGCGGTGAGCTGCTTCTCACAGCCGGAGTGCAGGCGGGCGAGGACGCCTTCGACGCCGGCACGAGCTTCGACACGTACGCGGCGCGGGTCGTCGCCGGCGGGGCCGTCGCCCTCGGCTTCGGTGTCGCGCCGGTCCACGACACGGTGCCGCGCGCGCTCGTCGCGGCCTGCGACGCGCACGGGCTGCCGCTGGTGGAGGTGCCACCGGACATCACGTTCAGCGGGATCGCGCGGGCCGTGTGGGAACTGATGGCGCAGGCCCGGCACGCCGAGCTGCGCCGGGTCACCGAGGCGCAGCAGGCGCTGGCCTCCGCGGCCGCGCGGCCCGATCCGGTACGGGCGGTGCTGAGCCGGCTCGCGCAGCGGACCGGGGGCTACGCGGTGGCCGTCACCGCGGACGGGGCCGAGCTGGAGAGTGCCGGGCCGCGGCCGCCCATGCGCGCGGCCGCCGCGCTGTCCGCCCTGACCGATGTGGTGCGGCCGCGCACCAGCCGGCTGCTGCCCGCGCCCGCGTCCGCCGCGGACACCGTCGGGGAGCTGCATCTTTCGGCGTACGCGCTGAGCGGGGGCGGGGCCCTCGGGCTCGCGGCGCCCTCGCGCGCGTCCGGCGACCACACGATCGCCGGGGCGGCGGTCGTGCTCCTCTCCCTCCTCGCCGGGGCCCACCGCTCCGCCGACGACACGCAGCGCACGGCCGCGCTCGTGGGGCTGCTGCTCGGGACGGAGCGGGACGTCACCGCCGCGGGGCTGCTCGGGCCCGGACGCTGGAAGGTCGTCCACGCCTGGGTGAACGGGGCGTCCTCCCCCGCCCCCGATCTCGGTACTCCGCTCGTCGCCACGGACGGGGCCCTGACCCGCGCCCTCGTCCCGGCCGACCAGGAGGTCTCCCCGTACGAAGGCTGCGCGCTCGGCGTCAGCGCCGCCGTGTCACCGGGCGACCTCCCCCTCGCCGACGCGCAGGCCGCGAACGCGCTGGCCCGCGCCCGGGCGACCCGCTCCTCCCTCGCCGAACACCGCCCCGACGGCGCCGCGCCCCCCGCCCTGGCCCCGCTCCTCCCCCACCCCGCGCTCCTGGAGACCCTGCGCACATGGCTCTCCGTGCACGGCAGCTGGGAGACCACGGCGCTGACCCTCGACATCCACCGCAACACGGTCCGCCAGCGCATCACCCGCTGCGCGGACCTCCTGAACGCGGACCTGAACGACCCGGACATCCGCATGGAACTGTGGTTCGCGCTGCGGCATCTGTCATAGGCACAGCGCCGCGCCCCTGAAAAGCTGCGGCTTCGCCGCGCCTTGACCGGGAATGCGACCCGAAGGGTCTGCATTTCAGGGGCGCGGGGAACTGCGCGAGACGCCCCACCGGCCCGCGGCCCGCGACGCGACCTGAGCGCCCCTCCCGTGGCCGCATCCCGCCCGCCCGAAGCCCACCCTGCGAAATCGATCAACGCCCCACAGCGACCACCGGCACAATGGACCCATGCCGATACCCGGGATCCCCAGCGATACACCCAGCCGCGCCGCCCTGACCGCCCACCTCGTCCGCACCCGCATCGCCGGCGACGTGGCCACGCCCCGGGAGAACAACCTCTCCCACTACCGCAAGCTGGCGAACGGTGACCGCCACTTCTGGCTGGGGCTGGAGCTCGGTGACCGCTGGAGCGACGAGCAGGACGTCCTCGCGGTGATGGCGGAGCGCTGCGGCGTCGTGGACGACCCGGAGCACCGGTACGGCCAGGACACGATCGACCCGGAGCTGACGGTCGACGCGCTGGAGCGCATGGCGGCCCGCCTGCACAAGGCGGCCGAGGACCGCCAGCGCGTCCTGTTCGCGACGGGCCACCCCGGCGGTCTCCTCGACGTGCACCGCGCGACGGCCGCGGCCCTGCGCGCGGCGGGCTGCGAGATCATGGTGATCCCCGAGGGCCTGGCCACGGAGGAGGGCATGGTCTTCCAGTTCGCGGACGTCGCGGTGCTCGAGCGCGGCGCGACGCTGTGGCACACCCACTCCCCCGACCCGATGACCCGCATCCTGGACGGCCTGGAGCGCGAGGGCCGCCCGCTGCCCGACCTGGTCGTCGCCGACCACGGCTGGGCGGGCTGCGCGGCCCAGCGCGGCCTGGACTCGGTGGGCTACGCGGACTCCAACGACCCGGCGCTGTTCGTCGGCGAGGCCGAGGGCACGATGCAGGTGACGGTCCCGCTGGACGACCACGTGACGAGCCCGCGCCACTACGACCCGATGACGGCGTACCTGCTGAACGCGGCGGGCCTGCTCGGGGACTGACGGCACCGGATCACAGCGCCGCGCCCACGGTCAGCCCGTCGAGGACCGCCTCCTCGACGGTGCGCGGCGCGACCCGGTCCCCGACGGCGAAAACGTGCTCCCCTTCGGGCGCGAACTCGTCGACCGGTTCGTGCCCCTGGGCGAGCACCACCCCGGCGACCCCTTCGACGAGCACGGGTTCCTCCGTGAGCGTGTGCTGGAGGTACACGGTGTCGCTGTCGGCCCCGTAGAGGCGCACGTTGGGCACGATGTCGATCCGGGCCCGCACGGCGCGCGCGAGCAGTGCCGAGCGTACGTACTGCTGCAGGTGCTCCCCGGCGGCGAAGCCGGTGACGCACAGGGTCACCTTCCGCCCCTGGCCCGCGAGTTGGAGGGCCACGCCGAGCCCGATCCAGTCGCCGCGCCAGTCCGCGACGACGATCCGCCCGCGCGGCACGACGGCCCCCTGGATCACCTGCCAGGCGTCCAACACCACGGGATCGTCGAGCAGTTCGAGGCGCGGTCGGCGTGGCCGGGCCCCGGTGGCGAGCACGACGGCGTCGGGCGCGAGCGCGTCGAGAACGGCGGCGTCGACGGGCGCGTCGACCGTGATCCGTACGCCGGCTCGCCGCGCCTCCCCCTCCAGATTGGTGACGGCCCCGCCGAACTCGGCTCGCTCGGGCAGGAGTTGGGCGAGCAGCACCTGTCCGCCGACCCGTCGCGCGGCCTCGTACAGCTCCACGTCGTGTCCGCGCGCGGCGGCGACCGCGGCGGCCTTGAGTCCGCCGGGCCCGCCGCCGACGACGAGGACCCGCTTGCGCCGGGTGAGCAACGGCAGGGTGCCGAAGCGGAGTTCGCGCCCGGTCTCGGGGTGCTGGATGCAGGAGATCGGGTAGCCGAGCTGGAAGTGGCCGATGCAGGCCTGGTTGCAGCCGATGCAGGCGCGGATCTCCTCGGCGCGGCCCTGTTCGGCCTTGGCGGGGAGTTCGGGGTCGCAGATCAGGGCGCGGGTCATGGCGCAGGCGTCGGCCTGGCCGCCGGCCACGATCTGCTCGGCCTCCTGCGGCTGGTTGACCCGCCCGGCGACCATCACGGGCACGCCGACGACGGCCTTCACCTTCGCGGCGAGCGGCGCCACGTACCCGGCCTCGTGGAACATGGGCGGCGCGATGTGCTGGGCGCCCGACAGGCTGGCCGAACTGCCCGCGCACACGGACACGTAGTCGACGAGCCCCTCGGCGTCGAGCGCGGCGACGGTCTCCAGGACGAGTTCGGTGCCGAGTCCGTCGTGGCTCAGCTCGTCCCCCGATATGCGCAGGCCGACGACGAAGTCCGGGCCCGCCGCCGCCCGCGCCCGGCGCAGCGCCTCGCGCAGGAACCGCAGCCGGCCCGCGCCGTCGCCGCCCCAGCCGTCGGTGCGTACGTTCACCTCGGGGTTGAGGAACTGCGCCGGGAGGTAGCCGTGGCTGGCGACGACCTCGGCCCCGTCGAGCCCGGCCTCGCGCAGCCGCCGGGCCGCCTGCCCGTACCCGTCGAGGACCTCCTCGATCTCGGCCCCGGTCATGGCGCGCGGCATGACGTGGAAGCGCTCGCTGGGCGTCGCCGAGGGCGCCCACGCGACGGGCGCGCTGCCGTCGGCGGACTCCAGGATCTCGCGCCCGGGGTGGAAGAGCTGCCCGAAGATCTTCGTGCCGTGTGCGTGGACGGCGTCGGCGAGCCGCGCGTACCCGGGGACGCAGGCGTCGTCGGTGGCCATCAGGACATGGGTGGTGTAGCGGGCGGAGGGGTGCACTCCGGAGACCTGGAGGACGATGAGCCCGGCGCCGCCCGCGGCCCGCGCCTCGTGGTAGGCGACCAGCGCGTCGGTGACGGCCCCGTCCTCGACGAGCACGGTGTCGTGCCCCGAGGACAGGATGCGGTTGCGTACGGTCACCGGACCGATCCGCAGTGGACTGAACAGGTGCGGGAACTCTGCCATGACGGCCCCTCCCCGGGAACGGGTCGATGCAGGGACTGGATTGGTACAGGTCGTTACAGGTCAGCCAGGTCGTTACAGGTCAGCCAGGTCGGCCAGGTCGGTACAAAAACAGGTCAGTCGGAGACGCCGAGCACGGCGCGCGCGGTGCCGACGAGCAGCTCGGCGTACCGCTCGGCGGTGAGCCCGGTGCCCGCCGCGACGGCCATGTCGAGCCCGTCGACGAGGACCACGAGCGAGCCGATGGCGGTGTCCTCGGGCACGGGCGGGCGGAACTCGCCGTCGCGGACGCCGTCCCGGACGATCCCGGAGATCAGCCCCCGCCACTCGTCGTGCACCCGGCGCACGCCCTCGCGCAGCTCCTCGCGGCGCGCGGCGCTGGCGCAGAACTCGGTCCAGGTGGCGCAGCGCCGGGTGAGCCCGGGGTCGGTGGTGAGGGCCTGGACGAGCAGCTCGAAGCGGCGCCAGGCGGTCGGGGCGTCGACGGACGCGGCCCGCCAGCGGGCGACGAGCTCGTCGATGGACCAGGCGAACGCCTCGCGGAAGAGGGCGTCCCGGGTCTCGAAGTAGTGCTGGAGCGAGCCGATGGACAGCCCGGCGACGCCGGCCACGTCCCGCAGCCGCCCGGCGTCGAAACCCCGCTCGGCGAGGACCTCGGCGGCCGCCCGCAGAATCCGCTCACGTCGCTCGTCCGTGCCCGCACCGGCACCCGTACCCATGACCATGGCGGAAATAATAAAGCATTATTGTGATGCGTGACACAGGTCTGCGCGGTCGATCTCGGCCTGGGATCACCAGGGATTGAGCCCCTCGGAGCGGCGCTGGGCGAACCCCGGCGTCGGGTCGAGGTACACCCGCCGCACCGACGGGAAGCGCTCGCGCAGCCGCCGGGCCGCGTCCTCGCAGGCCCACTCGATCTGGGCGGCGGTGGACGCGTCGCGGAAGTCGACCTTCGCCGCGACGAGGGCCTCGCGGGGCCCCTGGACCAGCGTGGTCAGTTCGAGGACGGCCTCGACGTGCTCGACGTCGAGCAGCAGTTCACGGATCTCGGCGCGGACCTGCTGGGGCAGCGGCCGGCCGACGAGCAGCTCCGCGTTGGACCGGCCGAGCACCCAGGCCACCCACAGCAGCAGTCCGCCGATGCACAGCGAGGCGATGCCGTCCCACACGCCCGATCCGGTGAGCTGCCCGCCGAGCAGACCGCCCGCCGCAAACAGCAGACCGGCGAGGGCCGCGCTGTCCTCCAGGACGACGGCCTTCACGGCGGTGTCCGGCGTGCGCCGCAGGTACCGGCGGAACGGCGCCCCGACCCGGGCCGCCTCGCCCCGCGCCTGCCGCACCGCGGTCCGCAGCGAGAAGCCCTCCAGGACGAAGGCGACGGCGAGGACGATGTAGGAGACGAGCGGGTCGCCGAGGTCCTCGCCCGCGACCAGGGTGTGGATGCCGTCGTAGAGGGAGAAGACGGCGCCGCCGACGAACGTGGCGACGGCGGCGAGCATCGCCCACACGTAGCGCTCCCCGCCGTAGCCGAGCGGGTGCTCCTCGTCGGCGGGCTTCTCGCTGCGCTTGAGCGAGGTGAGCAGGAGCAGCTCGGTGACGGTGTCGGCGAAGGAGTGCGCGGCCTCGGAGAGCATCGCGCTGGATCCGCTGATGACGCCGGCCACGGCCTTGGCGAGGGCGATGCCCAGGTTGGCGGCCGCGGCGACGATCACGGTGAAGACGCTCTCGCCGCCGGCCGGTTCCTCGGTGCTGCTCGCCTGCTCCGCCCGTACGTCGCTCATGTACGAAACGGTATGTCCGTTCAGCGCGGGACGCGAACGACGCCTTCCTGGATGACGGTGATCGCGAGGTCCCCGTCCTGGGTGTAGATCCGGGCCTGGCCGAGGCCGCGCCCGCCGGAAGCGGAGGGCGACTCCTGGTCGTAGAGGAGCCACTCGTCGGCGCGGAAGGGCCGGTGGAACCACATCGCGTGGTCGAGCGAGGCGCCCACGACGTCCCCGACGGCCCAGCCGCCGCGCCCGTGCGCGAGGAGCACGGAGTCGAGCAGCGTCATGTCCGACACGTACGTGGCGAGGCAGACGTGGAGCAGCGGGTCGTCGGCGAGCTTGCCGCCGGCCTTGAACCAGACCTGGGAGCGCGGCGGCTGCGGCTTGCCGACGAAGGCGAACGGCGGCGCGTCGACGTAACGCAGGTCGACGGCCTCGCGGGCCTCCAGCATCCGGGCGACCACGTCGGGCGAGAGCACGGAGTCCGCGTAGCGCGGGAGCAGCTCGGCGGCCGTGGGCAGCGACTCGGGGTCCGGCGCGGGCGGCATCGGCGCCTGGTGGTCGAGTCCCTCCTCGTACGTCTGGAAGGACGCGGAGAGGTGGAAGATCGGCCGGCCGTGCTGGACGGCGACGACGCGGCGCGTGGTGAAGGAGCGGCCGTCGCGGATCCGGTCGACCGTGTAGACGATCGGGGCGCCCGGGTCGCCCGCCACGAGGAAGTAGGCGTGCAGAGAGTGGGCGTGCCGGTCGGCCGGAACGGTGCGCCCGGCGGCGACCAGCGCCTGGGCCGCCACCTGTCCGCCGAAGACGCGCGGGACGACGGCGGACCGGGACTGGCCGCGGAACATGTCCTCCTCGATCTGCTCGAGATCGAGCAGATCGAGGAGGTCCTTGAGTGCCTGATGCATGTGATCAGTTGTATCGGGCAGCTGTGTGCGGCTGGTTACAGACCCATGTTCTTCGCGATGATCATCTTCATGACCTCGCTGGTGCCGCCGTAGATGCGGTTCACACGGTTGTCCGCGTACAGGCGGGCGATCGGGTACTCGTTCATGAACCCGTAGCCGCCGTGCAGCTGGAGGCAGCGGTCGATGACGCGGTGGGCGACCTCGGTGCAGAAGAGCTTCGCGGACGCGGCCTCGGCGGCGGTCAGCTCACCGGCGTCGAGGGCCTCCAGGGCGCGGTCGGCGACGGCCTGCGCGGCGTCCACCTCGGCCTGGCAGGCGGCCAGCTCGAACTTGGTGTTCTGGAAGGTCGCGACCGGCTTGCCGAAGACGGTGCGCTCCTGCACGTACTGCTTGGCGAAGTTCACGGCGGCCTGGGCCTGCGCGTACGCGCCGTAGGCGATGCCCCAGCGCTCGGAGGCGAGGTTCGTGCCGAGGTAGCCGAAGCCCTTGTTCTCCTCGCCCAGGAGGTCCTCGGCGGGGACCTTCACGTCGACGAACGCCAGTTCGGCGGTGTCGGAGGTGCGCAGGCCGAGCTTGTCGAGCTTGCGGCCGATCGAGTAGCCCTCGGACTTGGTGTCGACGGCGAAGAGGGAGATGCCGAAGCGGCGGTCCTCGGCGGTCGGAGCGGCGGTGCGGGCGCAGACGATGACGCGGTCGGCGTGGACGCCGCCGGTGATGAAGGTCTTCGAGCCGTTGAGGACGTAGTGCGTGCCGTCCTCGGAGAGCTTGGCGGTGGTCTTCATGCCCGCGACGTCGGAGCCGGTGCCCGGCTCGGTCATCGCGAGGGCCCACATCTCCTCGCCGGAGACGAAGTTCGGCAGGTAGCGCTTCTTCTGCTCGTCGGTGGCGAGCATCTTGATGTACGGCAGGGCGAGCAGCACGTGCACGCCGGAGCCGCCGAAGGAGACGCCCGCGCGGGCGGTCTCCTCGTACTGGATGGCCTCGAACTTGTGGGTGGCCATGCCCGCGCCGTCGTACTCCTCCGGCACGTTGATCCCGAAGAGGCCGAGCTCGGCCATCTTGCCGTAGAGCTCGCGCGGGACGATGCCGTCCTGGAACCACTCGTCGTAGTGGGGGACGACCTCGGCCTCGATGAAGGCGCGCAGGGTCTCCCGGAACGCCTCGTGGTCCTCATTGAAAACGGTACGGCGCACGGGAACTCCCTTTACGGCCTCAGACGGCCCTCATACGACGACTAAGCGCTTGCTCAGAGAACGTTACCGGCCAGTCACCGGAGCGTCCAGAGATGCGCGTCACTCTGCGGCGCACCTCACCTCACTGTGCGGCAGCGGCGAACGCTCCGCGCGCCAGCTTGTGCAGCATCGCGGCCGTGGCGTCGCGGCCCGGCAGCGAACCGGGGCGGCTCAGGTGCGGCGTCGAGTTCAGCAGCCCGAAGACCGCGTGCACCGCCACGCGCGCGTGAGGCTCGGCGAGCTCCGGGTAGACCTTGCGCACCGCCTCCACCCACAGCTCCACGTACTGGCGCTGGAGCTGGCGCACCAGCTTGCGGTCGGTGTCGCGCAGCCGGTCGAGCTCGCGGTCGTGCAGCGTGATCAGGTCGCGGTCGTCGAGCGCGAAGTCGATGTGCCCCTCGATCAGCGAGTCGAGCAGCGCGTCGGGCCCCTGGCCCGCCTCGGCGACCCGGTGCCTGCCGCCGGTGAGCAGCTGTCCGCTGATGCCGACGAGCAGCTCGGCGAGCATCGCGTCCTTGCCCGCGAAGTGCCGGTACAGGCCCGGTCCGCTGATGCCGACGGCGGCGCCTATCTCATCGACCCCCACGCCGTGGAAACCCCGCTCGGCGAAGAGCCGCGCGGCCTCCTTGAGGATCTGCTCACGCCGCGTGGGGGCGTCGGTTCTGGTGGCCATGGAAGTAATTCTAGACAGGGAGGTTAGCGAGCGTTAACCTGAAGGAAACAGGTTAACGCTCATTAACTTTCGCAGGACTGGCCCAGAGCTTGCTCAGGACTTGGTGAGGGGACCGCAGGATGCACGAGGCACCGGAGCTGACGAGCGCGGCGGACCCCGCGTCGGAGGCGTGGCGGGCCAACGAGGCGGCGCACCGGGCGCTCGGCGAGGAGCTGCGCGCCAAGCTCGCCGCGGCCCGGCTCGGCGGCGGCGAGAAGGCCCGGGCGCGGCACACCGCGCGCGGCAAGCTACTGCCGCGCGACCGGGTGGACACGCTGCTCGACCCGGGCTCCCCGTTCCTGGAGCTGGCCCCGCTGGCGGCCGAGGGGATGTACGGGGACCAGGCGCCGGCGGCCGGAGTGATCGCCGGCATCGGCCGGGTCAGCGGCCGCGAGTGCGTGATCGTGGCCAACGACGCGACCGTCAAGGGCGGCACGTACTACCCGATGACGGTCAAGAAGCACCTGCGCGCCCAGGAGGTCGCGCTGGAGAACAGGCTGCCGTGCGTCTATCTGGTGGACTCCGGCGGCGCCTTCCTGCCGATGCAGGACGAGGTCTTCCCCGACCGCGAGCACTTCGGCCGGATCTTCTACAACCAGGCGCGGATGTCCGGCGCGGGCATCCCGCAGATCGCGGCGGTGCTCGGCTCGTGCACGGCCGGCGGCGCGTACGTCCCGGCGATGAGCGACGAGGCGGTGATCGTGCGGAACCAGGGCACGATCTTCCTCGGCGGCCCGCCCCTGGTGAAGGCCGCCACCGGTGAGGTCGTCACCGCCGAGGAGCTGGGCGGCGGCGAGGTCCACTCCCGCGTCTCCGGCGTCACCGACCACCTCGCGGAGGACGACGCGCACGCGCTGCGCATCGTCCGCTCCATCGTCTCCACGCTGCCCGAGCGCGGCCCGCTGCCGTGGTCGGCGCAGGCCGCGATCGAGCCGAAGGTCGACCCGGCGGGCCTGTACGGGGCGGTGCCGGTCGACTCGCGCACCCCGTACGACGTCCGTGAGGTCATCGCGCGCGTCGTGGACGGCTCGCGGTTCCACGAGTTCAAGTCCGAGTACGGGCAGACGCTGGTCACCGGCTTCGCCCGGATCCACGGCCACCCGGTCGGCATCGTGGCGAACAACGGCATCCTGTTCTCCGAGTCCGCCCAGAAGGGCGCCCACTTCATCGAGCTGTGCGACCAGCGCGGCATCCCGCTGGTCTTCCTGCAGAACATCTCGGGCTTCATGGTCGGCCGGGACTACGAGGCGGGCGGCATCGCCAAGCACGGCGCCAAGATGGTCACCGCGGTGGCCTGCACGCGCGTGCCGAAGCTGACCGTCGTGATCGGCGGCTCGTACGGCGCGGGCAACTACTCGATGTGCGGCCGGGCGTACTCCCCCCGCTTCCTGTGGATGTGGCCCGGCGCCAAGATCTCCGTCATGGGCGGCGAGCAGGCCGCGTCCGTCCTCGCGACCGTCAAGCGGGACCAGTTGGAGGCGCGCGGCGAGGAGTGGCCCGCCGAGGACGAGGACGCCTTCAAGGCCCCGATCCGCGCCCAGTACGAGACGCAGGGCAGCGCGTACTACGCGACGGCCCGGCTCTGGGACGACGGCGTGATCGACCCGATGGAGACCCGCCAGGTCCTCGGCCTGGCCCTGACCGCGTGCGCCAACGCACCGCTGCCGGAGAAGTCCCCCGGCTTCGGCGTCTTCCGGATGTGACGGCGATGACGACCGCGACGATCCCGTCGACCACGACGACCACGTCGACGAACAGTGGTGTGGAGAGGCGAACAATGATGTTCGAGACCGTGCTGGTGGCCAACCGCGGCGAGATCGCCGTCCGCGTCATCCGTACGCTGCGGGCGCTCGGCGTCCGCTCGGTGGCCGTGTACAGCGACGCGGACGCCGACGCGCGGCACGTGCGCGAGGCCGACGAGGCCGTTCGGATCGGCCCGCCGCCGGCCGCCGAGAGCTATCTGTCGGCCGAGCGCATCGTCGAGGCGGCGCGTGCCACGGGCGCCCAGGCGGTGCACCCGGGCTACGGCTTCCTGGCGGAGAACGCGGCGTTCGCGCGGGCCTGCGAGGAGGCGGGCCTGGCCTTCATCGGCCCGTCCGCCGACGCGATCGCGCTGATGGGCGACAAGATCCGCGCGAAGGAGACGGTGCAGGCCGCGGGCGTCCCGGTGGTCCCGGGCGGCCGCGATCCCGAACTGGCGGACGCGGCCCGCGAGCTGGGCGCTCCCGTGCTGCTCAAGCCGTCGGCGGGCGGTGGCGGCAAGGGCATGCGCCTGGTGCGCGACCTGACGGTCCTGGAGGACGAGATCGCGGCGGCGCGGCGCGAGGCCCGGGCCTCGTTCGGCGACGACACGCTGCTCGTCGAGCGCTGGATCGACCGCCCCCGGCACATCGAGATCCAGATCCTCGCGGACGCGCACGGGAACGTGGTGCACCTGGGCGAGCGCGAGTGCTCGCTCCAGCGCCGCCACCAGAAGGTCATCGAGGAGGCGCCCAGCGTCCTGCTCGACGAGAAGACCCGCGCGGCGATGGGCGCGGCGGCCGTCGAGGCGGCCCGCTCGTGCGGGTACCGGGGCGCGGGCACGGTCGAGTTCATCGTCCCCGGCGACGACCCGTCCGCGTACTGCTTCATGGAGATGAACACCCGCCTCCAGGTGGAGCACCCGGTGACCGAGCTGGTCACGGGCCTGGACCTGGTGGAGTGGCAGCTGCGGGTCGCCGCGGGCGAGCCGCTCGGCTTCGCCCAGGACGACATCACGCTGACCGGCCACGCGGTCGAGGCCCGCCTCTGCGCGGAAGACCCCGCCCGCGGCTTCCTGCCGTCCGGCGGCACGGTCCTCGCCCTGAGCGAGCCCGCGGGCGACGGGGTGCGCACGGACTCCGGGCTCAGCGAGGGCACGGAGGTCAGCTCCCTCTACGACCCGATGCTGGCGAAGGTCATCGCGTACGGCCCCGACCGGGACACGGCGCTGCGCCGGCTGCGGGCGGCGCTGGCCCGCACGGTGACGCTGGGCGTGCCGACGAACGCGGGCTTCCTGCGCCGGCTGCTCGCCCACCCGGCGGTCGTCACGGGCGAGTTGGACACGGGCCTCGTGGAGCGCGAGGTCGACGGCCTGGTCTCGGCGGAGGTCCCCGCGGGCGTCTACGCGGCGGCGGGCGCCCTGCGCCAGGAGCGGCTGGCACCGGCCGGCGGCGACGGCTGGGCCGACCCGTTCGGGCGGCCCGACGGCTGGCGGCTCGGCGGCGCCCCGGCGTGGACGGTGCACCACCTGCGGGCCGCCGGGCACGACCCGGTCGAGGTCCGCGTCCGCACCACGGCCTCCGGCCCGGAGATCCTCGTCGACGGCGAGCCGACGGCCCCGGTGCGCCCCACGGCGGTGGCCGCCGACTGGCTGGCCCTGGACGGCGACGCCTGGCACGTCCAGGACCACGACCCGGTCGCGGCGAGCTTGACGGGCGCCGGGGCCGGTGGCGCGGGCTCCCTGACGGCGCCGATGCCCGGCACGGTGACGGTCGTCAAGGTGGCGGTCGGCGACGAGGTCGCGGCGGGTCAGAGCCTGCTGGTGGTCGAGGCGATGAAGATGGAGCACGTCATCGCGGCACCGCACGCGGGCGTGGTCAGGGAGCTGGACGTCCGCCCGGGCACGACGGTGGCGATGGACCAGATCCTGGCGGTCGTGCAGGAGATCGCCGAGTCGAAGCCGGAGGAGGCCGCGTGATGACCGCACTGCCGATGACGATCCCGGCGCCGGACCTCCCCGCGAGGGTCCGCATCCACGAAGTGGGCGCGCGGGACGGCCTTCAGAACGAGAAGACGACGGTCCCCACGGAGGTCAAGGCCGAGTTCGTGCACCGCCTGGCGGACGCAGGCCTGACGACGATCGAGGCGACGAGCTTCGTCCACCCCAAGTGGGTTCCCCAACTGGCGGACGCCGAGGCCCTGTTCCCCCAGGTCCAGGACATCGACGGCGTCCACCTCCCCGTACTCGTCCCGAACGAACGGGGCCTGGACCGGGCCCTCGCCCTGGGCGCGAGCCGCATCGCCGTGTTCGCCAGCGCGACGGAGTCCTTCGCGAAGGCCAATCTGAACCGGACGGTGGCCGAGTCCCTGGCCATGTTCGAACCGGTCGTGACCCGCGCGAAGGAGGCGCGGGCCCACGTCCGCGGCTACCTCTCCATGTGCTTCGGCGACCCCTGGGAGGGCGCGGTCCCCGTCCACCAGGTCGTGCGGGTCGCCAAGTCCCTGATGGACATGGGCTGCGACGAGCTGAGCCTGGGCGACACGATCGGCGTGGCCACACCGGGTCATGTCCAGGCGCTGCTGTCCGCGCTCAACGAGGCGGGCGTACCGACGAACGTGATCGGGGTGCACTTCCACGACACGTACGGCCAGGCCCTCTCCAACACGCTGGCCGCGCTCCAGCACGGCGTCACCACCGTCGACGCGTCCGCCGGCGGCCTCGGCGGCTGCCCGTACGCGAAGAGCGCCACCGGCAATCTCGCCACCGAAGACCTCGTCTGGATGCTGAACGGCCTCGGCATCGAGACCGGGGTCGACCTCGGCCGTCTCAGCGCCACCAGCGCGTGGATGGCCGGCCACCTGGGCCGACCCAGCCCGTCCCGCACCGTTCGCGCCCTCGTACCCGAGGCACAGTCCCCGCAGGAGCAGTGAGTCGCATGGATCACCACCTCTCCCCCGAGCACGAGGAACTCCGCCGTACCGTCGAGGAGTTCGCCCACGACGTGGTCGCGCCGAAGATCGGCGACTTCTACGAGCGGCACGAGTTCCCGTACGAGATCGTGCGCGAGATGGGACGCATGGGCCTGTTCGGGCTGCCGTTCCCCGAGGAGTACGGCGGCATGGGCGGCGACTACCTGGCGCTCGGCATCGCCCTGGAGGAGCTGGCCCGGGTCGACTCGTCCGTGGCGATCACCCTGGAGGCGGGCGTCTCGCTGGGCGCGATGCCGCTGCATCTGTTCGGCACGGAGGAGCAGAAGCGGGAGTGGCTGCCGCGGCTGTGCTCCGGCGAGCTGCTCGGCGCGTTCGGCCTGACCGAGCCGGAGGCCGGGTCCGACGCGGGCGGCACGCGCACGACGGCCGTGCGGGACGAGACCACGGGCGACTGGGTCATCAACGGCACGAAGTGCTTCATCACCAACTCCGGTACGGACATCACGGGTCTGGTGACGGTCACCGCGGTGACGGGGCGCACGGCGGACGGCAAGCCGCAGATCTCCTCGATCATCGTGCCGTCGGGCACGCCGGGCTTCACGGTCGCGGCGCCCTACTCGAAGGTGGGGTGGAACGCGTCGGACACCCGCGAGCTCCACTTCGACGACGTCCGGGTCCCGGCGGCGAACCTGCTGGGCACGGAGGGCCGCGGTTTCGCGCAGTTCCTGCGGATCCTCGACGAGGGGCGCATCGCGATCGCGGCGCTCGCGACGGGGCTCGCGCAGGGCTGTGTCGACGAGTCGGTGAAGTACGCCAAGGAGCGCAAGGCGTTCGGGCGGGCCATCGGCGGGTACCAGGCGATCCAGTTCAAGATCGCCGACATGGAGATGAAGGCGCACACCGCGCGGCTCGGCTGGCGGGACGCGGCGTCGCGGCTGGTCGCCGGGGAGCCGTTCAAGAAGGAAGCGGCGATGGCGAAGCTGTACTCGTCGACGGTGGCGGTGGACAACGCGCGCGAGGCGACCCAGATCCACGGCGGGTACGGGTTCATGAACGAGTACCCCGTGGCCCGCATGTGGCGTGACTCCAAGATCCTGGAGATCGGCGAGGGCACGAGCGAGGTCCAGCGCATGCTGATCGCCCGCGAGCTCGGCCTGCCTTCCTGAGCGCGGGGTTTCGTGGTGGCCACCCGCACCGTCACCGGTGCGGGTGGCTATCGTGCGCGGGAACGTCGCCAGGACCGGAGGGACGACACCCGTGCCCCTACTGAAGTCGCCCGAGGCGGTGGACACTTGGCTGGCGGGCGCCGGGTGGCATCCGGGGCGGCGATGTGACGAGCTCGCCGCCGCCGAAGCGGCGAGGACCGTGGAGGAGTTCCGTCTCGACGGGGGCGGCACCCTGGAGATCATCGAGCCCGCCATGGCGTTCCTGCGCGAGCACGTCGGACTCGAGGCCCAACTGGGGACCAACCCCCGGCGCATCGTCTATTTCTCGCCGCTCCTCACCCATGAGGGGGCGTCGGAAGACATTCAGGAACTCGCCGACGCCCTGGGCAAGAGGGTCTTCCCGGTGGCGTTCGACGGGGACGACGGCGCGATGTTCCTCGTCGACGAGACGGGCCGCTTCTTCTATCAGCACTGGAGCGGCGAGTACTTCCTCGGGTACGACAAGCACGCGGCGTTCGTCGCCTACTCGGGACACCCGCTCCCCTACGCGGACGACCACTACACCTGGTGAAGGCCGCGGCGGGCGGGGCCCCGCGCTCCCCCCGCCCCCTGGACATGTCGAGAACTTAGGTTAACCTTCCCTTAGTTCCGCGACCCCGCCCGGCCGTAGATCCGGCATGTCCGAAAGCAGCCCGTGATGACCGATGTCCGTCTGTCCCGCCCCACCCGCCGCGGCATCCTCGCCGTCGGCGGCGCCCTCGGCCTCGGTGCCGTGCTCGCCGCCTGCGGGGACGAGAAAGGCTCCGCGGGCGGTGGTTCGAGTGCCGGGAAGAAGGGCTCCGGGCCGTGGTCGTTCAAGGACGACCGCGGCACGACCGTGAAGCTCGACAAGATTCCGGCGAACATCGTCGCGTTCACCGGCGTCGGCGCCGCCCTCTACGACTACGGGATCCAGGTCAAGGGCGTCTTCGGCCCGACCACCGTCAAGGGCGGCAAGCCCGACGTGCAGGCCGGTGACATGGACGTCTCCAAGGTGACCGTCATCGGCAACGAGTGGGGCAAGTTCAACATCGAGAAGTACGCGAGCCTCGCGCCCGACGTGCTGATCACCACGATGTTCGACGCCGCCGGCACCCTCTGGTACGTCCCCGAGGAGTCCGCGAAGAAGATCGCCAAGCTCGCCCCGAGCGCCGGCATCTCCGTGTTCGACCGCAAGCTGGACCAGCCGCTCCAGCGCATGTACGCGCTGGCCGAGTCGCTGGGCGCCGACCTGAAGGCCGCCAAGGTCGTCGCGGCGAAGAAGCGTTTCGAGGACGCCGCCGCCCGCCTGCGCAAGGCCGCGAAGGCGCACCCCGACATCAAGGTCCTGGCCGGTTCGGCGAGCCCCGACATCTTCTACGTGTCCGGCACCGACCTCTCCATCGACCTGGAGTACTTCAAGTCCCTCGGCGTGAACTTCGTGGAGCCCACGGCGGCCGCCAAGAAGGCGTCCGGCGGCTGGTTCGAGAACCTGAGCTGGGAGAACGTCGACCAGCACAAGGCCGACATCATCATGATGGACGACCGCGCCCAGGCCATCCAGCCCGACGCCATCGAAGAGGCGACCTGGAAGAAGCTGCCCGCGGTCAAGGCCGGCCAGGTCATCCCCCGCTCCCCCGAGCCGATCCTGTCCTACGACAAGTGCGCCCCGCTCCTGGAGAACCTCGCGAAGGCCATCGAGACGGCGAAGAAGGTGTCCTGATCCCATGACCACGACGGCCGAGACGCCCACCGTGACCCCTTTCCGATTCTTCGATCTGGAGGTGACACGGACGCGGCGGCTCGGTCCGTCGCTGCTCCGGGTCACCTTCACGGGCCCCGAGCTCGACGCCTTCCACGGCGGCGGCCGGGACCAGTCCCTCTCCCTCTTCCTGCCGCACCCGGGCCAGGACGCCCCGGTGCTGCCGGTCCCCGAGCCCGGTGACGACGGCCGCGCCTGGCACGCCGCGTTCCGCGCGCTGCGGGACGACGTACGGGCCGTCATGCGCTCGTACACGCTCAGCGGTCAGCGCCGCGAGCCGCGGCAGGAGGTCGACATCGACTTCGTGCTGCACGGCGGGGATCCCTCCACGGTCGGCCCCGCCTGCGCCTGGGCCGAGACCGCGGGCCCCGGCGACAAGGTCGTCGTGCTCGGCCCGGCGGTCACCGACAACACCGCCGTGCGCTGCCGCCCGCACGAGGATTTCGACCACATCGTCATGTGGGGCGACGAGACCGCCGTACCGGCCGCGCTCGGCGTCCTCGCCTGGCTGCCCGCCTCGGTCACCGCACACGTGTGGCTGGAGGTCCCGCACCGCGGCGACATCCAGCCCGTCACCACGGCCGCCGACGCGCACGTGACCTGGCTCGTGCGCGACGAGGACTCCCCCATGGCCCTCGACGCCGTCCGCACGGCCGAACTCCCGGACGCCGCACGGCCGTACGCCTGGCTGGCCGGTGAGTCAGGGACCATGCGGGAGCTGCGCCGCCATCTCGTACGCGAACGCGGGTACGACAAGCGGGCGGTGACGTTCGTCGGGTACTGGAAGCGCGGGCTGAGCGAGGACGCCCTGCGGGAGCAGCCGGCCGACGCGTAGGAACGATCGCGCCAAAACAGAGGGCGGGGTCGCGAGCTCAACTTAGGTTAGGCTAACCTAAGTGTGAGTGAGCGGCCCCGCCCTCTTCGTCGCCCTCGCTCCACCTCCCACTCCTTCCCCACCCGGAGGAACCGTCCATGCGCTCGCACCTGCTCAATGACACGACCGCGGAGCTGTACCGCAGCTCCGTGACCGAGGGAGTCGAGCGGGTGGCGGCCCAACTCGCCACCACCACCCGGCCGTTCACCGGCGTCACGCCCGACGCCCTCGCCCCGGCCATCGACGCCGTCGACCTCGACGCCCCGCTGCACGACACCCTCGCGGTGCTCGACGAGCTCCAGGACGTCTACCTGCGCGACGCCGTCTACTTCCACCACCCCCGCTACCTCGCCCACCTCAACTGCCCGGTCGTCATCCCGGCCGTGCTCGGCGAGGCGATCCTGTCGGCGGTCAACTCCTCCCTCGACACCTGGGACCAGTCGGCCGGCGGCACCCTCATCGAACGCAAACTCATCGACTGGACCGCCGCCCGGATCGGCCTCGGCCCCACCGCCGACGGCGTCTTCACCTCCGGCGGCTCGCAGTCCAACCTCCAGGCGCTGCTGATGGCACGGCAGGAGGCCAAGACCGACTCCCTGGACCGGCTGCGCGTCTTCGCCTCCGAGGCCGCCCACTTCAGCGTCCAGAAGTCCGCGTCGCTGCTGGGCCTGTCCCCGCAGGCCGTCGTCCCGATCCCCGTGGACCGCACCAAGCGGATGCAGACCCTGGCGCTCGCCGCCGAACTGGAGCGCTGCCGCCGGGACGGCCTCGTCCCCATGGCCGTCGTCGCGACCGGCGGCACCACCGACTTCGGCTCCATCGACCCGCTGCCCGAGATCGCCGAACTGTGCGACCGGTACGGCACCTGGATGCACGTCGACGCCGCCTACGGCTGCGGACTGCTCGTGTCGCCGAAGCGCCGCGACCGGCTCGACGGCATCGAGCGCGCCGACTCCGTCACCGTCGACTACCACAAGTCCTTCTTCCAGCCGGTGAGTTCGAGCGCGATCCTGGTCCGCGACCGGGCCACCCTGCGGCACGCGACCTACCACGCGGAGTACCTCAACCCGCGCCGCACCGTCGCCGAGCGCATCCCCAACCAGGTCGACAAGTCCCTGCAGACCACCCGCCGCTTCGACGCGCTCAAGCTGTGGATGACGCTGCGCGTGATGGGCGCCGACGGCATCGGCGGCCTCTTCGACGAGGTCTGCGACCTGGCCCACCGCGGCTGGGAGCTGCTCGCCGCCGACCCCCGCTTCGACGTGGTCGTCGAGCCGCAGCTGTCCACGCTCGTCTACCGCTACGTCCCGGCCGCCGTCACCGGCCCGGCAGAGATCGACCGCGCCAACCTCTACGCCCGCAAGGCCCTGTTCGCCTCCGGCGACGCCGTCGTCGCGGGCACCAAGGTGGGCGACCGCCAGTACCTGAAGTTCACCCTGCTCAACCCCGAGACGACCCTCGACGACCTGAAGGCCGTCCTCGACCTCATCGCCGGCCACGCCGAGCAGTACCTGGGAGACACCCTTGACCGCGCCTCTTGAGACCTACGACTTCATCGGGATCGGGCTCGGCCCCTTCAATCTCGGCCTCGCCTGCCTGACCGAGCCGATAGCCGAGCTGAACGGGGTCTTCCTGGAGTCCAAGCCGGACTTCGAGTGGCACTCGGGCATGTTCCTCGACGGCGCCCACCTCCAGACCCCGTTCATGTCGGACCTGGTGACCCTCGCCGACCCGACCTCCCCCTACTCCTTCCTCAACTACCTGAAGGAATCGGGGCGGTTGTACTCCTTCTACATCCGCGAGAACTTCTACCCGCTGCGCGTCGAGTACAACGACTACTGCCGCTGGGCCGCCGCGAAACTCCGCTCGATCCGCTTCTCGACGACCGTCACCGAGGTCACGTACGACGAGGGCGACGGCCTCTACACGGCCCGCACCGAGAACGGCGAGACGTACCGCGCCCCGCGCCTGGTCCTCGGCACCGGCACCCCGCCGCACCTCCCCGAGGCCTGCCGGGACCTCGGCGGCGACGGGGTCGTCCACAACTCCCGCTACATGCAGCACAAGAGTGAGCTCCAGAAGAAGGACTCGATCACCCTGGTCGGCAGCGGGCAGTCCGCCGCCGAGATCTACTACGACCTGCTCGGCGAGATCGACGTCCACGGCTACCGGCTGAACTGGGTCACCAGATCGCCGCGCTTCTTCCCGCTCGAGTACACGAAGCTCACGCTGGAGATGACGTCCCCGGACTACATCGACTACTTCCACGCGCTGCCCGAGCAGAAGCGGTACGCGCTGGAGGAGCGGCAGAAGGGCCTGTTCAAGGGCATCGACGGCGAGCTGATCGACGCCATCTTCGACCTGCTCTACCAGAAGGGCCTGGACGGGCCCGTGCCGACGCGCCTCCTCACCAACTCGGCGCTGACCACGGCGAGTCACGACAACGGCACGTACACCCTGGGCCTGCACCAGGAGGAGCAGGACAAGGACTTCGAGCTGCGCACCGAGGGCCTCATCCTCGCCACCGGCTACAAGTACGAGACGCCCGCCTTCCTCGCCCCCGTCGAGCACCGCATCCGGCGCGACGGCCGCGGCCGCTTCGACGTCGCCCGCAACTACGCGATCGACACCACCGGGCGCGGCATCTTCCTGCAGAACGCGGGCGTGCACAGCCACTCGATCACCAGCCCCGACCTGGGCATGGGCGCCTACCGCAACAGCTACATCATCGGCGAGCTGCTCGGCACCGAGTACTACCCCGTCGAGAAGACCATCGCCTTCCAGGAGTTCGCCGTATGAGCCCGAGCACCACGACCACCAGGACCGCCGTCGGCCCGCTGACCCTGCGCCCGCTCGACCCGCGGACCGACAGCGAGCTGCTGCACCGCTGGGTCACCGACCCGAAGGCCGCGTTCTGGATGATGCAGGACGCGAAACTGCAGGACGTCGAGCGCGAGTACATGGCGATCGCGGCGGCCGAGCACCACGACGCGTTCCTCGGCCTGCACGACGGGGAGCCGGCGTTCCTGATGGAGCGCTACGAGCCGGCGCACGTCGAGCTCGTCGGTCTGTACGAGCCGCTGCCCGGCGACATCGGCATGCACTTCCTGACCGCGCCCTCCGAGATACGGATACCGGGCTTCACCCGCGCCGTGATCACCGCGGTCATGGCCTTCCTGTTCGAGGACCCCGCCGTCGAGCGCGTCGTCGTCGAGCCGGACGTGCGCAACACGGCGGTGCACGCCCTGAACGAGGCCGTCGGTTTCGTGCCGGAGCGCGAGATCGACAAGCCGGAGAAGAAGGCACTGCTCAGCTTCTGCACGCGGGAGCGGTTCGAGCGGGCCACGGGAAGGAGCACCCGCGCATGACGATCGCCGACACGGTCGCCCACCTGACCCCCGAGCGCTGGGCCGAGGCCAACCGCCTCCTGGTCCGCAAAGCCCTCGCCGAGTTCAGCCACGAGCGCCTGCTGACCCCCGACCCGCTGGACGCCGGCCGCTTCTCGGTGTGCTCCGACGACGGCGCCACCGAGTACCGGTTCGCCGCGCGCCGGCTGCGTCTGGACCACTGGCAGGTGGCCGCCGAGAGCATCACCCGCCACCGTCACGGCACCGAACTGCCGCTGGACGCCTTGCAGTTCTTTACCGAGTTCAAGGACGCGCTCGGCCTGTCCGACGCGATCCTGCCGGTCTACCTGGAGGAGGTCTCCTCCACGCTGTCCGGCACCTGCTTCAAACTGACGAAGCCGGACGTGCCCGCGGGCGAGCTGGCCGCGTCCGGCTCGTTCCAGGACATCGAGACGGGCATGACCGAGGGCCACCCGTGCTTCGTCGCGAACAACGGGCGGCTCGGCTTCGGCGTCCACGAGTACCTCTCGTACGCGCCGGAGGCGGCGAGCCCCGTACGGCTCGTGTGGCTGGCCGCGACCCGCGAGCGGGCGGCCTTCACGGCGGGCGCGGGCATCGACCACGAGGAGTTCCTCCGCGCCGAGCTGGGCGAGCGGACGCTGGCCCGCTTCGACGCGACCCTGCGCGGGCAGGGCCTGGACCCGGCCGACTACCTGCTGATGCCGGTGCACCCGTGGCAGTGGTGGAACAAGCTGTCGGTCACCTTCGCCGCCGAGGTCGCGCAGCAGCGCCTGGTGTGTCTGGGCGAGGGTGACGACGAGTACCTCGCGCAGCAGTCGATCCGTACGTTCTTCAACACGACGTCCCCCGAGAAGCACTACGTGAAGACGGCGCTCTCGGTGATCAACATGGGCTTCATGCGGGGCCTGTCGGCGGCGTACATGGAGGCGACCCCGGCGATCAACGACTGGCTGGCGCAGCTGATCGAGAACGACGAGGTGCTCAAGGGCACAGGGCTGACGATCATCCGCGAGCGCGCGGCCGTCGGCTACCGGCATCTGGAGTACGAGGGCGCCACCGACCGCTACTCGCCGTACCGCAAGATGCTGGCCGCGCTGTGGCGCGAGTCCCCCGTGGACGCGCTCGGCGAGGGCGAGCGGCTCGCCACGATGGCGTCGCTGCTGCACACGGACCGCGCGGGCCGCTCGTTCGCGGGCGCCCTGATCGAGGGTTCGGGGCTGACCCCGCGGGAGTGGCTGAAGCCGTACCTGAAGGCGTACCTGACCCCGCTGCTGCACAGCTTCTACGCCTACGACCTGGTGTTCATGCCGCACGGCGAGAACACGATCCTGGTCCTGGACGAGCGGGGCGTGGTCGTGCGGGCGATCTTCAAGGACATCGCCGAGGAGATCGCGGTGATGGACCCGGACGCGGTGCTGCCGCCGGCGGTGGAGCGGGTCCGGGCCGAGGTCCCGGACGACATGAAACTGCTGTCGATCTTCACGGACGTCTTCGACTGCTTCTTCCGCTTCCTCGCGGCGAACCTGGTCACGGACGGCGTCCTGGACGAGGACACGTTCTGGGCGGCGGTCGCCGAGTGTGTGCGCGAGTACCAGGAGTCGACGCCCCAACTGGCGGAGAAGTTCGCCCGGTTCGACCTGTTCGCGCCGACGTTCGCGCTGTCCTGCCTGAACCGGCTCCAGCTGCGGAACAACGAGCAGATGGTGGATCTGGCGGACCCGTCGGGCGCGCTCCAGCTGGTCGGCGATCTGGCGAACCCGATCGCCTGACCCCCTGGCAGTCGGCCTCACGGACCAGGGGCCCGGGAGACGGTCCTCCCGGGCCCCTTTCGCACCCTCGCTCTCAGGCCCGGGTCAGCTCGCGGGCCACGGGACCTGGGGCGACCTGTAGTACCCGATGCCGAGGGCCTCCCAGCGGGGAGCCTGCTCGGCGAGCCGCGCCTTGTACGTGTTCCAGTCGTGCGTGGCGGCCGGGGACCAGCCGAGTTCGGCGACGCCGGGCAGCCGCGGGAACGCCATGTAGTCGAGGTGCGCGGACGTGGACAGGGTCTCCGACCACATCGGCGCCTCGACGCCCCGGATCGCGGAACTCGGGGCGCCGGGCAGGTAGTTGGCGGGGTCCCAGTCGTAGGAGCGCTGCGCCTCGACGTAGCCGGCCCAGTGCAGGCCGAGCGGGGTGTCCTTCGTGTACTGCATGTCGAGGTAGGTCCGGTCGGCGGGCGACAGGATGATCCCGGTGCCGTTCTTCGCCGCGTTCGCGACCTGCGCCTTCTCGGCGTCGCTCGTGCGGTCCAGGCCCCAGTACTGGGCGAGTGCGCCCGCGGCCGGGGTGGCGCCGGTCAGCTGGTGCCAGCCGACCACGGTCTTCCCGTACTTGGCGACGATCGGCTGGACCCGCTCCATGAACTTCACGTAGTCCGCGTGGCTCGTCGAGTGCGCCTCGTCGCCGCCGATGTGGAGGTACTTCCCGGGTGTGATCGCGGCGAGCTCCCGGATCACGTCGTCGACGAAGTCGTACGTGACCTCCTTGTTGACGCACAGGGAGCTGAAGCCGACGTTCGTGCCGGTGTACAGCGGGGGCGCCACTCCGTCGCAGTTGAGGTCGGCGTAGGAGGCGAGGGCCGCGTTCGTGTGGCCCGGCATGTCGATCTCGGGCACGACCTCCAGGTAGCGGTCGGAGGCGTACCGGACGATGTCCTTGTACTGCGCCTTCGTGTAGTGGCCGCCCGCACCGCCGCCCACCTGGGTGGAGCCGCCGTACTCGGCGAGCTTCGGCCAGGAGTCGACGGCGATGCGCCAGCCCTGGTCGTCGCTCAGGTGCAGATGCAGCTTGTTGACCTTGTAGAGGGCGAGCTGGTCGATGTACCGCTTGACCTGTTCGACGGTGAAGAAGTGCCGGGACACGTCGAGCATGGCGCCGCGCCACGCGTAGCGCGGGGTGTCCTCGACGGTGCCGCCGGCGACGAGCCAGGGGCCGGGCTGCGGGCTGTCGGCCTCGACCTTCGCGGGCAGTTGCTGACGGAGCGTCTGCACGCCGTGGAAGAGTCCGGCGGCCTCGTGGGCGACGACCGTGACGGACCGGCCGTCGCTCGTCAACCGGTAGCCCTCGGCGCCCAGTTCGGTGTCCTGCTCGCTCACTTCGAGCCGGATGCCGTCACCGGCGGCGGTGTCCGTGACGGGCAGCGGGTACCCGGTGGCGGGCCGCAGCAGCCCGGCGAGGTACCCGCCGATCCGGCGCGCGTCGGCCGAGCGCTCGTCCACCCGGATCCGCGTCCTCGCCGTGATCTCGTACGGGGTGCTGCCCGGTGTCACCGAAGCGGGCGCGGGCACGACGCGGCCGAGCGGCGTGGGCGCGGCGGCGCTCGGCGCCGCGGCGGCGGGCCCCGCGCCGAGCGCACCGGCCCCGGCGGCGACCAGGAGCAGCGAGCCCAGCAGGGCGCGAGTCGATCTGTGGCGCTTCCTCACGAGACGATCCCTTTCGACGGATGCGATGGCGGTGTTCGTCGTGCGGTGGAGCGACCGGCAGGTCACCCTGCGTACCCTCCCGCTCACCACTGAACCGGTCAAGGTGTAGACCACTCGCCGTCATCCGGATGGACGCGTTCCGGCCGCCCCCCGGACACGAACGCATAACTGCATCCAACACGCATGTTTCCAGGCGGCATTGAGGTTCATCTCCGCTGATCACGGCCGTCCCGGTGACCGGAAAGCGAAGCCTTGACAGCGGTATACCAACACTCCATTCTTAGGCCACTCAGCGGAAGTCACTTTCCGCAATACGAAAGTGAGACCTCGTCAGACCACCGAGGCCGCTGCGATTCGCTGCGATGCGAGACCCCCCTGTTCACGATCAAGGGAGACGTCATGGGGAGCACGCAAGACATTTCGGGCGCGAAGGCGCCACTGGACCCCATCTACCGCAAGGTCTTCCTGCGGCTGCTGCCGTTCCTGATGATCCTGTGGACGCTCGCCTGGATCGACCGCGTCAACATCGGCTTCGTGAAGCTGACGATGACGGAGGATCTGGGCTGGAGCGAGGCCGTCTACGGCCTCGGCGCCGGAATCTTCTTCATCGGCTACTTCCTCTTCGAAGTGCCGAGCAACCTGCTGCTCCAGAAGATCGGGGCGAAGAAGACCCTGATGCGGATCACGATCGGCTGGGGCCTTACCAGTATCGCGATGGTCTTCGCGACGACCCCGGCGATCTTCTACTCCCTCAGGTTCCTGCTGGGCGTGTTCGAGGCCGGCTTCTACCCCGGCATCATCCTGTACCTGACCTACTGGTTCCCGGCCAAGCGCCGTGCGAAGGCCTTCGGCACCTTCATGTCCGCCTCCGCGTTCGCCGGGGTCCTCGGCGGCCCGCTCGCCGGCTGGATCATGAACACCTTCGACGGGGTCAGCGGCCTGAACGGCTGGCAGTGGGTCTTCATCGTGGAGGGCACCCCGTCGGTGCTGGCCGGCTTCGTCGTCTGGTTCTACCTGACGGACCGTCCGCACCAGGCCAAGTGGCTCACGGTCGAGGAGCGCGAGGCGATCGCCGAGGACCTCGCCGCCGACGACAACGCGGTCGAGGGCCGCGAGCACAGCATGCTCCAGTCCCTGAAGTCGGGCCGGATGTGGCAGTTCATCGCCATCTTCTTCTGCATCATCTCGGCGAACTCCGCACTGACCTTCTTCGGCCCGACCCTGGTCCAGGAGGTCGGCTTCAAGGACCCGCTGGCCATCGGCTGGATCATGGCGGCCGTCAACCTGTGCGGCGGCATCGGCATGATCCTCAACGGGCTGCACTGCGACCGGTCCGGCGAGTCCCGATGGCACACCGCCACCGCCGTCACCCTCGGCGCGATCTCGCTGGCCGCGGCGGGCCTGCTCCTGAACGTCAGCGCCATCGGCACCCTGATCGCCCTCGGCCTCGCCGTCGTCGGCACGATGAGCGCCATCCCCGTCTTCTGGCAGATGCCCAACTGGTTCCTCGCCGGCGGCGCGGCGGCGGGCGGCGTCGCCCTCATCAACTCCATGGCGAACCTCGCCGGGTTCGGTGCCCCGTACCTGCTTGGCGCCGTCAAGGACAGCACCGGCAACCTCAGCCTCGGCCTGTTCATCGTGGCGGCGGTCGAGATCTGCGCCGCCCTCCTGATCCTGAAGTTCGTCCCGCCCTTCCGGACGAACGCGACGACCCCGGCCCCCACCTCGAACGACCTCACGGAGCAGACCGTATGACCCCGCAGGACGCCCCCCGCCTCACCCTGACCGACATCGACGCGATGACGCGCGACGCGTTCGTCGCGGCCCTCGGCGGCATCTTCGAGCACGCCGCCTGGGTCGCCGAGGAGGCCCACGCCCGGCTCCCGCTCGCCGACGCCGAGGCCCTGCACGCGGCGATGATGGACGTCGTCCGCGCGGCCCCCGACGAACGCGTCCTCGCCTTCCTCAACGGCCACCCGGAGCTGGCCGGTTCCGAGGCACGGGCCGGCACGATGACGGACGACTCGACGGGCGAGCAGCGGAGCGCGGGACTCGACGCGCTGACGGCGGCCGAGGTAGAGGAACTGACGACCCTCAACCGCGCCTACCGCGAGGCCCACGGCTTCCCCTTCATCCTCGCGGTCCGCGGCCGCGACAAGGAAACGGTCCTCAAGGAACTCCGCACCCGAACCTCCCGCCCCACCCCCGCCGAACGGGAAGAGGCCCTGACCCAGATCACCCACATAACCCACCAACGCCTGACCAGGTTGGTGAAGTAGCCGATCGCGCCCTGTGCCCTTGGGGACATAGGGCGCGAGCAATCTGCCCCTGGGGCGCACGAAGTGTGCCTTCAGGGGCGCGGGGAACTGCGCGAGAAGCCCCACCGGGCCGCACCCGGCGACGATCCCAAGCCCCTACGGCGAGTCACCGCACACCCGGTCTCAGCGGACGCGCCGAGCCACCACGAACCGGTCGATCTCGGCCCCCGACTCCGCGATACCCCGAACCGTGAGCGTGGCCGTCCGGCCAACCGCCGCGGGCCGCACATCGACCCGCAGGAACGAGTAATTGGTATACCGCACCCGGGACCAGTCCACGGTCACGGCCCGCTTCACCCCGTCGGCCTCCCCGACGTACGAGGCGAACGGATCGACGTCCACCTCGTGCCCCGCGTACGTGTCGGCCACCGGGAACGCGTACAGGCTCTTCCCGGCCGCCCCCGCGGTCACGTACACGACCCCCTCCGTCTCCGGATACACGGTCCCCCCGATCGGCAGCTCCTTGGTGACCTTGTCCCCCTTGAGCACGTCGGACCGCTCGTACACGTGGTTGTGCCCGTTGATCACCAGATCGACGGTGTACTTGTCGAACAGCGGCACCCACTCCTTGCGCACCCCGCCCTCCGAGGCGTGCGCGCTCGCGGTGCAGTAGGCGCAGTGGTGGAAGAACACGACGATGAAGTCGATGCCCGACCCGGCGGCCCGGAACTTCTTCAACTGGCCCTCGAACCAGGTGGTCTGCGTGCCGCCGGAGAGCCCGAGGTTGGCCGGGATCTCCCAGGAGACGTCGTTGGCGTCGAGGGAGATGACGGCCGTGTTGCCGTGCACGAAGGAGTAGACGCCGGGCAGGTTCTCGGGGTCCGGCCCGTTGCCGGGCGGCGAGAACCGGGCCTGCTGGCTGCCGTAGCCGTGCGGCGCGTACCAGGCCTCCATGTCGTGGTTGCCGTAGGAGACCATCCACGGCACGGACTTGGCGACGGTCTCGGTCTGCGCGAGGAACTGGTCCCAGGTGCGCGCGTCGAAGGTGTCCGTGGTCTTCCCCTGCCCGGACGGGTCCGCGTAGGCGATGTCCCCGGCGTGGAGGTGGAAGGAGGGGCCCTGGGCGAGGATCAGGTTGTCGTTGGCGAGGGCGTGGTAGCTGACGCCCTGGTCACCGAACGCGGTGAAGGTGAAGGCCTCCGCGCGGGCGGGCGCGGTGGTGAAGGTCCCGATCGTGCCGGCGAACCGCGGCGAGGCCGGGTCGAAGCCCTGATGGCCGACACCGTAGTAGTAGGTGCGGCCGGGCTTGAGGTGGGTCAGCTTGGCGTGGACGTAGTACTGGGTGTGGTCGGCGCTCGTGCCGACGCCCGCCGGGGTGTACAGCGCGCGCACCTCGGCGGGGATCTTCCGGGACAGCTCGCCCGCGTGCGCGCCGACGCGGATGTACGGGTCGCGGACGGCGGCCGGGACCTGCCAGGAGACGGTCATCTCGGTGCGCGGGTCGTCGCCGTAGGAGAGGTGACGGCCGAAGGGGGCGACCAGGGCGCCGTCCACGTGCTCGGCGGCGGGCCGGTCGGCGCGGGAGACGGCCGGGGTCGCGGCCTGTGCGGGACCCGGGACGAAGACGCCGCCGGCGACCGCGCCGAGGGTGACCGCGCCGCCGCGGATCATCGTGCGGCGCGAGAAGCGGGAGCGCAGGTACTCGTGCTGCTCGGCGAGGGACCGGTCGGCGAGCTCGGCGGGTACGCCCATACGGGGAATGTCCATGCCGAGAAAGTTGCTGGGGGCGACTTTCCCGGCCGGATACGCCGGATGAACGCGGGCCGAACAGGCGGCATGCCGTCCTTCAAAGCTTGACCACTTCCACCCCAAGCGCCCCGGAAGGGATGATTCCGGACCGGATCCGGTGTGACATCTGCCCGAAAGCGGGCAGAATTCTTGCGAAAGCCTCCACCGTCCCCCAGGATCTGTCGAGTGCACGAGGAACTTGTCGATCATCTGACACGCAGCACGCCCCTCAGCCGGGGCGAGGCACTGCGGGTGATCCAGGACGTGCTCGCCTACTTCGACGAGTCGGCGGAGGACTACGTCCGCCGCCGCCACCGCGAACTCCAGGCCCAGGGCCAGGTGAACGCGGCGATCTTCGAACAGATCCTGGCCGATCTGCCGTACCGGGCGGTCGCACCGCCGGAGCTCTCGCTCCGTCAGCTGCGCCGCATCGTCTACGGCTGAACCGGCCGACCAGAGGGGATTCTCAGAACTTATGTGCGGAATTGTCGGCTACATCGGCAAGCGTGACGTCGCCCCGCTCCTCCTCGAGGGGCTGCAGCGCCTGGAGTACCGCGGCTACGACTCCGCGGGCCTGGTCATCACCAGCCCGAAGGCGACCGGTCTGAAGATGGTCAAGGCGAAGGGCCGCGTCCGCGACCTGGAGGCCAAGGTCCCCAAGCGCTTCACCGGCACCACCGGCATCGCCCACACCCGCTGGGCCACCCACGGCGCCCCGAGCGACGTCAACTCGCACCCGCACCTGGACCCCGAGAACAAGGTCGCCGTCGTCCACAACGGCATCGTCGACAACGCCCAGGAGCTCCGCGCCAAGCTGGAGGCCGAGGGCGTCGTCTTCGCCTCCGAGACCGACACCGAGGTCATCACCCACCTCATCGCCCGCTCCCAGGCCGCCACCCTGGAGGAGAAGGTCCGCGAGGCGCTCAAGGTCATCGAGGGCACCTACGGCATCGCCGTCATGCACGCCGACTTCAACGACCGCATCGTGGTGGCCCGCAACGGCTCCCCGGTCATCCTCGGCATCGGCGAGAAGGAGATGCTGGTCGCCTCCGACGTCGCCGCCCTCATCGCCCACACCCGCCAGGTCGTCACCCTGAACGACGGCGAGATGGCCACCCTGAAGGCCGACGACTTCCGCACCTACACGACCTCCGGCACGACCACGACGGCCACCCCGGAGACCGTGGAGTGGGAGGCCGCCTCCTACGACATGGGCGGCCACGACACGTACATGCACAAGGAGATCTCCGAGCAGCCCGACGCGGTCGACCGCGTGCTGCGCGGCCGGATCGACGACCGCTTCTCCACGGTCCACCTGGGCGGCCTGAACCTCGACGCCCGCGAGGCCCGCACCATCCGCCGCATCAAGATCCTCGGCTGCGGCACCTCGTACCACGCCGGCCTCATCGGCGCCGGGCTCATCGAGTCCATGGCCCGCATCCCCGCCGACGCCGAGCCGGCCTCGGAGTTCCGCTACCGCAACCCGGTCGTGGACCCCGACACCCTCTACATCGCCGTCTCCCAGTCCGGTGAGACGTACGACGTGCTGGCCGCCGTCCAGGAGCTCAAGCGCAAGGGCGCCCGCGTCCTCGGCGTCGTCAACGTCGTGGGCTCCGCGATCGCCCGCGAGGCCGACGGCGGCATGTACGTGCACGCCGGCCCCGAGGTCTGCGTCGTCTCCACCAAGTGCTTCACCAACACGGTGACCGCCTTCGCGCTGCTCGCCCTGCACCTCGGCCGCATCCGCGACCTGTCGGTGACCGACGGCAAGCGGATCATCGAGGGCCTGCGCAAGCTGCCCGCGCAGATCAGCGAGATCCTCGAGTCCGAGGACGAGATCAAGAAGATCGCCGAGCAGTACGCGGGCGCCCAGTCGATGATGTTCATCGGCCGCGTCCGGGGCTATCCCGTCGCCCTGGAGGCCTCCCTCAAGCTGAAGGAGATCTCCTACATCCACGCCGAGGCGTACCCGGCCTCCGAGCTGAAGCACGGCCCGCTCGCCCTCATCGAGCCGGCGCTGCCGACGGTCGCGATCGTCCCCGACGACGACCTGCTGGAGAAGAACCGCGCCGCCCTGGAGGAGATCAAGGCCCGCAGCGGCCGCATCCTCGCGGTCGCGCACCAGCCGCAGGCGAAGGCCGACCACACGATCGTCGTCCCGAAGAACGAGGACGAGCTGGACCCGATCCTCATGGGCATCCCCCTCCAGCTCCTCGCCTACCACACGGCTCTCGCCATGGGCCGCGACATCGACAAGCCCCGCAACCTGGCGAAGTCCGTGACGGTCGAGTAATCCGACTGCCGCCGGGTGAGGGCCGATGAAGGCTGCGCGCAGCGCATGCCTTCAGGGGCGCGGGGAACTGCGCGACCAGCCCCCACCGGGCCGGCAGCCGGGCACGAGAGCCCGACCACGACGAACGGGCCCCTCCCAGCCCAACCCGGAGGGACCCGTTCGACCGGCGGAGCCGAGGCGTGCCCAGCGCCCCGGCTCCGCCCGCTGTCAGCCGGCGGCCGTCACCCCCCGGCCGGCAGCACGTCCACGCCCGGGCCACGCCATCCGCAGCCCCGCCACCGGCGCCGTCGCCCCGTACCAGGCGAGCACCCCGGCAACGACGGCGACCCAGCCGCCCGCCTTCGCGAGCCCCGCGGAGTCACCGAACTCCGCGACGGCCAGCAGCACGAGCGCCACGAACATCGCCCCGTACGTGCCCCGCACGAACGTCCCGGCCCCACCGGCGGCAAGCGTCAGCGTGAGCGCGAGGAGGGCGAACAGGAGCAGGAAGAGCCCCACGGCGTTGGCGGAGACGGCGTCACCGGCGCCGACCCCCCAGGTGAACCAGAACGCGCCGAGCCCGGCGAACGCCGTGCCCGTGAGGCCGTCGTCGCGCCGCAGCGCGAACAGGCCGGCGACGAACAGGGCGATGCCGCCCACGTACGTCGCGATCGACACGGCGTCGGCAGCCGTGACACCGTCGATCACCCGGGTGTGACCGATTCCGAACGCCAACAGGGTGATACCCAGGGCGAGTTGACCGAGCGTCGACACGGACGGGGTGGCCGCCGTGCTTCCCGCGGAGACGTCATTGTCCACAGCGGGCTCCCTTCGAACAGACACAGAAGTCCAGCGACCGGTATGTACCCTTCACAAGGGCACAAAGCACCTCTACGCGTCAGTAGGTTCGCTGCATGTCGCCATGCGACAAGGGCAGTTGGCGAGCGGGAGCCGGCGAGGGAAGTTGACGCGAGGTCAGACACCCTGAGGCCGTGGCCGGTTCAGGGGATGACGACGACGGGCCGCTGTGCGCGCCGCGCGAGCCGTCCGGCGACCGAGCCGAAGATCCGCCCCACGAGCCCGTGGGTGGAGCCCACGACGATCGCGTCGGCGGAGTACTCGTGCCCGACCTCCTCCAGCTCGTGGCAGATGTCGCCACCGCGCTCGACAAGGATCCAGGGCACCTCGGAGAGATAGTCCGCACAGGCCAGCTCGAGCCCGAGGACCTCGGTGCGGTGATCGGGGACGTCCACGAACACCGGCGGCTCGCACCCCGCCCACACGGTCGTCGGCAGCCGGTTCGCCACATGCACGATGATCAGGCCGGAGCCGGAACGATGGGCCATGCCGATCGCGTACGAGAGGGCCCGCTCGCTGGACGTCGAGCCGTCGAACCCGACGACGACCCCGTGCTTGAACGCGGGATCACAGGGATGACGTGTCTCTTCCGCCGCACGCGGGGTCGTCGTGGGATCGGCGACCTGGCGCTTGCGGCCTTCGGGTTCGGAAAATTCGTGACCGGCCATGAGTGTCTCGGCGTGTACCTCGTGGGCCTCTGTAGAGGGGACGACAACGATCGGCGGAGCTGTGTCCGGGAATCATCTTCCCAACCCCATACCCCCAAGGGTACGGCGACACTCCTCCTCTGCCCAGACTCCGGCCCGCGCCCAGGCCGGCCCTTGTCCACGCTCCGTGGCGTGTTCCAGGGAGCATGCACGAGCCCTCGCCCGTATGGCAATGGTTGCTGCCCCGTACAGGCGGTTTGCGCACCCTTGTGGCCCCCGTGACGGCCGGATCAAGTGACCGGGACCCCGGCCGCGCGTTGGAACTCGCGGACCGCACGCCCCGCACAAGACCCCACACAGACCCGACACAAGAGCCCATACAAGACCGGACAGACAGGACAGGGAGGACTCCGTGCCCGGACCGACCACACGCGCCCGCTGGGCGGCGTTCAGCTGCGTCCTGGTGCCGCTCGCACTCATCGCGTACGGCGGCCGGCACGCGGGCTCGGTCGGCGCCGCGGTCGGTCTGGCCGCCGTGACGGCGGCCTGCCGGGTGCTCCTCGGGCGCACCGAGCGACGGGTGGCGGAAAGCGGTGCCGCACAGTTGCACAGTGAACAACACTGTTCGTTCCGGCACCCCTCCCGCCGACCCCGGGCGGGGGCGTGCGGGGGCGCTCCGCGAGCGGGCCGGTGCACGCCGGGGGACTGACTGGATTCAGTACGCGACCCCGTAGATTTTCAGCCAACTTCGGCCGGGCCCTCACCCCTTGCCGGAGGCCCGTTCCAACCCCCGTTCCACCAGGGCCGACAGGGCCGTGGGCACCCCATGCGCCCTACAGGGACCGGCCACTGGACGGAGGCGCACTTCCCAGCGGCGCCCCTGAGTGCGACGCTTCGTGATCGAATGCTTCACGCCAAGTTGCCATGTCGACAATCTGCCAGGTCTTTAACTGGTCACGACGGCACCACCGGACACAGTAGATTCGATCATGACTGTCTGATCAGTAGGCGGCGGGGGACTTCGTGCAGGACCGAGGGGAAACGTGCAGGAGCGAACAGCCCGTCAGAGTATTGAGGGAGCCGCGATCACCGAGGGGGGCTTAGCAGGATGAGCCACGACTCCACCACCGCGCTCGAGGCGACGGCCCGCAAGCTGTCGGGGCGGCGGCGACGCGAGATCGTCGCGGTGCTGCTGTTCAGCGGCGGACCCATCTTCGAAAGTTCCATTCCGCTCTCCGTGTTCGGGATCGACCGCCAGGACGCCGGAGTTCCGCGGTACCGGTTGCTCGTGTGCGCCGGCGAAGACGGGCCCCTGCGGACCACGGGCGGACTCGAACTCACCGCGCCGCACGGCCTCGAGGCGATCGCGCGGGCGGGCACGGTCGTCGTGCCGGCCTGGCGCTCCATCACCTCGCCGCCGCCGGAGGAAGCGCTGGACGCGCTGCGCCGCGCCCACGAGGAGGGCGCCCGCATCGTCGGCCTGTGCACCGGTGCGTTCGTGCTGGCCGCGGCGGGTCTGCTCGACGGCCGTCCGGCCACCACGCACTGGATGTACGCGCCGACGCTCGCCAAGCGCTATCCGTCGGTCCACGTGGACCCGCGCGAGCTCTTCGTCGACGACGGCGACGTGCTCACCAGCGCCGGGACCGCGGCCGGAATCGACCTGTGTCTGCACATCGTGCGCACGGACCACGGCAACGAGGCGGCCGGAGCGCTCGCCCGCCGCCTGGTGGTCCCACCGCGCCGCAGCGGCGGCCAGGAGCGCTATCTGGACAGGTCTTTACCAGAGGAGATCGGCGCGGACCCGCTGGCCGAGGTCGTCGCCTGGGCCCTGGAGCACCTCCACGAGCAGTTCGACGTGGAGACGCTGGCCGCCCGCGCCTATATGAGCCGTCGTACCTTCGACCGGCGTTTCCGCTCGCTGACCGGGAGCGCTCCCCTGCAGTGGCTGATCACCCAGCGGGTGCTGCAGGCGCAGCGGCTCCTGGAGACCTCCGACTACTCGGTCGACGAGGTCGCCGGGCGCTGCGGTTTCCGGTCGCCGGTCGCGCTGCGCGGGCATTTCCGGCGCCAGCTTGGCTCGTCGCCGGCCGCGTACCGGGCGGCGTACCGGGCGCGCAGGCCGCAGCCGGGCGACAGCCCGGTCGGGGCCGGCGCCAAGGCCGAGCCGGTGATGGAGGCCGCCGCGGTGCCGGGTGCGGAGGGTGCGGGCCCGGGGCCCGTGCCCAGCCAGTCCCGGCGGGGCGCCCCGGCGTCCTCGGCGCTCGGCGCGGCCGCGGCCTCGCTGCCGCCGGGCCCTGAGGCCTTCGCCGGTTCGCGCGCGAGCCTGCCGGGGCCGAGGTCCGCGCCGTAGGGAGAAAGCACGAGGAGGAGCCGTCGTCTGCCGGTGAGGAGATCCGGGCCGTAGGGTTGTCCGCATGAACGATCGCATGGTGTGGATCGACTGCGAGATGACCGGACTCTCGCTGGCGAACGACGCGCTCATCGAGGTGGCCGCACTGGTCACCGACTCTGAGCTGAATGTACTGGGCGACGGTGTGGACATCGTGATCCGCCCGCCGGACGAGGCCCTGGAGCAGATGCCCGAGGTGGTGCGGAACATGCACACCGCCTCGGGTCTCCTCGACGAGCTGGCGGGCGGCACGACGCTCGCGGACGCCGAGGAGCAGGTCCTGGCGTACGTACGTGAACACGTCAAGGACGCGGGCAAGGCCCCGCTGTGCGGGAACTCGGTCGGTACCGACCGCGGCTTCCTGCTGCGTGACATGGCGACGCTGGAGGAGTACCTCCACTACCGGATCGTCGATGTGTCCTCGGTCAAGGAGCTGGCCCGCCGCTGGTACCCGAGGGCGTACTTCAACAGTCCGGAGAAGAACGGCAACCACCGGGCGCTCGCCGACATCCGTGAATCCATCGCGGAGCTGCGCTACTACCGCGAGGCGATCTTCGTCCCGCAGCCCGGCCCGGACTCGGAGACCGCGAAGACGATCGCGGCCAAGCATGTCCTGCCCGCTGAATAGTCCCTCGTAAGCCCCTGTGTACGGGGTCCGGAGGCCCGCCGGAAAACGTGGGCGCGAGCACCCCTTCGGACCCTGTACACTTTTTCTCGGCCGGTCGGAAGAACGACAGAAGACCGGACATGGTGGGTGTAGCTCAGTTGGTAGAGCACCTGGTTGTGGTCCAGGTGGCCGCGGGTTCAAGTCCCGTCACTCACCCTGAAGGGTCGAAGGCCCCGGTTCGAAAGAACCGGGGCCTTCGGCGTTCCCCCGGTTCTTCCTCCGGGCCTGCCTTCACGACGACGCCCGGACGACCAGTTCCGTCGGGAGCACCAGATGGCGCTCGGCCCGCCGCCGGGTCGAGGAGCGCAGGCCCTCGGCGGCCAGGGCGATCTCGTCGAGGAGCAGCTCCGTCATCGCGCGGCCCATGTCGCGGGTGGGCTGGCGCACGCTGGTGAGGCCGGGCTCCATGTGGCGGGCGATCACCGAGTCGTCGAAGCCGACGAGGGCGACGTCGTCGGGAATCCGGCGGCCGGCCTCGCGCAGCACCTGGCGGGCGCCGGAGGCCATGAGGTCGGAGCAGGCGAAGACCGCGTCGAGGTCGGGGCGGCGCTCGAGCAGCTCCGTCATGCAGCGGCGGCCGCCCTCCTCCGTGAAGTCCCCGTACGCGACCAGTTCCTCCGTGTACTCGAGGCCGGAGTCGCCGAGCTGGTCCGCGTAGCCGGCCAGACGCCGCTGGGCGCCGTAGACGTCGAGCGGTCCGGTGATGATCGCGACGGCGCGGCGGCCGCGTCCGGCGAGGTGGTCGACGGCGGAGCGGGCGCCCGCGTAGTTGTCGGTGTCGACGGAGGGCAGCGGCTCGTCCGCCGAGCGGGGGCCGCTGATCACGGTCGGGATGTCCATCTGGAGGAGCCGGTCGGCGAGCGGGTCGTCCGAGTGGACCGAGACGAGGAGCACGCCGTCGACCCGGTGGGCGGCCAGATAGGCGGCGAGCCGGTCCTGCTCGCGCTCGCCGCGGGCGAAGGTCAGCAGGAGCTGGAGGTTCGTCTCGGCGAGGGCCACGCCGACGCCGCCGACCATGCCGGAGAAGTACGGCTCGGAGAAGAAGCGGGACTCGGCCTCGGGGACGACGACGGCGATGGAGTCGGTGCGGTTGGCGGCGAGGGCGCGGGCCGCCGTGTTCGGCACGTAGCCGAGTTCGGCGACGGCCTCCTCGACCGCGGCGCGGGTGCGGTCGCTGACGCGCGGCGAGCCGTTGATGACGCGGGAGACCGTGCCCCGGCCGACGCCGGCCCGGACCGCGACCTCCTCGAGGGTCGGACGCCTGCCGTGAGTGCCGCGAGCCACCATGACTCCCACCTCCCCAAGTCTCACGCGGAATCTAACAGCCCGATAACCGCGCGAACGTCGTGCTGCACAGTCTCTTGACACTCCGTGGCCGGAGCGCGACCCTTCAACACATCACTCGTGGGAGCGCTCCCACACCACCGGTCGCGTACAAGAGCCGCACATTCTCCGCCCGGGTGCCACGCAGGGAGAGCACCGGCACCGCATGCTGAGGGGCAACCGGCCGGGATCGGCACGTCAGAGCACTTGAGCACGTGAATCTGAGCATCTTGGAGGACGCAATGCGCACGACTGCCCGTACGTCCCGACGCGCGATGACCTTCTCGGTCGTCGCCGCCCTGGCCACAGGGCTGCTGGCCGGATGCGCGACCGACGCGGACGACGGCGGCTCCGGCGGGGGTTCGGGCGGAGGCGCCGGCGGCAAGGGCGGGACGACCGTCACCATCGGCACCTTCGGCGTCTTCGGCTACAAGCAGGCCGGTCTCTACGACGAGTACATGAAGCTGCACCCGGACATCACCATCAAGGAGAACGTCACCACCCGCACCGACGTCTACTGGCCCAAGACCCTGACCCGGCTGCAGGCCGGATCCGGCACCGACGACATCCAGGCGATCGAGATCGGCAACATCACCGAGGCCGTCCAGACGCAGGGCGACCGGTTCGTCGACCTCGGCAAGGAGGTCGACGCCTCGCAGTGGCTGGACTGGAAGAACGCGCAGGCCACCACCGCGGACGGCAAGCTCATCGGGCTCGGCACCGACATCGGCCCGATGGCGATCTGCTACCGCAAGGACCTCTTCGAGAAGGCCGGCCTGGAGACCGACCGCACGAAGCTCGGCGCGATGTGGAAGGGCGACTGGAACAAGTACGTCGACGTCGGCAAGCAGTACATGAAGAAGGCCCCCGACGGCACGAAGTTCGTCGACTCGGCGTCCTCCGTCTACAACGCGGCGCTGGGCGGCGAGAAGGAGCGCTACTACGACAAGGACGGCAAGGTCATCTGGGACAAGTCCAGTGGCGTGAAGACGTCCTGGAACGCGGCCATGGAAGTCGCGACGAGCGACATGTCGGCCAAGCTGAAGCAGTTCGACAAGCCGTGGGACCAGGGCTTCGCCAACGCCAAGTTCGCCACCGTCGCCTGCCCCGCCTGGATGCTCGGCTACATCCAGGAGAAGTCCGGCAAGAGCGCCGAGGGCAAGTGGGACGTGGCGGCCGCGCCGACCGCGGCCAACTGGGGCGGCTCCTTCATCGGCGTGCCGAAGGCGGGCAAGCACCAGAAGGAGGCCATCGCCCTGGCCAAGTGGCTGACCGCGCCCGAGCAGCAGGCCAAGGTCTTCGGCAAGCAGGCCAGCTTCCCGTCCACGCCGAGCGCCTACGACTCCCTGGAACCGCAGGCCGCGACCACGAAGTTCTTCTCCGACGCCCCGCTGACCCAGACCTTCTCCGACTCGGCGAAGACCATCCCGGTGCAGGTCTTCGGCGTGAAGGACCAGCCGATCAACACCGCGATCACCGACACCGGCATCCTCCAGGTCGAGCAGAAGGGCAAGTCGCCCGCGCAGGGCTGGGAGGCCGCCACCAAGGAGGTCAAGGACGTGCTCGGCCAGTGAACAGCTCCGACCAGGCTCTCGCGCGGTCCGCGTCGAGCGCCGACGCCGCGCCCGGTGACCAGCCGGGCGCGGCGCGGGACGCTCACGGTCGCGGTACGGCACCCCGGAAGAACGGCGGCGCCTCCGCATGGCGCCGCCGGCTGTACCGCTGGGACATGAAGGCGTCGCCGTACGCGTTCATCGCCCCCTTCTTCATCGTCTTCGGCGCCTTCTCGCTGGTGCCGCTCCTCTACACCGCCTGGTACTCGCTGCACCATGTGCAGCTGTCCGCCCTGGACCAGCAGACCTGGGCCGGCCTGGACAACTACCGGAACCTGTTCTCCTCGGAGTTCTTCTGGAACGCCCTGAAGAACACCTTCACCATCGGCCTCCTGTCGACCGTGCCGCAGCTGGCCGCCGCGCTCTGGCTCGCGCACATGCTCAACTACCGGCTGCGCGGCTCCACCGTCTGGCGCGTCGTCATGCTCACCCCGTACGCCACCTCGGCCGGGGCGGCGACGCTCGTCTTCGTCCTGCTCTTCGCACCGGAGAGCGGCATGGTCAACTGGGCGCTGGACCTCGTCGGCCTCGACCCAGTCAACTGGCGCGAGTCCGGCTGGGGTTCGCAGGCGGCCGTCTCCTCCATCGTGGTCTGGCGGTGGACCGGTTACAACGCGCTGATCTACCTCGCCGCGATGCAGGCCATCCCCAAGGACCTGTACGAGTCGGCGGCGCTCGACGGCGCCGGGCGGTGGCAGCAGTTCCGCCACGTCACCGTCCCGATGCTGCGCCCGACCATCCTCTTCACGGTCGTCGTCTCCACGATCGGCGCCACCCAACTCTTCGCCGAACCCCTGCTCTTCGGCGGGGTCAGCGGCACCAAGGGCGGCTCCGAGCACCAGTACCAGACGCTCGGCCTCTACATGTACGACCAGGGCTGGATGGTCGGGAACCTGGGCAAGGCCTCCGCCATCGCCTGGTCGATGTTCCTGATCCTCCTGGTCGTCGCCGCGCTCAACCTGCTGATCTCCCGACGCCTCAAGAGGTCCTCCCGATGACCATCAGTGACGTGACACCCCCTCGGGCGGGAGCCGCGAAGGAGCGCGCCGGCGCCCCCGACCCGGCCGCGCGGGCCCCGCGCCGGCGGGTCATGGGCGCGGGCAAGCAGCTCCACGCCGGCCCGCTCACCTACACCGTCCTCGTCCTCTTCGCCCTGGTCTCCCTCGCGCCGCTGGTGTGGACGGCCGTCGCCGCGTCCCGCACCAACACCCGGCTCGCGCAGACCCCGCCGCCCTTCTGGTTCGGCGGGAACCTCTTCAAGAACCTGGAAACCGCCTGGGACCAGGCCGGTCTGGGCACCGCGATGCTCAACTCGATCTTCGTCTCGTCGATGATCACCGTCGGCACGGTGCTCTTCTCCACGCTCGCCGGTTTCGCCTTCGCCAAGCTCCGCTTCCGCTTCTCCACCACGCTGCTGCTGCTCACCATCGGCACGATGATGGTGCCGCCGCAGCTCGCCGTCGTGCCGCTGTACCTGTGGATGACGGACCTCGGCTGGGCCAACCACCTCCAGACCGTCATCCTCCCCACCCTCGTCAGCGCCTTCGGCACGTTCTTCATGCGGCAGTACCTCGTGCAGGCCCTCCCCACCGAACTCATCGAGGCCGCACGGGTCGACGGCGCGAGCAGTCTCCGGGTCGTCTGGCACGTCGTCTTTCCCGCGGCGCGGCCGGCCATGGCGGTGCTCGGACTGCTCACGTTCGTCATGGCCTGGAACGACTTCCTCTGGCCGATCATCGCGCTCAACTCCGAGAACCCGACGGTGCAGGTCGCTCTGAACCAGCTGGGTACGGGTTACATCCCGGACGACTCGGTGATCATGGCCGGCGCGTTGCTCGGGACCTTGCCCCTGTTGCTGGCGTTCCTGTTGTTCGGCAAGCAGATCGTGGGCGGCATCATGCAGGGCGCGATCAAGGGGTGACCTTGAGCTCCGCTCGGAGCGGGATCCGGCTCCGGGGTGGGTGGTTGCGGCCTGCTGACCGGCTGCCGGCCGGTGGGGGCTGGTCGCGCAGTTCCCCGCGCCCCTGAAATGCATGCCCTTCGGGCGCATTTCCCCGATGCCCCGACCCCGACGAGAAGGCGCAGCCTTCAAGGGGAAGGCTGCGCGCAGCGCATGCCTTCAGGGGGCGCGGGGAACTGCGCGACCAGCCCCCACCGGCCCGCACCCGGTGACCCACCCCCCTACGACGACACCACACCCGCCCCCAACCCCCAGAACACCCTCGACCCCCTATGGGAGCGCTCCCCGATGACGACCACTGATCACAACACTCGGCCCACCACCACTCCCGCCCCCCACACCCGATTCCCCGAGTCGTTCCTCTGGGGGTCGGCCACCGCCGCGTACCAGATCGAGGGGGCCGTGCGGGAGGACGGGCGGACGGCCTCGATCTGGGACACGTTCAGCCACACGCCCGGAAAAGTGCTGGGCGGGGACACGGGGGACGTCGCCGTGGACCACTACCACCGGTGGCGGGACGACGTACGGCTCATGGCCGACCTCGGCCTGACCGCATACCGCTTCTCGGTGGCGTGGCCGCGCGTGCAGCCCACCGGGCGCGGGCCCGCCGTGCAGCGCGGGCTCGACTTCTACCGGGCCCTCGTCGACGAGCTCCTCACGCACGGGATCACGCCCATGGCGACCCTGTACCACTGGGACCTGCCCCAGGAGCTGGAGAACGCCGGCGGCTGGCCCGAGCGTGACACCGCGTACCGGTTCGCGGAGTACGCCGGGCTGGTCGGGGAGGCGCTCGGGGACCGCGTCGAGCGCTGGGTGACGCTCAACGAGCCCTGGTGCAGCGCGTTCCTGGGCTACGGCTCGGGTGTGCACGCCCCGGGCCGCACCGATCCCGCCGCCGCGCTGCGCGCCGCCCATCACCTCAACCTCGGGCACGGGCTCGCCACCTCGGCGCTGCGCTCGGTCCTGCCGGCCCGCGCGGGCATCGGGATCAGCCTCAACCCGAGCGTGGTCCGGCCCCTCACCGACTCCCCCGCCGACCTCGACGCCCGGCGCCGGATCGACGCGCTCGCGAATCGCGTCTTCACCGGGCCGCTCATCGATGGCGCCTACCCGCAGGACCTGATCTCCGACACCGCGCGCGTGACGGACTGGTCCTTCGTGCAGGACGCTGATCTCGCCTCCATCCACCACCCCCTCGACTTCATCGGCATCAACTACTACACACCGGCCGTCGTCTCCGGCCCCCGCGGTGACCAGGACGGCGACGCCGCCAGGCTCGACGGTCACGGCGCCAGTGACCACTCCCCCTGGCCGGGCTCCGACGACGTCGTCTTCCATCGGGCGCCCGGTGAACTGACCGCGATGAACTGGTCGGTGGATCCGACCGGCCTCACGGACCTTCTCCTTGAATACACCGCTCAGGCCCCCGGGGTTCCGCTCTACGTGACAGAGAACGGAGCGGCCTACGAGGACACCGTCGACGCCGACGGCCGCGTCCACGACCCCGACCGCATCCGCTACCTCCACGCCCACCTCTCCGCCGTCCACGAGGCCGTCCGCCGGGGCGCCGACGTCCGCGGCTACTTCCTCTGGTCGCTGCTCGACAACTTCGAGTGGGCGTACGGGTACAGCAAGCGCTTCGGCGCGGTCTACGTCGACTACGCGACCCAGGCCCGCATCCCCAAGTCCAGCGCGGACTGGTACGCCCGGGTCGCCCGCGCCGGCACCCTGCCCGCGCTCGACGACTGATCCCCGCGAGGCACGAAAGCAAGGAGCAAGGAGCAAGGAGCAAAAACAAGAACAGGACAAGCGTGAGCCCCGGCCGGGTGGGGGGTGTCTCCGGCCGGGGCTCGTCCCCCGTAGGGCAGTGGCTCAGTAGGGCAATGACTCAGTAGGGCAGTGGCTCAGTAGGGCGATGGCTCAGCAGGCAGGGCAGGCCGGTCGTCAGTTGAAGGCGGCGAATGCCTTCTGGAAGGCGTTCGCGCCCTGCTCGATCGAGCTGCAGGTCGGGTCCGCGGAGTTCTTGGCGCCGCCCGCGCACTGCTTGTCGCGGGTCGCCGACCACATCGACAGGCCGCCCAGGCCCTTGGACTTGGCGAAGGAGACGAGCTGGCCGGCGTCCTCGACCTTGAAGATCTCGGTGTTCACGTCGTTGACGCCGATCATCGGGGTGACGGCGACGGCCTTCCAGGCGGCCGCGTCGGACAGCCCGAGCGCCGTCTTGATCTGCGCCTGCGTGGCGGTGGCCGCCTGCTCGGCGTAGGTGCCCATGTCGCCGCTGTACGAGGCCCCGTAGTCCATCGCCATGATGTTGACGAGGTCGGTGCGCACGCCGTTGGACTTGGCGTTCTTCAGGAAGTTCACGCCGTCCGAGGTGAGGCCCTCGGGCATGACGGGGAGCGTGAAGGAGACGTTCAGCTTCGGGTTGTTCTTCTGGAGCGTCGCGATGGCCTGGGCCCGCTTGGTGTTGGCGGCGGTGTCGGGCAGCGCGCCGCCCTCGATGTCGAAGTCGACCTTGGTGAGCTTGAACTGGTCGACGACCTTCTGGTACGCGGTGGCGAGGTCGCCGGACGAGGAGCAGGCGAGGGCCAGTTCGGTGCCGGAGGCGCCGCCGAAGGAGACGCGGACGTCGCCGCCCGCCGCGCGCAGGGAGCCGATCTGGGCGGCGACCTCGTCGCTGCCGAGGTCGGTCACGCCGCCCCACTTCGGGGTACAGGAGCCGCCGGAGGTGATGAAGGCGAGGTTGTACTCCTTGACGCCGGTCGCCTTGGAGGAGGCCACGAGGTCGAACTTGGGGTACAGCGAGGTGTCCACGTACGGCGCGAATCCGGCGCTCCCGGCCGAGCCGGAACCGGAGTCGGGCGCGGAGGTGGACGGGGACGGGCTCGGCGGCGTGGACGTGGACGCGGAGGGCGAGGCGGGCGAGGACGTGGAGGCGCTCGGGGCCGGGCTGCTCGGGGTGGCGGAGCCGGTCGGGCGGCCGGAGGGCTCGGGCGTGGCCCCGCCGTCCACGGAGCACGTGGCGTCGTTGATGAGGCAGGACGCGGGGGCGGCGTCGCCGGAGACGACGAAGCCGACGGTGACGGACTTGCCGGCGGCGAGTCCGCCCTTGTCCCAGGCAGCGGGCTTCACGGTGACGTGCTGACCGGAGACGGTGGACTCGGCGTTCCACAGCGAGCCGAGCTTGGTGCCGGAGGGCAGGTCGAACTCCAGCGTCCAGTCGGACTGCGCCTGGTCCGTGCTGTTGGTGATCACGTACTGGCCGGTGTAACCGCCCTCCCAGCTGCTCGTCCTGGTGAACGCGGCGCCCACAGAGGCCGCCGACGCGCTGGAGGCGAAGAGGAACGCGCCGCCGCCCACGACGGCCGCGGCGACGACGCCGCCTATCGCCTTGTTCCTGCCGCTGATCCTGCGCCGGTGCGTGCTGCTCATGGCGTGCCTGCCTTACCTGTACGGGAGGGGAGGGGGGTTGTGGTGACGCGGCAGCACGCTAGCGATCCGGAATCGCTCAATTCGGGCAACAGGGAACGGCGTTGAGGATCTTAAACTTGGCTTAAGGGAGGGATCGGGACCGGTTAAAGGTAGAGACCAACCCTTTACGTTCCCGTCCGCGATGTCCGCGCCGGGGACGCGGGACCCCGCCCCGCTGACCGGTCTGCACCCAGATCCGCACCTCGGTGCCGCCGAGCACGGACGCGCCGATGCGCACGTCGCCGCCCGTCGACTCGGCGAGCCGGCGCACGATGTCCAGGCCGAGCCCGGTCGACCCGTCGCTGCCCGAGCCCGCGCCGCGCGCCATCGCGGCCTCCGGGTCGGCGATGCCCGGGCCCGCGTCCGACACGAGCACGATCACGGCGTCCTCGCCGCTGTGCACGTCGACGGCGAACGCGGTGCCCTCGGCGGTGTGCCGGAAGACGTTGCCGAGCAGCGCGTCCATCGCCGCGGCCAGCTCGCCGCGCGCCACGGGGATCCGTACGGGCCGCTCGACGCCCGCGACCCGCACCTTGCGGCCCTCGTCCTCGGCCAGCGCCGACCAGAAGTCCATGCGCTCCCGGATCACCTCGGCGGCGTCGCAGCCCGCTCCGGGCCCGGCCGCGGCGGTCTGCGGCTTGGCGTCGCGGGCCGTACGGATGATGGTGTCGACCTCGCGCTCCAGCTGCTCGACGGCGACCCGGGTCTGTTCGGCGGCGGGCCCGTCGCCGAGCGAGGCGGCGTTGAGCCGGAGCACGGTCAGCGGGGTGCGCAGCCGGTGGGACAGGTCGGCGGCCAGCTCACGCTCGTTGGCGAGGAGCTGGACGACCTGGTCGGCCATGGAGTTGAACGCGACGGCGGCGAGCCGCAGTTCGGTCGGTCCGTCCTCGGGCACCCGCGCCCCGAGCCGCCCCTCGCCGAGGTCGTGCGCGGCGCCTACGAGCCGCTGTGCGGGCTGCACCATACGTACCCCGAGCCGGTCGGCGACGGCCACGGACCCGATGATCAGGGCGATGCCGACGCCCGCGAGGACGACCCAGGCGGTCGTCACGCCGTTGGTGACCTCGCCCTGGGGCACGTACACCTCGACGACGGCGATCTTGCCGGTGCTCACGGCGATCGGCTGGAGCCAGACCGAACCGCCGGGCACGTCGACCGTGCGGGCCTGCCGGATGTCCTCCAGGCGGCCGGTGTCCACGCGCAGCCGGCCGAGCCGGATCTCCGGGTTGCCGCCGCCGGCCGGGACGTACACCGACATGCGGTCCCCACCACCGGTCTGCGCGGTGGCGAGGGCGCGGACCAGCTGGTCGCGGTCGGAGGTGATGGAGAGGGTGGTGCCCATGGCGGCGGCGGTGCGCTCCGCGTTCGAGAACGCCCGGTCGCGCGCCATCTCCTTGATGACGAGCCCGAGCGGCACGGCGAACGCGACGACGACCATCGTCGTCACGGCCAGGCACACCCGGACCAGCGCCCACCTCACGGGGCGGGCTCCGCCGCCGGGGGTTCGAGCTTCACGCCGACGCCGCGCAGCGTGTGCAGATAGCGCGGCCGGGCCGCCGTCTCGCCCAGCTTGCGGCGCAGCCACGACAGATGCACGTCGATGGTCTGGTCGTCCCCGTACGACTGCTGCCACACCTCGGCGAGCAGCTCCTTGCGGGGGACGACGACGCCGGGCCGGCCCGCGAGGAAGGCGAGGAGGTCGAACTCGCGGCGGGTGAGGTCGAGGCGGGTGCCGTCCAGCTCGGCCTGACGGCGCAGCGGGTCGACGGACAGGCCGCCGACGCGGATGACCCGCGAGGGCGGCTCGGCGTGGGCGCTGCCGCGGGCCCGGCGCAGCACGGCGGCCATCCGCGCGGACAGGTGCTCGGGCGAGAAGGGCTTGGTGAGGTAGTCGTCCGCGCCGTCGTTGAGCAGCCGGACGATCTCGGACTCGTCGTCGCGGGCGGTGGCGATGATGACCGGTACGTCCGTGATGCCGCGCAGCATCTTGAGCGCCTCGGCGCCGTCCAGGTCGGGGAGGCCGAGGTCGAGGATCACGACGTCGAAGCGGTGATGGGCGACCTCGCGCAGCGCCTCCAGGGCCGTGCCGACACTGCGCACCGTGTGGGCGGCGTCGGTCAGATGCCGGATGAGGGCCGAGCGCACGAACTGGTCGTCCTCGACCACGAGCACACTTGCCATGGGCGGCACCGTACGCCATCCGTACTCCGTACGGGCGATGCCGGTCGTCCCCGGGTACGGGCTCCGGGGGCGCGGGACAGGGGTGGCGGGTGTGGTGCAGTATGGCCCGCGATGCCGACGAACCCGCCCCCGCCGCCCGCCCCGGCGCGCGCCCAGGACCCGCCCGGGGAGCCGCGCGCCGTGCGGCGCGGCCTGGTGCACTCGGTGGCCTGGCTGCTCGCGACGGGCGCCGCGGTGACGCTGTCCTGGTGGGGCGTGCACACGGTGATGGCCGGCACGGTGTACGACCCGCCGCGGGCGCTCCCGGTCGTCGGCGCCGTCGCATCGGAGTCGGCGCCTCCGGTCTCCTCCTCGACGCACCGCCCGGACCCGTCACCGTCCGGGTCCGCCGCCTCGTCCTCCGCTCCCGGGAAGTCCGGCCGGCCCACGCCGAAGCCGTCCACGGTGTCGCCGAAGCCCAGCCGGTCGATCCCCTCGGGGAACGCGGGGAACTCCGGGAACGTGAAGAGTTACGAGACGACCGGCGGCCGGGCCGTGTTCGACCTCGGCGAGCGGTCGGCGACGCTGGTGTCGGCGACGCCGGGGGCGGGGTGGTCGGTGCAGGTGTGGAAGCAGACCACGTGGATCCGGGTCGAGTTCACGTCCGGCACGGACCGGGTGTCGGTGTTCTGCACGTGGCACGACCACGCGCCGTCGGTCGAGATCGCGACGTACTGACCCTGACGCCCCGTGCCGAACGGGGCGCCGCCGCTACCGGAACACGGAGGCGGGCGGCGCCGGGGACGCCTTGGCCGAGGCGTCCGTCACCGCCGGCGCGCCGCCCGCGAAGTCGAGCAGTCCCCGCCCGTGCTCGACCCGCCCCGGATGCGGGTCGCCCGCCGCCCGCCGGGTCAGCTCGGCGATCGGCAGCGGCAGCGCGGACGCGACGAGGACCGCGTTCCCGAACCGTTTGCCCCGCAGGACCGTCGGGTCGGCGACCAGGGCCAGCTCGGGGAAGACGGCGGCGGCGGTGGCGATCTGCCCGCGCAGATGGGCCAGCGGCGGCCCGTCGGCAAGGTTGGCGACGTACGTCCCGGAGGGCCGCAGCACGCGCCGCACCTCGGTCAGGAACTCCGTACTGGTGAGGTGCGCGGGGGTACGCGCCCCGCTGAACACGTCGGCGACCAGCACGTCGGCCCAGTCGTCGGGCAGCTTGGCGAGGGCCTCGCGGGCGTCGGCGGTCCGTACGCGGATCCGGGCGCCGGGGTCCAACGGCAGGGCCGTACGCACCAGTTGGACGAGGGGGCCGTCGCGCTCCACGACCTGCTGGGTGGAGCGGGGCCGGGTCGCGGCGACGTAGCGGGCCAGGGTGAAGGCGCCGCCGCCCAGGTGCACGGCCTGGACCGGGCGGCCCGGGTCGGCGGCCAGGTCGATGACGTGGCCGATGCGGCGCTGGTACTCGAACGAGAGGTGGGCGGGGTCGTCCAGGTCCACGTGCGACTGCGGGGCGCCGTCCAGAAGCAGGGTCCAGCCCGCCGGCCGGTCCCGGTCGGGTATCAGCTCGGCGAGCCCCCCGTCGACACTCTCGACCACCGACTCCCGAGCCCCACGCCCTCCCCCGCCGCCACCACTCCTGCTCCCCTGCTGCTTCCCGCGCGACCTCGCCATTCGCCCATTATCCGCCGCACACGACAGCCCGGCTCGCCGACACCTGAGCTCCGCCGGGGTGGTGATTCAGGTGCCGCCGGGGTGGTGGTTCAGGTGCCGCCAGGGCGGGGTGGCTCGGGTGCCGCCGCGGAGGGGTGGCGTGGGTGAGCCGCCCGCCGGGTGGGGCGGCTCGGGTGCCGCCGGGGCGGGCGCTTCAGGCTCCGCCGGGGCGGGTGGCCCGGGCACCGCCGCGCGGGCGCCGTCGGGGCGGAGTGGTACGGGTGCCGCCGCGCGGAGTGACTCGGGTGCCACCGGACCGGGGTGGCCTGGGTGTGCCGCCCTCGGGGGGAGGTGGCTCTAGTGCCGCCCGCCAGGCGGGGTGGCTCGGGTGCCGCCGGGGAGGGTGTACGGGCGCCGCCGCGCGGAGAGACTGGGATCCACCGGGCCGGGGTGGCCTGGGCGTGCCGCCCGCCGGGCAGGGTGGCTTGGGCGCGCCCGGCGCCGAGGCGGATGCGGCTTGGCGGGGGTGTGGGGCCGTAGCCGACGGGGCAAGCGCCTGGGGGCGCACGGAGTGTGCACCTCAGGGGCGCGGGGAACTGCGCGACCAGCCACGACGGCGCGGCACCCGGCGACGTCCCTCGCCCCCTACGCCGGAGACGCTTTAGCGCAGCTGAGTCGCGCGCCCGGCACCGAGGCCGGAGAGACCCGGGCCACCCGTACCCGCTCCCCCCGGCAGGGGCTCAGCGGCAGTTGTCGGCGGCTTCGATGAGGCGGGCCGCCTCGTCGAGGGCCGCCCGCAGCACCGCCGGGTCGGTCGTCAGCTCGGAGGCCTCGTTCTCCGGCGGGAGGAGCCAGTCCGTACCGTCACCGCCCCCGTCGGCATCGGCGGGCGGCACGAGCACCATGCCGCGCCCCGCCGTCTGCGTACAGGCGCTGCCGGGCACGTCCCAGCCGTCCGCGGTACCGGGCGGAACGAGGAAGCCGAGCGTGTCGCAGCCCCCGTCGTGCAGCACGGGGCCGACGGTCTCTGCGCAACCGCGACGCAGGATGTCGACGGCCTCCAGACCCTGCCGGGCCGGGACCGTGACCAGGTCGCATCCCCCGGGCGGTCGCTCGCTGTACTCCTCGACCGGCCTGTGCCGTGCCGTCGACGTCGTGGGCTGTGCCGCGTCCAACACCTCGGCCCCTCCTGGTTCGTGGGGATTTCGCCGCATGGTTCAACGCCCGGCAGCGTCAACGGCTACGGCGCCATGCCGCCGCAAAGGATGGCAGTTCATGGCAGATCTCGGGTGAGATATCCGGTTTGTAGCCAAACACTGCGTGTCGCCGTCGTGACGGACGGTACCTTCGAGCCTCGCCGGGACGAGGGAGGCAACTCCCGCGGTGCCCGGCACGGTTCGCACGGGAGGACCCTCTCATGAGCTCGTCGCCGTATCTCTCGAACGCCCCGGCGCCGCAGACCCCGCGGCCGAACCTCGCCTTCCGGGAACTGCGCGGTCAGCGCTCTCCGGGCGAGTTCGCGGCCGCGGTGCGCCGCGCGGCGCGCGAGATCGGCGAGCGGGTCAGCTGCGACGCGCGCTACATCGGACGCGTGGAGGCCGGCGAGATCCGCTGCCCCAACTACGCGTACGAGCGGGTGTTCCTGCACATGTTCCCGGGCCGGTCGCTGGCGGACCTGGGGTTCGCCCCGCGTTCGGCGGTCCGCGGCCGGGCGGTGCGCCCACTCGCGGCCGAACCCGCCCGGCACGACCACCCACCCCACGCACCCCACGCACCCCGCACAGACCACGACTCCGCATCACACGACGAACACGTCCACCCACCACGCGAAGAAACAGACCCACCACACGAGTACACGCACCACGCGTACACGCACCACGAGGAGAGCGACGTGCGGCGTCGCGCATTCATGACCGGCATGACCGGCTCGACGGCCACCGTCGCGGTGGCCGCCCTGACGCCCTTCGGCGTCCCGATCGGCGCCGCGGCCCAGGACCCGGCACAGGACACCCCACTGGAGCGGCATCCTGCCAGAGCGGGTGTCGGCGCCGTGGAAGAAGCGATCCGCCGGATCCGGTTGCTGGACGACCGGCACGGCGCCGACGGGCTGTACGAGCGGGCGGCGGCGCCCCTGCGCACCGCGTTCGAACTCCTGGACGCGGGCGCCGCGCCACCGGAGGACATCCAGCGACTCCAGACGGGCGCCGGTGAACTGGCGATCTCCGTCGGCTGGTTGGCCCACGACTCGGGCCGCTTCGACGACGCCCGCTCGCACTACGCGGAGGCGCTGGCCACCGCGCGGATGGCGGGGGACGAGGCGCTGGAGGCGCACGCCTTCTGCAACACGGCGTTCCTCGCGCGGGACGCGGGACGCCCGCGCGAGGCGGTACGGGCGGCGCAGGCGGCGGCCCGGATCGCGGCGCATCTGGGCTCACCGCGACTGCTCTCGCTGCTCGCGCTGCGGGAGGCCGGGGGCTGGGCGGGGCTCGGCGACCGGCGCGCCTGCGAACGGTCGCTGGCGCGGGCGCAGGCGTTGTTCGCGCGGGGCACGACGGAGGCGGATCCGGAGTGGATGTCGTTCTACGGAGAGGCGGAGCTGGAGGGGCTCGAGTCGCAGTGCTGGTCGGCGCTGGGCGACTGGGTGCGGGCGGCCCGGCACGCGCGGCGTTCCGTCGCGCTGCAGGATCCTCACTTCACGCGGAACATCGCGCTGTACACGGCGGAGATGGCGGACGACCTCGCGCGGTCGGGGCGGCCGGACGAAGCGGCGGCCGCGGGGGCGCGGGCGTTGGCCCTGCTCCGTGACGTCCGGTCGTCGCGGATCGAGGCGATGCTGGCGACGACCGCGCGCGTTCTGCTGCCGCACCAGCGGGACTCGGGGGTGGCGGCGTTCCTGGAGGCCCGGACCACGACCCGGGTCTGACCGTCTCATCGCCGGGTGCCGCCCGGTGGGGGCTGGTCGCGCAGTTCCCCGCGCCCCTGAAATGCGGACCCTTCGGGTCGCATTTCCCCGATGAGGCACAGCCTCATCAGGGGCGCGGGGTACTGCGCGGCCAGCCACGACGAGACCCGCAGTCGCCCGCGACGAGCAACCCGGCAGACGAGAAGGCGCTGTCCGCTCAGCCCACCGCGAGGTGCCCCGTCTCGTTCCAGGACTCGATCGCCGGTTCCCCGTACGCCCAGCCCAGTACGGACAACGACGTCGGGTTCAACCGGATCCGCGCCGCGAATTCGAGGGGCAGCCCGAGCCACCGCGCCCCGATCGACCGCAGGATGTGCCCGTGGGCGAACACCAGCACGTCCCGGTCCGCGGAACGGGCCCAGGCGACGACCTCGTCCGCCCGCGCCGAGACCTCCGCCAGTGACTCCCCCTCGGGCACCCCGTCGCGCCAGATGAACCAGCCGGGCCGCAGCTCCTGGATCTGGGCCGGGGTCAGACCCTCGTACGCCCCGTAGTCCCACTCCATGAGCGCGTCCCACGCGGTGGCCCGCTCCCCGAACCCGGCCAGCGCGCACGTCTCGCTCGCCCGCACCAGCGGCGAGGTCCGCACCTCGACGCCGGGCAGCCCGTCGTAGGGCGCGCGGTGCAGTCGCTCGCCGAGCAGCTTCGCGCCGCGCCGGCCCTCCTCCAGGAGCGGGATGTCCGTCCTGCCGGTGTGCCGTCCGGACAGGGACCATTCCGTCTGTCCGTGCCGGGCCAGCAGGATGCGCGGTGCCATTGGGGGGCCTTTCGCAGTTCAACGGTTCGGGAGGGGCCCGTTCATCATCGCGCAACCTCGCCGGGGTCCGCCCGCCGGGCAACCCGGCCGTCGATCTCCGCGTCTACGAGGGTCAGAGGTCACCCACCAAGGACCTCATTCACGCCGTAGGGTGACGAAGTGGCCGGAGGCCGCCGACGAGGGAAGAGGGGGAGCGGCCCGCATGTCGCAGACCGTCGACGATGCAGCGCACGCCGGGGACATACCCGGAGCGAGGCTGCGCTGGTGGACCGAGCTCCCGCTGATCTTCCTCGTGTACGGCGTGTACACCGCGGGCCGGCTGCTCGCCCGCGGCGACGTCGGCACGGCCGTCGACCACGGTCTGGCGATACTCCGGGCCGAGAAGGCGTTCCGTCTCAATCTCGAGCATCCGCTGAACCGGCTGTTCACCCGCGAGGCCTGGATCGGCGTCCCCGCCGACTTCTGGTACGCCTCGCTGCACTACCTGGTCACGCCGGCGATCCTCGTCTGGCTGTTCCGCCGCCGCGCCCACGTGTACCGCGCGGCTCGCACCTGGCTGATGACCTCGACGCTGATCGGCCTGATCGGCTTCACCCTGCTCCCGACCTGCCCGCCCCGCCTGCTCACGGCCGGCTACGGCTTCGTCGACACCATGGCCCAGTACAGCTCGTACGGCTGGTGGGGCGGCGCGGCGAGCGCGCCCAAGGGCATGGGCGGGATGACGAACCAGTACGCGGCGATGCCCAGCCTGCACGTCGGATGGGCCCTGTGGTGCGGGGTGATGCTGTGGCGTCACGGGCGCGGCCCGCTCGCGAAGGCCGGCGCCGTCGGCTATCCGCTGATCACCACGATCGTCGTCATGGGCACGGCCAACCACTACTTCTTCGACGCGCTCGCGGGCGCCGCCGTGATGGGCGTGGGCCTGCTGCTCACGAAGCCGGTCCAGCGGGTCGCCGGGCGGCTGAGGGACCGGGTCGACGCGGTGCTGGCGAACGGCTCGTGGGCCGCCCCTTCCGCCACACGTTCCTCGATTGTCAGTGGAGAGTGCCAGACTTCGCCGGGTGAGCGAATTCCCCGACAGCGCAAGGGTGCCCCGACCCACGACACCGGTGACGGGGCTGCGGCACCAGCTCGCTGAGCTGCGCGGCCCGGACCGTCCCCCGCGCCCGCTGGACGCCCGCGCCCTGGCCGCCCTCGCGGCGAACCCGGGGTGCAGTCGGCGCGCGCTCCTGGACGGGGCGGGCGTCGACAAGGCGCGGCTCGCGGACGCGCTGGGGGCGCCCTCGACGTTCGGCCAGTCCCAGTTCGCGCTGGCGCGGGGGAACGTGTTCGAGGCGCGGGTGAAGGCGGACGGCGGCGCGCAGCTGCTGCGCCTGGTGCACGAGCGGGTCGGTCCGGCGGGCGCGCCGGAGCCGGTGGGCGAGCTGGTCTCGGCGCCCGATCTGTCGGCGGCCGGTCCGCAGGGCCGTACGGCACGGACCGCGCTGGCGCTGCGCGAGGCCGCGCAGTCGCCGGGCACGTGGACGTTCCTGGACCATCCGATGCTGGCGCTCGACGTGGCGGGCAGCCCGGCCTTCCTGGAGCCGGACGCCGTGGTGGTGCATCCGGACGGGAGCTGGACGGTCGTCGAGATCAAGTCGTTCCCGATGATCGACGGCGCGGCGGACGCGGCGAAGGTGGGGGCGGCGGCCCGCCAGTCGGCCGTTTACGTACTGGCCCTGGAGCAGGTCGCGCAGCGGCTGACCGGCCTCGAGGCCGAGGTCAGGGTCCGGGACCGGATCGTGCTGGTGTGCCCGAAGGACTTCTCGAACCTGCCGGCGGCGTCCGCGGTCGACGTGCGCAAGCAGCTAGCGGTGACGCGCAGGCAGCTGGCCCGGCTGACCCGGATCGAGGACATCGCGGCGGCGCTCCCGCCGGGCACGGCCTTCGACCCGGAGCTGCCCGCGGCCGAGCTGGCGGCGGCGGTCGAGGCGGTGCCGGCGACGTACGCGCCGGAGTGCCTGGCCGCGTGCGAGCTGGCGTTCCACTGCCGGGACCGGTCCCGGGCGGCGGGCGCGGTGACGGTGCTCGGCCGGCCGCTCCGCGCCGAGCTGGGCGGTCTGACGACGGTGGACGCGGTGCTCGCGGCGGCGCACGGCGAGGGCGGCGATCCCGCGGACCCGACGGTGGCGGCGCTGCGCCGGGCCGCCGCGCTGCGGGCCGAGGCACTGAGCAGCGAGGAGCGGCAGCGGTGAGTCTGATCAACCATCTGGCCCGGCTGGAGGCCACGAGCACGGGGCGCGCGCAGCCGGCCGCCACGGTGCGGCACCGGCATCTGTCCCAGCGCCCGCTGGTGCTCGTACCGCTGACGACCGCGGGCGAGACGGGCGCCCCGCTCGGCGCGCTCGTCGGCACGGAGCGGACGTCGCCGCGGCTGCTCGTCGTGCCGCAGCCGCGCGACCGCGACCTGCGCTTCGCGTTCCTCACCCGGCTCTCGGACGAGGTGCTGCCGTACCTGGACGGGTTCGCGGCGGACGTCGAGCTGACCGAGCGCAGCGAGACGGACGCGGAGACCGGCAAGAAGGTCAAGGTCGAGGTGGAGCTGTGCGCGGACGCGCCGCAGCTGATCGTGCCGAGCCGGGCGGGCGTCGAGTTCGTCCGGCTGCTCGGCCGGTCGATGCGGTTCCGGCGCACCGCCGAGCAGGATCCGGAGGCGCCGCATCCGGCGCCGCCGCACGTGCCGCTGCTGGGGCGCTGGCTGACGCACTTCGGGGAGCGGGCGCGCGTGCCGGGCTCCGCGCTGCTCCTGGCGATGACGGACCTGCTGTCGCGGCACTGGGCGACGGGCCAGTCCAGCCTGGAGGACCAGCACCTGGGCGCGCTGCTCGCCTGGATCGACGCCCCGCGGGGCACGTCGGGCGCGGCGGCGGCCGAGCGCGCGGAGCGGGGCCGGGACGAGCGGGGCCAGCTTCTGTGCCCGCCGGCCGGCCCGGCCACGGACCCGGCGTTCGACAACAAGCTGCTCGCACCGGCGATCGAGCGCTACGACCGGGCGCGTACGCGCATGGCGGCGGCCGAGGACGCGATCGAGGCGGACAGCCGGCTCGCCGAACTGACGGCGGCCGAGCGGGAGATCCACGCCCTGGTCGAGTCCCGCACCCGGCCCACCTGGGACGCGGTGTGGCGCGGTCTCGACGTGCTGTGCACGCTGCCCGAGGGCGCGCACGCGGCGGACCGCTGGACGCGGGACCGCTGGTCGTTCACGATGCACCGCGACCGGGTGGCGGCGGGCGAGCCCCCGCAGCCGCGCCGCGACGACGCGGTGACGGCGGCGAACAAGCTGGCGACGCGGGAGCGCGAGCAGGCCCGGCTCGACGCGCAGGAGGCGCTCGACGACCCGCTGGTGATGGCCGGACGGCGGCTGGCCGGGGAGGCGTTCGCGGGCGAGGTGACGGAGGTCGTGGCGGCGTACAACGACAAGAAGCGTCCGCGCCCGCTCGTCACCGTGCGCACGGACGACCGGCCGCACCTCGCGGAGCGCGTGAAGGTGTACCGCTCGCTCGAAGGCAAGCCGCAGAGCGCCGAGTTCGTGGCGTACGAGGGCGAGGACGCGGTGGTGCTGCGGATCCTGGACAAGATGGGGCGCGGCAAGGAGCCGGAGGAGGGTTCCGTGCCGCGGAAGGGCGACCGGGTGTGCTGGACGCTGTTCGAGCACGAGCAGCGCGGCGGGCCGAAGCTGCCGGATCCGGAGGCGACGCCGTGGACGCACGGCGGGCCGCCCGGGGCGGGCGCGGAGGCGCCGGACGCGACGACTTCGGAGGACATCCTGTGAGCACGGTGGGCACGCCGACCACGTTCGACCCGGGGGCCGAGGCGTCCCGGGCCACCGAGGGCATCCTGCGCGACACGCTGCACGGGGACGCGCGCGGTGTCGTCGTCGACTCCCCGCCGGGCGCCGGGAAGTCGACCCTCGTCGTGCGGGCCGCGCTCGAACTCGCGGACGCGGGCCGCCCGTTGATGATCGTCGCGCAGACGAACGCGCAGGTGGACGACCTCGTCGTACGGCTCCACGACAAGAGCCCCGAGCTGCCCGTGGGCCGCCTGCACAGCAGCGACGCCGACGCGTACGACAAGGCCCTGGACGACCTGCCGAACGTCCGCACCTCGGCGAAGGCCGGCGACCTCGCGCCGCTCCCGGTCGTCATCTCGACGGCCGCGAAGTGGGCGCACGTGAAGGTCGACGATCCGTGGCGGCACGCGATCGTCGACGAGGCGTACCAGATGCGGTCGGACGCGCTGCTCGCCGTGGCGGGGCTGTTCGAGCGGGCGCTGTTCGTGGGCGACCCGGGGCAGTTGGACCCGTTCTCGATCGTCGGCTCCGAGCAGTGGGCGGGCCTGTCCTACGACCCGTCGGCCTCTGCGGTGTCGACCCTGCTCGCGCACAATCCCGAACTGCCGCAGCACCGCCTCCCGGTGTCGTGGCGGCTCCCCGCGACGGCGGCGCCGCTGGTCTCGAAGGCCTTCTATCCCTTCACCGAGTTCCGCAGCGGCACGGACGAGGGCGACCGGGCGCTGGACTTCCGCGTCCCGTCGGACGGTTCGGGCCCGGACCGGGTGATCGACGAGGCGGCCCGCTCCGGCTGGGGCCTGCTCGAACTGCCCGCGGCGCACACCCCGCGCACGGACCCGGAGGCGGTGCGGGCGGTGGCTCTCGTCGTACGGCGTCTGCTCGACCGGGGCGGGGTGACGTACTCCGAGCGGGAGCCGCGGGAGGGGGCGCTGACCGCGGACCGGATCTGTGTGGGCACCGCGCACCGTGACCAGGCGGCCGCCGTACGGGCCGCGCTCGCGGAGCTGGACGTCACGGGGGTGACGGTCGACACGGCGAACCGGCTGCAGGGCATGGAGTTCGACGTGACCGTGGTCCTGCACCCGCTGTCGGGCCGCCCCGACGCGACGGCGTTCCACCTGGAGACGGGCCGCCTGTGCGTCCTGGCGTCCCGGCACCGCCACGCCTGCATCGTGATCAGCCGCGCCGGCATCCCCGACCTCCTCGACGCCCACCCTGCGACGGACCCGGTCCAGCTGGGCGTCACGGTGAAGTTCCCTGATGGCTGGGAGGCGAATCACGCGGTGCTGGAGCGACTGTCGCGGCACCGGGTGACCTGGAGACCCTGAGCTCCCGAAACACGGACCGGCTCGCGTGGGCCCCGGCCTGGAGACCCTGAGGCCAGAGGGTGGTCTTGCGCCGTGCCGGACAATGAAGACGTAGCCGGAAGCAAGGAGGACCACCATGGCGGAGCCCGAGCGGCCCCGTAGCCCGCAGCCACGGTTGCGGCCCGCCCCGCTGATCTTCGAGCCCGCGGAGGCCACCGCGGACCCGGAGCACTTCTTCGACCTGGAGTCCATCGCGGACCCCCGCGAGCTGCTCGGCCGGGCGACCGAGCTGACCCATGCCTTCCGCGCGGCGGCGGACCGGTCCATGGAGTTCCAGGCGATCGCGGCCGCGCAGCTCGCCGATCCGCGCCGGTTCGACCGGCTGACCACGGCGGACATCGCGGAGCGCGCGGAGTGGACCGAGGACTATGCGAAGAAGATGGTCGAGTTCGGCCGTGACCTGCTGCGCGGTGCCCGGGACGCCACCGACTGACCCGTCCGTAATGACCTTGTGGCATATGCCGAGGGGGCAAGATACTCCGCCCCGCCCCCTCCTGTCCTGAATTCCCGCAACTCTCGGGAAGCGGGCTCTCACAGCCCGTAGATGTAGAGGACATGAGCACCGCACACCCGCACCTCGTGCCGCCGGCCACCGCGTTCCCGGACCACCTCGACGCCTCGGGGCTCACCCCTGAAGGCGCCGCGTGGCTCGCCTCGGCGGGGACGTATCCGCGTTCGACGCTGGCCGACTGGGAGTCCCGCCCCGACGCCCCCGTGGTGCTGCCCTGCGGCTCCGTCTTCGACGTGGTGAACGTGCCGGCGATCTTCGGCCGGCGGATGCTGGACCGGTTGTGGGACCAGGGGCCCGGTTCGGGGCCGGTCGCCGCGCACCGGGGGCGCATGCTCCTCTTCACGGCGCCCGGTACGGCTCAGCGGCTGCCGTCGCTGCTGGAGTGGGAGGAGTGGGGTCCCGCGGTGCCGCCGCTGCTGTGTCACGGACCCGGCGACGCGGTGACCGTGCCCGCGCCACTGTCGCCCGCGGCGCCGCACGCGCGGTCCCGCTGGGTGGTGGCTCCGGACACGCGTCGTCCCTGGTTGCCGGGGCCCGAGGTGCTGCTCTGGGCGTGCGTCCGGGCGGCCCGGGCGACGGTGCGCATATCGATTTCTCGGTCCGCCGATCGCGATGCTAATGTCTACGACGTCAGCCGGCGCCATTAGCTCAGTTGGTTAGAGCAGCGGACTCTTAATCCGCGTGTCCGGGGTTCGAGTCCCTGATGGCGCACCGACAGCAAGGCCCCTCGCAGCAGCGGGGGGCCTTCGCTTTTGGCTCTGGGTCTGCCCGGCGTGGCACCCCGGCCGGGGGTCCGGGGGTTGCCCCCGGGGGATGCAGCATCCGCGTGTCCGGGGTTCGAGTCCCTGATGGCGCACCGACAGCAAGGCCCCTCGCAGCAGCGGGGGGCCTTCGCTTTTGGCCTGGCACCGGGGTGTCGTCAGCCCGTCGTGATCTTCAGGTTCCAGGAGCCTGAGGGAGTGCGGTCCTCCGCTTCGATGCGGATGTGTTCGCCGGGGACGGTGAAGCTCTCGCCCACCTCCAGGGGGGCGTCCGCCAGGGGCGGGTAGACGGATTCGCCGTAGCAGGCACCCGTGCGCGGGTGCGCGTCGAGGACCTGGACCGGACCCTCGCCGGAGGTGGAGTCGCTGCGGACCCGGTAGACGAGGATGCCCCGCGTGCAGGTGCCGGTGTCGTTGCCCGTGCCTCCGCGCGCCTCGACGGCGATCGCACTGGACGGCCCGGTACGGACGACGGCGAGCTTCGTCCCGTCCCCCGTGCCGAACGCCGCGCCCCGCGCATCCGGCCCGGTGCTCAGCGGTTCCAGGGTGAGCCGCGTCGGCCCGGTCCGGCTGACGCAGCGGACCTGCCCCGGGTCCAGCCACCCCAGCTTCCACTTGTGCCAGCCGAACAGGTCCGGCGCGAGCCCGAACTGGCTGCCCATGACGTCCCAGTCCCCCACGTACGTGTCCCAGTCCCCCTTGCCGTCGGAGGGCCGGTGGTAGAGGTCGGGGAGGTCGAAGACGTGCCCGGTCTCGTGGGCGAGGACGTTGCGGTCCGGCGGGTGCCGTTCGAAGACCGTGACGACGCGCTGGATGTCCGTGCCGTCGGCCCGCATCGGCCGGTCAAAGTTGACGACCTTCGTGGCGTCCGAGTCGACCCCGGGCGCGTCCGGGTCGGCGACGAAATAGACGACGTCGTACTTGCTGAAGTCGGTCTCGGGGTCGGCGGCGGCGAGCGCGTCGCGCAGGTAGTCGCTGCGGTGCGCCGCGCTCCAGTCCCGCTTTATGGCGTACGAGGTCGAGGCGTGCGGCATCTGGATCCAGCGGGTCTGCGGATGCGGCACGAGTACGAAGCGCCCGTAGGAGGCCTGCTCGAAGAACCGGGTGGTGGCCGGGAAGTGGTCGGCGGCCAGTTCCTGCGGGCTGGTCTGCGGCGGCGCGTCGGGGAAGGAGAGGAAGACCATCACGGCGTCGAGCCGCTTGCCGGGGCGCGGATACGCCTCGTTCCACGTGTCGAGGCCCTCGGAGTGGTGGGCGGCGGTGCGCTCCAGGGCGCAGGGGCCGCCGTAGGGGGCGGCGGACGCGGGGCCCGCGACCAGACCTGTGGCGGCCAGGGCGGTGAGAGCGGTGAGCGCCGCCGCGACAGCGCGCGGCCGGGGCTTCTCCACTCCCCCGGGTGGCTGCGGACGCGGCAAGTCGACCTCCGGGTGGGGAAAGCGGGACACCCCACCCAGACTGTGGGTGTTTGTAGTACTGCGCCCTCTTTATCTGGCCCGGACGAGTGACGGGGTGACACGCCGGGCGGTCACAGAACGTCACAGCCGGTCGGGCAGCGCACGGACCTCGGCACGACCACGACCCACCTTGAGCAGAAACGATCTGGCGCGGGGTCACCCGGCAGGCGTACGGCGGTCCGCGGGCCTGCGCAGGCTGGATGGGCCGTCCGGCCTCCCTCTATGATCGGCACACTTTCTGCCGGGACCCGGCCGCACCAGATCACGCATCCAGACGACGCACAGCGGGAGCGAGCGGTGAGCGCACAGCCAGAAGGGCCCACGACCGCGACGGAAACCTGCCCGCCCGGCCCGCGCCCCGGCCACACCCTCACGGAGAGTGCCGAGCGGACGCGGGAAGCACAGGCCGCGCAGGAAGCACAGGCGGCACAGGAGGCCCCGGAGGCGCAGGCCAGGAACCCGCTGCGGTCCGCGTTCCTCGCCTCGCCGCTGGCGATGGTCGTCGTCGACCCGGCGGGCCGGATCGTGGCGGCCAACACGGCGGCCCGCGTCCTGCTCGACGGGGCCGACCGCGACGCGCTGACCGGCCGGGACGCCGCGGAGCTGCTCGACCTCGGTTCGGACCCGCGCACCTGGAGCGCGTACCGCGAGGTGCTGCGCGGCCGGCAGGCCCGGCTGACCCGCACCCGCCGGCTCAAGCACGCCTCGGGGCACTCGGTGTGGGCGCAGATCACGGTCGGCCCCGTGCCGGGCACCGAGACCACGCTGATCTCGCTCACCGACATCAGCGCCCGCCGCGAACTCGCGGCGCGGCTGCGGCACTTGGAGATGCACGACCCGGTGACCCGGCTGCCCAACCGGGCGCTGTTCTTCGAGCGGGTCACGGCCGCGCTGGAGGCGGGCGCGTACGAGGGGACGGGCGCGACCGGGCGGGTGGGCCTGTGCTATCTCGACCTCGACGGGTTCAAGGCGGTCAACGACACGCTCGGCCACCACGTCGGCGACCGGCTGCTGGCCGCGGTCGCCGACCGGCTCACGCGCTGTGCGGCGCTGGCCGCCACGGCGACCGGGACGCCGCTGGTGGCCCGGCTCGGCGGTGACGAGTTCGCGCTGCTCGTGGAGGACTCGACCGGCACCGAGCAGCTCGCGGATCTGGCGGAGTCGGTGCTCGCCGCGCTCCAGGAGCCGTTCGACCTGTCGGGGCAGCGGCTGTCGGTGTCGGCCTCGATCGGGGTCGTGGAGCGGCATGTCGCGGGGACCACGACGACGGGTCTGATGCAGGCCGCGGACACGACGCTGTACTGGGCGAAGGCGGACGGCAAGGCGCGCTGGACCCTGTTCGACCCGGAGCGCAACGCGCACCGGATGACAAGGCAAGCGCTCTCCTCGGGGCTGCGGCCCGCGGTGGAGCGCGGGGAGTTCGTGCTCGAGTACCAGCCGCTGGTGCGGATGGCCGACGGCGGACTGTCCGGGGTGGAGGCGCTGGTGCGCTGGCGGCACCCGCAGTTCGGCCTGCTCACGCCGAATCGGTTCATCGGTCTGGCCGAGGAGGACGGGTCGATCGTGCAGCTGGGGCGGTGGGTGCTGCGGACCGCCTGCCGGCAGGCGCGGGCCTGGCAGGTGGCGCATCCGGAGGCCGAACCGGTCGTCGTGAGCGTGAACGTGGCGGTGCGTCAGGTCTGGGACTCGGATCTCGTGGCCGACGTGGCGCAGATCCTGAGGGAGACACAACTCCCGCCGAGTCTGCTCCAGTTGGAGCTGACCGAGTCGGCCGTGATGGGGTCGGCGGGGCGGCCGTTGCAGGCGCTCCAGGCGCTCAGTGACATGGGGGTCGCGATCGCCATCGACGACTTCGGCACCGGGTACTCGAACCTCGCCTATCTGAGCCGGCTGCCGGTGTCGGTGCTGAAGCTCGACGGATCGTTCGTGCGCGGCTTCCAGGACGGCGGCGGTCACGGTGGCGCGGCGGCGTCCGACCCGGCCGACGCGATGATCGTCGAGGCGCTGGTGCAGCTGGCCCACCGGCTCGGGCTCTCCGTGATCGCGGAGTGCGTCGAGACGTCGGAGCAGGCGGAGCGGCTGCGCCGGATCGGGTGCGACACGGGGCAGGGCTGGCTGTACTCGCGGGCGGTCGCCGCGGAGGGGATCTCCGCGCTGCTGGCCGGGAGCGCCGCCTAGGCAGGCTCCCGACCGGCAGGGGCGGGCATCAGGCTCCGGTGCCCGGGAGTCCGTAGGCGTCGGCGATGAGTTCGTACGAGCGCAGGCGGACGTCTCCGCTGTGGGCGTTGGCCGTCAGCATGAGTTCGTCGGCGCCGGTGCGCTTCTGAAGGTCGTCGAGTCCGGAGCGGACCTCGTCGGGGGTGCCGTGGATGACGTTCGCGTTCCAGGTGCGGATGAAGTCGCGCTCCATCTCGTTGAACGCGTACGCCTCCGCCTCCTCCGGGGTGGGGACCAGGCCGGGGCGGCCGGTGCGCAGCCGGACCATGTTCAGGGCCGCGGCCATCACCTGGCGGCGGGCCTCGGTGCCGTCGTCGTCGGTGGCGAGCGCGGAGACGCCGATGAGGGCGTACGGCTCGTCGAGGACGGCGGAGGGCCGGAACGAGGCGCGGTAGAGGTCCAGGGCCGGGATCGTGTTCTGCGCGGAGAAGTGGTGCGCGAAGGCGAACGGCAGGCCGAGGCTGCCGGCCAGGCGGGCGCTGAAGCCGGAGGAGCCGAGCAGCCAGACCGGCGGGCGGTGCGGGTCCTGGACGCCGCCGGGGGACGTGGCCTGGACCGGGCCGGGGACGGCGTGGATCTTGGCGTACGGGTGCCCGTCGGGGAAGTCGTCGTCGAGGAAGCGGAGCAGCTCGGCGAGCTGCTGCGGGAAGTCGTCGGCGCCTTCGTTCAGCCGGTCGCTGCGGCGCAGGGCGGCGGCGGTGGCGCCGTCGGTGCCCGGGGCGCGGCCGAGGCCGAGGTCGACTCGGCCCGGGGCCATCGCCTCCAGCGTGCCGAACTGCTCCGCGATGACCAGCGGGGCGTGGTTGGGAAGCATGACGCCGCCGGAGCCGAGGCGGATGCGGTCCGTGTGGGCGGCCAGGTGGGCCAGGATCACGGCGGGGCTGCTGGAGGCGACGCCGGGCATGGAGTGGTGCTCGGCGACCCAGTAGCGGTGGAAGCCGCGGCGCTCCGCGAGGCGGGCGATGTCGACGCTCGTGCGGAGGGCGTCGGTGGCGGTGCGGCCCGCGCCGACCGTCACCAGGTCCAGGACCGAGAGGGGGGTGGGGGCGGTGCCGGTGGCTGCGCCGCGGATGTCGTCTGGGGTGGGCGGCACGGATCCTCCTGCTACGGGTGCCTGTACTCAACGCCCGCTTTAACGGAGGCGGTCTCCGGTTTATTCCCCGGTTCTCCGGCTGCGGCCCGGTGGGGGCTGGTCGCGCAGTTCCCCGCGCCCCTGAAATGCAGACCCTTCGGGTCGCATTTCCCCGATCAAGGCGCGGGGCGCCTTTCATCTGGGGAAGGCGCGGCGAAGCCGCATGCCTTTCAGGGGCGCGGGGAACTGCGCGATCAGCCCCCACCGGCCCGCGGACGAAGGTCTACGCCTGGATCAGCGGCGCCTTCTTGAAGAGGGCCCCCAAGGACGGAGCGTTCACTCGGCGGTCGGCCAGGCGGAGGGCCTCCCAGACGGTGACCTGGTTGGCGGTGAGGACCGGCTTGTCGAGGTCCCGTTCCAGGGCGGCGATGTGGGACGCCGTATGGAGTGCCGTGTCCGGGAGGAGGATCGCCTCCGCCTCGGGGTGGTCGCCCGCGCGGGCCATGGCCAGGACCTCGTCCCAGCCCCACGTGCCGACCTCCGCCGCGGTGATGATCCCGCTCCCCCGCACGGAGAGCACCTCCGCCCCGGACGCCGTGAGGAACTCCGCGAAGTACGCGGCGACGTCCTCCGGGTACGTCGCCGCGACCGCGACCCGCCGCACCCCGAGCTCCCGCAGCGCGTACGCGAAGGCGAAGGACGTGCTGGACGCGGGCAGCCCCGCTGCCCGCGCGAGCCCCCGCACCTGCTCGTGCGCCCCCTCCCAGCCGAAGACGAAGCTCGCGGACGTGCACGCCCAGACCACCGCCTCCGCCCCGGCGAGCCGCAGCTCCTCGACCCCCGCCGCGAGCCGCTCGGGCGCCCCCATCCGCAGCAGCGCGTCGACCCGGTGCGCGTCCTCGCCGATGTCGGTGTGCACGACGGGCAGCCGTACGTCGCTGTCGATCAGCATCTCGATGCGCGGGTAGTCGTCCTCGGCGGAGTGTCCGGGGTAGAGGAATCCGAGCGCCGTCATGCGAAGCCGCCTTCCTGTTGTCCTTCGGGCAGTTGCCGGTCCTGTTCGGGCAGGGGCCACTGGCGGCGCGCGGCCGGGTCGAGCAGCGCCTGATAGGGGCCTACCGCGCGGGTGCCGAGCCGTTTCAGCGCGGACCACATCGTGACCTGGTTGGCGGAGATCACCGGCATCCGCAGTTCGGCCTCCAGCTGCGGGATGACGTCGTACGTGGGCAGGTTCGTGCAGCTGATGAACAGGGCGTCGGTCCCCGGGCCCACCGCCTCCCGCGCCATCGCCGCGACGTCCCGGTACGGGACCTTCCAGATGTGCCGGGTCAGTCCGAGATAGGCCCGCCCGGTGACGGTCGTACCGGCCTCGCCGAGAAACGCCTCCAGGGACTCGGTCACCGACGCCGTGTACGGGGTGACCAGGGCGACGCGCCGGGCGCCGAGCTCGGCGAGCGCTTCGAGCAGCGCGCCCGAGGTGGTCACCGAGGGGAGCTCGCCGGCCCGGCGCATGGCCTCGCACATCGCCCGCTCACCGGCGATGCCGCCGACGAAACTGCCCGAGGTGCAGGCGTACGCCACGACCTCCGGCTCGGCCGCCGCCAGGGCCCGTACCGCCTCGTCGAGCGTCTCGTGCTCGCTGACCAGGCGGGCCAGGTCGAGGCTGACCTCGACCGGCACGAACGGCGTACGGGTGAGGTGGAGGGAGATCTCGTCGGGCACCCAGCGCCACAGCTCGCGGTCGAGGGCGAAGTCGAAGGGCGCGACGACGCCCACGCCGCGTTGCGGCTGCGGTCCCCCCAGGAATGAGACGTCCATGAGCTGGCCCCACATTCAGCTGTCGTGATGCGTGATGGATGCCGGGTGCCGGAATGTGCCGGGGTGTTCCCGGGTGGTGCTGAGGCCGGCGGACCGCCGGGACGTCGGAGCGGTGGAGAGGGCGGGTATCCGCTTACGGAGTACCCCTGTTGACGACGTTAGATTCAGGTGCCAGCGTGGTCAATCCGCCCAAGTCAGGCGGATGCCCGAAGCCCGCAGAATCTGTTTCCCGGGGGACCCGGGGAACCGTCCTCCAGGAAGCGGAACCTCGTTGCGCAACGATCTCCGGACCCCGACCGTGCTGGTCCTGGACGCCCCGTCACCGGCCCCGGCGCCCCGTCTCGGCAGCCTCACGGGGCGGGCCCGGGTGGAGCACGCCCGGGACGCCGACGAGCTGCGCGAGCGGCTGCCCGACGCCGATGTGCTGCTCGTCTGGGACTTCCTCTCGGACGCCGTACGGGAGGCCTGGCCGGCCGCCGCGCCCGGAGCCCGGCCCGGCTGGGTGCACACCGCGAGCGCGGGCGTGGACCGGCTGATGTTCCCCGAGCTGGTCGATTCGGACACCGTGCTGACGAACGCCCGGGGCGTCTTCGACCGGCCGATCGCCGAGTACGTCGCCGCGCTGGTCCTGGCGATGGCCAAGGACCTCCCCCGCACCCTCGCGCTCCAGGCGGAGCGGACCTGGCGGCACCGGGAGTCGCAGCGGGTCGCGCGGACGCGGGCCTGTGTCGTCGGCTCGGGGCCGATCGGGCGCGCGATCGTGAAGCAGCTGAAGGCGATCGGGATGATCACGGCGCTGGTGGGGCGGGAGGCGCGGGCCGGGGTCCACGGGCAGGACGAGCTGGACCGGCTGCTCGCTCGGGCCGACTGGGTGGTGTGCGCGGCGCCGCTGACGGACGCGACGCGCGGCATGTTCGACGCCCGGCGCTTCGGGGTGATGCAGCCTTCGGCGCGGTTCATCAACGTGGGGCGCGGTCAGCTCGTCGTCGAGGACGAGCTGCTGGACGCGCTGAACAAGCGGTGGATCTCGGGCGCCGCGCTCGACGTCTTCGAGCACGAGCCGCTGCCGCCGGACAGCCCCCTGTGGACGACCCCCGGGCTGATCGTGTCCCCGCACATGAGCGGGGACACGGTGGGCTGGCGGGACGAACTGGGTGCCCAGTTCGTCGAGTTGTACGAGGCGTGGGCCGCCGGCCGGCCGCTGACGAATGTAGTCGACAAGAAACGTGGGTATGTCCCCGGGAACTGATCGCTGACTGTGTCGCTGCTGGAGGGTGGATGACGACCGTGCTCACCGGACTGACCGCGCAGGAACTCGTCGACGGCTACCGCAAGGGCGAGTTCGGCCCGGTCGACGCCACCCGGGCGGTCCTCGCCCGGATCGAGGAGACCCAGCCCGCGCTGAACGCGTTCACGCGGGTCGACGCCGAGGGCGCCCTCGCGGCGGCGGAGGCGAGCGCGCAGCGGTGGCGGCGCGGGGAGCCACAGGGGCTGGTGGACGGGGTGCCGGTAACGGTCAAGGACATCCTGCTGCAGCGCGGGGTGCCGACGCTGCGCGGGTCGCGGACCGTGCGGGCCGAGGGGCGCTGGGACGAGGACGCGCCGTCGGTGGCCCGGCTGCGGGAGCACGGGGCCGTCTTCGTGGGCCGGACGACGACCCCCGAGTTCGGCTGGAAGGGCGTCACCGACTCGCCGCTGACGGGCGTCACGCGCAATCCGTACGACACCTCGCGCACCGCCGGCGGGTCCAGCGGCGGCAGCGCGGCGGCGGTCGCGATCGGCGCGGGGCCGCTGTCGCTCGGCACGGACGGCGGGGGGTCGGTGCGGATCCCGGCCTCGTTCTGCGGGATCTTCGGGCTGAAGCCGACGTACGGGCGGGTGCCGCTGTATCCGGCCTCGGCGTTCGGGACGCTGTCGCACGTCGGGCCGATGACGCGGGACGCGGCGGACGCGGCGCTGATGATGGACGTGATCTCGGGGCCCGATCCGCGGGACTGGTCGGGGCTCGGGCCGGTCGCGGGGAGCTTCCGGGACGGGCTCGAGGACGGCGTGCGCGGGCTGCGGGTGGCGTTCTCGCCGTCGCTGGGCGGGCAGGTCGCGGTGCGGCCGGAGGTGGCGGCGGCGGTGCGGGGCGCGGTGACGCGGCTGGCCGGGCTCGGGGCGTACGTGGAGGAGGTCGACCCGGACTTCACGGATCCGGTCGAGGCGTTCCATGTGCTGTGGTTCAGCGGGGCGGCCCGGGTGGTGCAGCAACTGTCGCCCGCGCAGCGGGAGTTGCTGGATCCGGGACTCAAGGAGGTGTGTGCGCGGGGGGCCCGGTACAGCGCGCTGGAGTATCTGGCGGCGGTCGACGCGCGGATGGCGCTCGGGCGGCGGATGGGGGCGTTCCACTCCACGTACGACCTGTTGGTGACGCCGACGATGCCGCTGACCGCGTTCGAGGCGGGGGTGGAGGTTCCCCGGGGTTCGGGTCTTCGGCACTGGACGGGCTGGACGCCCTTCACGTATCCGTTCAACCTGACGCAGCAGCCGGCGGCGACCGTGCCCGTGGGGCGCGACGCGGAGGGCCTCCCCATCGGCCTCCAACTCGTGGCGGCCCGCCACGCCGACACCCTGGTCCTACGGGCGGCCCACGCGCTGTATGCCTCGGGGGCGGCGGGGGTCAGCGGGCCTTAGGTTCTGCCGGGGGGCCGACTGGCCGGCCCCTGGGGCACGTGGAGCGTGTCTTCCAGGGGCGCGGGGAACTGCGCGACCAGCCACGACGGCGACGCACCCGGCGACCACGGTCGCCCCTACGGCGGCGCTGGAGCGGGCGACCGCTGAAGTGCTGTCCGAGGCCGGGCCGGACGAGTGGGTGAAGGACCGGGGCGAGCGATGCCGGCGAGGTGCCGCACGGCGGATCGCTCAGGCGCGGCGGAAGGACAGGGTCTCGCCCGAGGCCCCGTTGCGCCAGAGGCCCTGGCAGGCCTCGGCCATGTCGTCGAGGCCTTCCACGATCCGCCCCCAGACGATGCCGGGGATCCAGCCCACGTCCCCGTTGAGGAGAAGGTTGTTGCGCTCGTAGAACAGGGCCAGGTCGATCACGGGGGTGCCCGCCTGGAGGGAGGCGCCCGACCCGTACCCGTAGGACTGCGACCCCAACTGCGTCCCGTTGAAGGAGAAATAGCAGAGGTCGCCGGGGATGGGCGTGACGGTCGGGTTCTCGAGCGGCGGCTCCTGCTCGGCGAAGGCGGGGAACAGGGCGTAGATCTCGTTGCGGGCGTATTTGGCGTGGTAGACGTCGGAGCCGAGCGGCAGTGCGTCCCACACCGCCGCGCAGGTGAGCGGCGCCCGGTCGTCGAGGAGCTTCGCCCGGCAGGTGACGCCCCGTTTGACCAGCGAGACCTCGAGGTGACGGGCGGCGGCGGTGCTGTCCTTTGCGTCCTGTGTCGTAGCCATACGTCCCATGGTCGGCCCCGTCCACCCCCGTGGGTCAAGTACGCCTCCCCCCGGCCCAAGCTCGTGTCGCTCTCGTGAGCGAAGGCGGGAATTGATCGGCATAGGTTGAGTCGAGTCGGGTAGCCGCGCGCCCATGGCTCCACCTACAGAGAAACGAACGCACGGGAAACGGATCATCCGCAGACGATCACTGCTCGCCGGCGCGGGAGCGCTCGGCGCGATCGGCGCGATCGGTGCCGCCGGCTGCAGCCGGGTGCCGAACGGCGACACGCTCGCACGGCTCCAGGGGGCGGGCACCGTCCGCCTGGGCATCGCCGGTGAGGTGCCGTACGGGTACATCAACGACGCGGGCGAGTTCACGGGCGAGGCGGTGGAGCTGGCCAAGGTCATCTTCAAACGGCTCGGCGTGGACAGCGTGCAGCCGGTGGCGACGGACTTCGCCTCGCTGATCCCCGGTCTGAACACCCAGCAGTTCGACGTCGTGTCGGCCGGGATGTACATCAACAAGGAGCGCTGCCAGCAGGTCATCTTCGCGGACCCCGAGTACCAGATGCTGGACTCGTTCATCGTCCGCAAGGGCAATCCGATGAACCTGCACGACTACGCCGACGTCGTGAAGGCCAAGGCCAAGTTCGGTACGGGCACCGGGTACGCGGAGATCCAGTACGCGGTCGACGCGGGCTACAAGGAGTCCGACATCGTGATCCTCCAGGATCAGGTGGCGGGTCTGAACGCCGTGGAGGCGGGCCGGATCGACGTGTTCGCCGGGACCGCCCTGACCACCCGCGAGGTCACGAAGAAGAGCGCCAAGGCGGAGCACACCGAGCCGTTCGCTCCGCTGGTGGACGGGAAGAAGCACGTCGACGGCGGCGGCTTCACCTTCCGGCCCACCGACACGAAACTGCGGGACGCCTTCAACGTCGAGATCCACAAGATGAAGCAGAGCGGCGAACTGTTCAGGATTCTCCAGCCGTTCGGCTTCACGAAGGCGGAGATGACGAACCTGACCGCCGAGGAGCTGTGCCGATGACCAGCGGACTGTGGGAACACTGGGTACTTCCCGGGATCTGGATCACGATCCAGCTGACCGTGTACAGCGCCCTGCTCGCGGCCGTCGTCGCGTTCGGCGTCGGCATGGCGCGTACGCACCGGCTGTGGATCGTGCGGTTCGTCGCCGGCTTCTACACCGAGGTCTTCCGGGGCACGTCCGCCCTGATCCTCATGTTCTGGATCTTCTTCGTGCTGCCGCAGCTGGCGGGCTGGTCGCTGGTCCCGATGTGGGCCGCCGTCCTGGCGCTGTCCCTGTCCTACGGCGCCTACGGCTCCGAGGTCGTGCGCGGCGCGCTGAACGCGGTGGCGCCCGCGCAGCGTGAGGCGGGCATCGCCCTGAGCTTCACGCCCTGGCAGCGGATGCGCCTGATCCTGCTGCCGCAGGCGGTGCCGGAGATGATCCCGCCGTTCTCGAACCTGCTGGTCGAGCTGATGAAGGGCACCGCCCTGGTGTCGCTGCTCGGCATCGGCGACGTGTCGTTCGCCGCGAACCTGGTGCGGCTCGCGACGACGGAGAGCGCGGAGATCTACCTGCTGACGCTCGTCATCTACTTCGTCATCGCGTTCCTGCTCACGCGGGTGATGCGCGCCGTGGAGCGCAAGGCCAAGGCCGGTGTCGGCCAGCGCCCGGCGCCCGGGATCGGAATCATGAGCAAGCTCAACATCCGTCAGACGACGGACATGTCGCAGGTCCCGGCCAGTGCGGGAGGTGGTGGCGCGTGATCGTCACCGCCGCGTCCTCCTGGGACTGGTCGGCCGTCGCCGACTTCATGCCGACCTTCTGGGACGGCGTCCTCGTCACGCTGCAGGCCCTCGTGCTCGGCTCGCTGATCTCGTTCAGCCTGGGTCTCGTGTGGGCGCTCGCCTTCCGCGCGCCCACCCGGTTCGTCCGCTGGCCGGTCGGGGTCCTCACGGAGTTCATCCGCAACACCCCGCTCCTGGTCCAGCTGTTCTTCTTCTTTTTCGTGCTGCCGGAGTGGGGGGTGCAGGCGTCCGCGCTGACCACCGGTGTGCTCGCGCTCGGCCTGCACTACTCGACGTACACCGCGCAGGTGTACCGGGCGGGCATCGAGGCCGTGCCGGCGGGCCAGTGGGAGGCGGCGCGGGCGCTGAGCCTGCCGTACCGCCGGACGTGGACCGCGGTGATCCTGCCGCAGGCCATCCGCCGGGTGGTGCCCGCGCTCGGCAACTACGTCATCGCGATGCTGAAGGACACCCCGCTGCTCGCGGCGATCGGCGTCCTGGAGATGCTGCAGCGCTCGCGGCTCGAAGCCGCGCAGACGTTCCAGTACACGGAGGCCCTGACCGTCGTCGGCGTCGCCTTCATCCTCATCGCCTATCCGTCCTCTCTTCTTCTCCGAGCTCTGGAGCGCCGTCTTGTCCGCTGACCCGAACCTCCCCAAGGACCAGCCCAATCCCAAGGTGGACGGCAGCGAGCTGATCCGCTTCGACAAGGTCGTGAAGCGGTTCGGCGGCAACACCGTCCTCGACGAGCTGGACTTCTCGGTGGCGTCCGGCAAGCACGTGACGCTGATCGGCCCGTCCGGCTCCGGCAAGACGACGATCCTCAGACTCCTGATGACCCTGATCAAGCCCGACGAGGGCACGATCAAGGTGGGCGGCGAGTACCTCACGCACGAGCAGAAGAACGGCAAGCTCGTGCCGGCGGGCGAGAAGCACGTCCGTGAGGTCCGCAAGAACATCGGCATGGTCTTCCAGCAGTTCAACCTGTTCCCGAACATGAAGGTGCTCAGGAACGTCACGGAGGCGCCCGTCACCGTGCTCGGCCTGTCCAAGGACGAGGCGGAGGAGCGGGCCCGCGAGCTGCTCGACCTGGTGGGGCTCGGCGACCGCTGCGACGCGTACCCGACGCAGCTGTCGGGCGGTCAGCAGCAGCGCGTCGCGATCGCGCGGGCGCTGGCCATGCGGCCGCAGGTGCTGCTGCTCGACGAGGTGACGTCGGCGCTCGACCCGGAGCTGGTCGCGGGCGTCCTCGACGTGCTCAGGGACATCGCGCACACCACCGACATCACGATGCTGTGCGTGACCCACGAGATGAGTTTCGCCCGGGACATCTCGGACCAGGTACTGATGTTCGACGCAGGGCGGGTCATCGAGTCCGGTTCCCCGGAGAAGATCTTCAGCGAGCCCGAGCACGAGCGCACCCGGGAGTTTCTGAGCGCGGTGCTGTGACCAGCCGCGCAGTGCGCGGGGCATGACATGGGCATATGCCAGGGTGGCGCGTTCCTGCTGAGAGGCTCGGAACGCGCCGCCCTTCTGCCATCTATCTCCCCAACAGCCGCCCCGTTCGGGGTGTTTGACGGCTATCGTGGACGGAGCCCAGCTGTCCGGAACGGTTCCATACAGGGGGATGCCGTGGCGCTGAAGCACGAGCAGGACGCGTCGTCGTACCAGCCGCACCGGTCGGTGCAGCGTGCGCTGCGTGTCCTGGACACGGTCGCCCGGCGCGGGGTCGGCATCACCGACACCGAGCTGGGGCGCCTCACCGGACTGCCCGCGGACCAGCTGACCGTGCTGCTGCGGATGCTGCGCCGCGAGGGGTACGTGCAGCAGACCGCCGACGGGGCGTACGTCACGGGCGCCACGCTGGACCGGCTGTCCGGCGCCGAGGACCGCGAGGACGCCCTCACCGCCAAGCTCCAGCACACGCTCGACGAGCTGCGGGACTGTGTCGGCGCGGCCGTCTACCTCAGCCGGTACATCGACGGCGAGGTCCGGGTCACCCAGTACGCGGCCGGCCCCGAGGCCCCCGCGGTCAACGAGTGGGTGGACTTCCGGGTCTCCGCGCACGCCAGCGCGGTCGGCAAGAGCCTGCTGGGCCAGCTCGACCTCAACGGCCGGCGCGACCACCTTTCCCGGCACAAGATGGCCCGCCTCACCTCCCGCACCATCACCAACGAGAAGGTGCTGCTCTCCCGCCTCGCCGCCCAGCCCCCGACCGTCCCGGTCCTGGACCTCCAGGAGTACGCGGTCGGCACGGTCTGCGCCGCGGTGCCGATCACGGCGGGCTCGGCGGTCGGCTGCCTGGCCCTCTCCCTCCCGGTCGAGCACGCCCACCGCCTGCACAGCGCGGCGGACCAGCTCAACAAGGGCGCGGCCCCGCTCCTGCTCTCCCTCGCGATCTGACCCACCCGGCCACCCAACACAAAAGCGAAGGCCCCCCGCTGCTGCGAGGGGCCTCAGCCGGGGTTCCGGCTCGGGGGTGTGGGTGGCGGAGCCCCCACAGGGCGCGGCGAAGCCGCGCGGAAAACGACGATGGCGGGACGCTTCGCGCTTTCCGCGAAGACATCCCGCCACCGACAACGTGCGCCATCAGGGACTCGAACCCCGGACACGCGGATGCTGCATCCCCCGGGGGCAACCCCCGGACCCCCGGCCGGGGTGCCGCGCCGGGCAGACCCAGAGCCAAAAGCGAAAGCCCCCCGCTGTTCGCGAGGGGCCTTGCTGTCTGTGCGCCATCAGGGACTCGAACCCCGGACACGCGGATTAAGAGTCCGCTGCTCTAACCAACTGAGCTAATGGCGCCGGTTGACGAGGTAAATACTACATGGCTGAAACGGGTGGTCGTGACCAGCTCCTGGCGAGCATGATCGCCGTAGGTGCGTTTGACCGTGCACCCTCAATAGAGAGGCAGGACGCGGATGGCGACGGGGCTCGGCTACCGCCCGGCGATGCTCGGACTCAGATTCGTGCTGGAGGTGACGGCGCTGGTCTGCTTCGGGTACGGGGCCTGGCACCTCACCCCCGGCGGGCTGCGGTACGTCACGGTGGTCGCGGCGCCGCTCCTGGTGGCGGTCGCCTGGGGCGTCTTCGCGACGCCGGGGGACGCGTCCCGCAGCGGCGACGCGGTCGTCGCCACCGCGGGCGGACTGCGGCTCCTCCTCGAGCTCGCCGTGTTCTTCGGCGGCGCCGCCGTCCTGTACGCGGCCGGCGCCCACGTGCCCGCCCTGGTGCTCGCCGCGGTCCTGATCGCCTACCACGCGGCGTCCCTCGACCGGGTCGCCTGGCTGCTGCGGCACTGAGGCGCGCCCCCGGGCCTCAGGCCCCCAGAAGCCCCTTCCTGCCCGTCCGCTCGTAGGTGTCGAGCAGCTCGTCGCGGTCCTTCTCGCCGAGCGGCCGGTACGTGGCCTCGGCGGGCGGCCGCCACCAGATCTCGCCGCCGCTCCAGAAGCCCTCGCGGCGCAGTTCACCCCGGCGCACCTTGTTGGTGGCGGTCACCGGCATCCGCTCCACGACGCGGACGAAGCGGGGGGCCATCTTCGTGCCGAGGTCGCCCTGGGCGAGCAGGAACTCGCCGAAGCCCAGGGGATCGAAGGCGATGCCGTCGCGGGGGGCCACGGTCGCCATCACCTGGTCGCCGGTGGCGGGGTCCGGGACGCCGTAGACCGCGACGGCGGCGGCGTCGGACCAGCGGGCCAGGATGTTCTCGATCATGGCAGGGGCGAGGTTCTCGCTGTCGACGCGGATCTTGTCGTCGTCGCGTCCGGCGAAGTAGAGGAAGCCGTCGGCGTCCCGGTAGAAGAGGTCGCCGGTCCAGTACCAGCCGTTCTCGCGCACCCGCTCCGCGTTCGCCCGGTCGTTGCGCCAGTAGCCCTCGAACGGCGAGCGCCCGCGGTTGACCAGCTCGCCGATCGCCTGCGTGCCGTTCACGAGCCGGCCGCCCGCGTCGAACTCGGCCGGCGGGCACTCCGCCTTCGTCGCCGGGTCGAGCACCACGAGGTCGTCGCCCGGGGACGCCCGGCCGATCGCGCCGGGCGGGGTGTCGGGTGTACGGGACACGGAGGCGCCGCCCTCGGAGGAGCCGTAGCCCTCGACGAGCCGCACCCCGAAGCGTTCCTCGAAGCGGGCGGCGTCCACCGCCCCGGCCTCGGTGCCGAAGCCGACGCGGAGCGGGTTGTCCCGGTCGTCGGGGCGTTCCTCCGTGGCCAGGAGGTACTGCACGGCCCGTCCGACGTAGGTGAAGTAGGTGGCGCCGAAGCGGCGTACGTCGTCCAGGAAGCCGGAGGCGGAGAAGCGGCGGGTCAGCGCGACGCCCGCGCCCGCGGCCATGGCGGGGGCCCAGTCGGCGATGACCGCGTTGCCGTGGAAGAGGGGCATGCAGATGTAGTGCACGTCGTCGCGGCGTACGCCGAAGTGGCCGACGAGGGAGCGGCCCGCGGCGGCGAGCCGGCCCTGGGAGCAGATGGCGGCCTTGGGGGCGCCGGTCGAGCCGGAGGTGAAGTAGAGCAGCATGCGCGCGTCCGGCCCCACCCGGCGGGCGGCGACGGGCTCGGCGCCCCGGTACGGGGCGAGCATCTCCTCGTAGGCGCCGGTGTCGGTGACCAGGACGCGGACGCCGGGCAGTTTCAGGCCGTCGAGCAGGGGCAGCCGGGAGCGGTCGGTGACCAGGACCCGGCAGTCGGTGTGGGTGATGTCGCGGGCGAGTTCGGCGCCGCGCCGGGTGGGGTTGATGCCGGCGACGGCCGCTCCGGCGAGGGCGGCCGCGCCGAGCCACTGCGGGAACTCGGGGGTGTTGTCGAGCAGCACGCCCACGTGCGGCTCGGCGCCCCGGGGCAGCAGGTCGCCCAGGAGCGCGGCGCGGGCCGCGGCGCCCGCGGCCACCTGGTGATGACTGAGCACCTGGTCCTCGTAGGCGAGGCCGGGCCGGTGGTCCTCCCACCGCTCCTGGACGAGTTCCGCGAAGGTGTTCCTCAGGGATCCCATGCGGGCGAACGGTAATTGACGCTACGTCAGATGTGGAGAGGTCCGACGCCCCGGACCGGAGGGGCGCCGACCGTTTCTCACCGGTACTCGACGGTCACCAGTACTCGATGGTCACGTTGAGCAGGATCACGGCTCCGACGCCGAACACCCCGAGCCCGAAGACCAGGCCGGCCATGTCCTTGCCGGGGCTCGGCTCGGACGCGGTGGCCCGCTCCGGCTCCTCGGCCGCGTAGTACACCAGCGTGCTGTCGCCCGCGACCCGGCTCGCGGGGCCGCCCGTCTCCTTGAACTGCACGGCCCGTCCGCCCGCGTCGGTGAACTCGTACTCGTGCCACTGGATGCGCCGGGCCACGTCGTTGACCATCTGCACCCGCTGGTACGCGTCGACCACCCGCGCCTGCGCGGTGAGCCCGCTCTCCCACGCGGCCCGCCGCTCCCGCGTCCGCCGCACCAGGGCCAAGCCGGCCCAGACCGCCAGGGCGATGAGCAGCGGGAAGAGTACGTGGAACACAAAGCCGTCCATGACCGCGGGCCCCCGGTTCGGAAGTGTCAGAAGTCGTCAGTGGGCAGTTCGGCCACGAAGAATACGCAGAAGCCGATCACCACAGCCACGAACAGCAGCATCCCCAGCGTCTGCGCGGCCAGCCGCACGGGGCGGCGCGGGCGCGCGGTCGCCTGCTCGGGGTGACTGTCCCGGTAGTGGACGATCACCACGTCGCCCTCGAGGGTCGTCGCCGGGCCGCCCTTCTCCTCGAAGCGGAGAGTGCGTCCGTCCCGGGTCGTGAACTCGTAGACGTGGTGCCGGGTGGTGGTCGTGCGGCTGTCGCCGTCCATGTGCGGGTCCACCGTCGTGTGCGTGCTCAGGCAGCGCGCCTCGGCCGTGCGCCCGCCCCGCCAGGCGGCGCCGATCCGGAACGTGCTGCGTACCTCGGCAGCGGCGGCGAACAGGGCGACAAGAGCGATGAACGCCGGCACCGCGTAGAACATCACGTGCATGAGCTCCCCCGAACTCCCCTGCCGCGCACGGTTCCTGTGCACGGCGCCGTGCACAGGAACCTACCCGCGCCGCAGCGCGGGGCGCCTCAGGGAAAGCTCAGAACCCGCCCTTCAGAACGTGACGTCCGAGCAGGCGTAGAACGCGTTGGCCGTGTCGGCGATCGTCCAGACCGCGAGGATCACGTGGTGGCCCGACTTGCCGGACGGCAGGACGCCCGAGTGGGACAGGGTGGCCGGGGGCTGGCCGCTGTAGGGGACGGTGAGGAACGGGGTGGTGTTCAGAGCCGCCCGGGTGAGCGGCTTGCTGTCGTCCCAGCCGTCCTTGGTGACGTAGTAGCGGAAGTCCGTGGTGGAGTGCCGTGCGGTGAACTGCCAGCGGAAGGTGTAGCTCTGACCGCCCGTCACCTTGGTGGTGGGCCAGGCCTGGCCGTTCGGCTGCTTCGAGCCGTTGAGCGCGGCGAACTCGCCGTGGCCCGCCGAACAGATCTGGCCGTCGGCGGGGCCCGCGGCCGGGAAGCCCTTGGGGCCCTCGACGCTCTGCGGTTCCCACTGGATGTTGCCGCAGCCGGTGACGGTGCCGTTGGCGCAGAGCTTCTGCCGGCTGATGGGGAGGTCCGTGTAGCCGTGGCCGCTGGCGCCGCCGGCCGAGAGCGCGAAGGCCCCGGCGGTGGTCAGGCCGAGCAGGGCCGCGTAGATCTTCTTTCGCATGCTGCCGCTCCTGGGGGGTGTGGGGAGTTCCGGTAGCCGTGCACAGCGGTCGTCCGATGCTTGGATCGTCCAGGTCTAGACCAACGCCCAATGTAGGGGCGGTAGTTGAACATGTCCATACCAATCGAAGAGCCGCCCATGACCGCCGGAACCCCCGCCTCCAGGGCCCGGTGCCCCTGCTACTCCCCCCTTCCTGTGTAGAACGCGACGGTCAGGTCCTTCACCAGCGCCTTGCGCTCGTAGTCGTCCAGCTCGACCAGACCGCGCGTGGTCAGCCGCGTCACCGTGTCCTCCACCGAGTCCACGACCGAGGACAGCACCGTGTCCCGGTGCTTGGCGTCCAGCGCCGCGACCCGGCGGCGGCGCATCGCCGCGGCCACCTCGGGGGCGTACTCGATCCGGGTCGGCTGCGCCGAGAAGACCTCGATGCCGACCGGCCCGGCGTCCGTCGCCAGCCGGCGCGTGAGCAGGTCGCCGACGGCCTCGGCGTTGCGCAGCGTCGGGGCGTCCTCGTGGAAGGCGTCGGCGGGCAGCTGCGACAGGACGCGGGCCAGGCCCGCCTCCACGCACTCGCGCAGGTACTCCTCGTGGTCCTCGACGCCGAGGGCCGCCTTCGCGGTGTCCCTGATCCGCCAGACGACGAGACAGACGACGCGCAGCGCGGTGCCGTTCGCGTCGACCACCGGCATCGGCTCGCTGCGCCAGTGCCGCAGCCGTACGTCGATCCGGCGCCGCAGCAGCAACGGGTTGACCCACATCAGACCGGTCCGGCGCACACTGCCCCGGTACCGGCCGCACAGGCTGAGCACCCAGGCGCACCCGGCCCGCCCGCGCGCGAGCCCGCCGAACCCGAACAGGGCGAGCGCCCCGGACCCGGCCACCGCCGCCCACTGCACCGGGCCGAGCCCGACCCCCTCGTAGCCGGGCAGTCCGGCGACCTCCGTCATGATGCGCGGCAGCGCCCCGGCCCAGCCGAGCGACACCGCGGTCCCGGCCGCGCCGAGCGCCCCGCCGAACACCCCGAGCGCGCCGGGCAGCGTACGGCCCGCCCGTTCGGCGAGCTCCGGGTCGACGGCCGGCACCGGCCGCACGGGGGTCCGCAGATGCGGCCGCACCGGCGAGGGCCGCCCGCCTCCGGTCCCGCTCCCCACCACGGCGGTGTGCACCGCCACGGGCGCCGCCTCCGGGTCGGGGTCGTCCCGGAACAGCAGATGAACGGGAATCTCGGTGGTCGCCTCGTTGTGGATCACCCGGGTCCCCCGTGTCTCCCCGGCGCCCCCTCGGGCACCCCTGCCCGCTTCCCCCGTCGCCCCGCGCAGCAGCTGCGCGCCGGGGTCGTCGTCCGTGATCGGCGCCGGGTGGCCCAGCGCCCTCTCCGGCTGTTCCGCGGTCGTACTCATCCTCGCCTCCGCACTGACTCGCCTCCGCACTGAGTTGCCGCCGCCCGTCCGCGCCGCTTTGTCCGCACCGGGCCGCTCACGAGAAGATCCGCCGCCAGGTCTCGGGCCCCGGATAGCCGTCCGCCTCCTTGCCGCTCCAGCCCTGGGCCCGCTGGAACGCCTCGACGGCCCGCCGGTCGGCCTCGCCCCAGCGCGGGCCCGGACCCTGCGCGTAGTACTTGCCGAATCCTTTCTTCACGAGCTGCCGGCCCATCCGCGTCACCGCGTCGCTGCTCGCGCCGGGCCGGAACGCGGACGCTCCCGGGTACGCCGGCACCTTGTCCGCCTCCGGGCCGCCCGCGCCGCTCGCGGGGATGTCCTTGCCCTTGCCGGTGACCAGGTACGACCAGGTCGTGGGGCCCGGGATGCCGTCCGCGTCGGCGCCGCTCCAGCCCTGCGCCTTCTGGAACGCCTGCGTCGCCTTGCGGTCGGCCTCGCCCCAGCGCGGGCCCGGTCCCTCGGTGTAGAACCGCTTGCCGCCGCGCTCCACGAGCAGCCGCCCGAGCTGGGTGACGTACGCGTTGTTCGCCCCCGGACCGAAGGCCTCGGCGCCCGGGAACTTCGTCGTCGAGGAGGAGCCCGAGGTGCTGCCCGCCTTGACGCCCTTGTAGCGGTAGGCGATGTAGCGGCTGGAGTACGACCAGTACTTGTACGGGGTCGCCTGCCGGCGGGTGGCGGGGCGGGTCTGCTCGTACGCCATGTAGTAGCTGCGCGTGTAGTCCGTCCAGCCGCCGAAGATGACGACGTGCGAGCCCTTCTCCGGGTCGTCCGGGTTGTGGAAGAGCAGGATGTCGCCGGGCTGGAGGTCCGCCTTGGAGATCTTCGTGCCGTAGCGGGCGAGGCTGCCCGTCCACTCGTTGCCGGGCAGGTCCCAGGCCATGGAGACGAAGCCCGAGCAGTCCTGCCGGTACCCGTCCTTCCAGTACCGGTTCATGTCGTACGGGACCCCGGCCGCGACCCAGGTCTTGGCGCGGTTGATGATCGCGGCCCGGGTCGTGGCGCGGGGGGCGGCGCCCGGGGCGAGATCCACGGCGGACGCGGCGGAACCGGGGGCGCCGTGCAGCGGACTGGTGCCGCCCTGCGGGGTCGACACGGCGCCCTCGCCGGGCGGGGCCGGGTCGCCCGGTCTCACCTCGTGGTGGTCGGCACGCTGGGCGCTGGCCGGAACGGCCTGCAACCCGCCGATGACGGTGCCGGCGGTGGCGGCGACGACCAGTGCGTGGCGGGCGCCGATGCCGGTGGGTGCCGGGGGCGGGGCCGCGAGGCGGCCCTGGACGCAGCCGGCGCAGTCGCAGTCGCCCGACGGGGCCACGTCCTCGAACGCCGGGGTCGCCATGCGCTCCGTGTCCTGAATGCCGTCCATGCGATTCCCCTCACTGATGTGCCTCGTGTTCGCACGCAGGAAGCGTCTCAACTGTCTGCACATATCGCATGTTGACGGTGCAAAAGATGGAAATCACCACAATTCGCCCACCCATCGGCGCGTCGCCCACCCCCGATGGTCGGGCCCACCCCAGGACATCGGGTAGAGTTACGCAGGTCAGCAGGCGCCGCTAGCTCAGTTGGTTAGAGCAGCTGACTCTTAATCAGCGGGTCCGGGGTTCGAGTCCCTGGCGGCGCACCGACACCGAAGACCCTCCGTGAGAACGGGGGGTCTTCGTCGTACGCACAGAGCATTCAGCGCGCCGCCCCCGGCTGGGGGTCTGGGGGTTATCCCCCAGAAGACACAGCATCAGCGGGTCCGGGGTTCGAGTCCCTGGCGGCGCACCGACACCGAAAGCCCTCCGTGAGAACGGGGGGCTTTCGTCGTGTGCGGATCAGGCCCATACCGCACAAGCGAGCTGGAGCCTTTCACCCTTGCGATCATGGCGCCGGGCCCAGCACCCTGTTCTGGAGCCAGCGGCTCCCATGAGGCTTGCGGGGCGGGACAGTTGCGGGGCGGGGACGGGGGTCCCGTTCATGAAGCGATGCCGAGGGGGGCATCATGCAACCGGAAGGTCGTCGTTCCAGTCTTAGCAGGGGTGGGACGGTGGCCTGCCACTGATACACCCGGGGGCGGTCAAGGGGGACCGGATCCGGGTGAGGACCGACAACCACGCGGTGACTCGCGTGCGGGGGGATGACTCATCATGACGTCGACGCCGACGGGTGCCCGCGAGGGCTTCGACCCGTCCGAGACGACCCAGCTGCGGGTGCCACCGCACCGCACCGGCGGCTTCCGGCGCATCAAGAAATCGCTGCCGCGGTACGACTACGAGCACTACAGCCGGCTCGCCGGGCCCCTCACCCAGCCCGATCCGAACAAGCCGTACACGGTGCAGTACCGCTCCCTGCTCAGCCAGGAGCCGCACCGCATCCGCGCGGCCCTCATGCTGGGCGCGGCCCCGCTGCTCTCGCTCGTCCTGCTCTTCTGGCTGCTCCAGCCCGAGCACTGGACCGAGCGCGACTACGTGAAGTACGACTTCCTGCCGGCCCTCGACATCGTCATGCTCGTCTCGATCGGCCTGATCGAGTTCTTCCGCTGCATGAACGTGCTGTCGAACGCGCACGCGACCCTGGTCGCCCGCGACCCCATCCCGGTGGTCCCCGAGACCGGCACCAGAGTCGCCTTCCTGACCTCGTTCGTGCCCGGCAAGGAGCCGATCGAGATGGTGACGAAGACCCTGGAGGCGGCGGTCAAGCTGCGCCACCGGGGCCTGCTGCACGTCTGGCTGCTCGACGAGGGCGACGACCCGGAGGTCAAGGAGGTCTGCGCCCGCCTGGGCGTGCACCACTTCTCCCGCAAGGGCGTCGCGAAGTGGAACCAGGCGAAGGGCCCGCACCGCGCCAAGACCAAGCACGGCAACTACAACGCCTGGCTGGACGCGCACGGCGACGCCTACGACTACTTCGCCTCGGTCGACACCGACCACGTGCCGATGCCGAACTACCTGGAGCGCATGCTCGGCTTCTTCCGCGACCCGAACGTGGGCTTCGTGATCGGCCCCCAGGTCTACGGCAACTACGACAACTTCGTCACCAAGGCCGCCGAGTCCCAGCAGTTCCTCTTCCACGCGCTGATCCAGCGCGCGGGCAACCGCTACGGCGCCCCCATGTTCGTCGGCACGTCGAACGCGGTACGGATCTCGGCGCTGAAGCAGATCGGCGGCCTGTACGACTCGATCACCGAGGACATGGCGACGGGCTTCGAGATCCACCGCGCCAAGAACCCGGCGACCGGCAAGAAGTGGCGCTCCGTGTACACCCCGGACGTGCTCGCCGTCGGTGAGGGCCCGAGCGCCTGGACGGACTTCTTCACCCAGCAGATGCGCTGGTCGCGCGGCACCTACGAGACGATCCTCAAGCAGTACTGGAAGGGCTGGTACTCGCTCCCGCCGAGCAAGCTCTTCAACTACACGATGATGATCATCTTCTACCCGATGTCGGCCATGAACTGGATCCTCGCGGCGCTCAGCTGCGCCCTGTTCCTGGGCCTCGGCGCCTCGGGTGTGAACATCGACCCGACGATCTGGCTGATGCTGTACGGCAACGCGTCGGCGCTGCAGATCGGCCTCTACATCTGGAACCGCCGGCACAACGTGTCGCCGCACGAGCCCGAGGGATCCGGCGGCGTGGCCGGCATGGTGATGTCCGCGCTGTCGGCCCCGCTGTACGCGAAGGCGCTGTTCGACTCGCTGCTGCGCCGCAAGAGCAAGTTCGTGGTCACGCCCAAGGGCGACTCGGCCAGCCCCGACCGCTGGTTCGGCACCTTCCGGTACCACTGGTACTTCATCCTGATCTTCGCCGGTTCGATGACCGCCGGGTTCGTCCTCGGTCACGCCCACCCGGCGATGATCACCTGGGCCTGCTTCGCCCTGCTGATCACGGCCACGCCGATGTTCGCCTGGCGGTACATGCTGCGCCAGGACCGGAAGAAGCCGAAGCCGCCCGTGCCGGACGCGGCGGCGCCGGAGCAGACCGTGCCGCCGCAGGCGACCGGCCCCCGGCACGCCGCGGGCCCGCACGGGGCCCCGCAGCAGAAGCCCACCTGGGCCGCCGGCGGGGGCAACGACGAGACCATGCAGATCTCCCTGGGGGGACGTAACAAGTGAAAGACGGTGCGAGCCGCCGCCGGGCCCGACGCATAGCCATCGGCTCGGTGGTGGTACTGGCGCTGGCCGGTATGAACGGGCCCTGGCTGTATCGCTTCGGGTCGGCCAAGTACCACGAGTACAAGATCAACAAGCCGGAGTACAAGGCCGACAACGGCAAGTGGGACGTCGTCGACTTCCCGCAGAACATGCGCCTCAACACGATCCACGCGGCGCTGCTCCACACCGGCAAGATCCTGCTGGTGGCCGGCTCGGGCAACAACCAGAAGAACTTCGACGCGAAGAAGTTCGACACCCGGCTCTACGACCCGGTGAAGGGCACGATCAAGAAGATCCCGACGCCGAGCGACCTGTTCTGCACGGGCCACACCCAGCTGGCCAACGGCAACCTGCTGATCGCGGGCGGCACCAAGCGCTACGAGAAGCTCAAGGGTGACGTCAACAAGGCCGGCGGCCTGATGATCGTGCACAACGAGGACCCGGACGCGCCGAAGACCATCAAGGCGGGCACCCGGTTCACCGGCAAGGAGAACGGCAAGACCTTCGTCGCCAAGGACAACATCACGGTCGAGCGCGCGAAGAAGGTCTTCGACCCGGTCACCGGCCGGTTCGTGCGCAACGACCCGGGGCTCGGCCGCGTCTACGTCGAGGCCCAGCGCGCGGGCGCCAAGTACGAGACCGGCACCCAGGACAACTACCGGGTGCAGGGCCTCGCCGGCGCCGACGCGCGCAACGTGTACGGCATCGCGCAGAAGCTCGCCCTGGACAAGAAGGACTTCCAGGGGATCCGCGACTCCTACGAGTTCGACCCGGTCGCCGAGAAGTACATCAAGGTCGACCCGATGAACGAGGCGCGCTGGTACCCCACGCTGACCACGCTCTCGGACGGCAAGGTCCTCTCCGTGTCCGGCCTCGACGAGATCGGGCAGCTGGTGCCCGGCAAGAACGAGGTCTACGACCCGAAGACCAGGAAGTGGACCTACCTGAAGAAGCAGCGGCAGTTCCCGACGTACCCGGCGCTGTTCCAGATGGAGAACGGCAAGATCTTCTACTCGGGCGCCAACGCGGGCTACGGCCCGGACAACGTGGGCCGCAAGCCCGGCATCTGGGACCTTCAGACCAACAAGTTCCAGAAGATCCCCGGCCTGTCCGACGCGAACATGATGGAGACGGCCGGCACGGTCGAGCTGCCGCCCGCGCAGGACCAGCGGTACATGGTGGTCGGCGGCGGTGGCGTCGGCGAGTCCAAGCTGTCCAGCAACAAGACGCGGATCGTCGACCTCAAGGACGCGAACCCGAAGTTCACGGACGGCCCGACGCTGGAGAAGGGCACCCGCTACCCGCAGTCCTCGATCCTGCCGGACGACTCGATCCTCGTCTCCGGCGGCTCGGAGGACTACCGCGGCCGCGGTGACACCAACATCCTCCAGGCCCGGATCTACGACACGAAGGCCAACAGCTTCCGCAGCGTCGCCGACCCGCTGGTCGGCCGCAACTACCACTCGGGCTCGATCCTGCTGCCCGACGGCCGGGTGCTGTTCTTCGGCTCGGACTCGCTGTACGCGGACAAGGCCAACACGAAGCCCGGCGTGTTCGAGCAGCGCATCGAGATCTACACGCCGCCGTACCTGTACCGGGACTCGCGGCCCACCCTGGAGGGCGGCCAGAAGACGATCGCGCGGGGCGCCTCGGCGACGTACCAGACGAACCACGCGTCGTCGATCAAGACGGCCCGGCTGATCCGGCCCAGCGCGTCCACGCACGTCACGGACGTGGACCAGACGTCCATCGCGCTCGATCTGAAGAAGTCGGCGGACTCGGTGACGGTGACCGTCCCGGAGAGCCGGTCGCTGGTCGAGTCGGGCTGGTACATGCTGTTCGTCACCGACGAGCAGGGCACCCCGAGCAAGGCGCAGTGGGTGCGCGTGCCGTAGAGCACAGCGCACAGCGCGCATGAAGGTCAGAAGGGGTACGGGACTCGGTCCCGTACCCCTTCTGACCTTTACGAGGAAGCAGCGAGCTTCAGGGCGTACTCGCTCCACCATTCGCCGGCCCGCGGGCCGCCCTTGCAGGTGCCGTCGGACTCGCCGGGGCGCTTGACCCACAGGTAGGCCTTCACGAGCGGGTCACCCGTCTTCGTGGTCGGGGTCTCGCCGAGGGCGCGGCCGGGCGGATTGCACCAGCGCTCGTCCGGACTTCCGCCCGTGTACGGCCCGTTCCCGTTCCGGCTCGTGTCGACGACGAAGGGCTTGCCGCCGACCTTCCCGGAGAGTTCCTTGCCGTACTTCACCGACTCCTCGGTGGAGTAGAAGTTCGACACGTTCACCGAGAAGCCGTCGGCCTGGTCGACGCCGGACCACTTCAGGGGCTCGAAGATCTGGTCCGGCTTGCCCCAGCCCGCGTTGCCCGCGTCCAGGTAGACCGTCGTGTGCTTCAGCGACTTGAGCTTGCCGATGGCGCCCTTGAGGAGGTCGTAGCGCTCCTCGTGGAACTGCTCCGGGGTGCAGTTGTCCACCATGTGCTGGACCGCGTCCGGTTCGAGGATGACCGTCGCCGGGCGGTCCCCGATACCGGCCGCGACCTGGTCGATCCACGCCCGGTACGCGTTGCCGTCCGCGGCGCCGCCCTTCGAGTAGTTCCCGCAGTCGCGGTGCGGGATGTTGTAGAGGACGAGCAGGGCGTCCCGGTCGGCCTTCTGCGCGGCCTCCGTGTAACCACGGGCCTGGTCCGTCGCGTTCTCCGGAGTGATCCACTCGCCGCTGGGCTGCTCGGCGATCCTGCGGACGGTCTTCGCCTCCTGGTCCTTGCCGTCCTCCTCCAGGCCCGCGACGGCCCGCGCGGCCTTGCTGTCCGGGTTGACCCAGAACGGGTCGGCGCTCTTGGGCTGCTGCTTCACGGGAGGCAGAGCATCGCCCTCGTCCTTGCCTCCGGAGGAACACGCGGACACGAGCAGCGCCGCCCCCACGACGACCGCTCCAGCCGTCATCTTCCGGTACATCCACTCCCCCTTGGGTGCACTGTCTGGTCCTCAATCGTGACATACGCCCCGGCCGCGCTTCGAGGCCGAGCGGACCTTGTCCACGACCTGTTACAGCCGGTCCGGGCCGGGGTAGGCCGCGATGACCAGGACTCGTACGGGCGGTGGTGGAAGGGGTGAGCGCGACATGACGGACCCGGCCCGCGCGCTGCGTCTCGCCGACGCGGTGCTGGAGCTGTCGGACCCGCTCGACGACGACTTCGACCCCGCCGCGCACCTGGCCCGCCTCGCCACCCGCTGCGCGGAGCTGCTCGACGCGCACGCGGCGGGCGTCACCCTCGCCGAACCCGACGGCCTCCCCCACCCGTTGCCCGCCTGCGCCCCCGAACAAGAGGATGCTGTACGGGAGTTGCTGGGCGCCGACGCGCTCGCCGGGCCCGCGCGCGAGGCGCTGGCGACCGGGCGGGCGGTGGCCGGGGTGCGGCTGACGGGCACGGTGGCGGCCGCGCGCTGGCCCGCGTTCACCGCGCTGGCCCGGCGGCACGGCATCACGACCGCGCACGCGGTGCCGCTGCGCCGGAGCGGGACGCCGGTCGGCGCGCTCAGCGTCCTGACCCGGTCCGCGCCGGCCGACAACGATGCCGCGTTCGCCGGGGCGCTCGCCGACGCGGCGGGCGCCGGCCTGGACCGGCACCGCGCCTTTGCCGAACAGCAGGATCTGGCGCGGCAGTTGGAGCGGGCCCTCACGAGCCGGGTGCGGATCGAGCAGGCGAAGGGGATGCTCGCGGAGCGCTGGGGCGCCTCCCCCGACACCGCGTTCACGGTCCTGCGCCGGTACGCGCGCAGCAGGCGGATGCCGCTCGACCGGGTCGCCGGGGCCGTCCTGGCCCGGGAGCTCACCGACGACCTCACCCCGCCCGAACCACCTCCTGCTCCTGCTCCTGCTTCTTCTCCGGCTCCTTCGGCGGGTCCGTGATTCCCGACAGGTAGGCGGAGACGACGACGTTCGCCGTATAGGTGCGGGAGGCCTTGTCGAAGGTGCCGCCGCAGGTGATGAGGCGCAGTTCGGCCCGGCCGGGGCGGCGCGGCCCGTACGCGGTGGCCGGATCGAAGCGGTCGCGGGACAGGACCTGGACGTCGTCGACGGTGAACGTGGCGACGGAGCCGTCGTCGCGCACCACCTTCACCGTGTCGCCGGGCTTCGCCTCGCTGAGGTGGAAGAACACGGCGGGCCTGGTCTCGGTGTCGACGTGCCCGACGAACAGGGCCGTGCCCCGCTCCCCCGGCTGCGCGCCCGCGCCGTACCAGCCGACGACGCCCGCCTGGTCGTAGGGCGGCGGGTCGACGGCGCCGCTGCCGTCGAGGCCGCGCGCGACGACGGGTGCCTGCACGTGGAGCGCGGGCGCGTCGATGCGCTGGGGTTTCGCCGCGCGGACGGGGCTGTGCGCGGCGGGCAGCGAGACGCCGAGGGGGCGGCCCACGGCGGCCGCGTCGCCCGTGGTCGGCGAGGACAGGTTCAGGTCGGTGACGCCCCGGCCCCACACCCACAGGCCGAGCAGCAGGACCGCCCAGGCCACGCCGGTGAGCAGCCGGCCGCCGCCCGGGCCCTGCTTGTCGCGGTCCTTCATGGCGGCCTACCGGGGGCCCTCGGACGGGTTCCGGCGGCGCCGGACGCTGCGGCAGGCGACGGCCACGGCGGCGATCGCGGCGAGCACCAGGCCGATGACGGCGTGCCGGGTGCCGGGCCCTTCGGCGGACTGCTCGGCGGCGGCCAGCTGTGCCGCGGCCCCGCCGCCGCCCGCGTGCACGGGCGCGGTCGGGCTCGGGGCGGGCGAGGCGCCGCGCTCCAGGACCTGAACGGTGCCCCTGGCCTTGATCTTCGTCTGGTTCTTGGACTCGGCGCCGTCGCAGGTCACCGTGATCTCGTGCGGACCGGGCTTCGCGGAGGACGCGACCCGGGCCTCGGCGGAGAGCGCGGAGCGGCCCGCGGCGGGCGCGAGGACGGCGTCGGACACGAACGCGTCGGACACGGCGCGCGCGGCCGTCCCCGGGCACCCGCTGACGGCGAGCTCGACGTCCGTACCCGGTGGCGCGGCCTCCGGTCCGACGGTGACCGATCCGCCGTCCTGCGCGCCGTGCGCGGCGCAGGCCGGGAGCGTCACCAGTACGGCGGCCGCCCCTGCGGCACGGAGAGCGAGCAGTCCTGTACGCATCGTGAACCTCCTGGTACTGGCAGGTTCACGCGCGCGGCGGCATTCCGCATCTCGGGGACGAGGGACCCCAGGTCAGACCGGGTCCGACGGAGTCAGACGGGTCAGACGAGGTCGACGAGGTCCGCGATGGAGTCGACGACGGTGGACGGCCGGAACGGGTACTTCTCGATGTCGGCGTCGCTGGTGAGCCCGGTCCGCACGAGGAACGTCTGCATCCCGGCCTCGAGCCCGGCCAGCACGTCGGTGTCCATCCGGTCGCCGATCATGGCGGCGGTCTCGGAGTGCGCCCCGATCGCGTTGAGCCCCGTGCGCATCATCAGCGGGTTGGGCTTGCCCGCGAAGTAGGGCTGCTTGCCGGTGGCCTTGGTGATGAGCGCGGCGACGGCCCCGGTGGCGGGCAGCGGGCCTTCCGTGGAGGGGCCGGTCTCGTCCGGGTTGGTGCAGATGAAGCGGGCGCCGCCGTTGATGAGGCGCACGGCCTTCGTCATGGCCTCGAACGAATAGGTTCGCGTCTCGCCCAGCACCACGTAATCGGGGTCGTGGTCGGTGAGGACGTAGCCGATGTCGTGCAGGGCCGTGGTCAGACCGGCCTCGCCGATGACGTAGGCGGTGCCGCCGGGGCGCTGGGCGTCGAGGAACTTGGCGGTGGCCAGGGCGGACGTCCAGATGTTGCCGACGGGGACGTCGAGGCCCATGCGGTTGAGGCGGGCCTGGAGGTCGCGGGCGGTGTAGATCGAGTTGTTCGTCAGCACCAGGAAGGGCTTGCCGGACTCGCGCAGCTTCTTGATGAACGCGTCGGCGCCGGGGATCGGCACCCCCTCGTGGATCAGCACGCCGTCCATGTCGGTGAGCCACGATGCGATGGGCTTGCGCTCTGCCATGGGGTGCACTCCTGCGGTCCGCGGTCGACACAACCGTGCCGGCTGTGTCGACCGTGCTGTCTGGGGCGCCGGGACGACACTGTGCCGACGCCCTCAGCCTAGTCAAGACCCGCTGATCTTGACCCCGTCGATCGTCCAGAACCAGTTGTTGGCGCCCGTGTAGCGGAAGTGGGCCTTCGCGCTGGTCGCGCCCGCGGGGACGGTCAGCGCGACGGTCTCCGTGCGGGAGGGGACGTCGGCCGTGTAGGTGCGGACGGGGACCGGGGCGGCGCCGTCGTAGGAGACGAGGACCTCGCCCTTCTGCGGGGCCTCCTGCCGGTAGAAGGTGGTGTACGTGAGGGTGGCCGGGCGGCCGCCGGTGACCGGGAAGGCGGGGCTGGTCAGGGTCGAGTCGAAGGTGCCGGTGACGGTCTTGTCGGACCATTCGTCGCCGTCGGCCACGGCGAAGACGCCGCGGGCCCGCACGTTGCACTCGCGCTGCTGGTCGCGTTCGGCCTTGGTCCAGAACTCGTCGGTGGTGAAGGACCAGCCGCGCCATTCGGTGACGCCGCCGGTGCCCATCCGGGAGTTGTCGACGCTCCAGCCGCTCGGCGGGGTGTGCGTGAAGCCGATGACGCCGGATCCGATGCCGCTCTCGTCGACGGGCCCGCCGAGCTTCGCGTGCAGGGTGTCGAAGTCGTCCGGCAGCGGCTGCTGGATCGGGCGGCCGTCCAGGCCCCAGGCGGGGTCGAGGGCGATGCCGAGGTGGGCGAGGGCGCTGGCCGCGATGTCGGGCATCTTGACGTCGTAGCGGGTGGAGCCGGGTGCGGCGGTGCCGCCGACGGCGATCATGAAGGTCTGGCGTTCGGGCCAGGTGGAGCCGCCGTGGCCGCCCGCGTCGGTGTGCCCGTGGTCGGCGGTGACGAGGATCAGCCAGTCCTCGTTCCCGTACGTGGCGCGGGAGGTGACGGCGTCGACCATCGCGCCGACCTGGCCGTCGACGCCGTGGATCGCGTCCAGGTACTGCTGACTGGCGGCGCCGTAGGAGTGGCCCGCGTGGTCGACGTTGTCGAGCTGGACGAAGACGGCGTCCGGGTTCGCGCCCTTGAGCCGTTCGACGGCGCGGGCGGTGGTGCCGGTGTCGTACTCGGCGCTCGGGGTGGAGACGCGGGTGTCGACCTTCGCCGAGAGGACGATGTCGGTGATCGGGGCCCAGGAGGAGACGGCGTACGTCGACAGTGACGGCTTCGCGGTCTCGATCCGGGTGAGGAAGTCGGGGTACTGGGCGAACTTGTGGCCGGTGAAGTTGTTGTCCTTCACGTTGTGCTTGTCGGGCCAGACGCCGGTGATGAGGGTGGACCAGCCGGGGCCGGACATGGTGGGCGCCATCGGGTTGGCGTAGATCGGGCTGGGCGCGGTGAGGCCTGCCGCCATCAGGGCCTTGAGGCGGGGTGCGTCGGCGTCCTTGATGCGGTTCAGGAGGGCGCCGTCGAGGCCGATGACGAGGACCTTCGGGGTCCGGGCGGCGCGGGCGCGGGCGACGGCGCTCGTCGCGGGGACGGTGAGGGCGAGAGCTGCGGTGGCGGAGCCGAGGAGCATCGAGCGGCGGGAGAGGCCGGACGGGGTGCGCGGCATGCGGGGTCCTCCGGAGCGGGGGCACGAGTGGGCACGAACAGGCACGGGCCGGTCCAACACCCCTGACCATCCAAGGGTGTTGGACCAGACCCGTTATCTTCTGGTGATGCGGGCGGGGAGCGCCATGGACATTCGTCGCCGCCCGATGGACTGAACTGCCGGGGCCGGGTGGGGCTCAGCTGCCGGTGGCGGTCTTCCAGTCGTCGACGTACGTCTGGAGGTTCTTGTCGATGTCGTTCCAGTCCGGCTCGAAGATCTCGACGCCGTCCATGATCTTGGCGAGGGCGATGGCGTTCTCGTCGGTGGCGCGGATGTCGCCGCGGGCGGAGAAGCCGCCGCCGATGGCGCTGACCTCCTGCTGCTGCTTGGTGGCGAGCATGAAGTCGAGGAGCTTCTTGCCGTTGGCGGTGTGCGGGGCGTTCTTCACGAGGCCGGCCGCGTAGGGCAGGGCGAAGGAGGTGGGCTTGCCGCCCTCGGTCTTCGGGAACCAGATGCCGAGGTTCGGCATGTCCTTGGCCTGGGCGTAGTTCATCTGCACGTCGCCGTTGGCGACGAGGAGTTCGCCCTTGTCCACCTTGGGGGCGAGCTTGCCGGTGGAGGCGGACGGGCCGACGTTGTTGGCCTGGAGCTTCTTCAGGTAGTCCATGGCGGGCTGCTTGCCGCCGAGGTCGTGCATGGCCTTGACGACGACGGCGGTGCCGTCGCCGGCGACGCCCGGGGTGGAGTACTGGAGCTTGTTCTTGTACTTGCCGTCGAGCAGTTCCTGCCAGGTCTGCGGCGGGGTCTTCAGCTCCTTCTTGTTGTAGACGAAGCCGAAGTAGTTGTTGACGACGGAGGTCCAGGTGCCGTCGGCGCCCTTGTCGGCACCGTCGACCTGGTCGGCGCCCTCGGGCGCGTACTTGGCGAGCAGGCCCTTGCCGCCGGCCTGCTGGATGAACGGGGGCAGGGTGACGAGGACGTCGGCCTGGGTGTTGGCCTTCTCGCGGACGGCGCGCTGCACGACCTCCCCGGAGCCGCCCTCGACGTACTCGACCTTGATGCCGGTCTTCGCGGTGAAGTCCTTGAAGACCTTGTCGTACCAGCCGTCGCCGTTCTCGCCCTTGAGGCCGTCGGCGCTGTAGACGGTGACGACCTTCTCGTCGGAGGCGGCGGAGCTGCCGCCGCAGCCGGTGAGCGTGACGGCGAGGGCGAGGGAGCCGGTGACGGCGCCTATGGCGGTGAGGGTGTGCTTGCGCTGGTTCGCGGACATGGCGAGGTGAACTCCTGGAGAGCTGGAAAGTACGGGGGTGTCAGCGGTACGAGGCCTTGGTGCGGATGCGGGACACGGCGAGCAGCACGAGCAGGGTGGCGCCCATCAGGACCACGGCGATCGCGGAGCCGGTGAAGAGGGAGCCGCGGTCGGTGGTCGCGTAGATCTGTACCGGCAGCGGCATCCAGTCCGGCGGGTAGAGCATCATCGTGGCGCTCAACTCGCCCATGGACAGGGCGAAGCAGAGGCCCGCGGCCGCGTTGAGCGACGGCAGCAGCAGGGGCAGCTTCACCTTCCACAGGACGTACGCGGGCCGGGCGCCGAGCGACGCCGCGGCCTGCTCGTACGCCGGGTCGAGACGCACGATGGCGGCCGAGACCGACTGGTAGGCGAACGCGGTGACAAGAATGGTGTGCGCGAGGATGACGATCCAGCGGGTGCCGTTGAGGAGCATCGGCGGCTTGCTGAAGGCGACGAGGACGGCGAGGCCGACGACGACGGACGGCACGGCGACCGGCAGCATGAACAGGGTGTCCATGGCCTGCCTGCCTCGCTTCTTCAGCGCGGCGGCGGCGAGCGCGGCCCAGCCTCCGACGACGAGCGCGAGCACGCTGGCGGTGACGGCGGTGACGAGGCTGGTGGTGAGGGCGGTGAGCGAGTCGCCGCTGGTGGCGGCGTCGTAGTGGCCGGTGGTGAACCCGGAGGGCAGGGCCCCGGACCAGTTGCCGGCGAAGGACGCGGCGAGGATCACCAGGAGCGGCACCGCGAAGAGCGGCAGGAAGAGCGCGAGGAAGACGGCCCAGACGGCCCACTTCCCGGCCCGGCTATGCACCAGCACGACGGCTCACCACCCGGTAGATCCCGTAGAGCCCGACAGAGATCAGTACGTTGATGACGGCGACGACGCACGCTCCGGGGTAGTCCGACTCCAGGATCGCCTTGCCGTAGACGAGCATCGGCAGGGTCGTGACGCCCTTGGCGCCGGTGAAGAGCACGATCCCGAACTCGTTCAGGCACATGACCAGGACGAGGGAGCCGCCGGCGGCCAGCGCCGGCAGCGCCTCCGGGAGGACGACCTGCCGGACGATCCGCCAGGGCCGGGCGCCCAGCGACGACGCCACTTCCAGCTGGGCCGTGTCGACCTGCGAGAACGCGGCGAGCAGGGGCCGCATCACGAACGGTGTGAAGTACGTGATCTCGGCGAGCAGGACGCCCCAGGGGGTGGCCAGGAACTGGAAGGGCCCGGTGGCGGCGCCGGTGACGTCCGTCCACAGCCCGTTGACCATGCCGACCTGCCCGTAGACGAAGAGCAGGGCGAGGGTGATGAGGAAGGACGGGAAGGAGAGGAAGACGTCGATGAACTTGGCGACGGCCTTCCCGCCGGGGAACGGCACGAACGCGATGATCAGCGCGAGGGTGAAGCCGAGCACGAGGCATCCGACGGTCGATCCGGCGGCGAGCCACACCGTCGTGCCGAGTGCCTCGCGGAACGCCTGGGAGGCGAACACGTCGCGGTACGGCTGGACGGACGTGCCGCCGCTGTCGGGCCGGAAGGACTGCTGGACGACGAGGAAGAGCGGGTAGAGGAAGACAAGCCCGAGTCCGGCGACGGGCGGCAGCGCCCACACCCAACCGCCCGTCCTGCGAGGCGACTTGGCCGGGCTCCGGACGGCTGTCGTGCCGATCGCGGCGCTAGCCATGGGCCACCGCCTCCGCCTCCGCTCCCACACCGGCGCCTATCAGCACGGCGTCCTCGGGTGCGAAGTGGACGGTGACGGTGTCGCCGGGCGCGGGCGGGGTGCGCAGTTCGCGCAGGTCGGCCTTGACCTGGTGGCCGTCGACGTCGACGAGGAGGCGGTGGGTGGAGCCGCGCCACTGGACCTCGGCGACCTCGCCGGTCAGGGCGTTGGGTCCGTCACCGAGTCCGACGAGGTGGGGCCGGACGCAGAGCGTGGCGGAGGTGCCAGCCGTGACGTCCGGGCCGGCGACCTTCAGTTCGGCGGCGCCGAAGGTGACGGCGGAGCCCGAACCGACCTGGACGGGAAGGAGGTTGGCGTTGCCGACGAAGGAGGCGGTGAACTCGGTGCGGGGCCGCCGGTAGAGGTCCTGGGGTGTGCCGACGTCCTGGAGCCGGGCGCGGTCCATGACGGCGATCCGGTCGGCGAGGGTGAGGGCCTCGACCTGATCGTGGGTGACGTAGAGGATCGACGCGTCGGGCAACTCGCGGTGCAGCCGGGCGAGTTCGGCAAGCATCCCGGAGCGGAGCTGGGCGTCGAGCGCGGAGAGCGGTTCGTCGAGGAGCAGCACGTCGGGGCGGATGGCGAGGGCGCGGGCGATGGCGACGCGCTGCTGCTGGCCGCCGGAGAGCTCGCGCGGGTGGCGTTCGGCGTAGGCGCCCATGCCGGTCATCTCGAGGGCCTCGGTGACCCGGCCGGGTATCTCGGCCTTGGGCACCTTCTGCGCGCGCATGCCGAAGGCGACGTTGTCCTTCACCTTCATGTGCGGGAACAGCGCGTACTGCTGCACGACCATGCCGATGCCGCGCCGGTGCGGCGGCAGGTCGGTGACGTCACGGCCGCCGATGAACACGCGTCCGGCGGCGGGCCGCACGAAGCCGGCGACGGCGCGCAGCGCGGTCGTCTTGCCGGAGCCGGAGGGCCCGAGGAGGGCCATGACCTCGCCCGGCTCGACGGTCAGGTCGAGGGAGTCGAGGACGGTGTTCCCGCCGTACGCGACGGACACCCGGTCGAACCGGATGCCACTGCGGGCGCCCGGAGGGTCGGTCAGCTTTTCCATCAGTCCCGCTCGTTCGCAGTCGGCTCGGTCGGCTCGATGACTCTCACGGCGGCTACGTTCGCGGGATCGGGTGTCCCGGACGGGTCCGGCCGGGAACGGGCCGGTGAACGACCCCCCAAGCTTGGACCAGACCCGTTATCTCCGCGTTACATGGGGAGTTGGGAGGGCGGGACCCGTCCGATCCCGTCGCTTACTGGCTTTCGGCGCCGAGCCGGGTCGTGAAGGAGAAGCGGTCGCCCCGGTAGAGGGTGCGGACGCGTTCGGTGGCGCGACCCGCGGGGTCGTAGGAGACGCGGTGGATGAGGAGCATCGGGAGGGCGGGCGGGGTGCCGATGAGGAGGGCCTCGCGGGGGGTGGCGAGGACGGTCTCGATGCGTTCGTCGGCCGAGCCGAAATCGATGCCGAGCCGTTCGTGGACGTAGGAGTAGAAGGACGAGTCGGGGTCGAACTCGGTGTCGAGGCGGGGCATGCGGGCCACGGCGACGTACGTGGACTCGAGGCCGACGCGTTCGTCGTCGGCGAGCAGGACGCGCTCCATGTGCCAGACGGGCTCGCCGCGTTCGAGGCCGGTCTCGTCGGCGAGCGCGGGCGGGCAGGGGAAGCGGTCGAGGCCGATGAGCGTACGGCCGGGGCGGCGGCCCTGGCGGCGGACGCCCTCGGTGTAGGAGGCGAGGGAGAGGGGCTGGGCCAGTTTGGGTCCGGCGGCGACGGTGCCGCGGCCCTGGCGGCGCAGGCGCCCCTCGAGGAGCAGTTCGCGCAGGGCCTGGCGCACGGTGTCGCGGGAGACGGCGTACCGGACGGCGAGATCGCGCTCGGTCGGCAGGGTCTCGCCCTCGGCCAAGTCGTTGACCAGCGCGGTCAGTTGGGCCTTGACCGCGTAGTACTTGGGGATGCGACCGTGCTCGGGCACGCCGCCGCGCACGGGGGCGCCGGGGTCCAGGTCGTTCGGGTAGTCCACGCGGGGATCGTCGCAGACGCGGGTGAACCGCTGGTGCGGGGTACCGGTCAGGGGCGTCGGGCGGCCGTGCGGCGCCGGAGCAGGAGGAGGGCGGCGGCGCCGCCGAGCAGGCAGAGGCCGGCCGTGGCGGCGAGGGTGGGGAGGGTGGTGCGGGGGCCGGTGCGGGCGAGTTCGCCGGCGAGGGCGGTTCCGCCGGGGCGGTCGGAGGTGGCGGTGTCCCCGCCCCCGTTCTCCGCGTCCGCCCGGGCCTCCCCCGCCGCTTCCTCTCCCTCTCCCTCGTCGTCGGTGACGATGTCGAAGGGGTAGTGGCCGGACTCCCCGACCCAGTCGCCGTCGTCGTCCCTGCGCTGGACGAGGGCGGCGTCGGCGACGACGTGGTCGGGGCGGGTGTCCTCGCTGAACGCGAGCCGTACCGGCACGGTGACCGTCTCGCCGGGCTCCACGGAGAAGCCGCCGGTGTCCGCGCCGATGACGCCCACGTTCTCGTCCTGGTCGGTGTGCTCGAAGGTGACGGGGTGCCAGCGGGCGCCGTCGCGGAACTCGAGCCGGATGCCGGTGGGGCGGAGCCGCCTGTTGTCGTCCACGAGGACGAGGACGGGGTGCAGGGCGGTGCAGCGGGTGGGGGTGTGGTTGGTGAGGGTGATCGACCAGGTGCGGGGGTCGGCGCCGGGGAGGTAGGTGTCGGGGCCGGCGTCGATGCGGGTGGTGATCGGGAAGCGGGCGGGGGCGCGGGCGGTTTCGCAGGCGCGGGGGGCGGCGGTCGCGGTGGGGTGCAGGGGGAGGGTGAGGGCGGCGGCGGTGAGGGCGAGGGCGGTCGGGCGGCGCAGTCGCATGCGGTTGCTTTGCCTTTGCTGGTCGCGGAGCCGGGTCGACCAGGCTGGCACCCTTGCGGTGCCTGTCCTCCCCGGCACGCCTGGGCTCCGCCCGGCTCCCCTCGATCGGACCAGTACGACTGTCGTTCCGGCGCGGGGGGCGGGGCGCCGCCGTAGGGGTGCCTGTTTGTTGCCGAGTGCCGCGCCGTCGTGGCTGGTCGCGCAGTTCCCCGCGCCCCTGGAAGGCACACTCCGTGCGCCCCAGGGGCATATGGGGCGCGCCCCGCGACGGAGTCGCCGATCGGGGGCAGGTGATCGCGCCCCGCGACGGATTCGCCAAGCGGGGACAGCCCCGCACCCCGGCGCCCGGAGGCGCAGGTCAGGCTCGGCGGGACGGTACCGCGCCTGTGCCTCGGCCGAAGAGGGGGGCCAGGATGAGTTGGGCGGCGCCCTCGACTACCAGGGTGGGGCCGCCCGGCGCCGAGCGCACCGGTATCGAACGGGCTCCGCCGCCGCGCCGGGCTCGCGTCTCGACGACGGCGCCCACTCCTCGTACGAAAATCTCCTCCGCCGCGCTCACCGTCCGGCCGCCCAGCAGCACCGCGTCGATGTCGAGCAGTCCGACCAGGTTCCCGGCGCCCTCGCCGAGGACCCGGGCCGCCTCCGGCACGTCTCCGGAGGCGACGGCAGCCAGGCAGATCGCCTCGATGCAGCCCCGGTTCCCGCACTCGCACTGCGGCCCGTCGAGTTGGATCACCTGGTGCCCGAACTCCCCGGCCCCGGTCCGCTCCCCCCGGTACAGCGCCCCGTCGAGCACGAGGCCCGCCCCGAGCCCCGTCCCCAGGTGCAGATACGCGAACGAACGCCCGCCCTCCCCCGCGGCCCCCACCAGCGCGAGCCCGAGCGCCGCCGCGTTCGTGTCCTTGTCGACGACGACCGGCAGCCCGAGCCGCTCGGCGAGCGCGTCGCGCAGCGGGAAGCCGTCCCACTGCGGAAACCCGGTCACCCGGTGCAGCACGCCCGCGGCGTGGTCGAGCGGCCCCGGCACGGCGACGCCGACGCCGAGCACCGAGTCGCCCCCGGCCGCCTCCCCCTCGGCGAGCAGCTGGTCGATCTCGCAGGCGGCGGTGGCGAGGACCGCGTCGGCTCCCGCCCCCAGGTCCAGCGGAGCGCGCCGCGCGGCGACGACGTCCCCGGCGAGGTCGGTCAGTACGGTCCGCAGCTCGTCCCGGTCCAGGTGCAGCCCGACGGCGTGTCCGGCCCCGGCGACGAGGCGCAGCACGGTGCGCGGCTTGCCGCCGGTCGAGGCGCGCCGGCCCGCCTCGACGACCAGGCCGTCGGCGCGCAGCCGGGCCGTGATCTTGCTGACGGCCTGCGGGGTCAGGCCGGTGCGCTCGGCGAGCTCCAGGCGGCTGATCCCGGGTCCGCCCGCGGTGCGGAGCAGGTCGAGGACGAGCGCGGCGTTGTGCCCGCGCAGGGCCGCGAGGTTCACCCCCGTGCTGGGGCCGACATGGGTGACGTGCGTGTTCACCTGGCCATTGTGCCTCCCGCTTGCACTTTGGCAACACCGTTGCTTAAGTGGAAGCATGACTGGCACGACTGACAGGACTGGCATGAATGGTGGAAGCGGGCCGCTCCGGGTGGGTCTCGTCGGCTACGGGCTGGCGGGTTCCGTCTTCCACGCCCCGCTGATCGCCGCGACCGAGGGCCTCGTCCTCGACACGGTCGTCACCTCGAACCCCGAGCGGCAGGAGCAGGCCCGCGCCGAGCACGGCGCCGGGCTGCGGTTCGCCGCGCGTCCCGAGGAGTTGTGGGCGCGGGCCGGCGAGCTCGACCTGATCGTCCTCGCGTCGCCGAACAAGACGCACGTACCGCTCGCCACGGCCGCCCTCGAGGCGGGCCTGCCGGTCGTCGTGGACAAGCCGATCGCGGGCACGGCCGCCGAGGCCCGGACGCTCGCCGCTCTCGCGGACGAGAAGGGCCTGTTCCTCTCCGTCTTCCAGAACCGCCGCTGGGACAACGACTTCCGCACGCTCCAGCGGCTCCTCGCCGACGGCACGCTCGGCGACGTGTGGCGTTTCGAGTCCCGTTTCGAGCGCTGGCGTCCGCGCCCCAAGGGCGGCTGGCGCGAGTCGGGGAACCCGGAGGAGATCGGCGGTCTCCTCTACGACCTCGGCAGCCACGTCGTCGACCAGGCCCTCGTACTGTTCGGCCCGGCCGTCTCCGTGTACGCGGAGTCGGACGTGCGCCGGGCGGGCGCGGAGGCGGACGACGACACGTTCCTCGCGATCACGCACGCGAACGGGGTCCGCTCGCACCTCTACGTCTCCGCGACCACCGCGCAGCTCGGCCCGCGCTTCCGCGTCCTCGGCTCGGAGGCGGGCTATGTGAAGTACGGCCTGGACCCGCAGGAGGCGGCGCTGCGCGAGGGTGAGCGGCCGCGGGCGGGGAAGCCGTGGGGTGTGGAGCCCGAGACGATGTGGGGCCGCGTCGGTTCCGGCGAGTCCCCGCTGACCGGCGGCGGCACCCCCGTCCCGACGGTCGACGGCGACTACCCGGCCTACTACGCCGCCGTCGCCGCGGCGCTGCGCGACGGCGCCCCGAACCCGGTGCCGGCCACGCAGGCCGCCGCCGCGCTCGACGTCCTGGAGGCGGCGCGGCGCTCCGCCCGCGACGGATCGGTGGTGACCCTGTGACCATGGACGTGAACGTGAAGGTGACGGTGGAGGAGCTGGAGGAGCAGGAACGCACCCTGATCCTCGACTCGTTCTCCTACGAGGACGCGTGGCGGCTCGGCACCCTGCTCGTGGAGCTGGCGCGCGGGCGGCAGGCGCCGGTCGCGATCGACATCACGCGGGGCGGCCAGCAGGTGTTCCACGCGGCGCTGCCCGGGTCGACGCCGGACAACGACGCGTGGATCGCCCGCAAGCGGCGCGTGGTCGAGCGCTATCACGCCTCGTCGCACCTGGTGGGGAGCCGGTTCCGCGCCAAGGGCACGACGTTCGAGGCGTCCTCCCGGCTCGACCCCGACGTGTACGCGGCCCACGGCGGCGCGTTCCCCCTCCGGGTACGTGACGCAGGCGTGATCGGCGTCCTCACGGTCTCAGGCCTCCCCCAACTGGAGGACCACGCCTTGGCGACGGAAGCGCTGGCCGCGTTCCTGGCGTGACCGGCGTGGCGGGACAGCGTGTCTACAGGTTCCGGTAGACGTCCCGACGGTTGGCAACGGCGAGCACCCACAGAACCAGTTCGCCGTCCTCGACGGTGTACACGGCGCGGTAGTCGCCAACACGCAGGCGCCAGCGGGCGTGGTGGCCTTGAAGGGCCTTGACATCGAAGGCCGAGGTGTCGCCGCCGTCCAACGCCTTCTGGAGTTCGGCGAGGCGGTGGAGAACGCGCAGGGCGTCGGGGCGAGGAATCTTCAGCAGGTCGCGCTGGGCATGCGGAGTGAACCGCGTGACGTGTCCCAAGGCGGTCAGGAGTGGTGGGTGCGGAGCAGGTCGGCCATCTCCTCCAGGGAGACCGCGCCCTCAGCACCCTCGACCTCGGCCTGATCGGCGAGCTGGTTGAGCCAGGCGTCCTCGCTCTGCTCGGCGAGGCGCTGCAGCCGCCGGTATTCGTCGATGTCCACTACGACGGCTTCTTCTTTGCCGCGACGGGTGATGACGGTGGGCGTGTCGTCGCGCCGGGCGCGGTCGATGACATCCGCGAGATGACTGCGCACTTCGGCCATGGATGCCACTACAGGCTCACTCATGCAATAAATGTAACAGATGTACATGAGGCTGGCCCTGGCCAGGATACGGCGCCCCGTGGCGAGGCTCCGGCAAAGGCGCCGGGCGCGCCCGGGGACGGCGCCCCCAGGCCCACCCGGCCCCCGGCGGAGGCTTACGCCGGCTTGAGTTCCTGGCGCTGGCGGCCGAGACCTTCGATCTCCAGCTCCACGACGTCCCCGGCGCGAAGGTACGGCTTGGGCTCGGGCTGTCCCATGGCCACGCCGGCCGGCGTCCCGGTGTTGATGACGTCCCCGGGGTACAGGGTCATGAACTGGCTGACGTACCGCACGACCTCGGCGACCGGGAAGATCTGGTCGGCCGTGCTGCCGTTCTGCTTGAGCTCGCCGTTCACCCAGAGCCGGAGGCCGAGCGCCTGCGGGTCGGCGACCTCGTCGGCGGTGACGAGCCACGGCCCGAGCGGGTTGAACGTCTCGCAGTTCTTGCCCTTGTCCCAGGTGCCGCCGCGCTCGATCTGGAACTCGCGCTCGGACACGTCGTGGGCGACCGCGTACCCCGCGACACAGGCGAGCGCGGCCTCGTGGGACTCGACGTAGCGGGCCGTACGTCCGATGACCACGGCCAGCTCCACCTCCCAGTCGGTCTTCTGCGAACCGCGCGGCACGAGCACCGTGTCGTGCGGCCCGACGACCGTGTCGGCCGCCTTGAAGAAGACGACGGGCTCGGCGGGCGGCTCGGCGCCGGTCTCGGCGGCGTGGTCGTGGTAGTTCAGGCCGATGCACACGACCTTGCCGATCCGGCCGACCGGCGCCCCGATCCGCAGTCCGGCGGCGTCCAGCGCGGGCAGCTCGCCGGAGGCCGCGGCGGCGCGGACCCGGTCGAGCGCGGCGTCGTCCGCGAGCAGCGCCCCGTCGATCTCGGGCACGATGCCCGAGAGGTCGCGCAGGGTGCCCCCGTCGTCGAGGAGCGCGGGACGCTCGGCTCCGGCGGGACCGACTCGCAGCAGCTTCATGGTGTAACTCCCTCTGTTCTAGGAGGAGCCCCCATGGCCAGGTGCGGGGTCAAGCCATCGGAGGTCTGGCCGATCCTCCAATCTCCCCGTCCAGTCCGCAAGACCCCGTTCACGGACTGGACCGAACCGGGCCGGAACCGCGCCTAGAGCGCGGGCGCGGCGACCCCCGCCCCGTACGGCATGTCCCGGTACAGGAAGGCCCGCTCGACGGCGCTCCACGTCGTGGACGTCACGATGTAGAGCGCGGCGGCCAGCGGCACGAACGCCACGGAGAAAAGGGTCATGAAGGACATCAGGGGCATGAGCCGGTTCATCGCCGCCATGCCCGGCACCTGCTGACCGCCCCCGTCACCGGTGGCCTCGGGCCGCGCCGAGAGCGCCATCTGCCGCTTGGTCCGCCGATAGTTGAACGTGGCCACGGTCGCGACGAGGGCGAACAGCGCCACGTACACGAGCCCCTGCTCCCCGAGGAGCCCGCCGTGCCCGAGCGCGTCCGCGAACCGGCCGCCGAGCGGGGCGCCGCCCAGGGTGTGTCCGAGGAGTTCGTTGGGGTCGCCGCCGATGCTGCGGCTGGAGAACAGGTGGTAGAGCAGGAAGAACGCCGGCATCTGGAACAGCATGGGCAGGCACCCGGACAGCGGCGAGACCTTCTCCTCCCGGTGCAGCTCCATGATCGCCTTCTGCAGCGCCTCGGGGTTCTTCTTGTGCTTCTTGCGCAGCTCGGCGATGCGCGGCTGCAGCTTCAGGCGTTCCCGCTGCCCGCGCGCCCCGGCCCGGGACAGCGGGTGGACGAGGAGGCGTACGAGCGCGGTGAACAGGACGATGGCCGCGGCCGTGGCGGCGCCGTGGAACAGCGGGTCGAGCAGGTCGGCGAGGCCCGCGACCAGGCTCGCGAAGACGGACATGAACGACGTCAGGATGGACGACATGAGTGGTGAGCCCTCCGGGGGTCTCGTCGTGCCGGGATCGAGAACGAACTGCGCGGCGTGACGGACTGCGAAGGGAAGGCCGGCCGGTCGGAGGAAGGGACCGGACCGGCCGGGTCAGCAGGCCGTCGGGACGAGACGTCCGGGTGCTCGGGGCCGGGTGCGGCCCCTGGCGTCGGGATCGCGCTGGGGCAGGAACGCGGTGCGCTGCTCCCGGTCGCGGATGGCCGTACGGACCCGGGTGCGCGGCACGGCGGGCGCGCTGCGCGCGGCGAGCACGGAGCAGACGGTGAGGGCGGAGCCCACGGCGGCGGTCGCGGCGAGGGCGACGGCCCCGGCGAGGCTGCCGGTGTCGACGACGACGGCCTCGACGAGCAGGAACAGCAGGAGCGCGAGGGGCCGCAGGGCGGCGCCCCAGGCGTTCTTCCTGTCCATGCGCTCCCCTCCGTTCCCTGTCGGCTACGAAATCCCTGCTGCGGATCCTGTCCCGCTCCGTCAGTTATACAGGCAGCCGGTCCTGCGGCGACGGGTCGATCGGGTCCCGGGCGAGGAGCTCGTGGTCCGGCCGCGGGTCGCGGTCCGCCGGAAGCACGTAGGTGATCAGGAGGGTGACGGCGAGGTTCGCGGCGAGGGCGACGATGCCGGCGTTCACCCCGAACACGGGATCGTGCTCGCTGAAGACGAGCCCGCACACGACGCCGACGCCGACCGCGAGCCCGCTCACCGCCGCGGCGAAGCTCAGCCGCCGCCACAGCAGCCCCACGAGCAGCATCGGCACGAGCTGCGCCATGCCCTCGTAGGAGATGAGGGAGAGCCGGACGAGGGTGTTGGGCGCGGCGTAGGTGAGGATCAGGGCGAGGCCGCCGGCGATGACGACCACGATCTGCGAGCCGGTCTTCTGAGCCCGTGACGAGTCCCGCCAGCGGGGCACGAGCGAGAGCACGCTGCTGCCCCACATCGTGCCGATGACCAGCATGAAGACGGCCATCGGCACGATCGAGGAGAGCGCGGCGGCGACCCCGATGATCCCGACGGTCCAGGCGGGCAGCGAGTCGACGACGAGCTTGAACAGGGCGAGGTTCGACTCGGCGCCGGTCAGTCCGGGCACGACGAACAGCGCGGCCATGCCGAGCAGCATCGGCACGAAGAGCAGGACGTTGTAGGCGGGCAGCCAGATCGCGTTGCGGCGCAGCGCGTCCGCGTTCCGCGCGCCGAGGTAGCCGGCGACGGTGGTCGGGAAGATGACGACGGTCAGCGCGTTGAGGACGGTCGTGGTCGCGAACCAGGCCTGCCCGTACGGGCTGCCCCCGGCCCCGGGCAGGGTCAGCCAGGCGCTCTTCTCGTCGACGAGCCGCCCGAGGAAGTCCCCGTAGCCGTCGAAGTAGTGCAGCGGCACGTACACGGCGAGGAAGGCGAGGGTGACGATGACGAGGAGGTCCTTCAGGACGGACACCCAGGCGCTGCCGCGCAGCCCGCTGACGACGACGAACGCGGTGGTGACGGCGAAGCCGACGAAGTAGGCCCAGTTCAGGCTGACGGCGCCGTAGGAGATCGTCGAGACGACGACGCCCATGCCCGTGATCTGCAGCTGGATGTACGGGAGCAGGAAGACGGTGACGAGGATCGCCACGGCGGCGCCGAGCCAGGGCCGGCCGTAGCGGTGGGCGATCATGTCGGTGATGCTGACCAGGCCGTGGGTGCGGGCGTACGACCACAGCATCGGTCCGACGACGTAGCCGACCGCGTAGCCGCAGGACATGTAGGCGACGACGTAGAGGACGGGCGCGCCGAAGTTGTAGCCCCAGCCGGCGGCGCCGAGGTAGCTGAAGCTGGTGTAGCCCTCGCCGGCCATGAGGACCCAGATGAAGACGGCCCCGAGGCTGCGGCCGCCGACGGACCACTCGGTGAGTCCTCCGCCGCGCCCCCTGCCGCGCACGGCGAGCAGTCCGAGGGCGACGGTGGCGACCATGAAGGCGCCGAACAGGGTCGTGGCCACGGCCGCGTCACTCATCGCCGGCCCCTTTCGGCATCCGCTTCCGCTTCCGTTTCCGTACGCAGCCGGTGGTCCCCGCGCCAGGTCAGCCATACGGCGACGGGCGTGAGCAGGGTCGCCGCGAACAGCCATACGAAGAGGAAGGGCACCCCGAGCAGGACCGGCTCGACCCGGTTCACGAACGGGAGCGCCCCGGCGTACAGCACGAAGGGCACGAGGAGCCAGAGCAGGTGGGGCCGTCGCTTGATCACGGACGACGACCTTACTCAGGCACGCGGCGGGTGAGTCAGCGCGGCCGCATGGACCGGAGCGTGCCCCACACCACGAGCCGGTACCGGGAGGTGAACTCGGGGGTGCAGGTGGTGAGCGTGATGTAGTACCCGGGCTGCGCGTATCCGGCGCCGCTCACGACGCTGCTGCGCGGCACGGGTTGGATGACGCCTCCGTCGCGGGCGGAGGTCTGCGGAAGGCCCTTGTCGACGACGTACGTGTAGGTGGCCTGCTTCGTCTCGACGGTGAGAGTGTCGCCGCGGCGCAGCCGGTTGATGTAGCGGAACGGTTCGCCGTGGGTGTTGCGGTGCCCGGCGAGCGCGAAGTTCCCGGCCTGGCCGGGCTGGGCGGTGCCCGGGTAGTGGCCGGCGTAGCCGTGGTTGAGCACGCTCGCCTTGCCGACGCCCTGGGCGACGGGCACGCGCAGGCCGAGGCGCGGGATGCCGAGGACGGCGTAGGCCTGGTCCCAGCGGGGGGCCTGGCGGGCGGTGCGGGTGCCGCTGCCGGTCCCGGTGCGGGTGCGCGGGGTGCTGTCGGCGGCGGGGTCGTCGTCCTGCGCGGGCTGCTCGGGTTGCCCGGCGGCGGCGTCCGGCGGCTGCCCGGCCTCACCGGCATCGGGCGTCGGGCCCCCGGGCCGCTCCCACTCCCGTTCCAGGGCCTGCACCTGCCGTTCGGCGCCCGCCTTCGCCTGCCGGTTGGTCCACCACAGCTGGTGCGCGACGAACAGCAGGAGCACGAGCCCGAGCGTCACGGCACCCTCGGCCCCGTTCCACAGGGCGCGGCGCATCCGGGACCGGCGGGGCGGTGCCCCCTGGGCCACGGTCCGGGGTCGGTCGTCCTCCGTACGCTGCAGCAGCACGCGCGCAGGGTAGACGGCGCGGCCTCAACTCACCAGAGCCGTGCGGGGCGCGGGGCGTCCTCACGTGTGTTGTGTCTGTCGTCGCAGGTGTCATAGGTGGACGATCGGCCCCTCCCCCGGCCCGCGGCAGTACCGTGTTCTGCATGCGCCCCGACACGCCTGCCACGCCCGCCGAGAACGACCACGCCGATCACGTCGCGGAAGCCGAGCGCCTGGAACGCACCGCGGCCCTGTACCCCGGGGACGCCGAGCCCCTGCTTCTGCAGGCCGCGGCCCACTACGAACTCGCCGAGTCCCGCGAGCGCGCCACCACCCTCTACGACGGCCTGCTGTCCTCCGAGGGCCTGCACAACAGCTCCCTGGTCCGAGCCCTGAAGGCCGCGAACCTGTGGGAGTACGGTCACGAGGCCGAGGCCCGCGCGATCATCACGGGCCTGCGGGCGACCGCTCCGCAGGACCCTGCGCCGTGGGTGATCATCGCGGAGTCCCTGGAGTCGCACGACGAGCTGGAGCAGGCGCACGAGACGTTCACGGAGGCCCTGACGCTGCTGGTGTCCGAGGCCGAGCGGGATGCCGGCGAGGTCCCGTACGCCCGGCATCCCCTGGTCCTGGGCCGGCACCGGGTCCGCCGGCTGCTCGGCGCGGACCACGACGTGTGGGACGCGCTCGCCGACCGCGTGAACCGCGCCTCCGTCTCCCTCGACGAACTCCACGACCCCAAACGCCTGTGGGCTCTCGGCTCGGACAACCCGGCCGACCTCCAGGCCGAGATCGCGCGCCTGCGCGCGGAGTTGGGCTCGTACCGCGAGGCCCTGTCCCGCCCGTTCCCCGTAGCGGTCCTGCACTGGCCCTCGACCGAGTACGCCGAACTCATCGCCGCGTACCCCGCGCTCTCCTCCGAATACCCGTCCTACGAGGCCCACTTGGCGTCGATAGAGGGTGCGCTGCGGGAGCTCGCCGCGTCCGGCACCCGGAACCTGGGCATCGTCACGGGCACGGTCCCCTCCTACGAGGCCTTCGCCGCGTCCGAGGCGTCCTCCCCCGCCGACGCGACCCTCCTCCCCCAGTACGCCACCACTCTCGCCGCCCGAGGCCGAGCCGTCCCGTGGCCCCCGGAGCCGGGTGCACCGTGCTGGTGCGGCTCGGGCTCGGCGTACGGGGTGTGTCACGGGGCGCCGGGGGCGGGGGCCTGAGGCCTCGACTCCTCGCCACGTCGCCGGCACCGCGGCGGTGCCGCCCAGCCCCATCGGCATCGCCGCGCCCTGCACGACCGACTCCTACCCATGAGGATTTACTCATGTACGGTGATTCCATGAGCGAGGAGACGATCTACCGCCACCTTCGCGAGTTCCGCGACACCTTTCGCGAAGGGTTCGGCAGCGACACCGAGGAAGTGCGCTGGCCCGAGATCAGCCAGGGCCAGATCCTCATGATGATGAGCCCCAAGGCTCGCCACCAACGCGTCGCTCATCGCCTGCGCACGCAACTGGAGCCTCAGCTCCCGGCCGACCTCGCCCTCTATGTCGAAACCGACCTGGAGGACCCGGCCCTGGGCATCCTGCGGGTCCCCGACCTGGTCGTGGTCAACGCGGACTTCGAGCCGACGGCCGCCGACGCGCTGCCCCCTCATGACTGCCACCTGATCATCGAGATCGTCTCCCGTTCCAACCCGGCGAACGACTACGAGGGCAAGCTCCGCGACTATCCGCTGATGGGCATCCCGGACTACCTGATCGTCGACCCGCGCGACGGCACGGCCGTCCACCACTGGGCCCCGACGAACCGAACGGGAACGGCCGCCTACGACAACACCCAGCACTTCGCGTTCGGGGACACGATCACCGTGCAGGGATGGAAGATCGCGACGGACAACCTCCCTCGCTACGACGAGAGCGAGGGGTCGTCCGCGTGACGGACACGGCGAGCCTCGTCCGCCGCTGGCGCCACGAACGCGGTCTCTCACAGGCCGAGTTGGCCCAGCTGATCGGGACGGGCCAGGCGGCGATATCCCGCATCGAGAACGGCCGGGACGTACCCACCCTTCCGCTCCTCACCAGGATCGCCGCGGCCCTGGAATGCAGGGTCTCCATCGCCTTCGAGTCCGTCGAGGGCGGCGCCCTTCACTCACGCAAGTAGCGATCAGCGAAATCCGCCCGCCACCGCCTGCGGGCCCTCCACGGTCACGACTCGGAGCCGGGAGGTCTCCAACTCCGCCGACGGGGATGGGCGTTGCATATCGTCGTGGTTCGAGGGTCTGACCGAGGCCATCGGCAGGGCCGATTTCACCTCGTTGTGCCGAGCAGCCGGCACTACGAGGACTCCTGGTTCCGCTCACTGCACCGGCACGCGGTGGTGGTGCCCACGATCGACCTGCCCCGCGAGGGGCTCGCGGCACACGGCGTCTATCTGTGCCCGCGCGACAGCAAGCACGTGGGGCTCGCCCGCCCCCGCCTCCTCGTGATGTACCGGCGAGGCCGCCCGGGCCTGGTCTTCGACGTCGACGCGGTGGACACCATCCATCAGAAAGTGCCGGGCACGCGCGACACACCCGCGGCGATCCTGGGGATCATCCGTGACGGATCGACGCTGGAGGAAACGCGCCGACCCTGGACCGTGTTCCATCTCAGCGAGATCGGCACGATCGGCAGCGTCGCATTGACGATCCAGCAGGGCCGATACCTGCCGGTCGACCACGCCTACAAGGCGCTGGAGTCCGGCCACCTCACCGTCCCCACGCTCGACCTTCAGGGCCACCTTCGACGATCCGGCGGCACTCCGGACGAGGGAAGTCAGTCCATTGACGGCTTCGGCGAGCGCCAGATTGCTACGCGCGAGGGCCAAGCTTGTCGCGCTCACGGCCTTCTCCTGGTCCTCCGGTGTCGCGCCCCTCTTCTCGGCCTCCTTGAACGCGTTCTCCGCTTTCGTCATGTAGTAACTCGGCTGCTGCACTACTCCCCCTGACTCGTCGACGCACGGCGTCCGCACAAGGTAGAACGCCTCGCCCGAACACCGGCAGATGACATCCCAGGGCACACGCGAGGCTCCATCCGGCGCAAGGGGGCGCGTGCGTCAGGCCGCCCTCATGGGCGCGGCAGACCTTGTGTTCCCCCTGCTCGGGGCGGCTCCACTCGCCAGTTCAGTGAGATAGGCGCTCAGCAGCTGCGGGCGCAGGGCAAGAGCCGATCGAGGGAGGCGACGAAGTGGCCGCCTGCCTGCTCAACCCACACGACCGTGCCCGGCAGGACACCGATGCCGCCCGCGAGCATGCCACTCCCTGCCCACGGTGCGGGGAGCGCAGCGCACGATGGTGGCGCGCTCGGCGGCTGTCCACCCCTCGGCGAATACAGAGGGCGTGGCCAACCGCGGAGTACCCGCGTGGGCACACCCTCGACGATCCGGTGCGAACCGGCGGGACGGACGGCTCGCGCGGGGCGTGCTCCAGCGGACGGCCGAGGGCCGGGATCGTACGCAGCTCGCCGGCGAGCGCGGACGTAAGGGTGCGCTCGCCGCCTCGTCGGTCCGGTCACGGAGCCGGGCCAGCCTCAAGTTCGGCAGACGCCAGTCACGAGGCTCTTCTGGACGGGCCGGTGAGGGTGCCGCCTATCCAGCCAAGCGGAGGTTGAGCACGGAACTTGCTCATCATTTCCTCAAATCGTTCCGATGCGACGCAAGCTTGCGTAACGATTCCCCCACCACTAGAACCGGGGGAATCATGAGCATCCTGAAAGGGCCTCTGTCGAGAATTGACTCTTCCACACCAGAGACCTGGGTCGCAATCGTCATAAAAGTCTCTTTCGTGTTTATTCTGTTCGCGACAGTCTGCGCCATCGCACAACTATTGACCCTGAAATTCTGGAGTTCAGTAAGCGTGCGCACAGAGAATCGCGCAGATGCATCCACCGCAGAAGCATGCGCTGCCAGGCTCGGATTCCAGCTCGATCGCCCCGGATGGCGGAAGGGTTTGCAAATATCATGGACCCGGCTGGAACGAAAAACCCCTGCACGAATCTTTTACTTCGCCATGGCCCGCCGTCTCGCCAGGCAGATCCCGGCGGACCAGTTCGGCGCCATGGCAAGAAGGAGGGGGCTCATAGAACGGTCTTCGCGCATACCCAAGAAATTTGTACGGCTCATTTCAAAGAAGTCCATGGCACTACTCTTCTCACTCGCCGTGGTCTACGACCAAGAGCGCCCTGGAAGAATTCTGGGAGACGTTCAGGTAATCACTGCCCAGATTCCGCCGATCGCAGAGCAACGCACTTGGATCCCAGTCCTAGTCTTGGCGGCAGGAGTTTTCACGTATGCGCGGAATGGAAACTTGATCGACAGAGTGCGGGCGAGAGACGAGGCAGCCAAAGACACGAACCGGTTACTGACCGAACTCATCGCCCCACTCTCCGAATTGGACGCGGCCCTGGCCAACGTGCATGGCCACATCAGCAGATACCGGTACGCCTATTTCGACGCCACGTGCGGCTCACTCACTCCAGGCCGGTCCTGGTCCCCGACCTCCGGCTTTCGCCCTGCCCCCAGACCAGCAATATTCGTTCACAGCAAGACGGAGCTGAAGGAACTACTGGAGGGTAGTGAGTTCCAGAGACTCGAGTCAGCTCTGAAAGTGGTCGCCAGCCATTTGAACACCATTCGCGACAAGGGATTATCGTCGGTCGCACTACGGATACTGACGCCAGTTTGGGAAGAATTGTACGAATGCGGAATTAGATACGACCTCTACCATTCCTCAGGCCATCTTTCTATCGGAATAGAAAATTCGACAATGAGCCTCGGATGGGTCCGCAGTCGCTCCGCAGGAGGGGAATCGGGATGCGTCCAACTCTCTGACGACGAAGCCGAACTGGACATTTACCTCACGAGAGAGGCATACCGATTCGACGACCTGATACTGGAAAGCAGGCTGGCCTATCATGGACTGCAGAGAATCAGAGCGTTCCTGATCAGGCGCCTGCACGGCACACCCCTGACCAAAGCAGCCAGTATGGTCGGCCAGAAATAATCCCCTGACTCGACCCATCAAATTCTATTGATCCGAAACTCGATCGGTTCTGTTCACCGCGTGGTCAGGTGTCGTGGGCTGACCACGCCCGTGCGTACCGGTGGACGACCGACGCCAGGTATTCCACTTGGGGTTTGCCGAGGGTGGCAAGCTCGGTCTCGGAGCGGACCAGTGCGATTTGATCCAGCACCGACATTCCCGTGTCCTCCGCGTGTGACCAGCCACAGGGCCCGGCCTCGGGCAGTGTGTCGAGACCTGCCAGCTGTCGCCGTCGACGGTGACACCCACCCCGCCGAGAGACGTCCGTCGTCCGTTGGCTGCGCGGACGGCGACGAACACGGAGGACGCCGAGGGGCCCCGGGGACGCGGCGCAGGGCGCGGTATCGGTGGGTTGCCCTCGCCCAAGAGAGGACCGCACTGCCTGGCGGCGCATCCCACTCCAGCCTGGTACGCGCAACCGCCGCGCCGCCTTCTGACTCCCGGAGGCGAGCGCGGCGTGCTGGTGCGGGCCGGCTTACGGGGCCGGCACGGGGGCCAGGCCTCCGGCGCGTTTCGACGCTCCGGGTCCTTCCCGGAAGCCGAGGCGACCATCGGCTTCGGCCCGCCGAGGGCGATGGTCGCCGGTGGAGAGGACGTGGCCCGTCAGTCGCGTCGGATCAGTTCCGGGTCGATGCGCCGGCCGACCAGGGGAAGCGTTCCGAGGGTCGCCGCCGCGAGGACGCCGAGCGCCGCCACCACGAGCAGGGGCAGGCCCGCGGTGTCCCAGAAGACCTCGCCGCCTCCCGTCACCAGGTACGCCGACTCGGCCAGCTTTCCGGTGATCAGAGCGAGGACCAGGCCGACGGCCAGGGGCAGGGTGACCTGGAGGCACTGGACGCGTCTGAGGAGGCGGGACCGGGCGCCGATGAGGGTGAGTGCCGTGACATGGGCGCGGCGTTCCACGGCCCGATCGGTGGCGGAGACCAGGAAGGCGGCGACGCCGATCACCAGCCCCATGATCATGCCGAGGGCCAGCAGGGTCTCGATCACGGTGATCTGTTGCAGCGCGTCAATGTTGATGCCGACGGGGTCGACGTCCGCCGTCGGTGCGATGGCTCCGATCCGGTCGAGGACGGTCCGTACGGTCCCGGGATCTGAGGCGCTCGCGAGGATCAGGCTGCCCGAGACCGGGACCGCGCCGGCGGGAATCCTGGACGGCGGATACAGCACCGGGGCGTCGACGGCCGTGACGTCGTAGCCCGAGAACACGACCTTGCGGTGCGGCACTTCGATCGTGACCGAGGTGTGCCGGTCCCCGTCCTTCACACGGGCGGTGGACGGCTTGACGGCCTCCTGCGGCATCGCGGGATCGACGAGGTGCAGCACGGTGCCGTCAACGCATCCCTCGGCGCGGCGCACCATCTTCTGCAGTTGCCCACAGGTGGCGACGAGCGCACGGGCAGGGATGGCCGGGCCCTCGTCCCCGGGATCGAACGGGGGGTCCATGGTCATCGCGTGCGCGCGCAGTTCCGGGATCTCGCGGAGCCGGTGCTGCTGCTGCGCGCTGAGTCCGGACAGCGACAGGGAGTACTCCTGGGACGGCGAGCTCGACCTGAGGATCTGGTCCTCCTCGACGAGGACGCCCTGCGCGAGGGAGGCCGAGAAGACGAGCAGGACGAGTCCGGTGACGACGCGCATGGCGCTGCCCGGCTCCACCTCGTTGCGGCGCATCGCCAGGTTGAGGGTGAGCGAGCCGGTGCGGGCGAGGCTCCGCGCGAGGGCGTACGACAGCAGGGGCATCGTGAGGACGAGGCCGAGTCCGGTGAGCAGGACGCCGAGCGGCACGAGCAGGGTGTTGACGCCGGTGTTCTGGGCGGGGGCGGCGGTGAGGCCGGTCGCGCAGTAGCCGGCGACGATGCCAAGCCCGGTGACGAGCAGCAGTCCGCCACGTCTGCGGGGGCGCCGGGGCACCGCGGTGCGGCGGGTGTTCAGGGGGTTCGCGGCGGCGGCGCGTGCGCCGGCCCGGCCGACGAACCAGGCGAGTGCGGGGCAGCCGAGCAGGCAGACGGCGAGGGTGACGGCGGAGAGTCCGCCGTCGTCCGCGTACCACTTCAGGCCGGGCAGACCGGTGTGCGCCATGGCCTGGTTGAGCAGCCAGAACTCGGCGAGGCCGAGCAGCGCGCCGCACACGGCGGCGACCACGGTCTCGGCGGCGTTCACCCGCTGGGTGCCCTTGGCGCTGAGTCCGAGCAGACGCAGGGCCGCGAGGCGCCGGTTGCGGCTGGCCGCGGAGAGTCTGGCGCAGACGGACAGGAAGACGGCGAGCGGCAGCAGCACCAGGGTGCCGAGCGTGAAGCGCAGGATGTCGAGCGTGGAGGGCTCGACAGTGGGGACGGCCGCGTATCCCTTGCCGAAGCCCTTGAGTGCCCGGGTGCCGCCGTACAGCGTGAGCTTGCCGGGTGTGACGCCGACGTACGCGTACAGCTCGTCCGGGTCGGTGAGTCCGGACGGGGAGATGATGCCCTTCTCGTGCCCGGGGAGCAGCCCCTTCAGGGCGGGCTCGCGGTCGAGCTGCGCCTTCAGGGCCGGCGAGACGAACACCTCGCCGGGGCCGGGAAGCCGGCCGAGTCCGGGCGGCGGCTCCAGGGTGCCCTTGCCGCCCCGGGCGATGAACACGCGGTGGAACGGGCGTGATCCGTGCGGGTCGGACCGTTCCAGGACCAGGGTGCGGCCCTGCTCGGGTTTGCCCGCGACGACCAGGGGCGCCCGGTCGGCGGACCGGCCGTCGCGGGCGTCGAGGATCGCCGGGATGGTGAGGACGAGGGCCAGGCAGCAGACCCCGAGCGACCCGCCGACCGTCATCAGGGCGAATCGGATCCGGGTGCCGCGCCCCGACCCGAGGAGCAGCCGGAGTCCGAGCAGGAACTCCTTCATACGGTGGCCCCCGTCGGCTGGAGGGTTCCGTCGGTCATGGAGTACGTACGGTCGGCCTGCGCGGCGACCGTCGCATCGTGAGTGACGAGAAGGACCGCAGTGCCCTGCGAACGCGCCAGATCGAGGAACTCCCGGAGAACGGCCGCCGCGTTGGCGCTGTCGAGCGAACCGGTGGGCTCGTCGGCGAAGACCACCGCGGGCCGGTGTACGAGGGCCCGTGCGACGGCGACGCGCTGGCTCTGCCCGCCGGACACCTGGGAGGGACGCCGGTCACCCAGGTCGGCGATGCCGAGCCGGTCCAGGACCTCCGCGGCGGCCTGGAGCGCGGGCTTCTTCTTCTGACCGGCCAGCCGCAGCGGCAGCGCGGTGTTCTCGGCGACGGTCAGCTCGGGGAGCAGCTCCCCGTACTGGAAGACGAACCCGAACCGCTCGCGGCGCAGCGTGCTGATCTCCTCGTCGTCGAGGTCCGCGTAGTCGCGCTCCTCGAACTCGATCCGCCCGCGCGTCACGGGCAGCACACCGGCCAGGCAGTACAGCAGCGAGGACTTCCCGGACCCGCTGGCCCCGGTGATAGCGGTGACCTCCCCCTTGGCGAGGCCGATGTGCGCGTCGCGCACGGCGTGTGTGGCGCCGTAGGAGAGGTCGACTCCCGCGGCAGCCAGGACGTGTGACGTACTCATTCCGTTGTTCCCCCATGGGCCCCCGCGGGCCCCGAGCACGGAACTCGGGGCCCGCGGGGAGGCTGTGGTCAGCGCTGGTAGTGCTTGGTCGGCGAGCAGTTGTCCGGGTGGAACGAGCCGCGGTCACGGCAGGCGCGTATCCGCGCGTCGTCCGTGTAGCGATCGGCCGGGGCCCACACGAGGTAGTCCTTCCAGACGGACTTCTTCTGCTTGCCGTTGAAGCGGTTCCAGTCGTGGCCCTCCGCCTTCACCTGGACGTAGACGTTGTGCCCGTCGCCCGAGCTGGTGTCCTTCAGCCAGCCCTTCCAGTGGAAGGCCCCGTGCTTGGCCCCGGGGGCCTCCCACTTGTACTGGCCCGAGTGGAACGAGACGCCACTGCTCTTGCGCGTGGAGATCTTGTGCCACGAGGCAGTCGCCTCGACGTCACCAGAACTTCCGGCTACCGCGGCCCCCACACCCGCGAAGAACAACCCGACTGTCAGCGCTCCGACTGCGAACGTGCGATTCACTTGCTTCCTCCCGTTTGGCCAAAACTCTCGGGACCTGGTCATGATCGCCGAGACGTCAGAAGTTAACAGCCGTTAAATTTGCGGGAGTTGAGGCGCGAACATCGGGGCTCGAAAACGTGCCGCATTGGCTGGATCCAACGGTCCGCCGCAGCAGGACCGGGCAGTCACCTAACTCCCCTCCGCATCAACCCACTTGGCGGCGCTGAGCACATCCCCGGCGATCTCGCCGACGGACCGCCCGTCGGTCGCCACCCGCACCGTGTCCGCGGGCACCCGCTCGTCCAGCATCCGCGCCTTGCGCGCGCTGCTCCTCAGCTCGTCCTCCAGCTCGGAGCCGATCTCCCGGCCCGCGAGGCGCGCCCGGGCCGTCTCGTCCGATGCGGTGAGCAGCACCCGTACGACCCTGACCTCGTCGCCCATCACACGCCGGAACATGGCCTCGCCCTCCGCGAGGACGCTCACGGTGTGCGTATAGACGAGGCGGCGGTACCCGAGCTCGGCGTAGTTCGCCCACAGGGCCGCGAGATTGCGCTCGGCGATCCGCCGGCGTCGCGGGTCCCCTTCGGGGGCGGGATGCACCTGCGCCATGAAGTCCCCCTCGATCACGCAGTGCGCCACGGAGGCCCCCCGCAGCAGTGCCGACACCTCCCACCCCACGGTCGTCTTCCCAACCCCGGCGCGACCGCCGATGAGCAACACCTCTGCCCGACCCATGTCCCACGTCCCTCCCTGTCGCCGCTCACCACCCGACCGCCATGGACCACCGCACGCCGGAGGCCCCCACGACCTTTACGGAAGCCTCGTCGTGCGTCTCGGCGACCTCGATCTGGTTGTACGCGCTCTGGACCCTGCCCTCCGTGCAGGCCAGCGGGAACTTCATCCCGATCGGCCGCACGGTCACTTTCAGCGCGCCCCTGCCCTGGCAGTTCACCATGATCGACAGAGGCCGCTTCCTCGACTTCCTTATCCCACCGTCCAGTTCGACGACCCGGCTCCCCCGCACCGAGGCGACCTGCGCGAGCACGTCCTGCCCCACCTCCAACTCCGGCGCCTCGGTCACCGTCCCCCCGGACCACCCTGCCCCGCACCAGCGTCAGCTTCGGCACCGTCCCGCTGGTGCGACGCCCGCCCCTCCGGCCGCCCCTCCTTCTCCACGCCCCCACCACCGGAACACCCCCCCCCACCAGCAGCCCGACGACAACAACCGCCACCCACACTCGCGCCTTCACATCGGCCCCCATCGCGATCGGTCACGCCCTGACCGATAGGAGGGGCAGGTAGCGCAGGTGGTTGCCGACCAGATCGCACTCTGTTCAACGAGCTGACTGACCGTCACCATGAAATCCGCGCGCCCAGCCTTGGCGCGCGGGCGCATCGCGAGGGGGACGGGATGAGCGAGTCAGGGAACGACACCGAGGGCACCGGCGTACTCATCGTGATCGGACTGACGATCGGGCTCTCCGTGGCCTGGGCGTACGTCGTGAAGGACCAGGGTGAGCTGATCACCTGGGGCGCCCTGGTGATCGCCGCGATCACCGGGGCGGCAGCGGGCAGCCAGAGCAAGGGCAGCCAGACGGTCGGCCTGACCTGCGCGATAGCCGTCCCGCTCGGCACGTACCTGGGCACGCTGCTCGGCATCAGCCTGATCGCCGTCACCCCGCTCGGCGGCGACTTCAGCGACGCCTGGACCCTCCTGACCGAGCACACCAGCGAGGCGGCGAAGGTCTTCAAACTGGAGGCGCAGGACCGGGACTGGGTCTTCCTGTTCCTGTCGGCCCCGGTCGGGTACGTGGCGACGACGGCGATGGACGACTGACGCGCCGCCCGACCTCTCGACGCCCACTCCCCAACCCTCAGCCCTCAGCCCTCAGCCCTCGGGACAGTCCATCCGCCCGCGCGCCGCCGGCACGCACTCCCGAATCTCCTGAGTGGTGAACTGGTACATCTGCGCGGGGTGCTCCGCGATGCCGTGCACGGAGAACGGCTTCCCGTTGTCGGTGATCTCCTGGGTGTGGGTCCCGTCGGCGTCCGCGTACGTGACCTCGAACGCCTTCCAGGTGCAGTCCTTCGTCCCGGACGTCACCTGCACGCGCAGCCCGCCGGGCGAGGCCCCGTTGCCGAGGTCGATCTTCTTGTGGGCGAAGTACGGCTTGCCGTAGTCGGGGCTCTCGCTGCCGGTGATCAGGGGAACGTCCGCCGAGCGCGTGAGGTCGAACAACATGCCCTCGTACCCCCCGTCGCCCTCACCTCGGGAGACGATGACAGTGTCGGCCTTGGCCGGCGTGCACTGCACGCCCTTCGCCCGCATGCCGTTGATGACGAGCGCGGCCTTGCGGTCGCTGATGATGTCCACCAACCACGCCTGGGAGTAGCCCCACCACGGCGAACGCATCAAGGGATGCCAGACGTCGGACAGGTACACCCCTCGGGCATGGTGCGCCTTGGCGAACGGCCTAAGGTCCTTGGGCGGCCCGACGACCTGCGCCTTCTCCGCATCCGTGAAAGGGGCATCGTAGAGCGACGCTTCGGTGTACTCCGTGTCCGCCTTGACGCTCGCGGTGAACGCGGGCCCGTCCCGGTCGACCTTGTCGTCGGCCTCACTGGCGACCTTGGCATCATGCTCCGAGAAGACCCAGTCGACCCCCTTGGTCACAAGGAACAGCACGACGGAACTGGCCACGAGCCAGCCCACCCGCAGGTATATCTTCCGGTTCCGCGTACTCCGATCGGCATCAGCGGCGTCGGGAGCGACGCTCTGCACGACCTCATCGACGAACGACCGCCGGCTCCTGCCGCCATCAGGTCGCTCCGACATAGTGCATCTCCATCAGCTCTAAGTAGCAATAACAGAACGACAGTTGATGCTACGTCACTGATCACGTTCGGACCTGGGCATATTTCCCCGCTCGCGGAGCAGGTCAGTTGTCCTGCCTCTCCTTCAGGCACAGGCGGGTGGACTTCGTCCCTTCGTCGTTCGTCTCGACCCTCATCTCGTAGGGGCAGAAGGTGGAACCCACGCCGACCACGTCGTACGCCTTGTCCCAGGGGATCGTGAATTCGCAGGGCTGCACGTAGGCGCTGCCGTTGCCGTCGTCCTCGATCCGGACGCAGTCACCGACCTTGGCGTCGACGATGTCCTGCGAGCAGTCCGTGAAGCAGATGACGAGCCCGCCGATGACGAGCGGGCCGAAACATGCGGCCGGATCGAGACGGAACGCGCACAGCTGCGCAGAGACCCTCATGGCAGGCGGGGTCAAGAGCCCGCACCGCCCTCAAGCCCCTCGCCCTCACCCCCAGCCCCGCCCCCGCCCTCCCGAAGCTCCGCCACCGTCACACCGAGCCGTTCCCTCAGCAGACGCGACAGATGCCCCGTGTCGCGGATACCCCAGCCCTTCGCGATGTCGACCGCCGATGTGGCTCGGTGGCCCGGGTCCCCGAGGTCCAGGCGGATCCGCTCGAGCCGCTCCGCCCGCAGCCACCCCGTGAACGTCTCCCCCTCCTCCTTGAAGACCTGCTGGAGCGAGCGCAGCGACATGTGGTGGGCCCGGGCCACAGCCGTGCCGCTCAGGCACTCGTCCCCGATATTGGCGACGGCGTACGCCTTGATGCGGTCGAGCATCGACAGCCCGGGCAGTTCGACCCGCTCGGGCGGCACCTCGGCGAGCGCGCTCACGAGCAGCCCCGTCAGGGAGTCGGTCATGGACAGGGCGGCGCGCGGCGCGGTGAGGGCCCCCATGTTGTCGCCCATCGCGGAGAGCACGGCCGCGCACAACGCCATCGCCCCCGCGTCCACGGCGATGGCGCACCCGCTGCGTATGGTCACCGCGCGGGCGTGCGGGCCGAAGAGACCGCGCGGCACGCTGAACACGACGACGTCGCACTGCTCGGGAAGCACCATGGTGTAGGCCCGGCTCGTGTCGAGGACCAGCAGTTCACCCGCGGCGACCGGCCGCTGCACACCGTCCTGCGTCACGAGCGCACCGCCCTGCCGGTGCAGCGTGACCTTGAACAGGTCCGGGTCGCTCGAGGACATGACCCGCTTCGCCCTGCACACGGTGTGCGGGGTCGACCGCACCAGGCCGGCGCGTACGAGACGCCCCTCGACCGCGTCGACCCGCGCCCGGAACGGCCGCCCCTCCTTGGCGGTCACCTGGAGGGGAAGCAGCAGTCTGGACGCCGCCGTCTGCAACTCCTCGACGCAGCCGATGACTCCGCGCCCCGACACCCCGCGCCGACGTTCCGGCGCATGCCCGAGCCCGTTCCCGTTTCCGTTCCCGTCGGCACCCTGGTGTCGTTCCACGCCTCGTCCCCCTGCCCAAGACTCACCCGATTCCAGTGAACCACCGTTCGCCCACGCCGGTCTGCGCGTACGGGCGACCTCCGTGCGCGTACAGGCGTGGGCGCGGCCCCCTCACGTCCCTACCGTCGGTGGAGCGGAAGCCCCTACGGGGGACACCACGGGGGACACCTCCGGCGCGCCCGCATCGGCAACGGCCGACACACGCACGGAGAGGGGGCTTCCGCGTCCGCTCGACGGTCGGCACATCACCGCACCACCCATGGCTCCGGCGCCCGCAGGCCGAGGAGTGCGACGAGAGGAATCAAGCGATGCAGCCTCGGGAGATCGCTTCGGCGGCGGTCCAGGTCATGTTCGGCGCGGTCACGGGGGCGCTCGCCGGGGACGGCGTGCTCGCCGGCACGGCTGCCGGTGTCTCGGAGCTCGTCAGAGACAGGCTCGGGCGCGCCGGCTCCACGGCCGAGAACCAGGCGTTGGCGCGATGCGAGAGCGAGCCGACCCCTGACCATCAGGCCGCGCTCCGCGTGGCGCTCACCGAGGCCGTCTCCGCCGACGAGGAATTCGCTCACCGCCTGGAAGAAAAGCTCCAGCCGATTCTCACCGTCTCGCATCAGGGCGACGAACGGACGGTGGGAGGCAAGCACTCGTTCACGAACGTCAAGGTCGGCGACATGCGCCGGAGTCACTTCTCCGTCGGCCCCATGACCATCAACAACACAAAGAAGGCCCGCTTCTCCCTAGGCGCCATCGCCCTGGCCGTACTTCTGCTTTCCGGGTACGGAGGCTACGCGCTGCTCGGGAAGGGTGAGCCGTCGGCGGCCGACGCGGATGACACCACCCCCGTACAGGGAGCGAAGGGAAGCAGCTCCACCGGGGCCCTCGCCATGCCGGTCGCCGCCACCGTCGACGACGCGGCGGCCCAGGTCAGAAGGCTGCTGGGATCGTGCGACCGCTTCATCCGCTTCGACGACCGGCCGATCGACAGCATCGACAAGTCGCAAGGGCTGAGAGGTACGGGTGTGTGCACAACGGACGTCGGACCCGTAGAAATCACCATGCTCGACGTCTCCCGGCACGAGGCGTTCAACAAGACGAACGACCTGGGCGGGGGCTCCCGATTCTACGGCCGTGGATACCTTCTCGAATTGAACGAAAGCGCCCCCGGAACGGACGAACGGAAGAAGTTCAACGACACCCTTCTGCGGGCCGGCTACCTCTACCTGAACTGCAACAAGGACTACAAGCCGTACGAGGGAGTCAAGGTCGTCAGGGCGAAGACGCAAGGGTGCCTGTACTCGGATTCCGTGTAGGGCGATCACACGCCAGGATCCACGTTCCACGCCTCCGGCAGCTCACCCCCGCAGAAGACGCAGACGAAGTCGTCCTCGCGCACGATGTTGTGCTCCTGGCAACCGGGACACCGACGGAACACCACCTCGTGGGTGAATCCTGCGGGCCCTACCAGCCCTACGTCGTCCAGGGCACGCGCGACGTCCGGCCAGGAGCCGACGTCGGGGCAGTACCCGGTCGACTGGTTGCTGACCTCGCCGACGACCCACCAGTCCGCCTCCCGTACGAATCCGATCTCACCGGCGCTCAACACCGCACCCCCACCGGCGCAGGCCACGTGCTCACTCCGGCGCGGCGCCAGCCGCAGCGCCCCGTCGACGCCGACTACGAAGGTGAACGGTTCGGCCAGCTCCTCCGCCGACCGACCGGCGATCCACGCACCGAACTCGACCGCGGAGCCGATCCGGCACCCGCCACCACCCGGCCGGACAGCAGCCTTCAGCTCGGCCGACCCGACGTACCGGTACCCTCTCCGCCCCCTCGCACTCACGTCGCCCAACCTACGGCAGGCGAACGAACCCATCAGTCCTCGGTCACCCGGATCCGCTGCCTCCTCGCGAACACCTGGACACAGGCCTCCAGTTGGGGAGCATCACCCAACGGCTGAGCCAGCGAGGGATCACCGCCGCGACGGCCTGAACCCGGGGCGGGCGCCGCACCAACGCCCCGCATCATGGCCGGAACCCCACACCCCCGCGCCCCGCCGGGAGCGTTTGGTACACCGTTAAAGCCCTTTGCAGTACCGTCGCACGTGCTGATCGAAGACCGTCGGGCCGCATTCCCCCCACGCAGGACCCGACCCTGTGTGCACGAGGAACTACATGGCGTACGAGACCGGGGCCGCCGGCGAGGCGTGGCAGTACGAGGTACCGACCACCGGATCCACCCACCTGCCGCCGGACGCCGGCTACGGCAAGGCGCTGACCAATCAGGGCTACGGGTTCGAGGTGGCCGTCGCCGACCTGATCGACAACTCGATCGACGCCGGGGCGGACAAGGTGGTCGTGCACTTCCTGCGCGACGCCGACCGCATCCTGACCCTGCTGATCATCGACAACGGCCGCGGCATGGACGACGCCGGGCTGGACGCCGCGATGACCGTCGGCCGCCGGCGGGACTACGGCGACGGCGCGCTCGGCATGTACGGCACCGGTCTGAAGGCAGCGTCCCTTTCCAACGCCTCGGCGCTGACCGTGATCAGCCGCACCAAGCGCAGCCGGGCCGCGGGGCGGAGGCTGACCGCCGAGGGCATCGAGGACTCGTTCCGCTGCGACACCGTCGACCAGCGGTACGCGCAGGACATGGTGGACCGCTACGACGGCGTCATCGAATGGCAGGGCACGGTCGTCCGCTGGGACGGGGTGCGCGCGTTCGAGACGGTCGCGCGCGGGCACAGCGAGGCGTTCCTGTCGAAGGCCATAGCGCGTCTGGAGACCCATCTCGGCCTGTATCTCCACCGGTTCCTGCAGCGCGGCCTGCAACTGGACATCGCCGTGTGGGACGTGACCGGCGCCGGCGCGGGATTCGGCGAGGAGGTCGACCACATCGCCGTCGAGCCGCTGAACCCGTTCGGCTACAAGGTGCCGGGCAGCAAGGGCTATCCGCGTACGTTCACGGCCCCCGTCCCCGGCGTCGGGGACCTCACGCTCACCGCGCACGTGTGGCCGGCCAAGTCGAAGCAGGCGGGATTCCGCCAGATCGGTTCGCTGGCCGAGCGGCAGGGCTTCTACTTCTACCGCAACGACCGGCTTGTCCAGGCGGGCGGCTGGAACAACCTGCGCAGCGCCGAGAGCCACCTCGTGCTGGCCCGCGTCGCCGTCGATCTGCCGCTGGTGACGAACAGCGTCTTCAGCCTCGACGTGAAGAAGGAGGGCGTCACCGTCACTCCCGCCTTCACCTCGGCCGTGGACAAGGCGGCGGACGGGCAGGGCGCCACCTTCCTGGAGTTCCTCACCGCCGCCGAGACCGCGTACCGCGACGGTTCGAAGCGCTCCGAGATCGTCCGCAAGGCGGTGACTCCGCCCGGCAAGGGCCTCGACCCGGCGATCAAGCGGGTCATCAAGGAGGAGCTGGCGGAGAAGCCGGGCGAGGACCCCATCGCGTTCACGTGGACGACGCTGGCCGACGACGTCTTCTTCGCCCTGGACCGGGAGTCCAACGCCGTTCTCCTCAACAAGACGTACCGCGAGGACTTCAACGACGGCCGCCGAGGCGGCTCGAACGACGCGCCGGTCACCAAGACCCTGCTCTACCTGCTCCTCGAGGACTGCTTCGGCCTCGGCCGCTGGGAGCGGGCCCGGCAGGACCGGATCGACTACTGGAACACCATCCTGCTGGCGTCGGTCCGAGCCCAGCGGGAACGGCGCATGCGACCGGACAGCTGACCGGCCGCCGCCGAGCGTGATCACCTTCCACCCCGCCGAGAGAGCCACAGCCACGATGACCACCGAAGACCCGCTCCTGCAGATCCACACGAACACGCTGGCCGGGATGGGGGACACGCCTCGTCACTTCGGCAAGTTCGCGGCGTTCGTCGCCGACGAGGAGCATCCTGACGAGGATCTCGGCGAGGACACCTTCCGGGCGCGTCTGGTCGGCGGGGACGACCAGCTCGCCGCCCTGTGGAGCCGCCACCTCAACGACTGGGACTTCGCCCAGGAAGCCGCGTGGGCGGACGGCCTCGCGCCCCGCACCCGGGCCCGCCGCGACGCGATGTACGACAGGCTCCACCTCGGCGCCGACCTGCGAAAGGTCCTGGACACGACGGCGCCGGTCTCCGAGGTGCCGGCGCCGACGGTGATCACCAAGGAGTTCGCCCCCTGGTACACCCCGGAGCGCGCCGCCGCACGCTCCTTCTACTGGCGCGCGTACGAGGAGAAGCTCCGCGCCAAGGGGTGGTCCGCGGAAGCGATCGCGAGCCTCGACGAGGCGAGCCGGGCCGTCGTGGAGCGGCTCTCGGACCCCGAGCAGGCCGCCGCACGCCAGGCGAAGGGCCTCGTCGTCGGCTACGTGCAGTCCGGCAAGACCGCCAACTTCACCGGTGTAACAGCGAAGGCGATCGACGCCGGCTACCGCCTGGTCATCGTCCTCGGCGGCACCCTCAACATGCTGCGCGCCCAGACCCAGCGCCGCATCGACATGGAACTGATCGGCCAGGAGAACATCCTGCGCGGCGCCGACCCTGACGACATGGATTCGCTCGTCGGCGTCGACTACGTGGGCGACGACGACCCGGACTGGCCGAAGTTCGTGTCGCACGGCGGCCGTCCCTCCCTGCGCGGCGCGTTCGACATCGAGCGCCTCACCACCCGAGACAACGACTACAAGTCCCTCGCTACGGGCATCCGGGCCCTGGAGTACGAGAAGAGCGACCCCGCCTTCCCGCTGAGCCATCCCGTGAACCTGCACCGTGCCGCGGCCCGCGTCATGGTCGTGAAGAAGAACAAGGCTGTGCTCAGCAAGCTGGTCAAGGACCTGAAGCAGATCAAGTCGCTGCTCGGCGAGATCCCGACGCTGATCATCGACGACGAGTCCGACCAGGCCTCGGTGAACACGTCGAACCCGAAGAAGTGGGAGGCCGGCAGCACGGAGCGCACTGCGATCAACTCCCAGATCTCACAGCTCCTCGCGCTGCTCCCGCGTGCCCAGTACGTCGGCTACACGGCGACGCCGTTCGCGAACGTCTTCGTGGACCCGGCCGACGGCGAGGACATCTTCCCCTCGGACTTCCTGATCTCACTCCCCCGCCCGGTCGGGTACATGGGCGTCCAGGACTTCCACGACCTGGACAACCCGGTCCCGCACGACGAGCGGGACGTCACCAACTCCAAGGAGAAGGCGCACGTACGGGGCATCTACGCGGAGTCCGACGGGGACGACCGCCTGCAGGAGGCGCTCGACGCGTTCCTCCTGACGGGCGCGCTGAAGCTGTACCGCGCCGACCACGGTGTCGCCTCCGGCCCGTTCCGCCACCACACGATGCTGGTGCACGAGTCGGTCAGGACGGACGACCACGCCGAGCTGGCGCTGCGCATCAACACGATGTGGCACGAGTCGGGCCACGCCTCCTCCGCCGGCCACGCACGTCTGGCAGCCCTGTACGAACGGGACTTCGCCCCCGTGTCGGCGGCACAGGCCCCCGGCCTGCCGACCCCGGGCACGTACGACGAGCTGCGCGAGTACCTGAGCGAGGCCCGCCGACGCATCGCCTCCGGAGGCCGCCCGGTGATCGTCGTCAACGGCGACTCCGACCGCTACTTCGACCAGCTCGACCTCGACTTCAACGGGCCTGCCCCGGTCTGGAAGATCCTCGTCGGCGGCACCAAGCTGTCCCGCGGGTTCACGGTCGAAGGGCTGACGGTCACGTACTACCGGCGCACGACCCGACAGGCCGACACCCTCATGCAGATGGGCCGCTGGTTCGGCTTCCGGCCCGGCTACCAGAACCTGGTCCGCCTGTACATCGGACGCGAGGAGACCTACGGGCGGGACCAGACGGCCGACCTGTACGAGGCGTTCGAGGCGATCTGCCGCGACGAGGAGCTCTTCCGTGAGCAGTTGTCCCGCTACGCCGAACTCGTCGATGGTAAGCCCCAGTTGACGCCGGCCCAGGTGCCGCCCCTGGTCTCGCAGCACCTGCCGTGGGTCCGACCGTCGGCGCCGAACAAGATGTTCAACGCGGAACTGGTGGAGGTTCGGACGCCGGGTGTCTGGGAGGAACCGACGGCGTACCCGGAGGAGCCCGTGGCCCTGCGCCACAACGCTCAGTGCTGGGCTCCGGTGCTCGGATCGCTCGCCGAGACCCCTGTGTCGCTGGGCCTGGACGGCGGCCCGCAGTACAGCGCACGGGTGGGCACCGTCTCACACGAACAGCTGCTGAACGTGCTGTGCGACCTGCGCTGGTCGGCGCCAGAACGATTCTCGCCCCATCTGGAGTTCCTGCTGGGCGCCACGCAGGGGGACGGCACGATCGACGACTGGTTCGTGGTCGCGCCGATGCAGACGTCCGCCCGACGGCGCGAGGCCCGGATCCTGGGCCACGGCCCCTTCTCCCTGGCCCGAAGGAACCGACGTCGCGGGGCCCTGTTCGGCGCTGTCCGCGAGCCGCGTCATGTGGCCGCCGCGATGCGGCTGGCGGGCGCCTCGCACCTGACAGGGAACGCGACGGTCGAGCAGAACGTCCGGCCGCGCCGGGGCGCGCTGGTGCTGTACCCGGTGGTGGAGTCGGAGCCTCGGATCGCGCCCGACGGCTCGATCGATCCGTCGGACCTCGTCATGGCGTTCGCCTTCGTCGCCCCGACCTCGACGGCGACCGGCGGGCGTCCTCTGGTGCGCTTCCGCGCCGTCGACTCGGGTCGGAGCGACGCGGCGATCATCGACCGCGACGACTCCCATGTGTGAGGCTCGACCGTCGTGACCGAGATGAAGCCCTCCTCACCCGACGTGTCAGCCCGTATGAAGAAGCAGGCCAGCAAGGACACCGAGGCCGAGCTGGCGGTGCGAAGGCTGCTGCACGCGACCGGACTGCGCTACCGGGTCGAGTACCCGGTGCCTGGGATGGCCCGGCGCCGGATGGACATCGCCTTCACCCGCGCCAAGGTCGCCGTGCTGATCGACGGATGTTTCTGGCACGGCTGCCCGCAGCATGCGACACAGCCCAAGGCCAACGCGGAATGGTGGCGGACGAAGCTGGACAGGAACATGGCGCGGGACCGGGAGACCACCGAGCACCTGACGGCAGCGGGGTGGACCGTGCTGCGGTTCTGGGAGCACGAGGACCCGGAGGACGTGGCGGCGCGGATCAGAGCCGTCGTGCAGCGGAGCGGCGATCGATGAGCAGGGGGACGGGGAACATGGGCGGGCTGACCTTCGTGGATGTCTGCGCGGGAGCGGGTGGTCTCGCGCTCGGCCTGGAGCAGGCCGGCTTCGAGCCCCGCCTTCTCCTCGACGACGACGAGCGCGCCGTAGAGACCCTCAGATCGAACCGTCCGCACTGGAACGTGCTGCTCAGTGATCTCCTGGACTTCGACCCGAGCGAGCACCCCGAGAGCTACGACGTGGATCTGCTCTCCGCGGGGCTCCCCCGCGTGAAGTCGAACGCGACGATCAGCCGCCCCGATTCCGTGGAGGAGGAACGGCTGCTGCGGGCCACCGTCCTTCTCACCCATGCGATCAAGCCCCGGGCGGTACTCATCGAGAATGTCCCCGGTCTTGCCCACGCGGACGACCACCAGCCGTTCCGGGACTTCGCTCGCGCCGAACTGGCGCACCTCGGTTACGAGTTCAGCTGGTTCGTCGTTGACGCCGTCGACTTCGGGGTCCCGCAGAACCGCAGGTCGGGAGTCCTGGTGGCGATCGAGCGCGGCTGCGCCGACGCGTTCCGCCCTCCGGCTCCCACGGTGGACGAACCGATGACGGTCGGCGCCGCGCTCGTGCATTCGATGAGCACTCGCGGATGGCCGGACGCCGCCCGCTGGGCCGCGCAGGCGGACCGGCCGGCGCCGACCCTCGTCGGCGGCTCCAAGAACCGCGGCGGAGCCGATCTGGGCCCGACCGGATCCAAGAACAAGTGGGCGACCATGGGTGTCAACGGTCACACCCTGGGCAACGAGGTGCCCGACGTGGACTTCGTCTGGGATCCCGAGCTCGGGCGGGACCACATGGTGAAGATCACGCCTGAGCAGGCGGCCATCCTCCAGGGCTTCCCCGAGTCGTGGACGATCAGCGGCCCCAAGACTCCGCGGTATCGCCAGATCGGGCACGCTCTGCCACCGCCCGTCGGGCGGGCCCTGGGCCGGGCCGTGGCGGATGCGCTCGAGGGGGATCCAGCATGCCTCCCGGCCGGCTAGAATTCGGCACCATGACCAGCACGGCGCCTCACAAGTCCATCCTTGACACGCCCTTCGTCTTGGACTTGTTCGCCGGCCCGGGCGGACTCGACGTCGCAGCGCACGCTCTCGACGTCCCGAGCCTCGGCATCGAATGGGACAAAAGCGCATGCTTGACCCGTTATGCCGCTGGTCTCGACACACTGCACGCCGATGTGAGCGCCGTGCGCAGGGAGCGATTCGAGTCGTTGCCGCCCGAGATCAACATCCTCGCCGGCGGTCCGCCGTGTCAGACGTACTCGGTGGCGGGCAGCGGTGCCGGTCGCGCAGCTCTGGACGAGGTGAAGGGCTATATCGACCGCCTGATGCACGGCGACTCGGACCAGGACATCGACAAGGCGCTGGGGAATCTCAGCGACCCCCGTACGGCCCTGGTCCTGGAGCCTCTCCGGTACGCCATCCAGGCCACCCGGAGCCCGAACCGTTCGCACCGGCCGTACGACGTCATCGTCCTGGAGCAGGTGCCGGCGGTCGTGGCCCTCTGGCAGCAGTACGCGAAGGTGCTGCAGGAGCAGGGCCTGCCTGACGGCACTCGTTACGAGGTCAGCGTCGGTGTCCTGGGCACTGAGCTCTACGGTGTGCCCCAGACACGCAAGCGCGCTGTGCTCATCGCCCGCCGCGTCGGGCTGGGCCGGCCTTCCCTGCCTGCTCCCACACACCGGGCGTACGAGCCCAAGAAGTGGAACCACGACTCGGCGCCGGAGGTCGAGGAAGCCGAGGTGGAGGTTCGGCAGGAGACGCTCGACGGCGACTCGGCTGCCCCCGCCAGGCTGCCGGCCTGGAGGTCGATGGGTGACGCGCTCGGCAAGTCTGCGGGGTCGCATCCCGGTCGCGCCACGCCGTTCCTCGTGCGCTCGAACTACGGAAGCTCCGGCCATCCGGGTCGCCGCGGCGTGCGCACCGACCGGCAGCCGGCGACCACCGTGACCGGCCGCATCTCTCGCTTCGTCGTCTTCCAGCACCTGGACGAGGACATCGTCTACGAGGGCGACCGCTTCAGCATGAACGAGACCGGCATGCTGCAGAGCTTCCCGCCCGACTATCCCTGGTCCGGCACCGCTCAGGCCCAGCAGGTGGGGAATGCCGTGCCGCCGCTGTTCGGTGCCCATCTGCTGAGCGCCGCCCTGGGACTGCCCACACCGAGCGCCGAGCTCATGGACAAGCCCTGGATCGCCGCCACGGAGGAACAGCGGGCCAAGCGGCGAAGCCACGGTTGCGGTGCGCCCGACGACTGCACCGAAAGGTGCCCTCGCTCCGACGACAAGGCGCCGTCCCGCTCGACCTGACCGAAGACCGGCAGGCCGAGCACGAGGGCGCCGGAGGCGGCACACGGAGTGGCGTTGCGGTACTGCCTTGTGAGCGTGCGGCAGCACGCTCAGCCGGCGTTCTGCCTGCCCCTGACCGGCGCGGTCTCGAACAGCTCCTCGAAGTACTTGGTGAGGACAGCCACGGACTCCTCGGGCGCGGGATCCTCGTCCGGTCCCTCCGGAAGCGTGTAGCGGCCGACCGGCGGCGCCGATTCGGCTTCGGCGATCCAACGGCGCAGACGCTCGGGATCGCGGGGCTCGTCCGGGGCGAAGGCGTCGTAGACGATCGTCGCCCCGGCCGCGTTGATCGCGACGCTCAGGCCGTCGATCTCCCGCCCCGTGGTGACGGTCCCGCTCTTCAGGAGCCGGACCAGCGCCTGGGCTGTCGGGCGATGGTCGATCAGCTCTTTCCGCAGAACGCTGTGGATGAGGTCCTGATTGCCGCAGGCCGTCTCGACGGGCGCGTAGTCGGGCCCGTTCCTGAAAAGTTCCGCCGCCCACCACAGGCGTGAGAAGCACTGCCGGTCCGGTGCGCCGAGGAAGCGCTCGGCCGCGACTCGCCGATCCCTCCTCTTCGCGGTCGCCCCCGGCAGATGCCGCCACACCACGTACTCGGGAGCCACTGCCACTGCCAGGTGGTTCCACAGACGCCTGTCGGCGGCTTCGCGGCGCGTCAGCCTCAGGGTGGCGTGGAGTCGCGGGGCGAGCCACGCGTCCGCACGGGCACGATCGGCGGCGAATTCGTGCATGGCATCTTCGAACAGACCGCGGACGGGCTCCACGGCCCACCTGGCATCGTCCTCGGCGAGTGCTTCCACCACCTTGGCGACGTCGATCCCGCCATGCACCTCCTCGCCCCTCAGCAGCCCCTCGGTGAGGAACGGGTCGGCGGCGGAGGTGTCGAGCAGCCCGAGACGATCGGGCACGTGGTTCGGCTTGTTGATCACGTCGCGCTCTCTCGGTTCATCTGTTCCAGCCGCCGGATGGCGTGGCTCAGTGCCTTCGTGGTGTCGGATCGGCGCACTGCTGCGTAGTGGATACGGGTCTGGAGTTCGGCCCAGCCCGAGTCGCCGGTGCGACGGCGGTGGACCTGACGCAGAGCGTCCTCGACGTGCAGGCCGGGGACCACGTCGGGAAGCATCTCCCGCAGCACCTCGCCCTTCCAGTCGGTGGGGAACACCGGGTCCCCCCCGTCGAGTTCAAGGTCTCCGAGGGCACTGTGGAAGACGGCGCTCCAGACATCGGTGGCCATCTGCGAGATCAGCAGGTCGCCTACCTTGCTCTCGACACCGGACCCGACGCTGTCCAGCAGACCCAGGAATCCGTCGACGTCCGTGTTCACGAAGACCGTGGGAAGGCGCGCCGAGGTGTCGACGATCCACGGCGCGTCGGCGTAGGCGCGCAGCCACTCCCGCGCACTCGTCCTGAACGGCGCTTTCTGCACGCTGAGTCGAAGCTCGCTGACCGGGTCGTCGGACAGCGTGTCGACGGTCCAGTTCTCGCTGGTCTCGGCGATCACACGGCCCGGCACAGCGTCGACGGTACCCACGGCGAAGGCCGACAGGGTTGCCCTCCCCGCGTGGTCGTCCCGGAGCAGGTCCACCGTGCCGGACCAGTCCCGACCGTCCTCCGTGTCACGCGTCAGCTCGGCACAGGTACGCACGTTGGTCTCGCCGTCGGTGAGCACGGCGAGGACGCGAAGGCCGGACCAGGGGGCGTCTTCCTCGTCGGCCCCCGGCGGCATTGTCGCGGAGACCCGGAGGCCGGCGCTCACCCAGCTGTCGTGACCGGCCGTACCGAGCGCGACCGCCCGTTGCGCGGTGGAGAAGGCGCTGGTCTCCAGCGGGTCCCGCGTACCGTCCGTGAGCTTGAGCGATACCGCCGTCACCCGCAGGGTGATCGGCCGGTTGAGTCGCTTGTACGGGTAGACCTTCACGCGCCCTCCCCCTTTCCGGTGCGGAGTTCGACGACCAGTCGGCTGAGCGCGGTCCGGACCGGGTGGCTGGTGACATCGGTGGCACCGCGGAACGTGGCTCGGCGGGCCCCGGGGGCGAAGCGCAGGGTGCCGTCGACCACCTCGCAGCCCTCGACCCCCTCCAGCTCGGCCCACCGCAGGTTGGGGCGGCCGCCGGACCGTACGTCGAGCTGAGCGATCGGGGCCATGGGCGTGATCTCGTCGCCGCGAGGAATGGTCACGTGGGCCGTGACCCTCCAGTCACCCCCGTCGCCGATCTCCGCCTCCAACGCTTCCAGTACGGGCACGACAGGTCCGCTCGGCGCCTTGGCCTTGGGCTTCGCCTTCACGGTCAGCGCCTTCCGCAGCGCCTCACCTCCCTCCGCGCTACCACGCTTGGGTCGTGCGACGAGATCTTTGACGGCCCGATTGACCTCGGCGGTGAGCGTGTTGATCCGTCTGTACGCAGCCGGTGACCACCTGAGGGTCAGCTCGTCGGTCTGTCCCCAGCCGTCGTGCTCGGGCGGCTCCGCGGCGCGCAGGAAGTCCTCGGCCTCGCGCGTGAAGCCGGCCTTCTCACCTGCGGCGTCTCCGAGCAGAAGCACTGCTTGGAAGGGGTTGACCCCGAGCGGCAGCCCCGGCACCCCGGACCGCTTGACGGTCATCCGGTTCCCGCGCAGGGAGTGGACCTGGTTCTTGCCGCCGTGGTCCTTCTCCTCCGCGTCGGTGAGCAGGAGGACGCCTTGGTGGGTGCCGAGCGATCCCCGGGCTCCGCCGGACAGCGGCAGCTTGAGCGGGATCTGCCGCATCGCGACCTGCCCCGCCTCGGTGAGCTTCTCCACGGTGGCGCCGTCGTAGTGCGCCTTCAACGCGCGGGTGCGTGCGGGCTGCTCGGCGGAGGGGTCGATCTGCTCCTCGGGCACGACGACCTCGCCGTTCCGCATGGTCCGTACGAAGACTTCGAGCAGGGGAAGCCTTCCCCCACCACCGGTCATCGCCGCCCAGAAGTCCCGGCCGAGAGCCTCCACCAGGCGGACGTGCATGCGCTCGATGTTGCGCGGGTCCGCACCCTCGTCGGCTTCGTCCACGTCGTCGTCGGTGCCGGAGGTCGACGCGTCGAGACTGGCGACGTCATGTGCGCCGACGACAAGGAACGACGTACCGGGCTCGTCGCTCTCACGCGTCAGGTGCAGACGCTCCACCTCGGCCTCGTCGGCCCACCAGGATCGAGCCACGGACGCGCCCGGGGTGTCCGGGTCGGGACGCCCCAGCCAGGCAGGTCCGGCATAAGGCGCGCCGTCGACCTCACGCCAGGGCAGCTCCAGGCGGCCGATCACCCGACGCTCGGTACGTCCCTCGTGAGCGACGGACAGGGTGGAGTTGATGAGCACGAGGCCGAGCGCGCTGGTGGCCCAGAGCGTCGCCTTGCCCAGACCGTACGAACCACCAGCCCCCGGGCCGGACTTGAGGCTCTCCAACTGTCGCCGCACCACGGCGGCGAACTTGCCGTCGCCGTAGTCGTCACCGGTGAGGCCGGATGCGTTGTAGTCGTCGATCCGCAGCAGGACCAGCCGCCCCTGCTCGTACATGTCCCGCACACCCGCGTCCACGACCCGGCCGACCTTCTGGTTCCCCGACGCGTCGGAGACGGCCGAGTAGTGCGGGAACAGGTCGTTCCAGAGGATGGCGTCACGGAAGTCGTCCAGCGCGTCACCGGTCAGTTCGTGCAGGGTGTAACGGACGCGAACCGGCCGACCGTTCTCACGCAGGCGCTCGTCGAGGCTGTTCTGACAGGTCTCGCGAGCGAGAACCTGCACGTCGGCATCGAAGGCGAACGCGGCCGCGTTGCCCAAGTCCCGGCCGCCGTCCGGGTATCCGGGCCGGTGGTACCAGGTGACGGGCAGGCCGGACTGCGTGTCGGTGGTGCGGGTGTGCACCGTACCGATGTCCGTGCCGAGCGCCCTGGCGATGTCCGTCATCACCGTCGGACGCGGGGTCGATCTGCCGGTGATCCAGGCGGAGACCGCAGCTCGTGTCAGCTTCAGCTCATCCGCCAGCTCCGCCTGCGACTTCCCCGCGATCCTGAGCTGACGAGCCAACCAGGGCCCGAACTCCTCGCCTGTCTCCACGCTCCGCCGCTCCTCGCTCGAGACCCCGGCCAGACCACAGTGACCGGATGATCCCGTAGCGTAATTTGACACAGCGACCAGCGTCAACCGTTGTTTGACCGGCCCTTTCTTGCAATCCCCCTTGAGAGGTCACCCTTCTTATCCAGATATGCCCCTTATCGCCAGATCCATCTGCTCGAAAGTCCGGAAGCATCGATTCCGCGCCACCCGCCTCAACTCACGGAACCTGCAAGCGAATTGACAGTTGCGTAGGTCCCCATCGCCCCGCTACCGTCGTTCACGATGCAGTGCATCTCGCTCGACCAAACCTCTGACAAGAGGCGACGGGCGGCATAGGGAGAGGTGTAACCACACACCGAAAGACCAGACGTCCGCAGAATCATTTCCCCGAATCGGCAGGCTCCACCGGCAGGCGACCGCCACCCCTGGTCGGCCTGGCGCCCGGTCGCCCCTCGGGCACAGTCACCGAGAAGTCCGTCCGTGGACGACTCATGCCTGAAATCACCTCACCGTCGCCCAGAAGAAAGAGGCGAAACGTTCCATGAACGATCCCAGTGACGACAATTTCATCTCCTCCTACCGGGAGCTCAGCTGCATCGAGCTGGACATCCTGACGGAGGGCACCAAGGCAGAGGTGAAGAAGGTCCTCGACCTCCACGAGCTTTCCGAGGCTTCCCTTCCGCACCACCACCCCGGCCTGGCACAGTCGATCCAGAGCCTCCCCGAGGACCTGCAGCCCCCTGACCGGGGGGACGAGGGCGGTTCGGAGGACTGGCCTGACGCGCCCTCCAGGGACATCTGACGCCGTTCCCCTGGAGGGCGCGTCAGTCGAGTCCTCCCCCGCTCCGGTGGGCCGGCCGCACACGTTTCGCCGGCCGGCCCACCTCCATCCCAGCCTTCAACGCATTTGACGCATCAGGAGCGCAGCAGCCGTGCAGCCTTCAGACCAGCGGGTCGTCCAGACCGTCCTCGAGCAGTCCTCACGCGTCCTTCAGACCTATTCCGTAGACCCCGGCCTCGTGGCCGAGCACGCGAACGGCGAGCGTCGAATCACTCAGGGTGGATACGGGGACAGGCAGCTCTTCGAACTCGTCCAGAACGCCGCTGATGAAATCTCCGCCGCACCTGGCGGAAAGATTCAGGTCGTTCTCACAGAAACACATCTTTACTGCGCCAATGAAGGGGAAGCCGTCACCCCCGAAGGCGCCGAGACAATTCTCCGAATGAGCATGTCCAGGAAACGAGGCGGCCAGATCGGCCGTTTCGGCGTGGGAGTGAAGTCCGTTCTGGTCGTGACCGACACGCCTGAATTCTTCAGCACCTCAGGAAGCTTCGGATTCGACCGGTCCTGGTCCTACGAGAAGATCAGCGCCGTGCCGGGCGTCACCGATCGGTACGGAGAGAATTTCGACGCCCCGGTGCTTCGCATGGCCCGCCCGCTCGACGTGCGGGCCCATCGAGAATCCGACCCCGTGCTGAACGAGCTGCTGACCTGGGCGACCACCGTGGTTCGCCTCCCGCTGCTCGCCGGCGCGGACGACCGGTTGGGCCGGGACATGCACGGGGGACGGGCCAAGAACCATGGCGAGATCCGTGATGAATTCCCCGTCGGCTTCCAGTTGTTCTCCCCGCACGTCGGTCGGGTGGTTCTGGAGGACCGAAGGCCGCGTCCGGTGTTGCGTCGGGTCCTGGCCTCGCACCGCGTGGGCAACCTGCACACCATCGATGAGGAGCGCACCGGAAAGGCCGTAGCCAAGACCTCCTGGCGTGTGTTCACCACTACGCACGAGCCCGGGTCGGCGGCGCGTGCGGACGCCGGTGAGCTCCACGATCGCGTCGCGCTGGACCTCTCCTGGGCCGTGCCGGCGCTCACCGAGGACCCGTCGACCGGCCTCTACACGGCCAACGCCCGTGGCCGCGGCCGGTTCTGGTCCTTCTTCCCGACCAAGTACGAGATGACGTTGAGCGGCGTTCTCAACGGTGCCTGGAAGACGAACGAGGACCGCCAGAACCTGTTGGACTCGTCTCCGTTCAACCAGGAGATGATCCGGGTGGCTGCACGACTCGTCGTCGACTCCCTGCCTTCGCTCGCACCGAAGGAGGACCCCGCCGCGTATCTGCCCCTGCTGCCCGGCCGCGTCAAGGAGTCGATCAGCTGGGCCGACGAGTTCCTCACGCGCGAGATCTGGCACCATGCCGCGAACAGTCCTTCCCTTCCGGACCAGGACGGGACTCTGCGCAGCCCTGTGGAACTGCAGGCCCCGCCCCGGTTCAAGGACGCGAAGGACAAGGCCGATTGGCTGCGTCTCTGGCACGAGTGCCCCGGTCGTCCGTCGCATTGGCTGCACCCGAGCGCCGACGCCGACGGGCTGCGCTCCGGAAAGGTCGAGCACATCCTCGGCGAGCGGCGCCAGGAACGCGCGGGCGTGCGCGAGTGGTTGGAGGCCCTGGTGCAGTGCGGCACCGCCGAGTCCTCTGCGGCGGCGATCAGAATCCTCGCCGCCCTGGTGGAGTCGAACCGCCCCGAAGCCCGCGAAGCGCGCACCGCACGCGTCATCCTCACCGAGGAGCACGGCTTCGTCGCACCCACGCACGGCAAGGTCTTCCGCCGCACCGAGCAGGGCGGACTGCGCGAGTCGCTCGTGTACGTGGTGGACGAGCTCGCCCGGGACCCGGAACTGGGCCACGCTCTCAATGTCCTGGGGGTCCGGGAGGCCGACGTCGAAGGTCGGTTCACCAGCGTCCTCGACCAGGGCTTCGACCATTACGGCGAAGCCGAATGGCAGCGCTTCTGGGAACTGTTCCGCCAGGCGGGCATCAGGCAGCAGACCTACAAGGTGCTGGAGCGGGTGCCCGAACCTCGCGACACGCTGCGGGTCCGGACCGGCGACGGCCGCTTCCGGCCGATCGCGGACTGCATGCTGCCCGGCCCCGTCGTCGACGTGAGCCGTGATCCCGAGATCGCGGTCGACGTCGTGTTCCACTCGGACGACCTTCCGTTCTTCGCCCAGGTCGGGCTGCGTCCGAACCCGTCGAGCGGCGTCCGCCCCGGCATGGACGAGAAGTGGTTCCAGGAGTACCGCGAAGCTGTCCACGCCTCGCATCTGCAGGGGCTGGACAGCCGCGCTCCTCGACCTGCGATCACCCGGCTCAAGCTGGAGGGCGCGCCGATCGGCGGACCTCTGCACCTCTTCCGCGCCATGTCCGAGGAGTCCCGGGCCAACTTCCTCAAGGCTCTCCCCGACGAGTCCGTGGTGGACAACTGGACCCGCCAGTTCGGTGCGCAGGCGAACACCCGGCAGACGGTTCCCTCTCCCATCCGGTGGATGCTGCGAAAGTACGGAATTGTCGCGACCACTCAGGGCCTCAGGCCGCTCAAGGAGGCCGTGGGACCGCAACTCGCTTCGTACCGCGACGTGTTGCCCGTTGCGGACATGTCGCCGGAGAAGGCGCGCAAGCTCCATATGCCCGTCACGGTCGACGAAGTGCCGCCCCAGCTCTGGCAATCACTGCTCGACGCGGTCGCCCGCAGCGAGGACGACGCCTTCGTGGGGGCCACGTACGTGATGCTCACCCGGTTCGAGGCCGACTTCCCCGAGGACTCCCTGACCCGGTGCCGCATCGGCGACACGTGGGGCACCCGCCCCGACGACGAGATCACGCTGGCCGTCGACACGGCCGAGTACCGCGCGCTGCGCGCCGAGCAGCTTCCCGCGCTCCTGGTCCCGTCCGCTGCCGACGCCGAGCTCATGGTCGAACGGTGGGGCATGCTCCGCTACGCCGATGTGATCAGCAGAGAGACGCGCGAGGTCCCCGACGGCGATCCGATGCTCCTCGTCGACCTCTACCCGGGGCTGCGCCAGCGTCTGAACAGTACGAACCGCTCCAGTTCCGTCCAGCGCTGCAGTGAGCTGGAGGAAGTGATCCGCACGCCGAACGGAACGCGCTCGGCCCCGCTCAAGGCCGTCCGTCAGGGCGACGTCGTAAAGGTACGGGTGCCGCTGGAGCGCGCACCCATGCTGGCCCTGATCGACACCGAGCTCGGACTCGGTCTCCGCGCCGAAGGCTGCCGTGCCGTGCTGGAGCTCGAAGAGCGCATGGCCCGGGACAGTGCGACGCAGGCCGCCGTGAAGGCTGTGCGCGAGGCACAGGACGTGGTCACCAAGATCGAGCTGCTGATCGGTGCGGACGCCCTGCGCACAGGCCTGCCCGAAGGGCTCGTCGAGGCTGAGATGCAGGAGGGGGACGGCGCCGAGCCGACCCCGCGCCGCATCGCGCAGATGGCGTTCAACGCGCACGGTGACGGCGTGCTCCAGCAGCACGCACGCGACGTCCAGGCGCGGTTCCCCAATGCCCCTGGCAGCTACACCGGGTCGTCCAACGCGATCGCGTTCGTCTCCGATCTCAGGCTGCCGGTGTCGTTCGCGGGATCGCGCACGCCTTCGCCTCCTCCCTTCGAGACGATCGACGGCCCCCGGGACTTCCCGAGCCTCCACGACTACCAGGAGGACCTGGTCCGCAACGTCACGACCATGCTCGACCGCCTCGCACCGCAGCGTGGCATGCTGTCGCTGCCCACGGGCGCGGGCAAGACGCGTGTGACGGCCGAGGCCGTGATCCGTTGGGTCAAGCGCGTCAGGGAGCTCACAGGTCCGCTGCTGTGGATCGCGCAGACCGAAGAGCTCTGCGAACAGGCCGTCCAGAGCTGGAAGTTCGTCTGGAGCAAGGTCGGGGCGGAGCGTCCTCTCGTCATCAGTCGACTGTGGGGCGGCAACGAGGTGGGCGACGTGGTCGACCACCCGCATCTCGTGGTCGCCACGGACGCCAAGCTGGAACGCTGCCTCGGCACGGACCAGTACGAGTGGCTGCGGCAGGCGGCCCTGGTGATCGTGGACGAGGCGCATACCGCCGTGTCCAAGCGCTACACGGAGATCCTCGGCCGGCTCGGGCTCACCCAGTACGAGACCGAGCGCCATCTCCTGGGTCTGACCGCGACGCCGTTCCGCAACAACAACGAGGAGGAGACGCGTCGCCTGGTCAACCGCTTCGGAAACCGCCGGCTCGACGAGGGCGTCTTCCCCTCCGGCGATCCGTATCGGGATCTCCAGAAATGGGAGATGCTCGCTCAGGTGGAACACCGCACTCTGGAGGGCGGCCGGATCGAGCTGACGCGCGACGAGAAGAGCCACGCCGACACCATGGCGATGCTCTCCCGGTCCGCCGAACAGAGGCTCGCGGACGACCACGCGCGCAGCCGGCGCATCGTCGACGCGGTGGCCGCGCTGCCCGGTGACTGGCCGACTCTGCTTTTCGCCACATCCGTCGACCACGCCAAGTACCTGGCTGCCATGCTGAACGACCGCGGTATCCGCTCCGCCGCTGTGGACTCGACCACCAGCACCCAGGACCGCCGCACCCGCATCGAGAACTTCCGGGACGGTCGCATCCGCGTGCTCACCAACTACGGCGTCCTCACCCAGGGCTTCGACGCCCCGGCCACCCGCGTCGTGGTCGTGGCCAGGCCCGTCTACAGCACGAACGTCTACCAGCAGATGATCGGGCGTGGCCTGCGCGGGCCCAAAAACGGCGGCAAGGACACCTGCCTGATCCTCAATGTGAGCGACAACATCACGAACTTCGACACCGACCTCGCCTTCACCGAGTTCGAACACCTCTGGAGCCGTCAGTGACCGACGCCTACCTCGACAGCCCGCCGCTCACGGCCGAGCAGCGGGCCGTGGTCGAGCAACCGTGGGACGCACGCGTCCTGGTCACCGCCGGAGCCGGGGCCGGCAAGACGCACACCCTCGTCCGACGGCTCGACGAACTGTGCGGCCACGAGGATCCGGAGCAGTCCCTGGAGGCGTCCGAGATCCTCGTGCTGACCTTCTCCCGGGCGGCCGCGCGTGAACTCCGCGAGCGGATCACCCGGCACGGTGAGCGGGCCCGGCGCGTGCGGGCGCAGACATTCGACGCCTGGGCGTACGGCATCGTCACGCAGGCGTACCCGGACCAGGACTGGAGCTCCGCGAGCTTCGACGAGCGGATCAGGGCGGCGGGGGACGCGATCGCCGCTGGAGCGCTGAAGGCGGGAGACGCCACGCCCCCCGCCCACGTCGTGGTCGACGAGGTGCAGGACCTCGTCGGCGAGCGCCGGGAGTTGGTGCAGACCCTGCTCGACGTCTACCAGGAGAGCTGCGGCTTCACCGTGGTCGGTGACGCGGCACAGTTCGTCTACGGCTTCCAGATCGAGGACCCGGCCGAGCGTGCGGGTGAGACCGGGCTCTTCCTCACGTGGTTGCGTGTCTCGTTCGCGGACGACCTCGTGGAACTGCGCCTGAGCGAGAATTTCCGGGCGATCACCCCGGAGGCCCGTGTCGCGCTCGCCCACGGCCCCCGGCTCCAGGAGATCGCGGACCACGACGAGGCCGTGGACCTGTACGAGGAGCTGCGCGAACTTCTCACCACACCGGTGAACAGAATGGCCGGCCTCACCGATCCGTTCTCCCTCGACAGCCTTCGTTCGTCCGCCGGTACCACCGCAGTGCTCACCCGTGACAACCGCCAGGCACTCGTCGTATCGGGCCTGCTGCACGCGAACGGCGTCGCGCACAGCCTGAGGCGCCCCCTGGAGGAGCGGCCCGTGCCGTACTGGGTGGCCGAGCTGCTGCGCAGGACCGAGGCGTCCGGTCTCCCGGAAGAGAGGTTCCGCTCGCTCCTCGCGTCGATCCCGCTGCCGTACGAGCCGAACCCGGACATCCTGTGGACCGTTCTGCGACGGGTCGCCCGCGGCCCTGGGCCCGGTGTGATCGACCTCGACCGGCTACGCCGTGCTGTCGCCGATCGGCGCTTCCCGGACGAGGCTGCCGAGCCGGAGACCGCGCGCCTCACCGTCTCCACGGCGCACCGTGCCAAGGGCCTGGAGTTCGACCGGGTGATCGTGCTGACCCCACCGACCGTCTCCGAGTTGCGCAAGCAGTTCGCGGACGGTCTGGACATGCCGGCCGAGGCCCGAGCGCTGTACGTGGCGATGACCCGCGCCCGCGAGGACCTGTACTTCATGGACAGCCCGAGACTGCCGATGGTGAAGCGCGCCGAGGGCCGGGGAACCGGCAGGCAGTATGTCCGCGGGTTCAAGGGGTGGCACCGGTTCGGCATCGTGGCCGGCGCCCGTGATGTCTGCCCGGACACGCCGGCCGGCGACGAGAGCACGGCCGCCGCGATCCAGGCCTACCTCCTCGAGAACGTCCGCCCCGGCGACGAGGTGGTTCTGCGTCGGCGTCACGATCTGCCGCTCGGCGAGTGGCAGAGCCCGCCCTACGCGCTGTTGCACGAGGGGCACGAGATCGGTGAGGCCTCGGAGAGGTTCCGCCAGGACCTCTTCAAGGTGCAGAAGGTGACCAGTCGTTGGGACCCGTGGTGGCCCGACGAGATCCGCGAACTACGGGTGGACACCCTGGAGACCGTGACCGGCAGCGCCGCCGCCGGTGCGAACGCCGGCCTCGGCGACCGCGGTGTGTGGGTCGCTCCCCGGATCACCGGCATCGGCAGGTACCACGGGTACGAGACGGACAAGCAGCAGGAGCAGCACGCATGACGCAGACGACAGGCCGGCACGCCGAGCACTACCGGGTCCGGGACGAGGAGATGCTCGTGGGCCTGCGCCGGGAGCTGCTCGGCCCCGACGGCACGTCCGCCGATCGGGACGAGGTGCTCACGCAGGAACCACCCATCGACCGGTATCTGTCCGGGGTTCTGTACCCGCAGTCGGCGAACGCTGCTGCCGAGGCGGCGATGGAGGACGACAGTGCGCAGGACGACGGGTCCGACGCGACTCCGCTGACCAGGCGGGCAGACGCTGAGGAGTCGTCCACCGCCCAGGAGCTCGGATCCGCGGGATCACGCAAACCGTCGTCGATGGGGCTGACCTTCGCGGTCTCCCCCGATGCCCTGGCCGAGGGCCTGATCGAGGTGCGGGCCCGTGCCGCCGTCTATGTACCGACGGACGCCCAGGGGCGACCGGTGCCCGCTCGTCGCGCCGAGGCCCGAACCGTGTCCGATCAGCAGGAGCAGTGGCACCGCAAGGAACTGACTCTGCGGCCCGTCCTGGTCGACGTCACCACGCCGAATCCGAACCTGCGGACCCAACTCGACACCGGGGTCACCCTGCGCGCGAACGTCCGGCGCCCGGACCCCGAGCACGGCACCGTGACGGTGACCGTCACCCTCGTCAACACGTATCGCATCGGTGAGCGGGAACTGCAGGACGCCTTCTCCCTGTTCCAATGCGGGCTGACGGTTCGCGCCGCGAACGCGGCGAGCGCCTTCGTCGAACGCAGGGCGCCGGCCAGAGCCCATGATCCCGAAGTCGCCACGAGCCGGCTGCTGCACCGGCATGCGCCGACGTTCGCGGTGGGACACGGATGCGCGGCCGAGTGGGACTGGACGCCTCAGCCCATCGGCATGAGCGACTCCGTGCCGCCCGCGGTCGAGGAGATCCGCAGTGAGTTCGTGCCATCGGTGGAGGTGCTGCTGACGGACTCCAACCCGGAGATCGACGCCTCAGCGCTCTCCATGGTCGGTCTTGCCGAGCGTCCTGGAGTGGAGGTTCTCGCCGCTCTGGGTGCCTTGGCCGACGGCTACGAGAGGTGGATCGAGAGCAAGGAGGTCGAGGCGGCCGCCCTGACCGACGAGACGCTCCTGCCGCCCGCCCAGGATCAGATCCGTGATTGCCGTGAGGCCCTGGACCGGATCCGTCAGGGGATCGAGCTCCTGGCGAGCAAGCCCGACCTGATGCGGGCGTTCCGGCTCGCCAACCGGGCCATGGCCGAGCAGCGGGCGCGCAGTGCCTGGGTGAAGGGCGGAAGGAAGGGGAGCCCGGATCCCGCGGCCGGGTACTGGCGCCCCTTCCAGATCGCGTTCGTTCTGCTGTGTCTGGCCGGCGTCGACGATCCCGAGCACCCCGACCGCGGCATCTCCGACCTGCTCTGGTTCCCCACCGGAGGCGGCAAGACCGAGGCGTACCTCGGGCTGATCGCCCTCACCGCGTTCCTGCGTCGTATTCGCCTCGGTGCCGACGGCGGCGGCGTCACGGTGCTCATGCGGTACACCCTGCGGCTGCTCACGCTGCAGCAGTTCGAGCGGGCAGCGATCCTGCTGTGCGCGATGGAGCACATGCGTCGCTCGGACCCGGCCACGCTGGGGTCCGAGGAGTTCTCCCTCGGTATGTGGGTCGGGCGGTCGGCCACGCCCAACACGCTCGACGAGGCCGGCAAGAAGCTGGCCGAGCTCCGGTCCGACCTGGACAAGCGGCTCGCGACGGAGAACCCGGTTCAGCTGCACGCCTGCCCGTGGTGCGGAACCCGCCTGGACGCCCGCGCCTACGAGGTGGACGAAGAGGCCAAGCGCATGTATGTCCGCTGCCCCGGACCGGGCTGCGCGTTCGCCGACGGTCTTCCGGTCCACATGGTCGACGAGGCGGTGTACGCGGCCCGGCCGACGCTGGTGATCGCGACCGTCGACAAGTTCGCCTCGATGCCCTGGCGCCCGGCCACCGCAGCCCTTTTCAACCGCGACAGGCCCGGTGACGCCACCCCACCGCCGGAGCTCATCGTTCAGGACGAACTCCATCTGATCTCAGGACCCTTGGGCACGCTGACCGGCCTGTACGAGACAGCCGTCGACGCCCTGTCCTCTCTCCCCGCCGACCCTGACAACCCCAGGGCCGGCCGACCCAAGGTGATCGCCTCCACGGCGACCATTCGACGCGCCGCCGAGCAGAGCAACAGCCTCTTCGACCGCGGGGTCCGCCAGTTCCCGCCCGCCGGCCTGGACTCGCGCGACTCGTGGTTCGCCGTCGAGACGCCGCGTGAGGAGAAGGCGAGCCGGCGCTACGTGGGCCTGCTGGCCCCCGGCACCAGTCAGGCCACCCTTCTGATCCGCACCTACGCCACGCTGCTGCACCGTGCGGCCCAGGCGAAGACGGACGACGAAGTACGCGACGCGTACTTCAGCCTCGTCGGGTACTTCAACAGCCTGCGTCTGTTGTCGGCCGCCGAACTCCAGGTGCACGACGACGTCGTGGCCTACCTGGGTGTGCTCGCCGACCGCGAGGGCGTCTCCCCCCGCACCGTGGCGAACTACTCGGAGCTGACGAGCCGCATCGATGCCAGCGAGATCCCGACCCGTCTGAAGGGCATCGAGAAGAAGCTCCCGGACGAGGACACCGTGGACGTCCTCCTGGCGACCAACATGATCGCGGTCGGTGTCGACGTGGACCGGCTCGGCCTGATGGCGGTGATGGGTCAGCCGCAGACGACGGCCGAGTACATCCAGGCCACCAGCCGGGTCGGCCGTGCACACCCGGGACTCGTGGCCGTGATGCTCAACGCGACACGCTCCAGGGACCGTTCGCACTACGAGAGTTTCCAGCACTTCCACTCCGCACTGTACCGCGAGGTCGAGTCCACCTCGGTCACCCCGTTCTCCGCACGCGCCCGCGAGCGCGGACTGCACGCCGTGGTCGTGGCCATGGCTCGAATCCTGATCCCGGCCGCACGGGACAACGACGCGGCGGGGAGCGTCGCAGCGTACGAGCATCGGGTCCGAGGAGAGATCAAGGACCTGATCCTCGCTCGTGTCGCCGCAGTGGCTCCGGAAGAGACCGAGACCGTGTCCGAGGACTTCGACGAGTTCGTCGACTGGTGGTGCGACGAAGCCGACACTCACGGAGGTCTGCTCTTCGAGCCGCGCAAGGGTACCCGCGCACCTTCCGTCCTGAAGGCTTACAACGACGAGATCGAGGACCGCGAGGCCTGGCCCACTCTGTGGAGCCTGCGCGACGTCGACGCCGAGTCCGTCCTGTTCATGGAGGCAACCCGATGACCCCGCCCCCCTCTCGTCGTCGCAGGACCGGCGTTGCCGCGCCCGCCCGCAACCTTCCGCGCCGCGGCAGTATCCGCAGGGCCCAGGCGATCACCACGTACGGCGTCGGATCTCTCGTCGCCGTCGACCACGAGTCGTTCATCGTCTCCGGCCTCGACGGCGCCGACGCCAACTGGAGCCTCGACGAGTCTCCCCACATCCACGAGCAACGCCTCGCGCGACTGCTCGACGTCGCCTATTTCCGACTCCCTCCCGCCTCGGACGACAGCAGCAGAGACGGCCTGCGCGTGCGGCGCTTCCCGCTGATGCACTCGTGCCCCGAATGCAAGGAACTGCGCCGGCACGCCGAGTTCAATCCGCCCCCGGGCCGGAGCGTGTGCGGCACCTGCGAGGTCGATCTGGTCCCCTCCCGTTTCGTCGTCGCCTGCGAGGCGGGGCACATCGACGAATTCCCGTACTGGCACTGGGTCCACCGCACCATGGAGCGAAGCTCCGGCGCTGCCACCGGCAGCTGCGGCGGCACGCTTCAGCTGCGCTCCACCGGACGGAGCTCGTCCCTGCGCTCCATCCTCGTCTCCTGCACCTGCGGGAAGGCGCCCGAGGTGTCGATGGAAGGTTCCTTCCGCCGGAACTCGCTCAAGGACCTGGGCCTGCGGTGCAGGGGCACCAAGCCCTGGCTCGGAACGTCCGTGCCCGCCGACCTCTGCACGCTGACCGCACGCACCATCCAGCGCGGTTCGTCAGCGGCCTGGCAAGGAGTCCTCAAGTCTGCGCTCTCCATCCCGCCGTGGAGCGACGGTCGGGCGGACCCGCTGGCCGAACACTGGTCGGCCCTACGTGAGCTGAACGGTCCCGCGGAGATCGCGATCTACCTCAAAGCGCTGCGCCTCGACGCCTCCATCACCGCGGACCAAGTGGTGGAACTCCTCGACGCCGAACGGGAGGAAGACCCAGAGGGCGACGAGACGCCTACGTTCGACCGCCGATACCAGGCCCTGCGCAACAAGGAGTACGAGCGGCTGAGGACGGGCAACCACGAGCGCGACAACTCTCGGAAGGAGCAGTTCATCTGCGAGCCCCCGCTGGGTGACACAAGGCTGCTGAACCCTCTCGGCATCACCGGACCCATGTTGGTGAAGAAGCTCCGAGAGGTGCGCGCTCTCAAGGCCTTCACCCGGCTCGCCGATCTCGACTCGACGAACGACACGCTCGAGGCCCCGCTGGCCTCCGTGCGCCCGAACTGGCTTCCCGCGATGGAGGTCCGCGGCGAAGGAGTCTTCCTGCGACTCGACGAGGAACGCCTTCGCGCCTGGGAGATCGACCCCGGCGTGGCCGCGCGGGCTCAGCAGATGCGCGACGCGCATCAGAGGGTGATGAAGGAGCGCGCCTCGGACCCGACGAGCGTCCCTCCGTCTCCGGCAACGCCGCGCATGGTCCTCCTCCACACCTTGGCCCACGTCCTCGTCAACGAGTGGAGCCTGGACGCCGGCTACCCCGCCGCGTCCCTGCGTGAACGCCTCTACTCGGGCACCGACATGGCCGGTCTGCTCATCTACACCGCCACGAGCGACTCCGAAGGAAGCCTCGGTGGCCTGGTCGCCCAGGGCGAGCCCGAGCGTCTCGTCGACTCGCTGAGCTCAGCGGTACGGCGCGCTGAATGGTGCTCGTCGGACCCGCTGTGTGTGGAGTCGGAGGCATCCGGCACCGGCGGCACCAACCTGGCCGCTTGCCACGCCTGCGTGATGCTCCCGGAGACCAGTTGCGAGCACAACAACATCCTGCTCGACCGTGCCCTCCTCGTAGGCACCCCGGAGAACCCGGAAATCGGCTTCTTCACCGACCTGCTTCAGGTCTGAGCCCGACATCTGGGGGGGAGCATGACTGGCCGTTTCTGAATCCGCTTGGTCAACCTTCGCCCGGCAGACCGTTTGATCACTTCGGCAGGAGCATCCGCATCACAGCTGCCACCAGCGCTTCTTGGGCGGGCGGCCCGAGAGCACCTGTTCCGTTGCGACCGTGGACGCCCCGCTCCGCTCAGGCACGCGATGATGCGTTTCACACTTGGAGAGCACCCACAGGCTGTCCTCCAGCTGTTCAAGGTCGAGGTAGGCAGCATCGAACCTTTCACAGGAGGCGCAGCGGACCCCCCAGTCGAACCTTTCCGAAAGGTGAAGAATGCCGTGACTCACCGCTTGAGTCTCGGCCGAGTGATAGGGCACCCAGCCGGTACGGAGTTCACCGCAGGTACACATCGCGCTGGCCTCCGGCCACCGAGGGGCGATGAACAGCTTCTCAGCCAGCCGCTCCACCGCCGGGCTGTCGCGTTGCACGTGCAGTTCATATCGGATACTCCCTGCGACACCAGGTCCACTCATGGTGTGCTCACCCCCTGCGGATCGTCGACCAGTTGAGCTCGCGTCAATCACGCCACCGTCATCGCCGTGACGGTTGACGCACCCTGAATTCTGCCGTGGGACACTGACCCCGCCATAGCGAACGAACACCAATGCGGTTGAGGCGGGTAGTCGATGAGCGTGCGTTTCGAGCAGGTTCCCCTTGTCGGAGCCGGCACCGGACCGGCGGAGGACGTGGATGCATGGTTGGCTTCGGCTGCCGTGCATGCGCTCGTCGAGGCATTTGCCGTCACGCCGGACGACCGGGCACTCCTGGATGCGCTGGCCACAGGCAAGGGGACGGCCGGTGAACGTCTTTCCGCACTGGACGGCTTCTCGGACCGCTGGGACACCCGCAAGGGCCTGGAGCGTAATCAGGCGCCCGAGTTGGAACTCAGCATCGAGCAGGAGGAGCTCGCCCTGGAAGCCGCCACCGCGCTCGGCCTGCGCGGTGGTGCCCGGCTGCGTTTCGACCACTACGACCACGTACTGGTCCTGGGCGGCCTGATCCGGGCCTGTCTGGTCCGGCCTGCGTACGCGGCACATCTGATCGGGACCGGGCGCATCGACGCGGGTTCGGTCACCGGACTGGGTGGCCACCGACCGTTCGTCGGTGACGAGTTCCAGCTCGCCGTCGAAGCCGGCGCACCTGAGCTCAAGGAAGAGTACGAGGCCATGGATTTCGGCATGCGCCGGGCGTTCGGCCTGTCCGAGCCGGAGTCGGTGGAAGGCGAGGTGTCCGAACTTCCGGGCGGCACTTGGGGTGTACGCCACTACCGCACCGGGGAGGGCGTCAAGGTCCACGTGGTCGCCGCACCCTCCTCCGAGCCCGGAACGCGCAGGGCCAACACGCCCGACTCGTACGACTTCTTCGCCCGACACGTAGCACAACTGTCGGCAGGTCAGCGGTTGTTGATGGTCACCACTCCGATCTACGTGCCGGCCCAGCACACGGCGGCGATCCGCATGCTGGCGCTCCCGTACGGGGTGGAGGTGGACACCGTGGGCAATGAACCGGGTGCCGTCCCCGGAGCTCCGGTCACCGACTTCAGCGCCACCAAGTACCTGCTCGAGGTGCGCTCCACGGTGCGCGCCCTGCGACAACTGACCGAGTCGTTCTAGTGACCTGAGTCAGAGATTCGTCGTTAGTCGGGTATGAATCGTCCGGGTCCGAAGATTCCGCCGTTGTCGGTCACTGATGCCCAGCGGGCGGTGTTGGAGGGTTGGTTGCGTCGCCGCACGACGGCTCAGGCTCTGGCTCAGCGGTCGCGGATCGTGCTGGAGTGTGCCGAGTGCCACTCGATCATGGAGGTGTCCCGCCGGCTGCGGATCACTCCGGACACGGTCCGCACCTGGCGGCGCCGCTTCATCGAGCGGGGCCTGGACGGCTTGTGCGACGATCCGCGGCCCGGTGTCCCACGGAAGATCACCGACGCCGACGTCGAACGGGTCATCGTCAAGACGCTCGAGGAGACGCCGAAGAACGCGACCCACTGGTCGACGAGGTCGATGGCCGCGGCCACGGGAATGTCGCAGTCGACGGTCTCGCGGATCTGGCGGGCCTTCGCGCTGGCGCCGCACCGGTCGCAGACGTTCAAGCTGTCCACCGACCCGCTGTTCATCGACAAGGTCCGCGACGTCGTTGGCCTCTACCTCGACCCGCCGGAGAAGGCGCTTGTGCTCTGCGTGGACGAGAAGTCGCAGATCCAGGCCCTGGACCGGTCCCAGCCGGTCCTGCCGATGGTGCCCGGTGTTCCCGAACTCCGCAGCCACGACTACGTCCGGGCCGGCACCACCACCCTCTTCGCTGCCCTCGAGGTCGCCAGTGGCAAGGTGATCGGATCCCTGCACCGTCGCCACCGGGCAGCGGAGTTCAAGAAGTTCCTCGCGAAGCTGGACAAGGAAGTCCCGGCCGATCTGCAGGTTCATCTGATCCTGGACAATTACGCGACCCACAAGACGCCCGACATCAAGCGTTGGCTGCTGGCGCATCCCCGGTTCCACCTGCACTTCACGCCGACCAGCGCGTCCTGGCTGAACCTGGTCGAGCGGTGGTTCGCCGAACTGACCCAGAAGAAGCTGAAGCGCGGCGTCCACCGCTCCGTCCAGGCCCTCGAACGTGACATCCGGGCCTGGCTCGCCGACTGGAACGAGCACCCCAGACCGTTCGTCTGGACGAAGACAGCCGACGAGATCCTCGACAAAGTCGCCGCCTACTGCCGACGAATCTCTGACTCAGATCACTAGCGTCTCCGTCCCTTCTCGCCGCACTCAGTCGGCGCTGTCACCGACGATCGCCGGTCCCGCGCGGCACGCCTCGAGTTCGCGTCGCGCGGAGGTCGTGCCCGGTCCGTTGCCTGTGGTGCTGTAGAAACTGAGGGCTTCATTCGCCTCGGTGACCGCTTCCTCGTATCGCCCCTGACCGCGCAGGGCTGCAGCCAGCAGGAGGTGGGCGCGTGCCTCGCCGAACCGTGCGCGCATGGGCCGATACAGCCGTACTGCTTCCTGGAGGGCCCGCTCGGCGGCGATGTGATCTCCTTGGCGGCTGCTGAGGTCCGCCGCCACAAGAAGGGCGTCCGGGTAGCCGTAGGGGCTGTACTTCTGAAAGCGCTCCAGGGCTTCATGGTGGAGGGCGACGGCGCGCTCCAGGTCTCCGTCCAGGGCCATGGCGGAGGCGAGGTTGTTCACGGCGTGGGCGATGCCCCGGTTGTCGTGGGCCGTACGGTAGAGATCGACCGCCCGCTTCAGGGTGCTGATCGCTCCGGTGTAGTCACCGTCGAGCCGCTGGATGACACCCATGAGGTTCAGGCAGCGGGCCTGACCGGCCGCGAAGTCGGCGTCCTCGTAAAGGGTGAGAGCGCGGCGCAGGTGAGCGAGGGCACGGGACCGCTCGCCGTCCATGCGGGCCGCCATGGCCAGGAGGTACTCCGCCTCGGCCGAACCGAAGCTGTCCCCCACCGATGCGTATTCCTCGATGGCCTGTACACAACTCGCGACGGACTGCTCCGGTCCTTCGACGGTGCGTTGCGGCGCGCTTGCCCGGGTCAGCATGTCGGCGGCGGAGACCGTGTCGCCCAGTTCGATGTAGAGAGCGCGGGCGGCGCGGAACTCGGCGAGGGACCGTTCCAGCTTCCCCTCGGTGCGGAGCGCGTCCCCGAACAGCCCGCGCAGATCTGCCACGGCACGGTGGTCCGATGCCGCTTCGGCGTCCTCGATCCCCTGCTCATAACAGGGAATGGCGTCCTTCGTGTGGGCCGAGAGTGACAGGTACATCCCCATGGCCCTGGGAATCCGCCAGACGTACGAGGTGTGTCGGTACCGAGCGGCGAGTCCGACGCATCCGAGCAGGTTCTGATGCTCGGCCTCGAACCACTGGAGCGACGCGGCCGGAGCGGAGACGTCAGGCAGCCGATGGTGCGCCGGCTCGGCCGCGTCATCCACCGGCCGGGCGGGCAGCTGCGCGGTACGGGCTGCCAGTGCCACCGCCAGGTAGTGGTCGACCAGCCGGCCGGCGGCCTGCCGCCGCTCCTCCCAAGGTTCCGTGGCCACAAGCTCGTCACGGGCTTGCTCTCTGAGCAGGTCGTGCAGACCGATGCGGGTCCTGCCGTGCTCGTTCACCAGGCTCTCCCGGATCAGAACACTGATCCCCTCCCGCGCTGCCGGCCCGCCACCCGCAAGCGCCTCGACAGCTCGGCGGTCCATTGTGTCCGGCGGGTGCAGCCCAAGGAGCCGAAAGAGCCTCTGATGCTCTTCCGCGAGTCGACGATAGGAGGTACGGAACGCCGTACGGACCGGTTGCGCCGTTCCTAATTTCAGCTGTTCGAGGCTCCCGTGCACCGAGGCGTCCTGCCGCGGGCCGGTCTCCGCTCGCTCCGCCTCCGCTCGTTCCGCCTCCGCTCGCTCGTTCTCCTCCGCCATCTCGTCCCGAATGTCGACGAGACTCCAGGTCGGCCGCCCCTTCGCGTAGGCGGCCTTCAAGCGGATTGCCAGCGGCAGGTGGCCACAGAGCCGGACCAGGTCCCGGACCGCGTCGGGTTCTGCCTCTGCTCGACGCCTTCCCACGATGCGGGTGAACAGTTCGACGGCAGCCTCCTCGTCGAACACGGCCAGTTGCTTCGGCACGCTTCCCTCCGCACCCAGTTCCTCCAGCCACCGGCGGCTGGTGACGAGTACGAGCACATGCCCGGCCCGCGGCAACAACTGCTCGATCTGGCCGAACGACTCGGCGTTGTCCAGCACGACCACCAACCGCCGGAGCCTCAAGGCGTCCTGCCACATCGAGGCCAGCTCGGTGAACGTACTGGCTTCCCTAGGTGGCCGCCCGAGGGCGGCGTGCAGAAGCGCGCGTAGAGCCTGTTCCTGGGTGAGCGGCTCGGCACCGGCGGTGTGTGCCTGCAGGTCGACGAAGTACTGGCCGTCCGGGTAACGGGTCGCGAATCGGTGAGCGAGACGGACGGCCAGCCTCGTCTTGCCCAGGCCCCCCATCCCGTAGACGGCCTGGACTACGGGGAGCCCGTCGGCGTACTCGATCTCCTCGCCCGCGTCGGCCAACTCGTCCTCGCGACCGGTGAAGTCTCGGATGTCGGCGGGAAGCGCACATGACGTACCCGGTACGACGGCAGACGTCTCGGGCACGTGCTGCCGGGGTTCGGGTACAGATTCAAGGGCTTCGGCGACCGCGCGGAGATGCCGGGCCAGAAGCCGGATCGGCAGCATCCAGGAAACTCGGGGGGCATCGGCGCCCGTACCGACGGTGGCGAGCGTGACGATGCCCGGGATCCGACCGTCGTCCTCCATGACCACGGCCGAGCCGCTGAAACCCGGCCGGATCTGCTCGCCGCGCATCCGACTGTCGTCCAGCTGGAACAAGCCCTGCGACAGGGTCTCGCCCATGATCTCCGCCCGCGCGTGCACCCCGTAGTTTCGATCCGAGGGGTATCCGAACGCTCTGACGACGGCACCTTCCGGGCATGCGCGGGTCAGCGGTGCAGCCGAAGCTTTCGGAGGGTGGGGCTCGTCGAGCCTGAGTACGGCCGCATCACCGCGCTGGGCGTCGTCGTACGGCCACCAGCCGTCCGGCTCGACACGTGCGGTGATCCACCCTGTCGACAGACCGGGGAAGTTGACGAGCACCGGCTCTCTGGGCCGGATGGTGACGTCGTCCGTCCCCACGGCGTCCCGGATCACATGGGCACACGTGAGGATGAGTCCTCCACCGAGATGCAGCCCACCGCCGCAGGCGACGCGGGCCTCACCCGCGATCCGTACCGACCACGACGCGAGATCAGTCATCCGAGGAGCCGGCTCCGGCCGTCCGGCCGCCAGGCCCCTGGAGCTCCGCCGCGGCGGCCCGGTCCCAGGTCATCTTCACCTTGAGGTGTCCCTCGGCCCCCGCCTCGGTGACCACTGCGCCGGTCTTCGCGTGGATGCGCACGCCGAACTCCACCTCCACAGCACTCGGGTTGACCGCCTGCAGGGTGCGCAGCGTGGTGGCAGCCGCGCGTGTGATGGGCTGCAGAGACTCGCGAAGCGTCCGGGCCGCCTCGACGACTCGATCGCCCACGTTCGACACCTGTTGAACACCGTTCGCATCGCGACTGAGCTCGACGACGAACGACCCCTCTTCGCCGTCCCCGATCGGCATGCGCAGCAGCTCAGTCATCCATCCCTCACCCGAGTCGTCCGGCAACATACGGTGAGTCATCATCCTGCTATGCCTCAACTTGCAGAAACAAGCGACAAGTTGGCCGTGCGACTGGACTGCTGGTCCAAGTGACGCAAAACCATTACCTCATTCCGGCCAAGCCACTGTCAGAGAACGGGGCCCCCTTCACTGCGGCCACACGATCCGCTGCCCGCCTGGGGATCCGGGCTCGGCCACTACCTCCAGGAAATGGACGCCACGCCTTCCGTCGTCCAGCCGGGGTTCCAGTGGGAAGTTCCACCCCGAAGTCCGTTCCCGGCCAGTCGAGTTCACGCAACGCTTCATAAAGAACACGCAGCGTGCGATACCGTCACGGAAAGCAAACGGCCCCCGCGACGGCTGCAACCGTCAGCGAGGGCCTGAACCACTAGTGGATGGACCTCCACCCGTGATCTACCGGCACAGTATCGCGCCCACGCGCGCCTTCACCCAGCTCTCCAACGAGCTCATCCGGCATCCCCGGCTCGATTCCGAGGCGTACCGGATCCTGACGTGGCAGCTCTCCCTGCCCGCCCACGCACCCGAGACCCTCTCCCGGACCGCCGAACGGACGAGGATCAAGGGCTGCGCCTTCACTCGCGCCAAGAAGCAGCTCCGGGACGAGGGCTATCTCCACGAGTGGCGCGTCCAGGGGGCCGGTGGACGTTGGACGACCCGGCAGTTCCTCTCCAGCGACCCGATGAGCCGGGAGCAGGCTCGCGCGATCATGAACGCCGGTCAGCCGCCCTCGGACGACGCCACCGCATCACCGCAGGTCGCACCGAGTCGTCAGCAACCGGCGGTCGGTCAGCCGGGTGGTCGGCCGACCGACGGTCATCCCTCCCATGGCGACAACACAGGGGAAACCACTTCCAACCATCCGGGGCCCGGCCTGCAGCAGCGTGCGCCTGAACCGATCTTGCACGTACGGATGTTGGCGGATTCGGGACAGCCCGAGTCGCAGGCGCCGGAGCCGGAGGAGCCCGAGTCGAAGGTGACGCCCGCGTCGATCGATGCCGCGCACGCTCTCGTCACCGGCTACCGCCTGCTCGACCCAGCCCTGCGCGGCATCCCCCGCGCCATGACCGCCGAGTTGACCGCGCTCACCGCCCGCTGGCTGGATGCCGGGCACACGGCCGCCGACCTCCGCACACACATCCTGCGCAGCCTGCCCTCCGACGGCACGCCCGTACGGCATCCAGGCGGGTTGCTGCGCTACCTGCTCGCCGACGTGCCACCCACACCTGAGCGGGGCCCTGTACGCGCCACCCGGCCACCTGTGGCCCCGGACCGCCCTCGCGTCTCCGCGCGGCTCAGCGCCTTACGGGAGTGCGAAGGTCCGCACCACACCCAGGCCCACCTGTTCCGGGCCGTAGCCGACGAGGATCTCTGTCCACGCTGCCGCGAAGCGGCCGACAGTCAGGCATGCGGTCCGGAGCTCTCGGCCGTCGACAGCTGGAGGGGATGACGACGGGCTAACGGCCGAGGAGTTCGAGTGCGGCCTTGACCGAGCCCAGGAGGGGTTCGCCGACGGTGCCGATGGTGGCGGCGATGGCCGCGAGGGCCATCAGGGAGCGGCGCCGTTCCGGCGGTGCCGTGGAGGCATCGGCGGCGGGGTCGCCCACGAGCGCGGGCAGCGCACCGTCGATGGAGGACCGGTCTTCGGCGGGTACGTCCCCGCGGAGCGCCTGCGCCAGTTGGACGACTTCCCTCAGCTGCTCCTCCAAGGTGCGCTGCGGCGCGTTGTGGTGGTGGACGATGCCCTGGTGGCCCTGGCCGCCGATGATGCTGACGCGGTCGCCGAACTGGAAGTCTCCGCTGGTCATTTGGCTACTCCCGTGTGGCCGGATCCGCCGTAGATGTTCACCGAGTCGCCGAACTGGTAGTTGCCGATGTTGCTGATCGACAGGGACTGGATCGTCGTCTGGAAGTTCGCGTCCGGCTTGTCGATCGTCTCGGCGATCTCGCCCACGAGAGCCTTGAGGCGGGTGGGCTCGCCGGAGACCAGGGCCGTGGACCGGCCGTTCGTCTCGATGGCGAGGACGTAGTGGCTGGAGGCGAAGACCACGGAGGCCATGTCGGCGATGAAGTAGAGCAGCAGTCCCACGGCCACCACCAGGAGGAGCTGCATCAGACCGCCGGGGCCCGAGTCGGAATCGGAATAGGAGGAGGACGAGCCTCCCGACGACAGGTCCGAGATCAGCGCCAGGACGAGGAGCGCGACCACGGTCACACCACCGCGCTTCAGGAACCGCAGAAACGCCTCGACGCGCCGCGGGGTCAGCAAGAAGGTGTAGACGCGGGTGATGTTCTCCAACGGATAGGCGGCGCCGTTCACCCAGAGCAGCCGCTTGCTGATGACCAGTTGGCCGCCCTGCGGGACCGAGGACGCCGAGGACGACGCCGAGGAAGCCGCCGCCAGAGCGCGCGACGGGTCCTGCCAGGGTCGGGGCGGCTGTCGGGGCGGCTGCTGTGACGATTGCTGAGGCGGTTGCTGAGGCGGTTGCTGGGGTGGTGGTGTCGAAGGCGTTCCCATGATGTCCCCCGTGGTGAAACGGCAGTGAAGGGCGCGCGATATGCGATATGGCATGTGCGCGTCATTCATTAGCCCTCTGGACACCCCGGCATACAAGGAGAGTTCAGGACCGTGGGGGCCCGGATCGCGCCACCGTCCCCGGCGGCGGGGCTAGCCGATCGCCTCCGCCGCCGCCCGCGCGAAGCCCGCCAGATTGTGCGGGCAGCGCCACACCGGCTCCGGGTCGGCGGCGGCGCCCGTCGCCTCGGTCAGGTCGTCCCACGTGTAGTCGTCGGACAGGCCGATCAGGAGCGTCAGGAGGGGTTCGAAGGCCTCCAGGTGGGTGTCCAGGTCGTCGTCGCACGGGTGGGCCCCGTGCGCGCACGGGGAGTCGGTGCGAGCGAGGGCCGAGAGCGCGGTCGTGACCTGGCGGGCCAGCTCGGGGTCCGGGTCACCGAACGCCGCGTAGCCGTACGTCCAGACGAGGCCGAAGGCGTAGAAGGCCGCGGCCGCCGGGTCGTACGGCTGGGCGGAGCGTGCTCGGGCGAGGCCGTTCAGGGTGTCGCGGAGGAGCTCGTCGGGGTCGCCCGGGAAGTAGCCCTGGTAGACCGACTCCCAGTCGCTGATCAGTTCGTCCGCGTTGTTGATGATCACGATGGGTAGGGACGTGTGGGCACCGGGGGTAGTTCCAGTTCCCTCAGACCTTGCCGCTGCGCTTGGGCTCCGAACGAAATGACGTGCTGTCGGGCTGAGTTGGCGGGTCAGCGCACGCCCGGTGCAGCGGGGAAGTCAGGGTTGACTGTTGTCTCGCCCAGGCTGAGGCTGATTCTCCGGAGTACTGCGCTGGGTCGGTTACGGGGCAATGGGGCCATGCTGTGAATCGTGACGCACGGGTCGAGCGGCCAGTTCTCGACATTGTCGGGATGGGTGCGCTCAACGTGGACTGGATCGCCGGGGCCACGCGCTTGTCCGACCGGATGGCCGACCAGGTGTCGGAGTCGACGGCACGCTTCGAGTGGAACACGGAAGGGGCGGTCGACGAGGAGACGATCGGCCATGTCATCGAGCGGCTGGGGCTTTCCTCCCTGGCCGCCTCGCTGGGCGGTTCCGCCTGGTTGACGATCTTCACGCTGGCACAGATGAATCTCGGTCTGCGGATGGGCTACGTCGGCGCACTGGGACGCGTCGAGGCGGCGGGGCTGTCCTTCGCCCGGCAGATGGACCAGTTGGGCATCGACCGCCGGTGGGTGGCGCGCTTCCCCCAACGGCGTTGCGGCGTATGCCTGTCGTACCTGGAGGACGCCGAGCGGGTCATGATGACGCACCCCGGTGCCAACCTCCTGATGGCCGACCACCTTCGCGAGAACGCGGAGGAGATCGCCCAGTACCTCGCCCGGGCGCGCCTGGTGCACGTCACCTCGTTCCTCGACGACACCACGCCGCCACTGATGCTGGAAGTACTGCGGCAGGCGCGCGGGATCAACCCCGACCTGTCGATCAGCTTCGACCCCGGGTACGACTGGGCCGCACACCGTACGGAAGCCATCGACGGCATTCTCGCCCTCAGCGATCTCGTGTTCCTGAACCATCGCGAGTTCAAGGCCCTCGGCGGATACGCGCCGGGCGAATCGGCTGACGTGCTTTCGCGCAGAGTGTTGGCCGGCTGCCCACGCGGAAGCACCCTGTTCGTCACCAAGCGTTACGACATGGTCGTAGCATTTCGGGAGACGGACAGCGGTGTGACCGGGCGGCGCTTCCAGTTGCGCCGGCCGCTGCGCGAAACGGACCTCGAAGACGCGACCGGGGCGGGTGACGTGTTCTCCGCATGCGTGCTGGCAGCCCAGGCCTCCAGGAAACTGCAGGTGGAACTGGGTTCCTTCCTGGGGCTGAGCCTGGCCCGCCAGCGGGCGGCACAGCGCCCCCACACCCGCAGAGCGGTCCAGGGAATGAATCCGGACGGCTTCCTGCAGTCGCCGGAGCTGTTGACCCGGGGGTCTCCACTCCACCAGGGACGATCCGTGTTGCTGACGTACGACGGCGGCACGCAGTGGGAGGATCTGCACCGCTTCCTGCAGCGTGACTGCGGTCTCTCGGTCCACGTGCTGCGCGCGGACGCGAGAGACGGCGGGGTGGACATGGTGGCACTGCGACGGCAGGTGGCCCGGTGCAACTTCGCCGTCTGCGTACTGTCGGCGGGCCGTCTCATGAAAGGCGGACGGCATCGCGTGAACGAGGACATGGTTCACCGAGTCGGCATGTTCCAGGGCTACTACGGGTTCGGGCGCGTGGCGATCCTCGCCGAGGAAGGTTACGAACCGTGGTCCAACAATGCCGGGCTCATTCGCATGGACTTCACACCGGGCCGGATGGACAGCACCTTCATGGAGCTGGAAAGGATGCTGGTCCGGGAAGGTTTCCTGGGCCTGGGGAGGCGAAAGTGAACGGTACGCCGGACAGTGGACCGACAACGCCGCGCAGCGGTTTCGCTCTGGACGTGGTCGGGATCGGTGCTCTGAACCTCGACTACCTCATCCACTCCGACCATGACTCCTCCGGTGCCCCGGGGGGTGACCGCGCCCCCCTGAGCGCCAGGATCGGCGCTCTGCTGGAGGACGGCCGCGTCCTGCCCGAGTGGGGCACCGAGGCCGCCGTGGACGAGGCGACCGTCTATGCCGCCCTCGAAGCGGTCAATCCGTCCGCGCTGCAGACCTCCCTCGGCGGTTCGGCCTACAACGCCGTCAGCGCGCTCGCGCAGATGCAGCTCGACCTGCGGCTGGGCTATGTGGGGGTCGCCGGCCGGGTGCCCGGGCCCGGTCTTTCCGCTGTGCAGCAGTTGGATCTGCTCGGCGTGGACCACCAGTTCGTCTTCCGTGACGACGACCACCTGTGCGGTGTGTGCTTCGCCTTCACCGAGGAAGGCGAGCGCACTCTGTTGACGCATGCGGGCGCCAATGCCGCCATGGCGGACCACATCGAGGCATCGTTCGAGGACCTCGTCGCCTACCTGGCATCGGCTCGCGTCATCCACGTGACCTCGTTCCTGGACGAACGCACGCCGGGCCGGCTCCTTTCCGTCCTCGAGGAAGTGAAGCGGGTCAACCCGAATTCGCTGATCAGCTTCGACCCCGGTCATGTGTGGAGCCACCGCCCCACGTCCGACATCACGGCGATGGTCGCCCTTTCGGATTTCCTGTTGCTCAATCACAGGGAATTCAGGGAGCTCGGCTCCCGGTCGGAGGACGAGTCCGACGACATCACGGCCGCCCGGCTGCTGAGCCGGCTGAACAACGACCGAGGTGCGGTCATCGTCAAGCGGCGATCGGGCATCAGCGCCTGGCGCCGGCACGACGAGAAGGTGGTCAACGACTTCTATCCCCAAGTCGTCCTGTCCGAGGACGAGATCGAGGACGCCACGGGGGCCGGAGACGTGTTCGCCGCGGGCCTGCTCTCCGTGCTGACCGCCGATCGTCTGCAGATCGAGCTCGGTTCCCTCCTCGGCATGACGCTGGCCCGGGAGAAGCTCCGGTATGTCGGGAGTTACGGGCACCACCAACTCGCGGGCATCGCGCAGAACTTCATCCGCACCATGGACGCCTCGCGGCACAACGGCCCCATGGGAGTGTTCGTCGCCCATGGCAGGAGCCCTCAATGGCTCGCCGTGAAGTCCTTCGTCGAGGAGCGCTTCGGCGTTCCGGTCTACTCCTTCGAGTCCGATTCGTGGGGCAGCCGCCCGGTCACCGAGGCCCTGACCGAGTACATGGACCGTTGCAGCTTCGCGGTCTGTGTACTGACCGCGGAGGACGCGACCGGTGACGGTCAGCTGGTCGCGCGGCAGAACGTGGTGCACGAGATCGGACTCTTCCAGGGATACCGCGGGGTCGATCGCGTACTCGTGCTCGTCGAAGAGGGCTGTGACTCCGCTCCCGCGGCCGCGGCGGATTTCACGGTCACGTTCCCGCGCCATGCGATCGGCCAAGCCCTGTGGCCCTTGCAGCAGGCGCTGCAGAACAACGGGTTCGAGCATGTCTAGACACGCGTACCGCGGCATCCGGCCGCCTCGGGAACAGGGCCTGCCATGGTGAAGCTCGCGACCACCGGCCACATGGACGTGTCCGCGAACGGCATTCCGCTCGTTCGCCGGGCGCTCGACGGGCTGCTCTCCCACTACGACGGCCAGGAGCTGCTGGGTTTCTCCTGCGTCGCGCCGGGGGCCGACTCCGTCTTCGCCGATGCCCTCCTCCGCGCGGGCGGCCGCCTCGTGGCGGTGATCCCGTCCCGCGACTACCGCAGCACACAGGTGGGCGCGGAGCACGCGGCCACCTACGACCGGCTGCTGGCCGCCGCGGACGAGGTGGTCGTCATGCCCTACGAGTCGGCCGGCCGGGCCGCGTACGAGGCCGCCAATGCCGAGCTTCTGCGCAGGGCCGAGCGCCTCGTCGCGATCTGGGACGGTTCACCGCCGACCGGCAAGGGAGGCGGGACGGCGGACGTCGTCGCGAGCGCCCGGGCCGCCAGGATGCCGGTGGACGTGATCTGGCCCACCGGCACCACACGAGCGTCCGCGCTCCGCTGACCCCTGCCACTCACCGCAGCATGGTCACGAATCCCACGACGTACGCGGCGGCGAAGCCGACGGGCACCCACTGCTCGACGTAGGAGAGCTGAAGGTACTTGCGCCAGTCGCTGCCGCCGCCCAGCAGACCCCATTCCGCGCGCGAGTACGCGTAGGCGGGCAGTCGGTCCTCCAGGGCGCCGATCACGGCCCACTTCGCCGAATTGAGCTGCCGGTACGAGCGGATCAGCGCGAACCACGACACGCACATGAGGAGCAGCACGATCAGCCCGACGATGAGCGCTCCCACCGGAATATCCGACTCCGCGCCCGGCAGGACGGCCGCGAGGAGCGTCACGAGCAGGCTGTTGACGGTGAGGAAGAAGGTGTTCGCCGTGTTGCGCCGCGCGCTGACCCGGTCGGCCATCTCGACACACAGCTTGTACTGCTCGATCAGGGCGCTCTGGTAGGGCTCGGACGAGTCCGCGTACTGTGCCGGTCCCACCCGGGTGTTCCACAGTCGCTCACTCACACTCGGATCCCGCACGGGTGGAGGGGTGCGGGGCGGGTCGGGCACACCGTCACCGATCCGGAGGGCACACACGCCTCGCCACCGCCTTCCGCTCGTGCCGCGTCACCGCTGGAGCGCCGGGAGCGCCGCGTTCTGCCACGCCGTGACCCGCCTGACGATGACGATCAGAAGCAGGCCGGCCGCCACGATGAGCAGGGTGAGGACGGTGTCGAGTTGAGCGGCGGACAGCACGTCCTGCTCGCTCTCGATCTCCGATGCCACGTTGCGCTGGATCGGGCTGAGCAGCAGCGCGACGAGGTAGCAGGCCCACCAGCTGCCGAGCAGTGCGGCGGGGGCCTGGCGCCGTGGCGAGCTGGCCCGCCAGATGTCCGTCGTGACCTGGTACGGGATCCACAGGTTCGCCACCGGGGTCCACCAGCTGCCCACCGTCCAGCCGCGGGTCCTGCGATGCGCGGCGGCGCCGCTCATGAGCTCGGAGTTGATCCGGGCCCGCCAGAGCCAGACGAGAAAGGCGATGCCCGACGCTGCTCCGACCAGGATCCACCCCGCGGTCGACCCCACCTTCGCGATGAAGTCGGAGTCCGCCGCGAGCAGCTCCTCCGCTGTCGCCTTTCCCGCCAGGAAGTCGTGGATGAGGAAATAGAGGCGCCAGTTTCCGAACGTGACCAGGAGCTGCCAGGCCAGGTGCAACGCGATCAGGACCGTCGCGACGGTGGCCGCACCGGTCACCTGCCTGGGCTGGTCTGTCGCCGGCGCGCTCGGGCCCGCCGGCCTGCCGTGTCCCACGTTGTCCATGTTCCTCCCCCGAAGATCACCGGCCCGCGTCGTGTCACCTCAGGGCCGGATGCTGCAGAACGCCGCTTCTGTGGTGTCCCCGTATTCGCGTGCGGGCATGCGCGACGCCGAACACCGAACTGCTTTTATATTCCGGTGAGTTGGGCTGCGCGCCCGGCGAGCCAGCCCAGCAGCAGCAGAACTGTCACCAAGGTGAATCCGGTCCACAGAGCCGTCTGCGCGGCGAAGGTCGCCCGCCACGGCATGGTCCGCCTGCGGGGCCCTTCCTCGGCCAGCGCGTCCCGGGTGGCGCGGGCCAGGTGATGCGCCGGCGTGTGCATGATCGAAGCGGTCCAGAAGGTCCTCACGGCATCCACCCCGCGGCGCACCAGTGCACGCCGCGGCGCCTTCGGGCGAGGTCGGGGGCCGACGGGCGTCACCTTGACCTGCCACCCCTCGGTGAAGGTGACGACGGTGCCCGTCCAAGGGTCCACCGCCATCGCTTCGGGCAGGGGCGGAAGCGACACGTGCAGGCGCTGTGCCATCTCCGGCAGGTCTCCCGACGCCAGCAGTACGAGTTTGGGCCCCGGCTGACTGCGGCGCGCCTCCTCGGCCTCCCACCACAGCCCGTCGCCCACGCCCAGTCGCAACACGATGAGCTGGGACAGCTCCATCAGCCGCTGAATCGTCGGCTGCCAGTCGTCGCGCGGCAGATAGAAGCGGGCGGCCCCCAGCCGCGGCAGCGACTCCCCCGGCACGCCCACCGCGATCACCGGGCCGATGGCGCCCAGCGCGGCGGTGAACTGCTCCTCCCTGGAGTGGAGCCTGGCAAAGAACGCCGAGTCGTCGACCCGGGCCGCGGTGGCGTCGTCGGCGAAGCTCCTCAGATAGAGGACCGGGCGACGGCCGTCCGCCAGCAGGGCCTCGCGGGCCCCCCGCGCCGAGCGAGGGCGCGTGTAGCGCAGAAGCAGCACTCCCGCGCCGACGGAGGCCAGGCCGCCGAACAGCAACAGCAGATAGTCCGTCGGCGGCATTTCACCCCCACGGCGCTGTGCCGTGCCCACGGCCAGGGCGCCTGCCGCGAGCAGGAGGTAGCCGACGGTGGTGGCCAGCAGGAACACCGGCCTTCGCCAGCGCGGCTGCCGTGCGGCGAACCGGTTCACGACCCCGACGACTTCCGCGGCACCGGCCCGGCGGCGGCGCCGCAGCCACAGCGCCGGGCCGATCAGGAGCGCGGCCGGCACGGCCCAGTACAGCGCTGTGGTGCGTGACGCATCGACGCGGCGGTCCAGTGCCACCTGGTCCCGGCGGACATCGGGCGCCAGCCCGGCGACCCGCTCACGGGCTCGGGGGACCTGGCCCCGCTCGACGCCGGCGGCGACGGCAGACGCTGTGGCACGGCTGGCTCCCGCCGGGGCGTTCTTCTTGAACCACGCCTCCACGGCGCGCACCTCCGCACGTGCGGACGCGTCGCCGCCGGCGTAACGGTCCACCGCGGCGGTGACCGCGGCGGCCTGCTCGGTGGCACCACGGAAGCGGTGCTCGTCCCGCAGGGCCAGGCCCGCGCTGATCGCCAGGTGCAGCGCCACATAGACGGTCACGATCGCAACCAGCCCGGTCAGCCGGGTCAATGTCCTTCCGAACGAAGACATGCGAACTCCCCCGAACCGCCGCCCTCACCAGACACACCCGACGACACGCACCCATTACGCGACCGAACCAGGCGCCACACAAGGCGAGTTCAGGTCCTTCCGCCGCCACCGCGCACACACCGACCTCGGTTCCCGGTGACCGATGCGAGCGTTTCCCCTCGCGCGAACTCGGGCACACCTTACGAGCCGTCAAGTCACTTGCTGTGTACGGAAGTTCGGAGTCCGAGCGGTGTGATTTGCGGGTCGCGGGCCGGGATCTCAGGGGGAACACATGGATGGTTCGACGTCCGGAATCATGGTGGTCGTCGTAGCGCTCTTCTACTTCATCCCGACGCTGGTGGCATTCGGACGGGGCGTCCGCAACGCAGGCTCCGTCCTCGTCATCAACCTCTTCCTCGGGTGGACACTCGTGGGCTGGGTCGTCGCGCTGGCGATGGCGGCCCGGTCCAACGACGGGGTGCCGCGCGGATAGCGGACACGGCGGATACGGCGGATACGGCGGATAGCGTCACGACGCCGGTTCGACCGGCAGCCACAGTTCGCAGGTCGCCGTCGTGAAGTCCGGGGAGCGGTCCAGGGTCGCCACGATCGACGGGCCAGGGCGCAGGCGCCACGGGTTCGAGGGGAACCAGTCCGTCGCCGTCGCCGCCCACATCGTCTGGAGGGACTCGGGGAAGGGGCCGCTGCTGCGGAAGACGGCCCAGGAGCCCGGCGGGAGTTCGATGGTGTCCAGGTCCTCGGGGACCGGGGTCCCGGCGGTGACGGCCACTCCGTGGAGGTAGGTCAGTTCCGTGCCCTCCGCGTCGTCCGGCTCCAGGCCGTCGGAGACGGAGAGCAGGCCCGCCGGTTCGGTGTCGCTCAAGGACTTCAGGCGGGGGTGGGTCTCCGGGGGCAGGGACGCGATGTGCTCCTGGATGTGCGGGTTGACGCCCTCGTGGATGAGCGGCACGCGGGCGGCGTGGCCGATCAGGCGGAAGGCGGGGCGGTCGGCGATACGGGTGTCCATGGGGGTGCTCCCTTCGACGGTCAGGCGGAACCTGAGCTGGGGTTGGGTGCGCAGGGGGCCTCCGTTGCGGCGTACGTCGCCGGGGCCGGCGCCGTGTACGGCGCGGAAGGCGCGGCCGAACGCCTCGGTGGAGCCGTATCCGTGGCGGACGGCGATGTCGAGCAGGTCGCCGCCGCCCCGGACGACGTCCGCCGCGGCCACGGTCATACGGCGGCGCCGCACGTACTCCGAGAGCGGCATCCCGGCCAGGGAGGAGAACATCCGGCGCAGGTGGTACTCGGTCGTGCCGTGGGACGACGCGAACGCGTCGATCTCCAGGTCGTCGCCCAAGTGCTGTTCCACCAGGTCGACCAGTTGGTTCAGTGCCGCGATCACGGGGCCTCCTTTGCGTGGTTCCCAGCCTGGCAGGAGGGCTGTGGGGCGCGCCTGATCGCCGTGGACCGGTTCGGTCGGACATCCCCGGGCGGCAAGGAGTGCCGCGCCGCTACCGTGCGGGGCATGGCGAACTTCGTACTGGTGGCAGGGGCGCGGCTCGGGGCGTGGGCGTGGGACGACGTCGTGCCGTATCTGCGGGCGGCGGACGGGGGCGGGCACGGGGTGTATCCGGTGACCCTGTCGGGGCTTGCCGAGCGGGCCGGCGGCGTGGTGTCCGTGGGGCGGCAGGGGCATGTGCGGGATGTCGTGGACTTCGTGGAGCGGGCCGGTCTACGGGATGTCGTGCTCGTGGGGCACAGCTATGCCGGGGTGCCGGTGGGACAGGCGGCCGGGCTGATCGGGGAGCGGCTGCGCCGGGTGGTGTTCGTGGACTCCAGCGTGCCGGTGGACGGGGAGCCGTTCGTCGCGGAGTGGCCGGACGGCGGGGCCGGGGTGCGGGCGTCGATCGCGGCGAACGGGGGCTGGTGGCCGTGCGCGCCCGCCGCGCACTTCGAGGGGCACGGGCTGAGCCCGGAGCAGATCGCGCGGATCGTCGCGGGGTCGACGCCGCATCCCGGTTCGACGCTGACCGAGCCGGCCGTCCTGACTCGACCGCTCGGTGAACTTCCGGCTACGTACATCCTGTGCGGGCTCGGCGGGGACGAACTCGAGAGCCCTGTCGCCGAGTTGGTGAAGGGCGAGCGGTGGCGGCTGGCGGAGCTCGACACCGGGCACTGGCCGATGTTCTCGCAGCCGCGGGAGCTGGCGGGCGTGCTCGTCGAGGCGGCGGGCGTCTCACCGGCCGGGCGGGAATGACCCAGGTGTGACGTGCGCGGTGGGCTGGTCCGGGTGGAGGCCGAGGCGGCGCAGAGCGGGCCCGCTGACGCGGAGGTCGTACCAGCCGCGCCAGTGCCCGCCGCCACCGTCGCCGATGGCGTCGGGGTCGGGTGCGCAGGCCAGGTCGACGCGGATCTCGGTCACCGGGTCGAACGGCATCCAGTCGATGCCACGGGCCCGCAGCCAGGCTCGGAGCGCGGCCATGGGGCCCGGGCTGCCCGGCAGGTTCTCGTACGCGATGATGGAGACCCAGTCGGCCGGGCCGCGCTTCATCGCCGATTCCGGACGCGCGGCACCGCCGGGCGCTGAATCAGCCAAGTGAGCCTCGCCTTCGGCTGGTTGACGTAGAGAACCCAGAGAATGGGTGGCTCAGAGGTCCAGTTCTCCGACCGCGTCGCCACCGCTCGTCTCCCCCGTGGGGCGGAACCCGAGACGGACGTAGAACTTCTCGGGGCCGGTCGGGCCCGGGTGCCAGGTGGTGGTGAGCCGGGTGCCACCGCGGCGCCGGATCTCGGCGGCGACCGCGTCGACCGCGAAACGGCCGTAGCCGCGCCCCTGTTCGGCGGCCGCGATGTTCAGGCGCCACAGGCCGGAGCGGATGTCGTCGCCGGAGCCGTCGGCCTTCCAGTCGATGTCGAAGAAGGCCATGAGGAAGCCGACGGGGCGGTCGTCGTCGACGATGAGGCGGGGCCAGGCGACGCCGGGGTGGACGTATGCCTCGGCGAGTGACTTCACGACGGGGGCCACGCGGTGTTCCTGGTCCGGGTGGACGCGGATGGCGAGGGCGGCGTCGAGGTTGGCGGGGGTGAGCTCTTCGAGGCGGGGCATGGGCGGAGCCTAGCCCCCCGAGTTTGGAGTGACGCAGGTCACATTCTTGGGCGGTCACACTCCTGGCGGGCGCTCCGTCATCCAGACGTAAGCAACCGGGAAAGCCCACTCGAGCAGCAGGAGATCGCCATGGAAGCTCGCCTCAACATCTTCGGCAACGCCATCGCCGCCAAGTTCGTCCGCCACATCAACTCGGCCGGCAAGGCCCTCGAGGCGGTGGAGCTGCCCAAGTTCACGGCCGACCTCATCCTGGTCCGCGTCAGCCAGATCAACGGGTGCGGATTCTGCCTCGACATGCACACCAAGGACGCCGCCGCCGCGGGCGAAAGCGCGCAGCGGCTGCACATGGTCGGCGCCTGGCGCGAGGCGAAGGTGTTCACCGACGCCGAGCGGGCCGCGCTCGAGCTGGCCGAGGCGGGGACGCGGATCGCCGACGCGGCGGGCGGGGTCTCCGACGAGGTGTGGGAGAACGCCGCCAAGCACTTCAACGAGGACCAGCTCGCGGCGCTCGTCTCGCTGATCGCCCTGATCAACACGTACAACCGGCTGAACGTCATCACGCAGCAGCCGGCGGGCGACTACCAGCCGGGCATGTTCGGCTGAACCACGCGAGCAGACCGGTCAGGGCGTTCCCGGCGGAGAGGTGAGCCGGGCGCCCAGGACCGGGGCGAGAGCGCGGGCGTAGGCGTCCGCGAGGTGGCCGTCGTCGCGGTAGACGAGGGTGTCGGCCACCAGGACCGGGCAGACGCGCGGCGCGCACACCCAGGGGCGCGGGTCGACGAGCGTGGCACCGGTGGCACGGGCGGCGGCGCGGACCGCGGCCGTCTTGCGCGGGTCCTTCGCCGCCCGCGCGGGGGTCGACGCGCAGCGGCCCAGGTCCAGCGGGTGGATGCTCGCGCAGTCCACCGCGTCCGACGCGGGCCAGGGCGTGTCCTGGAGGGCGACGACCCGGGCGCCGGTCGCCCGGAGCGCCCGGTAGGTGCGGGCGTAGCCGGCGGTCCACTGTGCGACGGGGCCCGCCGCGGCCGGGCGTACGGGGTCGCCCGACTCGGACGACGAGGCGATCACGAGGCGGGGGCGCAGGCGCGCGATGCGGTCCAGGGCGCGCGCCCGCCAGGTGTCGCAGGCGGTGTAGGGGCCGCCGCCGTTGACGATCGTGACGTCGGCGATCTTGCAGGAGGCCTTGGTGAGGGACACGAGCCGCCAGTGCCGTTCGTGCGCGAGCCGTTCGAGCGCCGGGAACCACTGGGCGGCGTGCGAGTCGCCGAAGAGGACGACGGTCGTGGCCGCGGCCGGGTCCCCGTACGCGCAGGGGCCGGGCACGGCGGTGACGCCGGGGTTCACGTGGCAGCCGTCGCGGTAGACGGCGGAGCGCCGGTCCTTGATGTGGGTGAGGGCGGGCGAGAGGTTCGCGGGGACGACCTCGTTCGGCGCGGCGAGGAGGTCGGCGAGGGCGGCCGCGGGGTCGGGGGCCGCGTCGAGGCGGGCGGCGAGCCGCGGGGCCGGGCGGCCGGAGTCGATCGCGGGCGGCACGAGGCCGGCGAGCAGCGCCACGGCGGCCGTGCCCGCGGTCAGGGCCGCGCCGAGTGTGAGCGCGCGGCGCGGCCGGTCGCGGAAGGCGGCGGCGAACCGGACCGGGTTCTCGACGAGCCGCAGCGTCAGCACGGCGAGCCCGAGCCCCAGCGCGCACACCGCGAGCCGCGCCGGCACCCCCGCGTCCGGACGGTCGAGCGCGACGGGCACGATGACGAGCAGCGGCCAGTGCCACAGGTACCAGCCGTACGAGACTCCGCCGATGCCCGTCAACAGCCTTCTGCGGAGCAGGAGTTCGGCCCCGAAGCGGGTCGGTACGGTGCCGCCGGCGAGGACCAGGACCGTGCCGGTGACCGGGACGAGGGCCGCGTACCCGGGGAACGGGGTCGCGTCGTCGAACACGAGCGCCGAGCCGACGATCGCGGCCAGGCCCGCCCAGGAGAGGAGCCCGGCGAGGGGTGCCGGCAGGCGGCGTACGGGGCGGGCGGAGAGGGCGAGGGCGAGCAGGGCGCCCGCGGCGAGCTCCCAGGCGCGGGTGTGCGTGCCGAAGTAGGCCCAGGAGGGCGCGGAACCGGTCGTGGCGATGCCGAGGGCGAGGGAGGCGGCGAGCACGACGGCGCCGGCGATCGCGGCGCCCGCGCGGACGGCACGGCCGGGGGCCCGCCCGGAGCGGGTGGCGGTCCGGACAGTGGCGTACACGGCCGCGAGCACCAGCGGCCACACCACGTAGAACTGCTCCTCCACCGCCAGTGACCAGAAGTGCTGGAACGGTGACGGCGGCGCCGTGGCCCGCAGATAGTCCGTGCCGGAGGCGGCGAGCCGCAGGTTCACGGCGTACAGGCCGCTCGCGACGGCGTCGCCCACGTACTCCGTGAAGCGCGCCTTGGAGAGGAAGAGGTACGCCCCGGCCAGCGTGGCGACCCCGACGAGCGTCGCGGCGGGCAGCAGGCGCAGGGCGCGGCGGGCGTAGAAACGGCGGATCGATATGCGGCCGTCGCGGTCGAGTTCGCGCACGAGCAGCGACGTGATCAGGAACCCGGAGATGACGAAGAAGACGTCGACGCCGACGTAGCCGCCGCCGAACTGCCGTACGCCGGCGTGCGCGAGGACGACGAGCCCGACGGCGACGGCGCGCAGCCCCTGGATGTCGGCGCGGCGACCGGGCGGTTCAGGGGCCGTCCCCGGCGGGGTGGACGGTCGGCGCGGTCCGGTGTGCGGCAGCGGGGGCGCTTGGGTCACGGCGGGTTCGTCTTCCTGAGGGGCCACGAGGTGCACGGGCCCCTGGGGAGACAGGGGCGCACTCAGGGGACGGCCCCCCGGTTCGAACAGTTGCGCCCACCGGGAGGAGTTCGCCAGGTCTCCGACCGCGGGGAAACCGGGGCTCACACGGAGTTGGCCCCGGGTTCACACGCGGCGGGCGAACCCGGGATCACACGAAGGCGGGCCCGGGTTCACACGCGGCGGGCGAACCCGGGATCACGCGAAGGCGGGCCCGGGTTCACACGCGGCGGCGATCAGGCTCCGGCGCGCCGGTCCACCAGGACGTACGACGCGGCGGCGACGGCCCCGGCCACACCGAACACCGCGGGCCAGGCGCCGACCTTCTTGGCCAGCGGGTGCGAACCGGCGAACGCGGCGACGTACGCGCCCGTCAGCGCGCCCGCGACCTTCCCGCCCCGCGCCTTCGTCCACTGCGTCGCGGCCGCGGCCCCGGCGACGGCCAGCACGGCGCCGCCCAGCGGACGCTTCTTCGTGAAGCGGGCGGTGGCGTAACCGCCGATCAGTCCGGCGGCGGCGATCGGAGCGGTGGGCAGGGAACGGGCCATGACTGGAGCCTCCTGGTCATACCGGGCAAGTCTGTTCGAAGAGGCTACGCCTCGACGGCCCGCACCACGTCACGGGCCGGGGATACGTGAGCACGCTCACGGCGCCGCGATCCGGGAACGGTCACGGGGCGCCCCTCCCCCGGAAGGTCGACCGGTACGCGGCCGGTGCCACCCCGAGCGCGAGCTGGAAGTGCCGGCGCAGCGAGGTCGCCGTGCCGAAGCCCGCCTCGGCCGCGACCCGGTCGACCGTGTGGTCGGTACGCTCCAGCAACTCCCGGGCCCGGTCGACCCGTTGACGGGTGAGCCAGGTCATCGGGGTCAGTCCCGTCTCCTCGCGGAAACGGCGGCTGTACGTACGGACCGACATCGCGTCCCGCGCCGCGAGCTGGGCGAGGGTGAGAGGTTCGGTCAGACGGCGCAGCGCCCAGGCGCGGGAGCCGGACGTCGAGGCGAGGCCCGGCTCCTCGACCGGGCGGCGGATGTACTGCGCCTGGCCGCCCTCCCGGTGCGGCGGCACCACCGAGCGGCGGGCCACGTCGGCGGCGACGCCCGCGCCGTGGTCGCGGCGGATCATGTGCAGGCACAGGTCGATACCGGCCGCCTCGCCCGCCGAGGTGAGAACCCGCCCCTCGTCGACGTAGAGGACATCGGCGTCCACGGTGACCTGCGGAAACGTACGGGCGAAACGGTCCGCCGAGAGCCAGTGCGTGGTCGCCCGGCGCCCGTCGAGCAGGCCGGAGGCGGCCAGCAGGAAGGAGCCGGTGCAGATGGAGGCGACCCGGCCCCGGGCGGCCGTCAGCGCCTCCCGCACCGACTCCTCGGGGCCCGCGTCCGGCGTCAGCGACTCGTCCGCCTCGTGCGAGGCAGGGACCAGCACCGTGTCGGCCGCCGCCACCGCCTCCAGGCCGTGTTCCGCGTGGATCGGGAAGTCGGCGTCGGTGCGGATCAGGCCGGGGCGGGGCGCACAGGTCGTGACCTCGTAGAGGCGCTCGCCGGTCGCCGGGTCGCGGGCGGCGCCGAACAGCTGGTGGACCAGGCCCAGTTCCATGGGCAGGACCCCGTCCCTGACCAGCACCGCCACCGAGGCGGGCCCGCGCGCTTCTCGTCCCGTCATGGCCGGATTCTTTCAGGTCGTGGCCATCTGGCCAGTCGTGCGGGAGTGCGGGCCGGGCGGAGGGTCGTACTCATGACGACGCACACGGGAACGGGAACGAGCAGCCCCGCGATCGCTCCGCGCCGCGACCGGAAGTGGGTGGTCGCCGCGGGCGCCGCGCTCGCGATCGTCGTCGCCGGGTCGTTCAGCACACTGGCCGGCCTGCTCGTCGGCCCGCTGCACGCGGAGCTCGGCTGGTCCCGCTCCGCGATCGGCCTGGGCACGCTGGTGAACATGGTCGTCTACGGGGCGACGGCGCCGTTCGCGGCCGCGCTGATGGACCGGATCGGGATGCGGCGCGTCGCGGTCGGCGCGCTGGTGCTGGTCGGCGCGGGCGCGCTGCTGACGACGGCCGCGCGGGCGCCCTGGCAGTTCGTCGCGGCGTGGGGCGTCCTGGTGGGGCTCGGCACGGGGGCGACGGCGACGACGTTCGCGGCGACCGTCACCGAGCGCTGGTTCGTGACGCGGCGCGGGCTCGTCGCCGGGCTGCTCACGGCAGCGAGCGTGGTGGGCCAGTTCGTGTTCCTGCCGCTGCTGTCGTGGGTGATCGACGGGTACGGGTGGCGGGCGGCCGCGTACGGGCTCGCCGGGGCGGCGACGGTCGCGGTGCCGCTGGTGGCCGCCGCCGTACGGGATCCGGCCTCGCCCCGGGCGGCCGGGGCTCGGTCCGTGCCGCTGCCGGCCGGCCTTCTGCGCAGCGGCCCGTTCTGGCTGCTCGCCGGGACGTTCGCGGTGTGCGGCGCCTCCACCAACGGCGTCATGTGGACCCACTTCGCGCCCGCCGCGCACGACCACGGCATGCCGACAACCGTCGCCGCCTCGCTCCTCTCCCTCGTCGGGATCTTCAACGTGGCCGGGACGGTCGCCTCCGGCTGGGCCACCGACCGGCTCGACCCGCGCCGGCTGCTCGCCGCGTACTACGCGCTGCGCGGCCTGACGCTGCTCGCGCTGCCGCTGCTGCTCGGGGCGGTGGTCGACGTACCGCTGTTCGCGTTCACCGTCGTCTTCGGGCTGCTCGACGTCGCGACGATCCCGCCAACCCTCGCGCTGTGCCGGGCGCACTTCGGGGAACGGGCACCGGTCGTGTTCGGCTGGGTCAGCGCCGCGCATCAGGTGGGCGCGGGTGCGGTGGCGTTCGCCGGGGGCGCGGTACGGGACGCCTTCGGCTCGTACGACCTCGTGTGGGTGGGGGTGGCGGGGCTGTGCGCGATGGCGGCGCTGGGGTCCGGGATAGCCTCGCGATCATGACGGACTGGATGCTGCGGGCGGCCACGGCCGACGACCTCGAACCCCTCGTGGAGCTGCGGGCCGTCGTGATGCGGGCGGATCTGGAACGGCTCGGGCGGTTCGACGCGCACCGGGTGCGGCAGCGGTTGCGGGACGCGTACGCGCCGGAGCACACCTGGGTCATCGAGGTGGGCGGGAAGCTCGCCGGTTGCGTGGCGCTGCGGCCCGCGCCGGACGCGCACTGGCTGGAACACTTCTTCCTCGCACCCGAGCTGCAAGGCGCCGGAATAGGCGGCGCCGTCGTCACCCACCTCCTCGATCACTGCGACGCAGCGCGCGTCCCGGTCCGCCTCAACGTCCTCCAGGGCAGCCCGGCCCGCCGCCTCTACGAACGCCTCGGCTTCATCACGGAGTCGGAGGACCCGGTGGACGTGTTCATGCTGCGCCCCCTCACCTGAACCGGCAGCGGGGGCGACTCCGTCGCGGGGCACGGGACGGCGTCCGATCAGCGACTCCGTCGCGGGGCTCGGCCAACAGGCCTCTGGGGCACGCGGCGCGTGTCTTCAGGAACGCGGGGCGGTGTCCATTCGGCGGCTCCGTCGCGGGGCGCGAGCAACGGCCCCCTGGGGCGCACGAAGCGTGCCTTCAGGGGCGCGGGGCCGTCCCCGATCAGCGGCTCCGTCGAGGGGCGCGAGCAACGGACCCTGGGGCACGCGGAGCGTGCCTTCCAGGGGCGCGGGGAACTGCGCGAGCAACCACGGCGGCGCAGCACCCGGCGACGACGTCCGACCCCTACGGCGGCAGCCCCGTAGCGGCCGCCCATCGAATCATGCACCCGGGACCGGGGCGCAGCCCGGGGCGGGGCGCCGGGCCGACGCCCCCGGAGGGGGCGGGTGGGTGGGAGAAGGGCTGAGGCCGGGGCCCGCCGGAGGCGCGGGGCCGCACCCCCGTCGCGGGGCGCGATCAGCCACGACAACAGGCCGCGCGGAGAACACCGCGAAACCCCCGGAGGGTCACGCTCCGAAAGCCTGGGAGAGCGTATAGATGAGCAGCCCCGCCAAAGAGCCGACCACCGTGCCGTTGATGCGGATGAACTGCAGGTCGCGGCCGATGTGGGCCTCGATCTTGCGGGAGGTGTGCTCGGCGTCCCAGCCGGCGACGGTGTCCGTGATCAGGGAGGTGATCTCGGCACGGTACGTCGTGACGACGTAGACGGCGGCGCCCTCGACCCACCCGTCGACCTTCGCCTGCACCTTCGGGTCGCTGGACATCCGCGCCCCCAGCGACAGCAGCGAGGCCCGCACGCGCAGCCGCAGCTCGCTGCGCTCGTCCTCGGCGGCGGCCACGATCATCTGGCGGACCGCGGACCAGGTGGAGGCGATCAGGTCCTGCACCTCGGAGCGGCCGATGACCTCGGACTTCAGGCGCTCGACGCGGGCCCGCGTGTCGGAGTCGGACTGGAGGTCGGCGGCGAAGTCGGTGAGGAAGCGGTCGACGGCGCCGCGCGCCGGATGCAGCGGCATGTCGCGCATCTCGGTGACGAAGCGGAGCAGCTCCTTGTAGACGCGCTCGCCGATCCGCTTGTCGACGAAGCGGGGCGTCCAGCCGGGCGCCCCGCCCTGCACCGCGTCCATCACCGAGTCCCCGTGCAGCACGAGCCAGTCGTGGGCCCGCGTGCACACCAGGTCGACGACCCGCTTGTGGCCGCCGTCCGCGACGACCTTCTCCAGCATCTTGCCGAGCCCGGGCGCGATCTCGGCGCTGTCGGCGCGGCGGGTGATGGCCTCGCCGACGACGGCCTGCACGTCCTGGTCGCGCAGCACGGTGAGCGCCCCGCGCAGCGCCGTGGCCAGTTCGGCGGTGACGCGGTCGGCGTGCTCGGGCTCGGCGAGCCAGGCGCCGAGCCGGGAGCCGATGCCGACGGCGCGCAGCCGGTCCCGTACGACGTCCGAGGACAGGAAGTTCTCCCCGACGAACTCGCCGAGCGAGACGCCCAGCTGGTCCTTCTTGCGGGGGATGATCGCGGTGTGCGGGATGGGGATGCCGAGCGGATGCTTGAACAGGGCGGTGACCGCGAACCAGTCGGCCAGCGCGCCGACCATGCCGGCCTCGGCGGCCGCCGCGACGTACCCGGCCCAGGAACCGGCACCGGAGTGCTCCGCCCAGGTGGCGAGCACGTAGATCACCGCGACGACGCCGAGCATCCCGGTGGCGAACGCCTTCATCCGGCGCACCCCGCGCCGCTTCTCCTCGTCGGCGGCGGTGAACTCGGCGCCGAAGCGGCGAGCGGGCCGGGACGCGGGCTCGGAAACCCCCGCCGCGGGGGACGCGGGCTCAGGAACCCCGGCCGCCGGGACGGATGACCGCAGCGCCGGCCGGGCATGCTGCCCCGTGTCACCGACGTCCGATCCGTCCGGTTTCTCCGACCCACTCATCGGTCACTCCAGCTCGCCGCGTCCGTCATATGTCATTCCGCTCACACATTGTCCCTACCTGACCTACTCCCGGAACGAACCACAAGTTCCCGGCGTCTCAAGGATCGGAGGGGGGCAGAGTCGGCCCCCTCGTCATCCGTCGCACCCCATGCCTCATCATGGGATGATCACATCGGAGCCTCGGGCTCCCCCTGCCCGAGGAGACACACACCGCATGACCAGGCGAAACGGTTATGCCCTGTTGGCGGCGCTGGTCGCGGTCGTCGTGCTGGTCTCGGGCGGCATCTACCTCGGGTTCTCCGGCCTGCTGCGCGGCAAGGACGACTCCCTGCGCGCGGGCGGCGCGCACCCGCGCAGTTCCGCCGCGCCCGCCTCCACCGGCACCTGGGCCGGCAGCTGGTCGGCGGCCCCGGCCGGCGCGGAACCGGGCACGGAGACGAACGGCTACTTCGGCCGCTCGATCCGCAACGTGATCCACACCAGCATCGGCGGCTCCAGCGCCCGCATCACGCTCTCCAACCTGTACGGGCAGCAGCCGCTCAGCGTCACCCACGCCTCCCTCGCCGTCGCCTCCGCGCCGAACAGCCCGACCGCGCTGGCCGGGACGCTGCGCCGGCTGACGTTCTCCGGGAACACGTCGGTGGTCATACCCGCCGGCCAGCAGGTGCTCAGCGACGCGGTGCGGCTGCGGGTGCCCTCCGACGCGGACCTGCTCGTCACGACGTACTCGCCGACGCCGTCCGGACCGGTCACGTACCACCCGCAGGCCCGGCAGATGTCCTACGTGGCGAACGGGGACCTCACCGAGGAGGAGAGCGGGGCGCGCTACACGGAGCAGAGCCCGTACTGGCGCTACCTCAGCGCGCTCGACGTGCTCAGCAACGAGGCGGAGGGCACCGTCGTCGTCCTCGGCGACTCGCTCACCGACGGCATCACGTCCACGGTGGGGGCGAACCGGCGCTGGACCGACATCCTCGCCGAGCGGCTGCGCAGCGAGCCGGGGGCGCCGCGCTACGGCGTCCTCAACCAGGGCATCAGCGGGAACCGGCTGCTGTCCGACGGCTACGGCCGGCCGGCCGGGAACCCGAGCGGGCTCGCGCGCTACGACCGGGACGTGCTCGGGCGGGCCGGGGTGCGGGCCGTCGTCGTCGACCTCGGGATCAACGACATCCTGCGCAACCCGCACCAGACGGACGCCACCCGCATCGCGGACGGGCTGCGGGAGCTGGTGCGCCAGGCGCACACGCGGGGGCTGCGGGTCGTCGGGGCGACCCTCATGCCGTTCCAGGGACACCGGGGCTACGAGCCGCGCCTCGAAGCCGTACGGGAAGAAGTCAACGCGGATATCCGCTCCGGGAAGATCTTCGACAGCTACGTCGACTTCGACCGGGCCCTGCGGGATCCGTACAACCCGCGCCGGCTGCTGGCGGAGTACGACTCGGGCGATCACCTGCACCCCAGCGACGCGGGTTACCGCAAGATGGCCGAGTCCTTCGATCCCGCCACCCTGACCCCCACCCGAGGCGCCGAACTCTGACCACCCCGGCGCGGGGTGCCCCCGCGCTCCGGGTCAGTCGTCGTGGTGGCGTCGGCGTCGGTCCACGTGCTGGTCGTGGATGCGCAGATGCCGGTCCTCCAGCTCCCGCCGCCGCTCGTCCCGCCGCTCCACCTTCTCGCGCCGCCGCTGGTCCTTGAGCCGCAACCGCTCCTCCCGGGGGAGCTTCCGCTCGACCCCGACGCCGCCCATCAGGGCGAAGCCGCGGACGACGACCCGGGGCGAACCCGGCGTGCCGGTGCCCGTGGCCCGGTCGTCGACGCCGCCCATGATGCCGAAGCCCTTCACCGTGACGTCGAGCTCCGGCGGCACCTTCACATGGATCCCGCCCATGATCGTGAAGCAGCGGATCTCGACGTCCCGCGCCGCGAAGTTCGCCTCGCGCAGATCGATCTCCCCGCCGCCCCACATGGCGAAGGCCGTGAACCGCTCCCCCACCGTCCAGCGCCCCTTGCGGCCGAACCCGCTCCAGAACGCGAACGCCCCGCTCGACGTCGCCTGCCCACCGGTCCGCGCCGCCCAGTCGACGGCCCCCTCCGCGACCGGCGCCTTCACCAGGTCCACCGGCGCGGTACTGCCCGCCGCCGGCAGATCCCGGGTCAGCGGCGCCAGCTCCCCGTACGTACGCGCCGCGTACGTCGCCTCGAGCCGCTCCTCGAACTCCCCCATGTCGAGCCGCCCCTCGGCGAGCGCGTCCCGCAGCCGCTCGGCGACCTTCTCGCGGTCGGCGTCGGAGGCCCGCAGTTCGGGGAGGTGCGATGCATCGTCGGTCATGACAGCCAGCCTACGGGCGGGAGGTGACGGCGGAGGGATCTCGCGCGTACATCCGTGCGATCACGCTCTCGATGTCCGGCTCCCGTACCGACAGGTCCGCCAGCGGATACCGTTCGGCGATCCGCGCGACCAGCGGCGCCGCCGACTGCCCGGCCGGGAACGCCAGCCACTGCCGCGCCCCCTCCACCTTCACCACCCGCGCCGACTCGACCTCCAGCGGCGGTAGTTCACGCTCGAGGTCGACCACCAGCGTGCGCTCCGCCGCCGCCCCGTCACCCACCGCGTGCAGCCCCTTCAGCTCCCCGTCGTACACGAGCCGCCCGTGGTCGATGACCATCACGCGCCGGCACAGCTGCTCGATGTCGGTCAGATCGTGCGTGGTCAGCAGCACCGTCGTGCCCCGCTCACGGTTCAAGTCCCGCAGAAATCCGCGGACTTTGACCTTGGAGACGACGTCCAGGCCGATCGTCGGCTCGTCCAGGTACAGCACCTCGGGGTCATGCAGGAGCGCCGCCGCGATGTCGCCGCGCATCCGCTGCCCGAGCGACAGCTGCCGCACCGGCGTCTCCAACAGGCCGCCCAGCTCGAGGAGTTCGACACAGCGGTCGAGGTTCTCCGCGTACCGGCGCTCCTCGATCCGGTACATGCGGCGCATCAGCCGGTACGAGTCGATGAGCGGCAGGTCCCACCACAGGGTGGTGCGCTGGCCGAAGACGACGCCGATGCGGTGGGCGAGCCGGGAGCGCTCGCGGGCGGGCTCGATGCCGGCGACCCGGATCCGTCCCGCGCTCGGCGTCAGGATGCCGGTCAGCATCTTGATCGTGGTCGACTTCCCGGCCCCGTTCGGCCCGATGTAGCCGACCATCTCGCCGCGCGGCACGGTGAAGCTCAGCGTGTCCACGGCCCGCACCCGGTGCCGCTCGCGCCGCAGCAGCCCGGCCCTGCGCCGTACGTCGAAGACCTTCTCGACCCCGTCCACCTCGATGAAACCCGGCTCGCCCGGTTCGCCTGGTTCGCCCATGGCCCGTCCTCAACTCCCCGTACTGCGATAGGCGCGCAGCGCGGCCCGCCACGCGAGTCCCGCCGCCGCGAGGCAGCAGGCGGCCACGAGCGGCGGCGCGAACGCTACGGCGCGCGGCAGGTCCAGCGGATAGGGCCGGCCCAGGATGTAGAGCGCGGGCAGCCAGTTCACGAAGGCCAGCGGCAGCACGAAGGTGACCCCGCGGAGCAGGCCGTCGCCGAAGACGGTCGGCGGATACTGGAGCATCGCGTTGCCGCCGAACGTCGCCGCGTTCTGCACCTCGGCCGCGTCCTGCGCCACGATCTGGAACGCGGCCCCCGCCATGAACACGGCCACGAAGATCCCGGCCCCGCTGACCAGCAGCACCGGCACCAGCAGCACCTTCACCGGCGTCCACGCCACGTCGAGCACCGTCACGGACCAGCCGAGCACGACCAGCCCCTGGACGAGCCGGCCGACCCGGCGCAGCGCGAACCGGTCGGCGGCGACCTGTGCAAGCACCGGCGCGGGCCGCACCAGGAACGCGTCGAGCGTCCCGTCCCGCACCCGCGTCCCGAGCCGGCCCAGGGAGCCCGCGAACAGGTCGGCGAGCCCGAAGGCGGTGCCGGCCGTGCCGTAGAGGAAGGCGATCTCGGCGAGGCCGTAGCCGCCGAGCCGGTCGACCTGCGAGAACATCAGCAGGATCCCGACGAAGTCCAGGGCCGTCAGCGCGCAGTTGCCGAACAGCGTCATCACGAACGAGGCCCGGTAGGCCAGCGTGGAGCGGATCCACATCGCGCTGACCATCCCGAAGGCCCGTACGCCTTCCGCGGCGGCCGTCCGCGTACGGTCAGCCACCCTGCACCACCACCCGCCGCGTCGCCACACCCTGCAACAGCCGCCCCGCGCCGAGGAGCACGACCGCCCACGCCGCCTGGAACAACCAGCCGCCGGCCACGGACCCCGTGCCCATCAGCACGTCCGCGGGCACCTGGAGCAGCGCCGAGAACGGCAGCACCCGCGCCACGTCGCCGAACGCGCCCGGGAACACGTTCAGCGGCAGCAGCATCCCGCAGAAGAACGTGGCGCTGATCCCGTACATCTGCGCAACGCCGTTCGCCTCCATGAGCCAGAACGCCGACAGCGCCACGAGATAGCGCAGCGCGAAGCTGACGAGCAGGCCGAGCAGCACCGAGATCAGGAACGCGAGCCAGCGCGCGGGACTCGTGGGCAGCGCGAGGTCGAAGACCAGCGCCCCGACGGCCATCGGCACCACCCCGCGCCCCAGCAGCTGGAAGACCGACCGCCCCAGGTCCTGCGCCAGCCACCAGCCCTGCAGATCCACCGGCCGGTACAGGTCGACGGCCACGTCCCCGCTGCGGATCCGGTCGGCGAGCTCGGCCTCGAAACCGCTCGGGATGCCGAGCATCATCACCGCGTACAGCGCCTGCCCGATCCAGACGAAGGTGAGCGCCTGCGCCTGGTCGTAGCCGCCCAGACGCGGCCGCTCGTCCCACAGCGCCACGTACGTGCACGCGATGATCAGGCCGAACACCGTGTTGGTGAAGATGCCCGCGACGGTTGCCCGCCGGTAGGTCGCGTAGCGCCGGAAGGCTCCGCCGGCCACCGCCCCGTACAGCCGCACTGCTCCCACCGCACCTCCCCCGATTCCGGCCGAAGCGCAGGAGCCTAACCGCCGTGCGCGACGCCTTCCACCCCTTTTTCGGCACGATGCCCGTATTTGCAGGGTGATGTAGGAGGCTTATGTGTCATACGAGGCGTACGTGACGTACGACGCGAACCAGGAGTTCCACAGGACATGAGCAGCGACGAGCGGCCCCAGACGCCCGAACAGGCCCAGCAGGGCACGCAGGGGAACAAGGGGGAGCAGGGCAGGAAGGGCAGGAAGCCCAAGAGGCCCCGGCGCACCGGCTGGCGGCGCCTCGTCCCGACCTGGCGCATGCTGCTCGGCACCCTCCTCGGCTTCCTCCTCCTGTGCGCCGGCCTGTTCGCCCTCGGCTACGCCCTCGTCGACATCCCCGCCGCCAACTCCGCGGCCACCGCCCAGTCCAACGTCTACCTGTACGCCGACGGCACGCCCATCGCCCGCGACGGCGAGGTCAACCGGGAGAACGTCCGGCTCGCCCAGATCCCCAAGACCGTCCAGCACACGGTGCTCGCCGCCGAGGACCGCGACTTCTACTCCGAGTCCGCCATCGACCCCAAGGCGATGCTGCGTGCCGCCTGGAACACCGTCACCGGCAAGGGCAAGCAGTCCGGTTCGACGATCACCCAGCAGTACGTCAAGAACTACTACCTCGGCCAGGAACAGACGATCTCGCGCAAGGTGAAGGAGTTCTTCATCTCCATCAAGCTGGACCGCGAGGCGAGCAAGGACGAGATCCTCGAGGGCTACCTCAACACCAGCTACTTCGGCCGCAACGCGTACGGCATCCAGGCCGCCGCCCAGGCCTACTACGGCGTCGACGTCCAGCAGCTGACCACCGCTCAGGGCGCCTATCTGGCCGCCCTGTTGAACGCGCCCAGCGCCTACGACGTCGTCGCCCACCCCGAGAACAAGGGCAGGGCCGTCGCCCGCTGGAACTACGTCCTCGACGGCATGGTCAAGGAGAAGTGGCTCGATCCCGCCACCCGCGCGAAGACGACCTTCCCCATGCCGGACGAGGCCCACAACAGTCAGGCCGGACTGTCCGGGCAGCGAGGCTACATCCGCGACGCCGTCCGCGACTACATCGTCGACCACAAGATCATCGACGAGGACACCCTCGCCACCGGCGGCTTCCGCATCACCACCACCCTGCAGCACAAGAAGCAGGACGCGTTCGTCGCCGCCGTCGAGAAGCAGCTCATGTCGAAGATCGACAAGAAGGGCCGCGCCGCCGACCGCAACGTCCGCGCGGGCGGCGCCTCCATCGACCCGCGCACCGGCAAGGTCCTCGCCATGTACGGCGGCATCGACTACACGCAGCAGTACGTCAACAACGCCACCCGCCGCGACTACCAGGTCGGCTCCACCTTCAAGCCGTTCGTCTTCACCAGCGCCGTCGAACACGGCTCGACGACCGACGACGGCCGCGTCATCACCCCGAACACGGTCTACGACGGCACCAACGCCCGCCCCGTCCAGGGCTGGGACGGCGGCTACTACGCCCCCGAGAACGAGGACGAGATCTCCTACGGGCCCCTCACCGTCCGCGAGGCCACCGACAAGTCCGTCAACGCGGTCTACGCGCAGATGGCCGTCGACGTCGGCTCCGACAAGGTGAAGCAGACCGCGATCGACCTCGGACTCCCCGCCACCACCCCCGACCTGACGGCCTCCCCCTCCATCGCACTCGGCCCCGCCACCGCCAGCGTCCTCGACATGACCGAGGCCTACGCGACCCTCGCCAACCACGGGCGGCACGGCACGTACACGCTGCTCGCCGGGCTCAGCAAGGACGGGCAGAAGATCGGCCTGCCCGCGCAGGAGACCAGCCGGGCCGTCAGCCGCGAGTCCGCCGACACGACCACCGCGATCCTGCAGTCCGTCGTCGAGGACGGCACCGGCATCGCCGCGCAGGCCGCGGGCCGCCCCGCCGCCGGCAAGACCGGCACCGCGGAAGAGGACACGGCGGCCTGGTTCGCGGGCTACACCCCGGACCTCGCCACCGTCGTCGCCGTGATGGGCCAGGACCCGGACACCGCCGCGCACACCCCGCTGTACGGGGCGGCGGGGCTGCCGCGCATCAACGGCGGCGGGTTCCCGGCGCAGATCTGGGCCCAGTACACCCGCAAGGCGCTGGCCGGCACCCCGGCCCGCGACTTCGACCTCGAACTGGAGGAGGGCGCCGAGGAACCGCCCCCGCCCCCCGCCCCGGAAACCCACGAGCCCTCCGGCACCGCTTCCCCCACCACCACCCGCAAGCCCAACCAGTCCGGCTCCCCGACCCCCACCGGCCCCGCGTCCCCCGCCCCCGACTCCGACTCCCCGACGACCACACCCCCAGGAGCCGACCGCCCGGGAGGCCGCCCCGGCGGCACGACTGGCGGCGAGGAGGACAACGTCCTCAACAACCTGACCCCCACATCCCCCCGCCGCTCCCCTCAAGCAGCCCACCACTGAGCCCCGGACCACACAGCCCTTGGGGCGCACGAAGTGTGCCTTCCAGGGGCGCGGGGCTGTACCCGATCAGCGACTCCGTCGCGGGGCGCGACCGGCATGCCCCTGGGGCGCACGAAGTGTGCCTTCCAGGGGCGCGGGGCTGTACCCGATCAGCGACTCCGTCGCGGGGCGCGACCAACCGGGCCCCAGGGGGCGCACGAAGTGTGCCTTCCAGGGGCGCGGGGAACTGCGCGAGCAACCACGACGGCGCAGCAGTCGGCGACAAGCGTCAGCCCCTACGGCGGCGCCCCGCACAGAGTCAGTGGCCCGACGTGGCCTTCAGGCCGATGATCGCCACCAGAAGCAGCACGATGAAGAAGACCCGAGAGACCGTCGCCGGTTCACCGAGCGCCAGCATGCCGACAATCGCCGCCCCCGCCGCCCCGATCCCGACCCACACCCCGTACGCCGTCCCGATGGGCAGCGACTTCGCCGCGTAGGAGAGCAGAAGCATGCTGGCGACAATGCCGGCGCCGGTGAAGACGCTCGGCCACAGCCGGGTGAAGCCCTCGGTGAATTTCATGCCGATCGACCAGGCGACCTCGAGAAGTCCGGCGATCACGATCAGGATCCAGGCCATGACTGGCACCTCCGTCAGTGGTTCTCAACAGGGGTGCGTCGTCTTTGCGGATCCCGGTACGGCGCGTCTCGTCGGGCTCCCTCCAAGATAGCAAAGGACACGCAAAAGGGGCTGGTGACAACGGTCACCAGCCCCTCAGCCAGAGCCTGGAGCGGAGCTACAGGTACAGGCCCGTGGAGTCCTCGGAGCCCTCGAAGCGGTCCGCGGCGACGGCGTGCAGGTCCCGCTCACGCATCAGCACGTAGGCCACCCCCCGCACCTCGACCTCGGCCCGGTCCTCGGGGTCGTAGAGCACCCGGTCACCGGGCTCGACGGTCCGCACGTTCTGCCCGACCGCGACGACATCGGCCCAGGCCAGCCGCTTGCCGACCGCCGCCGTGGCGGGGATGAGGATGCCGCCACCACTGCGCCGCTCGCCCTCGGAGGCGTCCTGCCGCACGAGCACCCGGTCGTGGAGCATCCGGATGGGCAGCTTGTCGTCGTGGGGTGTGCTGTGCTTGTCGTTGGCGCTCACGGCGACGAACTTACCTGCCCCCGCGCCCGGCGACTCCCCAGGGTCAGCCCTTGCGACGCCGCGAACGCACGGTGAGGAGCCCGACGACACCGACGGCGAGCAGCGCGACCGGCACGATCCGCTCCAGACGCGGCGCTCCCTCGTCGGTGACCAGCTGCCCCTTGACGTCCGAGACCAGCCGGTTCGCACTGACGTAGGCCCGGCCGAGGGTGTGGTCGACCTGGGCTGCGACCTTGGCCTTCGCGTCGCCGACGATCGTCTTGGGGTGCACCCGCACCCCGATCTCGTCGAGCGTCTCGGCCAGGGCGTCACGGCGGCGCTTGATGTCCGCCTCGATCTGCGCCGGCGTCCGCGTCTCCGGCGTATCCGACCTGCTGGACGTGTCCGACACCGCGCTGCCTCCGTGATCGCTGCGTTTATTGCACTCTGCTTGCTGCTTATGGACCGTACTGACGGACAGTCTGTCAGCTCACCGCCCCCCGCACCCCCCGGCACCCCCATTCCCCGCATTACGCTCGGGCTGAGTCACCCACCCGCGAGGAGATCGAGCGACATGAGCGAGCGACTGCAGCCCGGCGACACCGCCCCCGCCTTCACCCTTCCCGACGCCGACGGCAACGAGGTCTCCCTCGCCGACCACAAGGGCCGCAAGACGATCGTCTACTTCTACCCGGCCGCCCTCACCCCCGGCTGCACCAAGCAGGCCTGCGACTTCACCGACAACCTCGACGTGCTGGCCGGCGCCGGCTACGACGTCATCGGCGTCTCGCCCGACAAGCCGGAGAAGCTCGCCAAGTTCCGCGAGAAGGAGCACCTCAAGGTCACCCTGGTCGGCGACCCCGACAAGAAGGTCCTGGAGGCCTACGGCGCCTACGGCGAGAAGAAGCTCTACGGCAAGGTCGTCACCGGAGTGATCCGCTCCACGGTGATCGTCGACGAGGAGGGCAAGGTAGAGCGAGCCCTCTACAACGTGAAGGCCACCGGCCACGTCGCCAAGATCATCAAGGACCTGGGGATCTAGCCAGGGCAACCGGCGGATCTCCCGCCCGGGGCCGCCACCCCCGGCCGTACACTGACGGAGCGACATTCACCCGAGAGGCTGAATGTCCGTTTTATTGCGGTCGTGGTGGAATTGGCAGTCACGTCGGGTTTAGGTCCCGGTGGGAGAAATCCCGTGAGGGTTCGAGTCCCTCCGACCGCACGAGGCACCGCGAAGGGGCCGCCCGGACCACCGGGCGGCCCCTTCGCCGTACCTGACACGGGTTCAGCCGCGCCTCAGCCCAGCAGTTCCTTCACCACCGGCACCAGCGCGCGGAACGCCTTGCCTCGGTGGGAGATCGCGTTTTTCTCGGACGGGGTGAGTTCCGCGCAGGTGCGGGTCTCGCCGTCGGGCTGGAGGATGGGGTCGTAGCCGAAGCCGTTGGTGCCGGAGGGCTTGTGGCGCAGGGTTCCGCGGAGTTGGCCCTCGACGACGCGCTCCGTGCCGTCGGGCAGGGCGAGGGCGGCGGCGCAGGCGAAGTGGGCGGTGCGGTGGCGGTCCTCGTCGATGTCGCCGAGCTGGGCGAGGAGCAGGTCGAGGTTGGCCTTGTCGTCGCCGTGGCGGCCGGCCCAGCGCGCGGAGAAGATGCCGGGGGCGCCGCCGAGGACGTCGACACAGAGGCCGGAGTCGTCGGCGACGGCGGGCAGACCGGTGGCCCTGGCCAGGGCGTGCGCCTTGAGCAGGGCGTTCTCGGCGAAGGTGACGCCGGTTTCGCGCACGTCCGGGACGTCGGGGTACGCGTCCGCGCCGACGAGGTCGTGGGGCAGGCCTGCGTCGGCGAGGATCGAGCGGAGTTCGACGATCTTGCCGTTGTTGCGGGTGGCGAGGATGAGGCGGGTCATGCCCCCCAGTATCGCGGGACTCGCCCTCGCGGCCCGGCTACGGGGTGCAGACCTTGGTCAGTTCACTCGCGGCGTCGGTGACGGGCTCGACGTTCGGGGTCGCGTCGCCGTTCTTGATGGACGTACGGACGTTGTCCACGGCCGTGCCGAGGTCGTCGACGGCCTTCGACACGTCGGCGTTGTCGGTCTTGTCGCCGATCTCGTCGAGGTTCTTGTCGATGGAGTCGAGCGCCTCGCTCGCCTGCGTCGGGTCGTTCGCCGCGTTCTCCACGGCCTGCTGGAGGTCGACGACGCTGTCGGCTATGGCGTCGGCGGTCCGGACGCAGTCGAGGGCCTTGTCGACGGCGGAGCAGCCGGCGGCGGCCGGGACGGCGATCAGTGCCGCGGTGGCGGCGAGTACGGCGAGACGGTGGTGACGGGATCGTCGGCGCGCGGGCATGGAACGGTCCTCCCCTGATGTACGGACGGGCGGGCGACGGCCGTTGTGGTGCGCCGTCCACCTGTCCGTAGTGACGCAGTCGGTGGCTGGGTGGTTGCCACCCTACTTGGGAGGTTCTTTACCTGCGCGAGGCCTGCGCGAGGCCTGCGCGAGGTCTACGCGAGGTCCTTGCCGAGGGTGCTCTCAAGTGCCTTGCGCTGTGCGGCGGCCAGCTCGTCGCAGCCCAGAACGGCCAGGTCGAGAAGGGAGTTGAGCTCGTCGCGGGCGAAGGGCTCGGCCTCGGCGGTGCCCTGGACCTCGACGAAGCGGCCGTCGCCGGTGCACACGACGTTCATGTCGGTGTCGGCCCGGACGTCCTCCTCGTAGCGGAGGTCGAGCAGCGGGACGCCGCCGACGATGCCGACGGAGACGGCGGCGACGGTGTCGGTGAGCGGCTTGCGCCCGGCCTTGATGAGCTTCTTGCCCTGGCCCCAGGCGACGGCGTCGGCGAGTGCCACGTACGCGCCGGTGATGGCGGCGGTGCGGGTGCCGCCGTCGGCCTGGAGGACGTCGCAGTCGAGGACGATCGTGTTCTCGCCGAGGGCCTTGTAGTCGATGACGGCGCGCAGCGAGCGGCCGATGAGGCGGCTGATCTCGTGGGTGCGGCCGCCGATCTTGCCGCGGACGGACTCGCGGTCGCCGCGGGTGTTGGTGGCGCGGGGCAGCATCGAGTACTCGGCGGTGACCCAGCCCTCGCCGCTGCCCTTGCGCCAGCGCGGGACGCCTTCGGTGAAGGAGGCCGTGCAGAAGACCTTGGTGTCGCCGAAGGAGACGAGTACGGAGCCTTCGGCGTGCTTGCTCCAGCCGCGCTCGATGGTGATCGGGCGGAGCTGTTCGGGGGTGCGGCCGTCGATGCGAGACATAAGGGTGAGCGTATCCCGGTACGGCGAAGGCCCCGCTGCCTGGTTCGGGGGCGGCGGGGCCTTCGGGTGACGGCGGTCAGTCCGTCACATCATGTCTTCGATGTCGGCGGCGATCGGGTCGGCGTCGGTGCCGATGACGACCTGGATGGCGGTGCCCATCTTGACGACGCCGTGGGCGCCGGCGGCCTTCAGGGCGGCCTCGTCGACCTTGGAGGGGTCGATGACCTCGGTGCGCAGGCGGGTGATGCAGCCCTCGACCTCTTCGATGTTGTCGAGCCCGCCGAGCCCGGCGACGATCTTCTCAGCCTTCGTGGCCATTTCGTTCTCCCTGTTTCTTCGGGCCCGCCTTTGGGCCGCTTTGTCACGGTAACCCACGGTTGGCTCAACTTCGCGAGCGGTAGCGCCACCCGTGACGAAAGATGACGAGCACGTGGACCGACCCGTCCCGCAACTGGTCTACACCAGTTGACCACTCTATCCAACGCCCGCCAACCGTTGCTCTGTTCCGGGAGGACGCCCATGAGTTCCGAAGCAGCCGCAGCCCGCCCGAGCCCCTGGAGCAACTTCTTCCAAGGCCTGCAGAAGATGGGCCGCAGCCTTCAGCTGCCCATCGCCGTGCTCCCGGCCGCGGGCATCGTCAACCGGCTCGGTCAGCCGGACGTGTTCGGCGCGGACGGTCTCGGCTGGACCGATGTCGCCAAGGTGTTTGCAGGTGCGGGCGGTGCGCTGCTCGACTCCGACCTCGGTCTGCCGCTCCTCTTCTGCATCGGTGTCGCGATCGGCATGGCGAAGAAGGCGGACGGCTCGACGGCGCTCGCGGCGGTGGCCGGCTTCCTCGTGTACCGGGGCGTGCTGCACCAGTTCCCGGTGGACTGCCCCAAGGGCCAGGCCCTCGCGGGCGCGGTGTGCATCGACTACTCGAGCAAGGCGGCGGCCGCCGCCACGTACCAGAACCCGGGCGTGTTCGGCGGCATCGTCATCGGCCTGCTCGCGGCCTTCTTCTGGGTCCGCTTCCACCGCACCAAGCTGGTCTCGTGGCTGGGCTTCTTCAACGGCCGCCGGCTCGTCCCGATCATCATGGCGTTCGTCGGCATCGTCGTCGCCGTCCTGTGTCTGTGGGTCTGGCCGCCGATCGGTGACGGGCTGGAGAGCTTCTCCAACTGGCTGCAGGACCTGGGCGCGATCGGCTCCGGCATCTTCGGCGTCGCGAACCGGGCGCTGCTGGTCATCGGCCTGCACCAGTTCCTGAACGTCCCGCTGTGGTTCCAGTTCGGCTCGTACACCAAGCCCGACGGGACCACGGTGCACGGCGACATCAACATGTTCCTCAGCGGCGACCCGCACGCGGGCATCTACCAGACGGGCTTCTTCCCGATCATGATGTTCGCCCTGCCGGCGGCCTGCCTCGCGATGTACCACTGCGCGCGGCCGGAGCGGCGAAAGGCGGTCGGCGGCATGATGGTCTCGATCGCGGCGACCTCGTTCGTCACGGGCATCACCGAGCCGATCGAGTACTCCTTCGTCTTCATCGCGCCGGCCCTGTACGCGGTGCACGCGGTCCTCACCGGTGTCTCGATGGCGGTGACCTGGGGGCTCGGGGTCAAGGACGGCTTCAGTTTCTCCGCGGGACTGATCGACTACGTCATCAACTGGGGGCTGGCGACCAAGCCATGGCTGATCATTCCGATCGGCCTGTGCTTCGCAGTCGTGTACTACGCGGTCTTCCGGTTCGCGATCACGAAGTTCGACCTCAAGACCCCGGGCCGCGAACCCGAGGAGGAGGTCGAGGACGTCACCAAGGCGTGACCGGCTCCCCGCCGACCGACCCCCGACCGACCCCTCCGTGAAGGGCCCCCGGACCTCTGGTCCGGGGGCCCTTCGTCATGCCTGGACCTCACGAAGGCGTAACGGCCGCCACAGCGGGTTCCTTACGCGGAACTCACATGTTAAAACTGGTCTACACCAGTGAGTGGTGTAGACCAACGAGGGTTGTCCGAGGGGTGTCCGACGGACGTCCAGGGCGGCGCCTTGCCATCTTGGAGGAAGCAATGAGTACGGCCACCGCCACGGCGGCGCCCGCGAAGAAGCGGGGCTCCGGCCTGTTCCAGGGTCTGCAGAAGGTCGGCCGCAGCCTTCAGCTGCCGATCGCCGTCCTTCCGGCCGCGGGCATCCTGCTCCGTCTCGGGCAGTCTGACGTCCACGACAAGCTGAACCTGCCCGACAAGGTCACGGCGGTCTTCGCCACGGCCGGCGGCGCGATCTTCGACAACCTCCCGATGCTCTTCTGCATCGGTGTCGCGATCGGCTTCGCGAAGAAGTCCGACGGCTCGACGGCGCTCGCCGCGCTGGTCGGCTTCCTCGTCTACAGCAACGTGCTGAAGGCGTTCCCGGTCGCCGAGGCCGTCGTCAACACGACGAAGAACAAGGGCGTCGACGTCGCGGCGACGTACAACAACCCCGGTGTCCTCGGCGGCATCATCATGGGTCTGCTGGCCGCCGTGCTGTGGCAGAAGTTCCACCGCAAGAAGCTCGTCGACTGGCTCGGCTTCTTCAACGGCCGCCGTCTCGTCCCGATCATCATGGCCTTCGTCGGCGTCCTCGTGGGCGTCTTCTTCGGCCTGGTCTGGGAGCCCATCGGCGAGGGCATCTCGAACTTCGGCGAGTGGATGACCGGCCTCGGCGCCGGCGGTGCCGGCCTCTTCGGCCTCATCAACCGCGCGCTCATCCCGGTGGGCATGCACCAGTTCGTGAACACCGTCTCCTGGTTCCAGCTGGGCGACTTCACCGACGCCACGGGCGCCGTCGTGCACGGCGACCTCAACCGCTTCTTCGCCGGTGACCCGACCGCCGGCCAGTTCATGTCGGGCTTCTTCCCGATCATGATGTTCGGCCTGCCGGCCGCCGCGATCGCCATCGCGCACTCCGCCCGCCCCGAGCGCCGCAAGGCCGTGATGGGCATGATGGTCTCGCTGGCCCTGACCTCGTTCGTCACCGGTGTGACCGAGCCGATCGAGTTCTCGTTCATGTTCATCGCGCCGGTCCTGTACGCGATCCACGCGGTGCTCACGGCCGTCTCCATGGCAGTCACCTGGGCCCTCGGCGTCCACGCGGGCTTCACGTTCTCCGCGGGCTTCATCGACTACTTCCTGAACTGGAACCTGGCGACCAAGCCCTGGCTGATCATCCCGATCGGCCTGGTCTTCGCGGCGGTCTACTACACGCTCTTCCGCTTCGCGATCACCAAGTTCAACCTCACCACCCCGGGCCGCGAGCCCGAGGAGGAGATCGAGGACATCACCAAGTGATCCTCGGCTGAGCGCGCCTGAGCCATCGGGAAGGCCCCGGAACCGTACGGTTCCGGGGCCTTTCGCGTTGCCGCGAACGCGGGTCAGATCTCGTACGAGACCCCGGGCGCCGCCAGTTCGACGGGGCCGTCGTACACGTCCCGCGCGTCCGCCAGGTTCACCTGCGGGTCCGTCCACGGCGGGATGTGGGTCAGGACCAGCTTGCCGGCGCCCGCGCGGCGCGCCGCCTCCCCCGCCTCACGGCCGTTGAGGTGCAGCGCCGGGATGTTCTCCTTGCCGTGCGTGAAGGCGGCCTCGCACAGGAACAGGTCCGTGCCCTCCGCCAGTTCCTCCAGCGCCTCGCAGGGGCCGGTGTCCCCGGAGTACGTGAGCGAGCGGCCCTCGTGCTCGATGCGGATCGCGTAGGACTCGACGGGGTGGCAGACCTTCTCCATCCGCACCGAGAACGGCCCGATCCGGTACGAGCCCGACTTCACCGTCTGGAAGTCGAAGACCTCGCTGAACGCGGAGGCCGACGGGGCGTCCGCGTGCGCGGTGGTGAGCCGCTGCTCGGTGCCCTCGGGTCCGTAGACCGGGATGGCCTCGCAGCGGCCGCCGTCGTGGCGGTAGTAGCGCACGACGAAGTACGCGCACATGTCGATGCAGTGGTCCGCGTGCAGGTGGCTGAGGAAGATCGCGTCCAGGTCGTAGAGACCACAGTGACGCTGCAGCTCGCCCAGGGCGCCATTGCCCATGTCGAGGAGCAGCCGGAAGCCGTCGGCCTCGACGAGGTAGCTCGAACAGGCCGAATCCGCGGACGGGAACGACCCCGAGCAGCCGACGACGGTGAGCTTCATGAGAGCCGGAACCTCCGCGCTGGCGGTCGGAATGCGGGGTGGAGCCACATGGGGTGGAGCCCGATGAGGTCCGTCGAGCGTAAGGCGCAAAAGGGCGAGTGGCTCCTCCGTCACGGGCCGTTGTGGGGGAACTCACCTGCGCTGTCACCGGTTCGGGGGGCCTTGGGGCGTGTCTGCGCCGATGGCGCGCCCCCGGCGGCCCACCGGTACCGTCGGGGCTATGGACACGTCCTGGTGGCTCGCGCTCGCTGCCGTCGTGCTGCTCGCGCTCGTCGCGACGCTGGTCGACGGGTGGGGGCGGCGGGGGACGACGGAGCGCCGCCGGACCCGGGTGCCGCGCGGGCGGCGGGCCGGGGGGCCGCAGCCCGGGGAGATCTGGTGGGCGAAGGTGCCCTACGAGGACGGGCCCGGGGGCAAGGACCGGCCGTGCCTGGTGCTCGGGGTGCGCGGGAGCGTGGCGCTGGTCGCGAAGATCACCAGCAAGTACCACGACGAGCGGCCCGGGGTGATCGCGTTGCCGCCGGGGTCCGTGGGCGATGCGGGGGGTCGCGCCAGCTTCCTGGAGACGGACGAGCTGCGCGAGGTGGGGTTCTCGGCCTTCCGTCGCCGGGCGGGTCTGGTCGACCCGCTGGTGTGGGACCAGGTCCGGCATCTGGGGTGGTGAGTTTCCCGTTCGTCGCCGGGTGCGGGTCCGGTGGGGCTTCTCGCGCAGTTCCCCGCGCCCCTGAAGGCACACTCCGTGCGCCCCAGGGGCCCGCGGGCGAAGTCGAGAAGCTCAGGCCCAGAGTTGGCCGTGGAGGACCTCGATCGCTTCCTCCGTCGTGGCCGCCGTGTAGACGCCCGTCGAGAGGTACTTCCAGCCGCCGTCGGCGACGACGAACACGATGTTCGCGGACTCGCCGGCCTTGACGGCCTTGCGGCCGACCCCGATCGCGGCGTGCAGCGCGGCCCCGGTCGAGACCCCGGCGAAGATGCCCTCCTGCTGGAGGAGTTCCCGCGTCCGCGTCACCGCGTCGGCGGATCCGACGGAGAAGCGGGTCGTGAGGACGGAGGCGTCGTAGAGCTCGGGGACGAAGCCCTCGTCCAGGTTGCGCAGGCCGTAGACGAGGTCGTCGTAGCGCGGCTCGGCCGCGACGATCTTGACGTCCGGCTTGTGCTCGCGCAGGTAGCGCCCGACGCCCATCAGCGTGCCCGTGGTGCCGAGCCCGGCGACGAAGTGGGTGACGGAGGGGAGGTCCGCGAGGATCTCCGGGCCCGTCGTGGCGTAGTGCGCACCCGCGTTGTCCGGGTTGCCGTACTGGTAGAGCATCACCCAGTCGGGGTGCTGCCCCGCGAGCTCCTTGGCCATGCGCACGGCCGTGTTGGAGCCGCCCGCGGCGGGGGACGGGATAATCTCGGCGCCCCACATGGCGAGCAGGTCGCGCCGCTCCTGGGAGGTGTTCTCCGGCATGACGCAGACGATGCGGTAGCCCTTGAGGCGGGCGGCCATCGCCAGTGAGATGCCGGTGTTGCCCGACGTGGGCTCGAGGATGGTGCAGCCGGGGGTGAGCCGGCCGTCCTTCTCGGCCTGTTCGATCATGTGGAGCGCGGGGCGGTCCTTGACCGAGCCGGTCGGGTTGCGGTCCTCCAGCTTCGCCCAGATCCGTACGTCGTCGGAGGGCGACAGCCGCGGCAGGCGCACCAGGGGGGTGTTGCCGACCGCGGCGAGCGGGCTGTCGTAGCGCATAGGTCGAGTCGCCTCGCTCAGCGCATGCCGCCGGCGACGGCCGGCAGGATCGTGACGTTGTCGCCGTCGGCGAGCTTGGTGGTGATGCCGTCGAGGAAGCGGACGTCCTCGTCGTTCAGGTAGACGTTGACGAAGCGGCGCAGCTGGCCCCCGTCCACGATGCGGGCCTCGATCCCGGTGTGGCGGGTCTCCAGGTCGGCGAAGAGCTCGGCGAGGGTCTCGCCCTTGCCCTCCACGGCCTTGGCGCCGTCGGTGTAGGTGCGGAGGATGGTCGGGATGCGGACCTCGATGGCCATGCTGGGCTCCTGTCAGGAGTCGGAAGTCGTGTGGGTCGTGCCGAGTCGTGCGGTGAGCGCGCGGCGGCGCGGTCGGGCGGAGCAGGGTGAGGCGGGGCCGCGGCTCAGGGCCTGACGGCGGTGCGGCTCAGCGCGGACAGATGGCGCTGGCGAGGCGGCACAGGTCGACGTGCAGCCGCGCCACGAGCAGCATGCCCGGCGTCTTTTCGCTCACGTCGTGGAAAACCATGCGCTCATCGTATCGATTCCCGCCCCGCTCCCAGGAGTGTGATCTCACCATGCGGTCGAAAATCGTCTGTATGGCGAGATGAACCCGGGACTCAGGCCGTGACCTCGACCTCTTCCTCGGTGATCTCGCCGTCGACGATGCGGTACGAGCGGAACTGGAAGGGGCCCGCGTCGTCGGTGTCGGCGGTGGAGACGAGGACGTAGTGGGCGCCCGGCTCGTTGGCGTAGGTGAGGTCGGTGCGGGACGGGTAGGCCTCGGTCGCGGTGTGGGAGTGGTAGATGATCACCGGCTCCTCGTCGCGGTCGTCCATCTCGCGGTAGAGCTTGAGCAGGTCTCCGGAGTCGAACTCGTAGAACGTGGGCGAGCGGGCGGCGTTCAGCATCGGGATGAAGCGCTCGGGGCGGCCCTCGCCGACCGGGCCGGCCACGACGCCGCAGGCCTCGTCGGGGTGGTCCTTGCGGGCGTGCTCCACGATCTGGTCGTACAGCGCCTTGGAAATCGTCAGCATGCGGCCAGGATAAGCAGGAGGGCCGCCCCGTACCGGATCGCGGTACGGGACGGCCCGACTGGTGAGACGTTGCGGGTCAGCCGCGCTTGGCGAAGGCCGCGCCCTGGGGGTTGCGGGCCTTGAGGACCAGGTACGCGACGGCGAGGATCAGGCCCCACACCGGTGCGCCGTAGAGCGCGACGCGGTTGTCCTTGTCCATGCCCATCGTCACGACGACCAGGCCGATGAAGGCGAGGGCGAAGACGCTGAACCAGATGCCGCCGGGCGCCCGGAAGTCGGACTTGGGCAGCTCACCGCGGTCGGACTTGAGGCGGTAGCGGATCTGGCAGATCAGGATGACGATCCAGGCCCACATGCCGGAGATGGTGGCGAAGGAGACGACGTAGTTGAACGCCTCGCCGGGCCACTGGTAGTTGATCCAGACGCCGACCATCATCAGCGCGGCGGAGACCGTGGTGCCGACCAGCGGCGTGCCGGACCGGGTCAGCTTGGTGAAGGCCTTCGGGCCCTGGCCGTTGAGCGCGAGGTCGCGCAGCATGCGGCCGGTGGAGTACATGCCCGAGTTGCAGGAGGACAGGGCGGCCGTCAGGACGACGAAGTTGACGATGCCCGCGCCGGCGGCCATGCCCATCTTGTCGAAGGCCTCGACGAACGGGGAGACGCCGGGCTGGAACGTGGTCCACGGGACGACCGAGAGGATCATGATCAGGGCGCCGACGTAGAAGACGGCGATGCGCCACGGCACGGTGTTGATGGCCTTGGGCAGGACGGTCTTCGGGTCCTTCGACTCGCCCGCGGTCACACCGACCAGCTCGACGGCGAGGAACGCGAACATGACCATCTGGAGGGTCATCGTGGTGCTGCCGATGCCGTGCGGGAAGAAGCCGCCCTGGTCCCAGAGGTGGGCCACGGAGGCGGTGTCGCCGGCGTCGGAGAAGCCCATGGTGAGGATGCCGGCGCAGATCAGGATCATGCCGATGATGGCGGTGACCTTGACCATGGAGAACCAGAACTCCAGCTCACCGAAGAGCTTCACGGAGATCAGGTTGGCGCCGTACAGGATGCAGGTGAAGACGAGAGCGGAGAGCCACTGGGGGATGTTCCACCAGTACGTCATGTAGACGGCCGCCGCGGTGACCTCGGTGATGCCGGTGACGACCCAGAAGAGCCAGTACGTCCAGCCGGTGACGAAGCCCGCGAAGGGGCCGATGAACTCGCGCGCGTACTCCGAGAACGAGCCGGAGACCGGGCGGTACATGAGGAGCTCGCCGAGCGCCCGCATGATGAAGAAGATGACCAGGCCCGCGATGGCGTACGCGAGGATCAGGCTGGGGCCGGCCTTCGAGATGCCCTTGCCCGCGCCGAGGAAGAGGCCGGTGCCGATGGCGCCGCCGATGGCGATCATCTGGATCTGCCGGGCTCCGAGGCCCCGCTGGTAACCCTCGCCGGAATCGCTCACGGCCTCATTGCCGGCTGAGTCTTTGTCGTGCTGCTCGACCTGCACTGAGGTCATGGTGGTGCGCCTTTCTCCATGCCGATCCGTGCCGTACGCGGCTCGGATCGACTGTGACGATCCTTCGGGGCGAACCCCTGGATGGATGGAGCTGTGCCTACCGGCGGTCTGCCGGTCGGGGCGCCCCCGGCGGGCAGGGGGTGGCGCCTGCCGGGTGGTCGTGAAGATTTATCACGGCGTTCACAGTGATCGGGCGAGGCGCGTGTGGCGCACACCACGGGAACAAGGGGACAAATGCCGCACCGAACGGCATTACGGAGCGTGACAGTGACGCGATCGTTATGCGGATTTGAGCGTCCGCTGAGCGAACGCGCTTACCTCGATCTTGGGCACGCCGCCCCACCTTGTCCTGACAGGTCAGGGCATAAGGGTTTCGACCAGAGTCTCCTGGAGACCGCCGAGCCACAGGTACGCCATCACCATGGGTTTCCGCGCGTCCTCGTCGGGGAGCCGGTAGAGGAGGTCCGTGTCCTCCTCGTCGGTGATCTCCAGCCGGGTGCCGATGGCCAGGCGCAGGTCGTTGAGCGCGCGCATCCACCGCACCGACTCCTCGGGCGAGAGCTTGAGCACCGCTCCCCCGTCACCGGCCGGGCTCAGCGCGTCCAGCGAGCGGATCACCGCGAGGGCGTCCTCGCGCTTGCCGGCCCGCAGGTCGTTCTCGGTGAAACGGCGGAACTCCGAGGAGTACGCCCGCAGTTCGTCGGGGTCCTCCCGCTCGGAGACGCCCGGACCGCCGTACGCGTCCGGGAGCAGCCGGCGCAGCACCGCGTCGCTGGGCGGCTCGCTTGGCCCCTCGGCGAACAGCTCGGCGAGCGGATCGTCGGAGACCTCGCCACCGGGCCCGGGGCCGATCAGCTCCAGGAGCTGGACGGCGAGCGAGCGGATGATGGAGATCTCGACGTCGTCGAGGGCGACGGCGGCGCCGCCTCCGGGGATCGGTTCGAAGTGTCCGGGCATGAGTACGGCGTTACTTCCGATCCTGTTGCAGCGTGGCCCACAGGCCGTATCCGTGCATGGCCTGGACGTCCCGCTCCATCTCCTCGCGGGTGCCGGAGGAGACCACGGCCCGCCCCTTGTGGTGGACGTCCATCATCAGTTTGGTGGCCTTGTCCTTGGAGTACCCGAAGTACGTCTGGAAGACGTACGTCACGTAACTCATCAGGTTCACCGGGTCGTTGTGGACCAGGGTGATCCAGGGGACGTCCGGCTCGGGGACCGCGGAGAGGTCCTCCGTCGTCTCGGGGCTTTCGATCTCAAGGGGTGCGGGAGCCGTCACACGGCCCATGCTGCCACCAGGAGGCGTGAACCGCACAAACGAGCCGCTCGGGTGTGCGCCACGTGGCCTCGCCCACACGCGCCACAGAAATCGTCACACTGACGCTAATTCGGGGTAGCATCCTCAGCATGAACACAGCGGACCTTGGCCTGCCGGTGGACGTTCCGTCGACAGCGCTCTTCACCGACCACTACGAGCTGACGATGCTGCAGGCCGCCCTCCGAGCGGGCACCGCCGACCGGCACTCGGTCTTCGAGGTCTTCACCCGGCGCCTGCCCGAGGGTCGTCGCTACGGCGTCGTCGCGGGCACCGGGCGCGTCCTGGACGCCGTCGAGAACTTCCGGTTCGGCGCCGGCGAGCTGGGCTTCCTGCGCGAGGCGGGCATCGTCGACGAGCCGACCCTCCAGTGGCTCGCGGACTACCGGTTCTCCGGCGACATCTGGGGCTACCCCGAGGGCGAGGTCTACTTCCCCGGCTCCCCGATCCTGCGCGTCGAGGGCTCCTTCGCCGAGTGCGTGCTCCTGGAGACGGTGATCCTCTCGATCCTCAACCACGACTCGGCGATCGCCGCCGCCGCCTCCCGCATGGCCTCGGCCGCGGGCGAGCGGCCGCTGATCGAGATGGGCGCCCGGCGCACCCACGAGCTGGCCGCGGTCGCCGCGTCCCGCGCCGCGTACGTGGGCGGCTTCGCCACGACCTCGGACCTGGCGGCCGGATTCCGCTACGGGATCCCGACCGTCGGCACCTCGGCCCACGCGTTCACCCTGCTGCACGACTCCGAGCGCGACGCGTTCCGCGCCCAGGTCGACACGCTCGGCGAAGGAACGACTCTGCTCGTCGACACGTACGACGTGCAGGAGGCCGTCCGCACGGCCGTGGAGATCGCCGGGCCCAAGCTCGGGGCCGTCCGGATCGACTCCGGCGACCTGCTGCTCGTCGCGCACCGGGTGCGCCAGCAGCTCGACGACCTCGGCGCCAAGGACACCAAGATCGTGGTCACCTCCGACCTCGACGAGTACGCCATCGCCTCGCTCGCGGCCGCGCCCGTGGACGCGTACGGCGTCGGCACCCAGCTGGTCACCGGCTCGGGGCACCCGACCTGCTCCATGGTCTACAAGCTCGTCGCCCGCGCCGAGTCCGCCGACCCGAAGGCGCCGCTCGTGCCGGTCGCGAAGAAGTCGGTGGGCGGGAAGGCCTCCGTCGGCGGCCGCAAGTGGGCCGCGCGCCGGCTCGACCAGGACGGGGTCGCCGAGGCCGAGGTCGTGGGCCTGGGCCCGGTCCCCGACGAGCTCGCCGGCCGGCAGCTGCTCGTCGAGCTGGTCCGGGGCGGCGAGGTGCTGGCCCGCGAGCCGCTGGACGCGGTGCGCGAGCGGCACATCGCGGCGCGCGACGCGCTGCCCCTGTCGGCGACCCAGCTCTCGAAGGGCGAGGCCGTCATCCCCACCGAGTACGCCTGACCGTCCGCGGCCACCGGGAGGGGGCCCGTGCCCTCTCCCGCCCGCCCTCTCCCGTTCCGCGAGCCGAGCTTCTACGCTCGTAGTCTCCCAGCAGAAGGACACCGACCATGCGCCGCGCCCTGATCGTCGTAGACGTGCAGAACGACTTCTGCGAGGGCGGCAGCCTCGCCGTGGCGGGAGGTGCCGATGTCGCTGCCGCGATCACGGATCTGATCGGGCAGGCCGGCGGCGGTGGCTACCGGCACGTGGTGGCGACCCGCGACCACCACATCGCGCCGGGCGACCACTTCTCGGCGAACCCGGACTACGTCGCCACCTGGCCCGCGCACTGCGTCGCCGGCACGGAGGGCGTCGGATTCCACCCGAACTTCGCGCCCGCGGTCGCCTCCGGCGCCATCGACGCCGTCTTCTCGAAGGGCGCCTACTCGGCCGCATACAGCGGGTTCGAGGGGGCCGACGAGAACGGGGTGCCGCTGGCTCAGTGGCTGCGGGACCGGGAGATCTCCGAGGTCGACGTCGTCGGGATCGCCACGGACCACTGTGTTCGGGCCACCGCGCTGGACGCGGCCCGCGAGGGGTTCCGCACCCATGTGCTGCTCGACCTGACGGCCGGGGTCGCCGCCCCGACGACCGAGGCGGCGCTGGAGGAGATGAAGGCGGCCGGGGTCGAGCTCACCGGCAAGCCGGTCGTCGCCTGAGCCCTGAGCCTTGATCCCCGCCCTGAGCCCCGGCTAGTACCGCACCGCGGGACTGAGCAGGGCCCGTATCGGGTGCCACAGCTCCCCCGCCGCCGAGTGCGGGGCCGCTCGCCACAGGAGCCCGTCCGGGTGGTGGAGGACGGCGGTGATCTCGTCCGGGGTCGGCGGGTGGCTGTTGCCCCGCAGGTAGACCGCGCGCAGGCCCAGATTGCGCAGGCGGGTCAGGGCGCGGGCGCGGTTCGCGGCGTGCACCAGGACCCGTACCGCCCCCTCGGCGGCGTCCGGTGCCGGCAAGGTCAGTGCCACCACCACGCTGCCGCCCGGCAGCTTGCAGAACCCTCCTGCGGACATGACTGTCACACCCCCGTGAGACGTAGTGTCAATAAGAAACCCACAGGACGCACCTAAACACGATCGGCCGCGACCCGCTAGCCCCAGCTAGCTCAGTCGCGGCCGATACGCTTTTGACCTGCGGTTTTTCTCGTTACTTGACCGAGGGGCCGACCTTCACCGTGATCGAGGAGCCGTCGAGCGGCTGCTTGACGACCGCGATGCGGGTGTTGGTGTCAGTTGTCTGAACACTGCCCGTCGGGTTCTCGGCGTACCAGTAGACGCCCTTGTGGTCGTCGAAGACCGGGTTGCCGAGCTGCGCCGGGATCTTCTTCTCGACACCCAGGCGGTGCAGCGTCATGCCGGGGACCGGGTACTTGCCGAAGGCGGCGTCGTACGGCGTGATCTTGTTGGTGATCTTGGTCTTGCCGTCGGCCCAGTACATCGGCTTCGCGTGCGCGTCGATCGGCAGGATCTGACCCTTGCCCGGGTGCTGGCCGACGTTGTTGTTGCGCTGCGAGGTGTCCCACTGCCAGATCATCAGGCCGGGACGGTACTGGTAGTGCTCGACCCAGTCGTTCTTCGCGCCGCCGTCACGCCAACCGAAGTTGTACGGACCGACCTTGAGGGTCTTGTCGTACGAGACGTACTGGCGGTTCTCGGCGATGTAGAACTGCGGGAAGTCGCCGCTGATGGAGGCGCCGACGCGGGAGAAGCCGCGCGCGGTCCAGCCGTTGTCGTCACCCTCGGCGTCGTCCGAGAAGACGGCCGCGCCGTCCGCCTTGACCGTCAGGTTGTCGGCGGTGAAGCCCATGCCGCCCGCGCCGCCGTCCGTCTTGTAGCGGAAGCGGACGCCGATCTTCTTGCCGGCGAACTCGTCGAGCGGGAAGACCAGGTGCTGGAACTTGGCGGAGTCGCCGGTCAGGGCCGGCTTGTCGCCGCCGTCACGGGTGATGGCCTGACCGTCGGCGGTGCCGTCGATGGTCTGCCAGCTCGCGCCGCCGTCCGTGGACACCTGCGTGTACAGGTAGTCGTAGTCCTTCTCGATGTTCCACCAGCCGTCGAGCTCGAGCGCGGCCTTGGACCTGCCGGTCAGATCGACCGTGCGCTCCAGGGTGTTGTCGAGGTCGTCGCCGTAGTCGGACCACCACTGCTTGGCGCCCTGGGCCGGCTTGACGATGTCGGTGGTGACGTTCTTCTTCGGCAGCTCGACGACGAGCGCCTGCTTCAGCTTGGTGTTGTACTCCGACACGCCCAGCTTGTGCGTCGACTTCGTCGCCGCCTTCGCCTTGTCGTAGTTGAGCCAGCCCAGCTGCAGCTTGTCCCAGGCGGTCATGTCGCCCGGCATGTCGCCGATCGAGTCCTTGCCGGTGCCCAGCCAGGAACCGGCCGACATCAGCGACCAGAAGCCGACCGAGTTCTCACCCGCGTACGAGGTGTCGTACAGGTCGGGCAGGCCCAGGTCGTGGCCGTACTCGTGGGCGAAGACGCCGAGGCCGCCGTTCTCCGGCTGCATCGTGTAGTCGCCGACCCAGATGCCGGTGTCGCCGATCGGGGTGCCGCCGGCCTTGAAGCCCTGGGGGCCCGTGTTGCCGTCGTCGCGGCTGTAGGCGTAACCGCGGTGCGCCCACAGGGAGTCGCCGCCCTGCGCGCCGCCGCCGGCCGACCCGTCCTCGCCCGCGTGGACGATCTGGAAGTGGTCGATGTAGCCGTCGGGCTCGTTGAAGTTGCCGTCGTTGTCGTGGTCCGTACGGTCCCACTGGTCGTACTGGGCCATGTCGGCCTTGATGTCGGCGTCGGACTTGCCGGCCGCCTTCTGCGCCGCGACCCACGCGTTGACGCCGTCGCGGACCAGGTCCTCGACGTTCGGGCAGTTGTCGGCGCCGCAGTAGTTGGAGCCGTAACGCGCCTCGTTGTAGTCGACCTTGACCCAGTCGGAGACCTCGCCGTCGACCGAGTAACGGCCCGAGGAGGTCTTCTCGTAGTAGGTCTTGAGGGAGTCGACGCCCTTGCCCGTACCGAAGTACAGGTCCTTGAAGTGCTGGGAGTCGTAGTTCTTCTGCCAGGCCGTGCTGTTGTTCTTGGTGCGGTCCGGCTCGGCGATCTGGTTGTGCAGCGGACCGGGCGTGCCCCCGTACTTGGGCTTCAGCTCGTCGGTCTCGTCGTCCTGGCGGTCCACCAGGGTCGTGTTGTCGACCTTGTCGCCGAACTCGGTCAGGATCGTGAAGATCTTGTCCGTACGCTCGCGGCCCAGCTCGACGTACTTGCCCTTGGAGAGCTCGACGACCTTGGAGCCGTTCTTCTCCTGGACCTTGGACGTGCCCTGGAGCACGTTCTGCAGCGCGGTCTGACGCTGCTGCTCCATCTGCTGGCTGAACGGGCCGTCCATGACGTGGCCCTTGCCCCCGAAGGTCTTCCCGTCGGAGGCCTTGTTCGCGGCGGCCGGGGTGTCGGCCTGGGCGGTCGTCGCCGCTATGGACCCGGTGGCCGCGGTGGCGGCCAGGGTCACGAGCACGGCGGCGGCTCTCAACGCCCGTCTCTTGGTGGTCACTTGAGTGGTCCCCTCCTCCGTGGCGCGAGGCCACGTGTCACAAGTGACGCCATTTGACCGGAGGTAGAGGAGAAATAACAGACCTTGACGATGACGTTTGCGTTTCACTATGCAGGGGACGCACTCCGGAATCCGGACAAGACCGTCGATTCCCAGCCACGGCCCGGCCGCGGCCAACGGGCGCGCCCGACCGTCCACTTGGTGGACGCGGTGAATCCGTGCGCCCCCTGTGCTCCGGCACTGTGGGTTAGGTCATGCTTACCGGCCGTTCCGCTCGGGCACAGTGCGGAATAGGGTGAAGCCGACGGTGTACCCACGGGTACCGACCGGCCCGCGCCCCGCACCCCCGATGTCACGAGGACGGACAACGCCATGCCTCGCCCGACTGTCGCACAGCTGGCCTACGGTTCGGCCACCGTCATCTGCTCCACGATCGCGATGCTGCTGCTGTCACGCACCAGCGCGGGCCCCGGAGTCGGGGTCATCGCCGTGTCGGCACTCATCCTCGGTGTGTTCGTGGCGATGTCGGTGCCGAAGCCCAAGCCGGCGGCACCCGCCCCGGGCCCCGCTCCGGAGCGCCCCCTGGCCGCCACGCTGGCCTCCCCGGCCGCGTCCGGCGCCACCGAGTCCACGCGCGAGCCCGTACGCGAACCGGCGGGCCCGTGAGACACGGACCCGCCGGTTCCTCGTACGCGCACCACCGCGCCGCGCTCAGCCGGTGCTGACCACCACCGTCTTCGCCGCCTTGTCGTGCAGGCCCTGCTTGTAGGGCTTGTCGAAGAAGCTCCAGCCGCCGGAGATGATCAGCCACAGGCAGGCGCAGCAGAAGACGCTGGGCAGCCACAGGACGGCCGCGCGCGCGAGGTTGGTCTGCACGCCGGGCGTCGCCCCGTCGGAGAGGTTGGCCACGCGCAGCTTCATCAGCTTCTTGCCGAGGGTCTGCCCGGTGCGCGAGGTGAGGATCGTGTCGTACCCGATGTAGAGCACGGCGGCGAGCAGCGAGGAGCCGAACTGCTTGCCGTACTCGATCTTGTCGGGGTCCGTCTCGTACTCGGCGATCCCGAAGGCCCACGCGAGCAGTGCGGCGACGACCCCGACGAGGATCAGGTCGATGATGCGGGCCAGGACCCGCTTGCCGCTGTCGGCGAGCGGGGGCATCCCGGCGAGCGGGTCGCCGGTGCCGTAGCCGCCGCCGTACGGGTCCCCGCCGTAGGGCGGGGGCGTACCACCGCCGTAGGGAGGTGGGGTACCGCCGCCGTACGGGGGCTGGTCCCCGCCGCCGTACGGGTTCTGCGGTGAGTCGTACGGGTTCTGGCCTCCGCCGCCCTGCGGGGGCGGGGGGTTCTGCGAACTGCCGTACGGCGAACCGCCGCCCGGAGGGTTCGCCGGCGGCGGCTTGCGGAACGGGTCGTCGTCCGGCGGGCCGCCGGATCCGTCGGGGGGCGGTTCGGTGCTCATGGCCCGAGTGGACCGCGAAGCCCGGCGCCCCGCACCCGGCGGGCCGCCGGACGGATGACCCCCGACTCCGGAGCGACTAGCCGGCCACGAAGGTTCCGGCCGCCTTGTCGTGCAGGCACTGGCGCCAGGGGCGGTCGAAGGCGCCCCACAGGACACCGAGGACACCGATGGCGAGCAGGCCCGGGACGCTGTACACGAGCCAGCGGCGCAGGGCCGCGCCGAAGCTCGGGGAGTCGGTGCCCTCGATCTCGCGCACGCTCAGGCCCATCAGCTTCTTGCCGAGGGTCCAGCCCCACTTGGCGGTCGGCAGGGCCTCGTAGAGGACACCGACGACGAGGAGCACGGCGAGGACGATGCCGAGGTAGGTGCCGGTCGTGCCGTCGAGCAGCCAGACGGTGACCTGACGGCCGGAGGCCTTCGCCTCGTCGATCTTGCCGGTGACGTGGTCGAGGGCCTTGGTGCCGAGCGGGACGGCGGCCACGGCCGTGACCGCGCCGACGACGAGCGAGTCGATCAGCCGGGCCACGAACCGCTTGCCGAGACCGGCCGGGCGGGCTGCCGCGGCGGCCTGTGCGACGGCGAGGAACGGGTCCTCGGCGACCGGCTTGAACGGCGTGACGGGCGCGCCCTGCGCCTCCTGACCCGGCGTCGCCAGGTGGTGCACCTGCTGCGCCCAGGACGGCGAACCGCCGCCGGGGCCCTGGGTGACCGGACCCGGAGCGGCCGGCTGCGCGGGCTGTGCCTGCTGTGGGTAGCCGTAGCCGGACTGCGGCTGGTGCGGCTGCTGCTGGGGCTGAGGCTGGGGGTAGCCGTAGCCGGGGCCCTGCGGGGTGACGGGGGGCTGCGGGGCCGGAGCGGGCGCCGGGGCCGCGGGCGGGGCGGCCTGGGCGCCGACGCGGGGGTCGGCCGGGGCGGAGCGCGGGCCCTGAGGGTCCGTCGGCTCGGACGCGGGGGCCTGCTGCGGTACGGCGCGGATGGTCATGGTGCCGTCGGTGCGCGGGGTCCGCTGCTCGGGCCCGGGGCGCACGGCGCGGATCGCGACGGTGCCGTCGGCGGGCGCGGGCGTGGGCGGGGGCGTGGGCGTGGGGGCCTGCGGGGCCGCGGGCGGCTCCTCGGCCGGCTCCTTGGAACCCCAGGACACCCGGCGGTCCTGCTCGCCGCCGAAGCCCGCCTGGCGCGCGGCGTCGGCCTGCCAGGCGGACGCCGGTTCCTGCGCGGCGAATCCGGATGCGGAGACCTGCGGGGAGGCGGTCGTCTCGGGGCCGCGCTCCGTACGGACGGAGGGCTCCTCGTCGAGGAAGACGGGGCCGGTCTCCTCGGCGGGCGCGGGCTCCGGTGCGGCGGGCGCGGGGGCCTGCGCGGAGGCGGCTCCGGCGGGGGCCGGCAGGGGCTCGCCGTCGGACGGGGCGGGGCGGCTGGTGCCGGGGACCCAGGCGGCCCCGTTCCAGTACCGGACATATCCGGGAATGGACGGGTCGGGGTAGTAGCCTTCGCGGGGCCTGTCGTCGCCGGGGGCCGGGGTTGGGGCGCTCATGTCCGTCGTCCCGTATCTGCTCGGGGGTCTTGTTGTGGCCTCCACATCTATCAGACCGCCGCATGTGCCCGTGCCGCTCCGCCCGTACCGACCCCCGTACGGGAGCTCGCGGAGGGCCGGTCCGGGCCCCGGAAAAAACTTCTGAGAAAACTTCGAGAAGTCGCGTAATGCCGAGCCCACCTCGCGCTCTCACCTTGCACGGGCCCACCCGAGGGCCCTTCGCGAGGAAAGGAAGCGCACGCCATGTACACCACGGTGGAACGTGAACTCGAGCTCAGGCTGGTGCTCTCACCGGAGCGCAGCATCCCCGTCCCGGCCCGCCTCACCTACCGTTCGGACGACCCCTTCGCCGTCCACATCTCCTTCCACATCGGTTCGGAGCACCCGGTCAACTGGACGTTCGCGCGCGAGCTGCTCGTCGAGGGCGTCTTCCGGCCGTGCGGGCACGGCGACGTGCGGGTGTGGCCGACGAAGGTCGAGGGGCGCAGCGTCGTGCTGATGGCGCTGAGCTCCCCCGACGGCGACGCGCTCCTGGAGGCGCCCGCCGCGCAGGTGTCGGCCTGGCTGGAGCGGACGCTGCGGGTGGTTCCTCCGGGCTCTGAGGCCGAGCGGCTCGGCATCGAGGACGGCCTCGCCGAGCTGCTCGCGCCCCTTCTGGCCGACGACCTGTACCTGCGCGACCCGTGGCCGTCGGACGAGTCCTCGTCCGACGAGCGGTGAGCGGCGGGCAACGGGGGCACGTCCAGGAACCGATATCCGGACCCGGCGACGCCGGGTCCGGACCACAGGGTGTTCGCGGGAACGCTCAGAACAGCTTGCCGGGGTTGAGGAGACCCAGCGGGTCGAAGGCCGCCTTCACCGCCTGCTGGACCTCGACCCCGACCGGCCCGAGCTCGCGCGCCAGCCACTCCTTCTTCAGTACGCCGACGCCGTGCTCGCCGGTGATGGTGCCGCCGAGCTCCAGACCGAGGGCCATGATCTCGTCGAAGGACTCGCGGGCGCGGCGGCCCTCGTCGGCGTCCTGCGCGTCGAAGCAGACGGTGGGATGGGTGTTGCCGTCGCCCGCGTGCGCGCAGACACCGATGGTCAGCGCGTACTTCTCGGCGATCCGCTCGACGCCGGCGAGCATCTCGGCGAGCCGGGTACGGGGCACGCACACGTCGTCGATCATCGTCGTGCCCTTGACCGCTTCGAGGGCGGTCAGCGACAGGCGGCGGGCCTGGAGCAGCAGTTCGGACTCGGCGGTGTCCTCGGCGGGGACGACCTGGGTGGCGCCCGCGGCCTCGCACAGCGCGCCGACGGCGGCCAGGTCGGCGGCCGGGTCCAGGGTGTCGAAGGCGCACAGGAGCAGCGCCTCGGTGGTCTCGGGCAGCCCCATGTGGGCGAGGTCGTTGACCGCCTTGACCGTCGTACGGTCCATCAGTTCGAGCAGGGACGGGACGTGCCCGTCCGCCATGATCTTGCAGACGGCGTCGCAGGCGGCGTCCGTCGACCCGAACTCGGCGGCGAGGACCAGCTGCCGGGGCGGCTGCGGCTTGAGCGCGAGGGTCGCGCCGACCACGATGCCGAGGCTGCCCTCGGAGCCGACGAACAGCCGCGTCAGGTCGTAGCCGGCGACGCCCTTGGCCGTGCGCCGGCCGGTGGAGAGCAGGCGTCCGTCGGCGAGGACGACGTCGAGGCCGAGCACATACTCGGCCGTCACCCCGTACTTCACACAGCACAGGCCGCCCGAGGCCGTGCCGATGTTGCCGCCGATGGTGCACATCTCCCAGCTGGAGGGGTCCGGCGGGTAGTAGAGGCCGTGCTCGTTGACCGCGCGGGAGAGCGTGGCGTTGACGACGCCCGGTTCGACGACCGCGATCCGGTCGACGACGTCGATCTCCAGGATGCGGTCCATCTTGACCAGGGACAGCACGATGCAGCCGTCGGAGGCGTTGGCCCCGCCCGACAGGCCCGTGCGGGCGCCCTGCGGAACGACCGGGACACGCAGTGCCGTGGCGGTGCGCATGACGTGCTGGACCTCTTCGACCGTGCGCGGCAGGACGACGACGGCCGGGGCGCCCGCGTCGCAGAAGCTCGCCATGTCGTTCGCGTACGCGGTCGTGATGTCGGGGTCGGCGATGACCGACCCGGCCGGCAGTACTTCCTGAAGTCGTTCGACAAGTGTGCTGGTCATGTCCTCAGCGTGGCACTCGGGGCCACGCGTGTGAACCGAATGAGCGATGCCCTCCCGCCAGGCGGAATGTTGCCGTGATGCGCTCTTCGTATTGACCCAATGTGTGCCCTATGGAGACCCTCGAGAACTCCGGGAACGCCGCGGGTGCGGCGCACGACGAGACCGGCGGGACCGACGGGAGCGGCGGGCCCGGCGCCTGGAACCTTCCGTCGCGCGGCCGTTCGCGCACGGTGCGGCGGGCGCTGATCGGCGCCGGCGCCGCCGTCGCCGGGTGCGCGGTGCTCGGCGGGGTGCTCGTGCTGCTGCCCGGTGCGGAGCCGCCCCGGGCGGGCGCGCTGCCCGGTCCGGCCGGGCGGGCGGTGATCGCGGCCGCGGTCGGGGCGCCCGCCGCGCTGCCCGACCTCACGGCGCTGATCCGCGAACGCGAGGCCGGGGTCCGGGAGCACCCGCGCGACGACGCGGCGCTCGCCGAACTCGGGGCCGCGTACGTGGAGCGCGGCACGCGCACCGCGCGGGCGGCCGACTTCCCGCGCGCCGAACGGGCGTTGCGGGACTCGCTGCGGGCGCGGCCCCAGGGCAACGCGGCGGCGCTCGACGGGCTCGCCGCGCTGGCCGTCGCGCGCGGCGACTGGCCCGGGGCCCGCACCTTCGGCGAGCGGGCGCGGAAGCTGGCGCCGGGCCGCTGGTCCTCGTACGCGTATCTGGTCGACGCCTATCAGGGGCTCGGGAACGGCAAGGCGGCCGGGAAGAACCTGGAGAAGCTGACCGAGCTGGCGTCCGGGACGGCGGTGACGCTGCGCACCGTCGCCGTGTACCGGGACCGGGGCTGGCGGGAGGACGCGGAGGCGGTGCTGTCCGACGCCCAGGCCCGTGCCGGGACGCCCGCCGAGCAGGCCGCGCTGCTGGCGCAAGGGGGTGACCTGGCCTGGGAGCGGGGTGACGCGGAGGGGGCGCTGCGGCACTTCGACGCGGCGCTCGGCGCCGATCCGGGCAGTGCCGCCGCGCTGGCCGGGCGAGGCCGTGCGCTCGCCTCGCTGGGGCGGTCCTCGGAGGCGCTGCGGGCGTACCGGCGGGCGATCGAGCTGCGGCCCGCGCCCGCGTACGTGCTGGAGCTGGGCGAGTTGTACGAGTCGCTGGGCATGACGGACGCGGCCCGCACGGAGTACGACGCGCTGCGGCAGCGCGGGGCGGGCGCGGGGGACGTGGTGGTGCTCGGGCGGCTCGAGGCCGATCACGGGGACGCGGGGGCGGCCGTGTCTCGGCTCCGGGCGGAGTGGAGGCGGGCGCCGAGTGTGGGGGTCGCGGACGCGCTCGGGTGGGCGTTGCACCGGGCCGGGGACGATCGTGAGGCGCTGGGGTATCTGCGGCGGGCCACGGATCGACAGAAGGCCGGTACGGTGCGGGTCGCCTTGTTCATGTATCACCGGGGGGCGGTGGAACGGGAGTTGGAGCTCGCCGGGCCCGCCCGGCGGCATCTCGACGAGGCCCTCCGGATCAACCCGGCGTTCTCCCCCCTGGACGCGGATCGCTGCCGCGCGGAGCTGGAGTCCCTCGGGGAGCCGGACGAGGGTGGGCCGGAACAGATGTGGGCCCCGACGCGCCGTTAGCCTCCGGCGAGCGAGGGGGGTGCGGCTCCGGTGGGGGCTGGTCGCGCAGTTCCCCGCGCCCCTGAGATGCGCACTTCGTGCGGCATCTCATCGGGCGGTGCCCCGTCGGGGAAATGCGGCGCGAAGCGCCATGCATTTCAGGGGCGCGGGGAACTGCGCGAGCAACCACGACGGCGCAGCAGTCGGAGGACGGCCGCGCGAGGCACCCACCTGGGGCCTCGGTCAGACCGCGGCCGTGCCGATCAACCCGTTCCGCGTCACCAGCGACACCAGCTCCGCCTCCGACAGGCCCTCCGAGCCCGCGGGGCGGCGTGGGAGGACCATGTAGCGGGTCTCCGCGCTGGAGTCCCAGACGCGGACCGAGACGGCCTCTTCCAGCTCGACCCCGAACTCGGCGAGCACCGCCAGCGGCTCCCGCACCACGCGCGAGCGGTACGCCTCGCTCTTGTACCAGCCGGGCGAGGGCCCGAGCAGCCGCAGCGGGTAGCAGGAGCAGAGCGTGCAGACGATCACGTTGTGGACGGAGTCCGTGTTCTCGGCGACCCGGAGCCGCTGCTTCTGGACGCCGCCCGAGCTGAAGCCGAGTTCGCCGACCGCGGCGGTCCCGTCCTCCAGGAGCCGCGCCTTGAAGTCGGGGTCGGTCCAGGCGCGGGCCACGACCTTCGCCCCGTTCAGCGGCGAGGCCCCGGACAGGAAGCCGTCGATGACCTCGTCGACGGTGTCGCCGCCGACGATGCCCCGCTCCTCCAACAGCGTCTCCAGACGCCGTACCTGACGGGAGATCACCGCGTCGTCGTGGTCACCGGACATCGGCTGCCTCCAGGTAGCTCTGCGACAGGTCGAGGACGACTTCGTGGTCACCCTCGCCCCACAGCTCGCGCGCGCTGAACCGCACGGCGTAGATCATCTCGACGGGGGCGTCGTCGCGCCCCTGGGACCGGAGGTCGGCGAGCGGCGCGGGGCCCTCGGGCTCGACGACGACGCCGAGCTTGCCGCGGGCGTAGCGCGGCAGCCGGGTGTGATGCACCGGGTCATGGCCGTACGTACGGACCGTGTCGCCCGGTGAGAAGAGCGCGGCGGCCTCAGGCATGGTCGAGGGCTCCCGCCTCGATGACGCCCTTGCGCTCGAGGAGCGTGCGGATCGCGTGGAACCAGCGCTCGTAGTACGAGGCCGCGAGGTACTCCTGGGGCGGCATCGTCTCGATCGCGTCCCGGAACTCGTCGAGGTTGAACACCTTCTTCACGAGCAGCGCGCGCTGGAGCGCGAAGACGCGCGCCTCCCAGTCCGCGTGGAAGGGTTCGGCGTCGTCGCTGGTGTCGATGACGCCGAACCCTGTCATGCCGCCTACGTCGTTGATCCTGGCCATGCGGCCAGACTACGAGCGAGGATCACAGATTGCCGCGCTTTTCCTGCTCCCGCTCGATCGCCTCGAACAGGGCCTTGAAGTTGCCCTTGCCGAAGCCCATGGAGCCGTGGCGCTCGATCATCTCGAAGAAGACGGTCGGACGGTCCTGGACCGGCTTGGTGAAGATCTGCAGCAGGTAGCCGTCCTCGTCGCGGTCGACGAGGATCTTCTCCTGGCGCAGGGTCTCGACGGGGACGCGGGTCTCGCCGGCCCACTCGCCGAGGGTGTCGTAGTAGGAGTCCGGGGTGTCGAGGAACTGGACGCCGGCCGCGCGCATGGCCCGTACGGAGGCGACGATGTCGTTCGTGGCGAGGGCGATGTGCTGGACGCCGGCGCCGCCGTAGAACTCCAGGTACTCGTCGATCTGGGACTTCTTCTTGGCGACGGCCGGCTCGTTGATCGGGAACTTGACCTTGAGCGTGCCGTCGGCGACGACCTTGGACATCAGCGCGCTGTACTCGGTCGCGATGTCGTCGCCCACGAACTCCTTCATGTTCGTGAAGCCCATGACCTTGTTGTAGAACGCCACCCACTCGTTCATGCGGCCGAGTTCGACGTTGCCGACGCAGTGGTCGATGGCCTGGAAGGTGCGCTTGGCCGGGGGCTCGACGATGGGGGCGGCGGCCTCGAAGCCGGGCAGGTACGGGCCGTCGTAGCCGCTGCGCTCGACGAGGGTGTGGCGGGTCTTGCCGTACGTGGCGATGGCCGCGCGCACGACGGTGCCGTGCTCGTCCTTCGTCTCGTAGGGCTCCGTCAGGCCGCGGGCGCCGTGCTCGGTGGCGTACGCGTAGGCGGCGCGCACGTCGGGCACCTCGATGGCGAGGTCGACGACGCCGTCGCCGTGCTCCGCCACGTGCTCCGCGAGGAAGTGGCCCCAGTCGGTGGAGGCCTTGATGACGGAGGTGAACACGAAGCGGGCGGAGCCGTTCGTCAGGACGTAGGAGGCGGTCTCGCGGCTGCCGTTCTCCGGTCCGGAGTAGGCGACCAGCTTCATGCCGAAGGCCGTCGAGTAGTAGTGCGCGGCCTGCTTGGCGTTGCCCACGGCGAAGACGACCGCGTCCATCCCCTTGACCGGGAAGGGGTCGGCCTGCCGGGCGGTGTCGGGGGTGTGGTCTGTGGTCTGCGTCATACGGCGAGGCTCTCGCCGTTCCACAAGGTGCGCAATAGTTTGCGTATTCGCTGGGCAATCTGACCAGTGCCGGGTCCGTTTCTGCGGGCTGTGTGTACAGGATGACCACCTTGGAGGGGCGCATGGCGATCGATCATCTGGACGGCCGGATCATCCTGCTGCTGGCGCGGGAGCCGCGGATCGGGGTGCTCGAGATGTCGCGGCGGCTCGGGGTCGCGCGCGGCACCGTGCAGGCCCGGCTCGACCGCCTTCAGTCGAATGGAGTCATCCGCGGCTTCGGCCCCCAGGTGGACCCGGCGGCGCTCGGCTACCCGGTCACCGCGTTCGCCACGCTGCAGATCCGGCAGGGCCAAGGGGCCGACGTCAGGGCCCATTTGGCGACCGTCCCCGAGGTCCTGGAGCTGCACACGACGACGGGCAGCGGCGACATGCTGTGCCGGCTCGTGGCCCGCTCGAACGCGGATCTCCAACGGGTGATCGACCTCGTTGTCGGTTTTGATGGCATCGTCCGGGCTTCCACGGCGATCGTCATGGAAAATCCCGTTCCGCTGCGGATCATCCCGCTGGTGGAGCAGGCGTCGGGAGATTCCTGACGGTTACGAGCACGGCCCGGCGGTGAGGCGCGATGGACGTGCGGGTGTCGGGCTTCCGGGACCGCTTCCCGGACTGTTTCCGGGGCTGCTTCCGGGAGGGCCGATGAACTTCTGGGACTACCTGGTCAACCGGCACCAGCAGCTGCTCGCCGACGCGGCGCAGCACGCCAGCGCCGTCTTCCAGTGCATGGTCGTCGCCACCGTGATCGGCGTCCTCGTCGGCGTCCTCACGTACCGCAGCGAATGGGGCGGGAACCTGGCGACGACCGCCACCTCCACCATCCTGACGATCCCCTCGCTGGCCATGATCGGTCTGCTCATCCCGATCGTCGGCCTCGGCGTCGCCCCGACCGTCATCGCGCTGACCCTGTACGGGCTGCTGCCGATCGTGCGGAACTCGATCGTCGGGCTGCGCGGCGTCGACCCCTCGCTGATCGACGCGGCGAAGGGCATCGGGATGTCCCGCCTCGCCCGGCTCGTCAAGGTCGAGCTGCCGCTGGCCTGGCCGCCGATCCTCACCGGGATCCGGGTCTCCACCCAGATGCTCATGGGCATCGCGGCCATCGCCGCGTACGCCTCGGGCCCCGGCCTCGGCAACGAGATCTTCCGCGGCATCGCCTCGCTGGGCAGCAAGAACGCGCTCAACCAGGTGCTCGCCGGCACCCTCGGCATCATCATCCTCGCCCTGCTGTTCGACGCCGCGTACGTCCTCATCGGACGGCTGACCATCCCGAGGGGGATCCGTGTCTGAAGCCACTGCCGACGCGCCCGCGACGAACGCGACGGCCGCGTCCGGGGCCAGCATCGAGCTGGAGAACCTCAGCAAGCGCTACCCCGGCTCGGCCGACCCGGCCGTGGACAGCGTGAACATGGAGATCAAGGCGGGCGAGCTGATCATCTTCGTCGGCCCCTCGGGCTGCGGGAAGTCGACGACCCTGAAGATGATCAACCGGCTGATCGAGCCGACCGGCGGCCGCATCCGCATCGGCGGCGAGGACGTCACCGACATGGACCCGGTGAAGCTGCGCCGCAAGGTCGGCTACGCGATCCAGTCCTCGGGCCTGTTCCCGCACATGACCGTCGCCCAGAACATCGCGCTCGTCCCGAAGATGGTCGGCTGGTCCAAGTCGAGGATCAAGTCGCGGGTCGAGGAGATGCTGGACCTCGTCGGGCTCGACCCCGGCGAGTTCCACGGCCGCTACCCGCGCCAGCTCTCCGGCGGCCAGCAGCAGCGCGTCGGCGTGGCCCGGGCGCTCGCCGCCGACCCGCCCGTACTGCTGATGGACGAGCCGTTCGGCGCCGTCGACCCGATCACCCGCGACCACCTCCAGGACGAGCTGATCCGGCTCCAGCACGAGCTTCACAAGACGATCGTCTTCGTCACCCACGACTTCGACGAGGCGATCAAGCTCGGCGACCGAATCGCGGTGCTCCGCGAGAAGTCGCACATCGCCCAGTTCGACACCCCCGAGGCGATCCTCACCAACCCGGCCGACGACTTCGTCTCCGGCTTCGTCGGCGCGGGCGCCGCGCTCAAGCGCCTCAACCTCACCCGCGTCCGCGACGTCGAGGTGACCGACTACCCCACCGTCCAGGTCGACGACCCGCTCCAGGAGATCTTCAACAAGCTCCGCGCGGCGGGGACGAACGAGCTGCTGCTGCTCGACAAGCGCCGCCGCCCCTACAAGTGGCTGCGGCGCGGCGACCTGATGCGGGCCAAGGGCTCCCTGGCCCGCGCCGGCACCCTGGTCCACGACACGGTGACCTGGGACGCGACCCTGCGCGACGCGCTGGAGGCCGTCCTCACGGACAACGCGGGCCGGGTCGCGGTCACCGGCCGGCGCGGCGAGTACGAGGGCGTCGTCGACATGGAGACGCTCATGAACTCCGTGCACGAACTCCTGGAGGCCGACCGCCTCGAGGCCGTCGAGCACCAGCACGAGCTGGAGGAGCACCGCGCCCAGCAGACCCACGAGGAGCAGGAGGGCGCGACGGCCGCCGAGGGGGAGGCGAAGGCGTGAGCAGTCCCCGCAAGCAGGACCCCGCCCGTCCCCAGGGCGAGCACGAGGTCAAGGGCCTCGCGTTCCGCGACGACGGCGAGGCCGAGCAGGAGGCCCAGCCGCCCGCGCCCCGGCCGGCCCGCCGCATCACCTGGCAGAAGCTGACGTTCCTGCCCGCCGTACTGATCCTGGTGCTCCTCGGCACCTGGCTGTGGTTCGCGAACGCGGACCTCGACCCGATCTCCGAGAACGCGCTCTCCAACGGCCAGGTGTGGAAGGCGCTGCGCCAGCACATCAGCCTCACCGTGATCTCCACGTTCTTCGTGCTGATCATCGCGATCCCGCTGGGCATCCTGCTGACCCGCAAGATGTTCCGCAAGGCGACCCCGATCGCCCTGACCATCGCGAACATGGGGCAGGCCACCCCGGCGATCGGCCTGCTCGCCCTGCTCGTCATCTGGCTCGGCATCGGCGAGAAGTCGGCCCTCATCGGCATCATCATCTACGCGATCCTGCCGGTGCTCTCCAACACGATCGCGGGCCTCAAGGCGAACGACCCGACACTCCTCGAGGCGGCCCGCGGCATCGGCATGTCGCCGCTCGGCGTCCTCCGCAAGGTCGAACTGCCGCTGGCCGTACCGCTGATCCTGGCCGGTGTGCGCACGGCCCTCGTCCTCAACGTCGGCACCGCCACGCTCGCCACGTTCGGCGGCGGCGGCGGGCTCGGCGTCCTGATCACCACCGGCATCACCAATCAGCGCATGCCGGTCCTGATGCTCGGCTCGATCCTGACGATCGCGCTCGCGCTGCTCGTGGACTGGCTGGCGTCCCTGGCCGAGCTCCTGCTGCGGCCGCGCGGTCTGGAGGTGCGCTCATGAGGTACCGCGTACGCGTGGTCGCCGCCGCGCTGTCCGGTCTGACCCTGCTGGCCGGGCTCTCGGGCTGCGGGCTCACCAGCGGCAGCCCGCTGGTCGACGACGTGCACCCGGGCTCGGTCGGCCAGGGCGAGCCGCTGAAGGGCGCGGACATCACGGTCGCGTCCAAGGAGTTCACCGAGCAGCTGATCCTCGGCGCGATCATGGGCATCGCGTTCAAGGCGGCCGGCGCCGACGTCCTCGACCGGACCGGCATCCAGGGCTCCATCGGCGCCCGCGAGGCCATCAAGTCCGGTGACGCGGACGCCATGTACGACTACACGGGCACCGGCTGGATCACGTACCTCGGCAACTCCGCGCCCATCCCCGACCCGCAGAAGCAGTGGACGGCGGTCCGCGACGCCGACGCGAAGAACGGCGTCACCTGGCTGCCGAAGGCCGCGCTCAACAACACGTACGCGCTCGCCATGAACCAGGCCAAGTACAAGAAGTACGGCACCAAGACGCTCTCCGACGTCGCCGCGCTCTCGAAGAAGGACCCGGGCGCGGTCACGCTGTGCGTGGAGAGCGAGTTCGCCAACCGGGCCGACGGGCTGCCCGGCATGGAGAAGAAGTACGGGATGAAGCTGCCGGCCAAGAACATCACGCAGATGGACACCGGCATCATCTACACGCAGGCCGCCAAGGGCACCTGCACCTACGGCGAGGTCTTCACGACCGACGGCCGCATCAAGGCCATGCACCTCACGGTGATGGACGACGACAAGAAGTTCTTCCCGAACTACAACGCGTCCCCGGTGATCAACAGCAAGGCGCTGAAGAAGTACCCGAAGATGGCCGAGGTCATCGAGCCGATCACCAAGAAGCTGAACAACACCGTCGCCCAGGACCTGAACTCCAAGGTCGACGTCGACGGGCAGGACCCGCACGACGTGGCGAAGGACTGGCTGGTGCAGGAGGGCTTCGTCAAGGAGTGACCCGGCCCGCCCGGCACCGGGTCAGCACTTCGGCACGGACCCGGAGCCCTTCTTGAAGTCCGTCAGATCGGTGACCGCGCCCTTGAGCGTGGTCACCGGGATCAGCCGCATCGACTTCGGCGCCGACGCCTTCGCGTCCCGGCACTCCGCCTTCGGTACGAGGAAGACGGTCGCCCCGTCGCGGTGGGCGGCCTGCACCTTGAGCGAGACACCGCCGACCGCGCCGACCCGGCCGCCGTCGTCGATCGTGCCCGTGCCCGCGATCGACTTCCCGCCGGTCAGGTCGCCGCCCGCGCCGTCGCCGTCGAGCAGGTCGACGATGCCGAGCGAGAACAGCAGGCCCGCGCTGGGCCCGCCGACGTCGCCGAGCTGCAGCGACACCTTCACCTTGCCGGAGTCCTCGCCGAGGTAGTCCAGGGCGGCCTCGGTCGCGGCGTCCTGCGAACCCTTCATCTCCTGCTGGTTGTGCTGCTCGATCTCCTTGGTGGTGTCGCCCTGCGGATACACGGAGTCCTTGGGCATCACCGCGCGGTCGTCACGGAACCAGGCGTCGAGCAGGCCGCCCAGGTGCAGCGTCGCGTCCGGCCCCGTCGCGAGGATCGTCACCGCGCGCAGCTGACCGCCCGTGTCCCGGGTGGGGGCGCCGCTCACCTCGATGACGGGTTTGCCACCGGCTTCCCCCAGCACGTTCGTCGTCGGCCCGGGCTGCGCCACGGCGAAAGGCAGCGGGGCGAAGGCCGCCGTCGCGACCAGCCCCACGAAGGGGACGGCGCACAGGGCGAGGCGGGTGTGACGACTGAGGCGATTGAACACGCAGCCAATGTATCGGGCGGTCCTTCGTCTGCGGCTCCGGTGGGGGCTGGTCGCGCAGTTCCCCGCGCCCCTAGAGGCGAGCGGCTTCGCCGCTCAGCCTCTATCGGGGAAATGCGACCCGAAGGGTCTGCATTTCAGGGGCGCGGGGAACTGCGCGAGAAGCCCCACCGGAGCCGCAGACGAACCCTCAGCGCAAGGCGTCGGCAACCTCACGCGCCGCATCAAGAACCCGCGGCCCCACCCGTTCCGGAACGGCATCCGCCAGCATCACGACCCCGACCGACCCCTCGAGCCCGGTCACCCCGAGCAGCGGCGCGGCCGCACCACTCGCGCCCGCCTCCAGCTCCCCGTGCGTCAGCGTGTACCCGGGCTCCAGGGACCCGCCCCGCGCCGCGAGAATGGCCCGGCCCGCAGCCCCACGATCGAGCGGATGCCGGAACCCGGCCCGGTACGCCACGTGATAGTCCGTCCAGGTCGGCTCGACGACGGCCACGGCAAGGGCCTCCGTCCCGTCCACGAGGGTCAGATGCGCCGTCGCCCCGATGTCCTCGGCCAGCGAGCGCAGCGCCGGCAGCGCGGCCTCGCGCACCAGCGGATGCACCTGCCGGCCGAGCCGCAGCACCCCGAGCCCCACGCGGGCCCGGCCACCGAGGTCACGGCGGACCAGGGCGTGCTGTTCCAGCGTGGCGAGGAGGCGGTAGACGACGGTCCGGTTGACCCCGAGCTTGTTGGAGAGCTCGGTCACGGTCAGGCCGTGATCGGTGTCGGCGAGCAGTTTGAGGACTCGTAGTCCCCGGTCGAGCGTCTGGGAGGTCTCCGCGGTCACGACGCCCACTCCTTAGTGTGAGGTAGGCGGTCTCCTCCGCGGCGGTTGCGCCACCGGTCCCGTTCGGCGACGCGCGTCAGAGGCCGCCGGTCGGCAGCAGGCCCTGCGCCGCGTGCGTCTGGTGCGTACGGCAAGTCTTCGGGCGTACCGGCTGCGCTCCGCGGCGGCTCTGCCACGGGGCGTGTGCGTTGCCCGGGAATCTAGCGAGACGGTCCGCTCAGCGGAAGACTCCGTCCAGAATCCGGTCAGTAACTAGCCGGAGATCATCGGGAATGCCCCGGTCCGCACACCCCGCAGGAACTGCCCCCGGCGCCGCTCAGGACATGCGCGTGGCCCACTCCTGGACCTTCGCGATGCGCTGCCGCAGCTGCCCCGCGGTCGCCTCCGCGCTCGGCGGCCCGCCGCACACCCGGCGCAGCTCGGTGTGGATGACGCCGTGCGGTTTGCCGCTCTGGTGACGGTACGCGCCGACCAACGTGTTCAGCTGCTTGCGCAGCTCCATCATCTCCTTGTGGGAGACGACGGGCCGCCGCTCGGCCGGCATCTCAAGGAGATCGGCCTCACTGTCCGGCTTCTTCTTGCTGTGCGCGATCTGCCGGGCCTGCCGCTTCTGGAGCAGCAGCTGCACCTGGTCGGGTTCGAGGAGCCCGGGGATGCCGAGGTAGTCCTGCTCCTCCTCGCTGCCCGGGTGGGCCTGCATGCCGAACTCGGCGCCGTCGTAGAGGACCCGGTCGAAGACGGCCTCGGACTCCAGCGCCTCGAAGGAGAACTGCTCCTGCTCGCCGGTGTCCTCGTCCTGCTGCTTGTTCGCCTCGTCCATCTCCTGCTCGGACTCGGCGTAGGGGTCCTCCTCGCCTTCCTTCTTCGGCTTGTCGAGGACGTGGTCGCGCTCGACCTCCATCTCGTTGGCGAAGCCGAGCAGGTCGGGGACGGTGGGCAGGAAGACGGAGGCCGTCTCGCCGCGCCGCCGGGACCGTACGAAACGGCCGACGGCCTGCGCGAAGAACAGCGGCGTCGAGATCGTCGTCGCGTACACGCCGACCGCGAGGCGCGGCACGTCGACGCCTTCGGACACCATGCGGACGGCGACCATCCAGCGGTCCTCGCTCGCGGCGAAGTCGTCGATCCGCTTCGAGGCGCCGGTGTCGTCGGAGAGGACGAGCGTCGCCTTGCTCCCGGTGATCTCCCGGATGAGCTTCGCGTAGGCGCGCGCCGACTCCTGGTCGGAGGCGATGACGAGGGCGCCCGCGTCGGGGATGCCCTTCCTGACCTCGGTGAGGCGGGCGTCGGCGGCGCGCAGCACGCTCGGCATCCATTCGCCGCGCGGGTCGAGCGCGGTGCGCCAGGCCTGGCTGACGGCGTCCTTGGTCATGGGCTCGCCGAGCCGCGCCGCGATCTCGTCGCCGGCCTTGGTGCGCCAGCGCATGTTGCCGCTGTAGCTGAGGAAGATCACGGGGCGGACGACGCCGTCGCCGAGGGCGCTGCCGTAGCCGTACGTGTAGTCGGCGGAGGAGCGCCGGATGCCGTCCTTGCCCTCCTCGTACGTGACGAAGGGGATCGGGTTGGTGTCGGAGCGGAACGGGGTGCCGGTGAGGGCGAGGCGGCGGGTGGCCGGCTCGAACGCCTCCAGGCAGGCCTCGCCCCAGGACTTCGAGTCACCGGCGTGGTGGATCTCGTCGAGGATGACCAGCGTCTTGCGCTGCTCGGAGCGGTTGCGGTGCAGCATGGGCCGCACGCCGACGCCCGCGTACGTCACGGCGACGCCCTGGTACTCCTTGCTGAGCGGGCCCGCGCTGTACTCGGGGTCCAGCTTGATCCCTATGCGGGCCGCGGCTTCCGCCCACTGCTTCTTCAGGTGCTCGGTCGGCGCGACCACGGTCACCTGCTGCACGACGTGGTGGTGCAGCAGCCAGGAGGCGAGGGTGAGCGCGAAGGTCGTCTTGCCGGCGCCGGGGGTGGCGACCGCCAGGAAGTCCCGCGGCTGCTCCTGGATGTACCTCTCCATCGCGCCCTGCTGCCAGGCACGCAGCTTGTTGGCGGTGCCCCAGGGGGCGCGGCCGGGGAAGGCCGGGGAGAGGTGGTGGGACGAGGAGCTGGTGGCGGCGGTGGTAGTCACGGTCTCCGATTACTCAGGGCTGGACGGCACGGCTACGTAGGCGTCGTCGCTACGTGGGCTGCGTCCGCCGATCTCGGCATCACGGCTACGTATGACAACCGGGCCACCTTACCGGGGGCCGGGTTGACGAGCGCGGCGGACGAGGCCGGGCGGGGGTGGTTGGGACGCGGGTCACAGATCAACTGGCCGTCTTTCACAGGCAGTCGCGATCACGTCACCGCCCGGCCGGGCCTCTCCAACGCCCACGGGGCACCTTCACCGCCCGCCGGGCCTCTCCACCGCCCGCAGGCCCTCCCCACCGGTCCTCTCAGCGCGCGGCCCGCAGCCGCGTCCCGACCCAGGCCCCGGCGAGCGCGACCACCGCCATCGGCAGGAACACGGCGGCGAACGCCCCCGGGTGCGAGCCGCCCGCCCCCTGCGCGACCCCGTGCCCGACCGCTCCCCCGCCGAGCGCGGCGAACGCGGCGCCGCCCGCCGCGAGCAGCACGACGCTGGTGAGGCCGTCGGAGATCTGCAGCGCGGCGGAGTTCGCCCCGGCCTCCTGCGGCGCGGACAGCTGGAACAGCAGCACGCTGGTGGACGAGATCACGAGCCCCATGCCCAGGCAGCCGAAGGCCCAGGCCACCGCGACGATCCAGACGGGGACGGCCGCGATCAGGACGCTCGGCGCGGTCGCGATCGCGGCGGCGACCAGCACCATGCCGCCGGCGACCATCCGCTGCCGGTACGGCTCCAGGCGGGGCCGGGACTGCACCCACGAGCCCAGCGCCCAGGTCGCGCCGCCCGCGGCCAGCGAGAACCCGGCCAGCGTCGGCGACAGGCCCCGCTGCGTGACCAGCATCAGCGGGACGAAGGACTCGGCCGCGATGAAAGCCCCGGACGCGATCCCGCGCAGCAGCACCACCGACGGCAGCCCGCGCACCGCCCGGTACGTGCCGCGGGGCAGCACGCCGAGCACGGACGGCACGAGCAGCGCGGCGCCCGCGAGGCCGGGCAGCAGGGAGAGGAGGCGCAGGTCCTGGGCGGCGTACTGGAGCAGTCCCGCCCCGAGCGAGATCCCGAACGCGAGCCGGATCCGCCGCCGGTCGAGCCCGGCCCCCTTCTCACCGGCGGGGGTGCCGGTGGCGGGCGGACCGCCGGCCCGGCGCCGGATCTGCGGCACCGCGAGCCCGAGCGGCAGCAGCACCAGCACCGGGATCCCCAGGAACACCCAGCGCCATCCCAGGTGCTCGGTGACGGCCCCGGCGGCGAGCGGCCCGACGATGGACGGCACGACCCAGCTCGCCGCGAACGCCGCCATGATCGCGGGCCGCAGCCGCTCCGGGTAGGCCCGGCTGACGACGACGTACAGGGCGACGATGACGAGGCCGCCGCCGAGCCCCTGCACGGCCCGCCCGGCGACGAACAGCCACATGGTCCCGGCGGTTCCGGCGAGCACGAGCCCGGCCGCGAACGCCCCGATCCCGGCGCTCAGCGCCCCCAGCGGCCCGCTCCGGTCGGCCCACTGCCCGGCGAGCACCATGCCGAACAGGCTCGTCGTGAAGTACCCCGAGAACGCGAACGCGTACAGCGACACCCCGTCCAGCTCCCGCGCGGCGACCGGCATCGCGGTACCCACGGCGGTCGCCTCGAAGGCGATCAGCAGGACGACGGTGACGACCCCGATACTGAGCGCGCGATAGGCCCGCCCCAGGACACCGCCGTCCTCGGTGTCGGCGATGTCGCCGGTGGACTCGGATGCGGGTGCCGGGACGGATGCGGCGGTGACGTCGTCTTCGAGGGCGGCCATGAGCATCAGAGTAAGGGGCATGACACCCCCTGACCCCTGTCGGAGGACCCCCTTCTTCCTGGTCCCTTGGTCGTACGACCGCCCACCCTCCGCCCCCACCCGTGAACGGGGTGTGGCAGTCGTGTTGCGCCCCGCCCGGATCCCTTGAGCAGGTCGCGCCAGGCCTCGTACGGTCATTGCAGTTCGACCGGGAGCCCGCCGAAAGGCACCCCCGACCGAACCTGCTTGGCCGTGTGCCCGAGTGGTTGAGGGATTCGCCTGCGCCGCATCCATCGGCGGGCTCCGCCCGCGGAGAAGCACGCGCACAACTGAACAGCACGTCTCATGGCCGTGTGCCCGAGTGGTTGAGGGATTCGCCTGCAAAGCGAAGCACGCCGGTTCGATTCCGGTCACGGCCTCCGACGCAGCTCAACGGCGCTGAGCTGCGCCACCTGAAGGGGCGCCCCGTCTGCACGGGGCGCCCCTTCGGCATGCGGACCGAGCCCTCTGCCAGGCATCCCGGCCACGTCCATGACACGAACGTCGGGAATCGGCCGCCGTTACCCTCTGACAGGTCCATGCGGCGGTCGGTCGTGTGGTGCGGTCCAGGGCGAAGGGGCTTTCGTGCGGGCGGGGTTGGTCAAAGGGTGGCGAGCGGTGGCCGTCGGCGGGATCGCGTTGAGTCTGTACGCGGGGATGCTGACCGTCGACGACATCCGCGACCGGGCCTCCAGCGAGCGGAACATCGGCGCCGCGTGCGCGGGGCTCGTCTCCGGCTCGGAGGTGATGGAGCTGCGCGGCGGGACGGGACGAGCCTTCGCACGGGAGGGCGTCCTCGGGACCGACGGGAGCTCGTACGAGATCTGCGACGTCTACCGGGGAACGGCCGAGAAGAACGACGGGCTGTTCCGGCTCCAGGTGTTCCGCGATGACCTCGGTCCCGCCACACCGCCACCGGCCACGACGATCGGCCGTCATCCCGGCCCCGGCGTTCTGCTCGGCGGGGAACTCGACATGAACGACGACCCGTTCGATTCCTTCGATCGGATCTACGCCGATGACGTCACGGCACGGGCCGTCCGCCCCGAGCCGTACCCCCTCGGCGACGGCACGCTCGGCTGGTACGACGCCGATTCCGTGACCGTCCGCGCCGAGTGCGGCCCCGACCGGCTCTTCCACGTCACGGCACGGGCCGCGTACGAGCCGCTCCCCCACGCGGACCGACTGCGCCTGGCCGAACTCGCGCGGGACGCCGCCGGGCGGGTCGCCGATCGTTACCACTGCGACTCGAAGCTCCCCGAGGTGAAGGGCCCGCTCCCCGAGACCTCGGTGAAGCTTCGCCCTGCTCGTACGGCCACCGGATCCTGCGCGTTCTACCCGGCCCACCTGCGGCGCAACGACGACTACCGGCTGCCCGACCGGGCCCTGTCCGTCCCCGCCGCCGCGTCGGCCCACGCCGAGACCTGCGTCCTGGCTCCGAGCCCCGACAAGATCCGCACGATCGCCGAAGCCATGCCGGAGAAGGACCGCGACCAGACCGACCACGCGCTCGGCCACAGTCCCTGGTGGCTGCGCACCGCCACTTACGCCGGACCCGAGGCCCGTACGGTCGGGTACCGGATCCCGTTCCTCATGGACGGCGGCGCCGAGCACATCGAACTGGGCTCGGCAGGCGGTCACGACGGCATCTGGTGGGCCTCGTCCGTGTGCGCGGGCCGCCCTGCCCTGCACACGCTGTCCGTCCACCCCGACTACGACCGCGTCCTGAACTCCGGAACGACCGAATCCCTCTTCCGTGCCTACGTGAACGACATCACCGAGCGCCACGACTGCACCCGCGTCACCTTCCCGAAGGCGCCGGCCTTCCGCGACCGCGAGCAGTAAGTCCGGAGAAGGCCCGCTGACAGCCGGCCATGCAACCACGCGAGTTCGACCGCGACTTCCCACACAAGACCAGCCGAACGCGACTGGACAGAAGCCGTAATCGCACTCGGGCTGTCCATTCCTGTTTCGATCGCCGGCGTCGCCCTGTACGTCAGCGGCAGCGTCAGCCGGATCTTGTCGCGGAGGCATCGGGTGACGAAGGCTCGGGGTGCATGGACGGTCGGCGGCAGACCCGCCGTCAGGGCCTGCGTGAGGTTGTACGGGGCGGGGGTCCCGGACCAGGTCGCGGCGAGATCTTCGAGGGCCGCGCAGTCCGCGGCGGACAGGGGCAGGCGGGGGTCGTATAGGTCCAGTTGAGCAAAGGTTCGGTACGCGTCGCTGCGGGGAGCGGGCTCCGCCCGCGGAGAAGCACGCGCACAACTGAACAGCACGTCTCATGGCCGTGTGCCCGAGTGGTTGAGGGATTCGTTGCGCAAAGCGAAGCACGCCGGTTCGATTCCGGTCACGGCCTCGGTCGCAGCCCAACGGCGCTGGGCTGCGCGAAGACGAAAGGGCGCCCCCGCTCGCGGACGATCTCCGCGAAGGGGGCGCCCTTTCGGCGTCAGCCCACGTCAGCCCGCGTCGACCCGCCGGGCCAGCACCTGCCCGGGCCACTGACCGGACCGGAAGCTCTCCGTACGGACGAACCCGTTCCGCTCGTAGTACGCGACGAGTTGCCCTCCGCCGCCCGCCCAGCAGTCCACCCGCAGCAGCCCCACGTCGGCCCGCCGCGTCTCCTCCACGGCCCGCGCGAGCAGCGCCGCCCCGATCCCGAGCCCCGCCCGCCGCCGGTCGCTGATCAACAGCCGTACGTAGCGCTCGGGTTCACCAGCCGGAGCGATCGGCATCTGCGGGCTGGGCCCGGTGTCCAGCACGACGGCCCCGACGGGCACGCCGTCCAGCTCGGCGACGAAGGGCTGGTTGACGGTGGTGTACCGCTCGACGCGCTCGGTACCGCCCCGCGTCCGCGAGTACGGCACGGTCCCCCACTGCTCCGTGTTCCCCCGTGAGTTCATCCAGGCCACAGCACCGTCGAGCATCCCGAGAATGGCGGGCGCGTCGTCCCCGCTGCCGGGCCGGATCCGTATGTCGTACGCGATGTCATCGGTCACGGGGCGAGCCTAGGGGGTCCCGGATTCGCGGGCTGACGCCTGCGAGAACCCCGAGTATCCGTTCGCGAACCCGCTCATCACGACCAGCAAATTTCAGCCACTTCTCGTCAAGCCCGCGCCCTAAAGGGCAACAGCCTGCAAGATCGCTGTCTCGAATTGCTAGGTTGCTCGGATTCTGCACATCCGACAGTCGCACCAGCAACGGAAATTCTCGGCGCGGGGAGGCAAGTCGCCCATGGCATGGGACGAGTGGGAACGGCTCAAGAAGGAAGCGGCGGAACGCCACTCCACACAGATGCAGCTCAACAGCGTCCCTGTTGATCCTGGTGGCAGCGGACCCAGCACATACGGTGACCTCAAGGTTGACGACAAGGACCTCATCGCCGTGGGGAAAGCTGCGCACGACCTGCACAAGGACTTCGGCGACGTCAGTGACAAGGCCCGCCTCGCCTCCATGAGCGTGGTGGACAGTATGAAGAAGAGCGACGGCTTCGAACTCGGCGCGGCCATCGACCATGTCGCGACGCACTGGATCGACCAGGTGCAGTCACTGCTCGACGCGACCGCACACATCTCGAACCACCTTCACGTCACCCAGAGCACGCACGCCAAGGACGAGGTCTACATCGAAGGCGTGATCAGCAGCATCTCCACTCTGGACAAAGGCTTCGACGAGAGGACCTCGGGCAAGTAATGGACCTCGACGCGCTCCGTCACCTCAACCTCTCCAAGCTCGACGACGCGGTCAGCCGCTGGGAGACGATGACGAAAGACCTCAAGCGGCTCGCCGGCGATGCTCGCGACAACCTGAAGAAGAAGGCGGACGGGGCGGACTGGGCGGGCATCAACGCCACGGTCACCCGGGAGTTCGTCGACAAGACGGCCGGCGAGTTCGACGACGCGCACACACAGGCGCAGACCGTCTGGAACATCATCAAAGACACACGCGGCGAACTTGCCACGTACAAGCAGCGGTTGAACACAGCGATCGAGAACGCCCCGAACTACACCGTGGTGGACAAGGGCGACGGCTCGTTCGATGTCGTGCCCCACCCCACCACCGATCCTGAGGGCGCGGGAAGGGGCGCCACAGCCCTCCGCGACGACATCGAAGCCATCCTCAAGAAGGCCACCGAGAGTGACAGCACCGCAGCCAAGGTACTGCGGATGATCGTCGACCACGCGGAGTACGGATTCTCCGACGCGGGATACAAAGACCGGGACGAGGCCGCGGATGCGATCAAAGCGGCTGAGCAGGCGGCCAAGACCGTGCGGAAGAACCCGCACGACGTCTCCACCACCGAGCTTGCGGCACTCAACGCAGACCTGGCGAAGTACAAGAACGATCCCCTCTTCGCCGAGCAGTTCGCCACGGATGCCGGGCCCAAGAAGATGATGACCTTCTACGCCGGCATCGCAGACCCCTATGGCGTCTCGTACGACCCCAAGCGCGGGGGCGAGGCCAAGCAGCTACAGAAGAACCTGGGCATCACCCTGGGCACTGCAACGCTCTCGGACAGCGCGAAGATGCGCAGCTGGGAGAAGCAAGTGGTCGCCATGGGGCCCGGCGAACTGGGCACCGACGATGCCAACAACCCTCGCGGGTTTGCCGTCATGAGCAACCTCATGCGGTTCGGGAACTACGACGACCGGTTCCTCAACGACTACGGCGACAAGCTCATCACCTACGACAAGCAACACAACGTCAAGGACTTGAATCCCTGGGTCAACAACTGGAACCAGGGCGACCTCAACTACTGGGGCAAGGACGACCGGGGGCGGGACCCGATGACCGGGTTCCTGCAGGCGATGGGCCACAATCCGGATGCCTCGACCCAGTTCTTCGCCCAGCCCGACGGTGGAGGGTCCACCGTCAACAAGGACTCAGAGGTCAACGAACACCTCAAGTACCTGACACAGGACCGCATCTGGGCGGCTGACGCCACATATGAGGGAAACGACAAGTTCGTGGCCGGGCACGACGCGCTGGGGCACGCCTTGGAGGCAGCTACGACCGGATACGCGTACGACGCGGACCCCATGGCGCAGAAGGATCCGATGACCCCGGGAAGCGGGGATCTGCGCAACGCGGCGACCGCCGGCGTCATGGAACAGGTCGCCTACCTGTACGGCGGGGAGGACGGCCCCAAGATGCTGCACGAACAGCCCGAGTTGGCAGACAGCCTGGGCAAGATGGGCGGGGCGTACATCGATGACATCGACTATGCCCTCTCCGGCATCGGCGACCACGGAAAGGATTCCGGCGACTTTCCGGCGAAATATGCTGGACGCGCACAGTTCGGAAATCAGGGGGCCATCGACTTCCTGAGCGTGCTGGGCCAGGACGAGACCTCCCACAAGACCGTGACAGCTGCCCAGCACCTCTACACGCTGAGTCTGCTGGACGCCAACCCGGCGACCAGTGACGCCAATGTGGCCCACGCGCATGACGCCATGAGCGTGGGAGCGGAGGCCCGAGGAATCCTGGACAACTCTCGCGTCGCACAGGCCGAAACCACCTACTCGCAAGAGTCCGAAGAGGCCAACAAGTCGCTCGCGAGATCCTCCGACTGGAAGAAGCTTGTGGCAGGGGCCGTGGTCGCAGGTGGAGTCGCGTCCATTCCGCTCCCGGGCTCGACCGCCGCTGCTGTCGTCATCGCCCCACTGGCCGCGGACACCCTCACCGACGCAGCGAACACTCTGATCGGGCAGGAGATCGACAAGAGTGCCGACGCGGCGGAGTCCGATCCGGTCAACAAGTCCCAGATGACCAGCCGCGAGTTCTACGGAAAGGGCACCGACGACCTCGGGTCCACCTACGAAGCCTACTTCAAGGGACACCCCGAATACGCGGCGAAGGCCGACGACCAGCAATGGGTCGAGGGGATCAAGGCCGGCTACATGGGGACGGGGGCGCATGAGAACGACTATCGTGGGCGCCCGCCCTACAAGGACTGAGAAGGAATCGGACATGCGGCGGATGATGCGCCACGCCCCTCTCAGGAGAGCCGCCTTGACGGCCTTCCTGGCCATGGTCGCGGCAGGCTGCAGCGATGCACCGAAAAAGGACGAGCCGGCGAATCGTGACTCCGGGGTATCCGCTCGGCAGGTGTGCGAAGGGGCACTCGACACCGCGGCTGCCGAAGCGTTGACGCGCATCGCAGGCACCGACCGCTTCGACGAACTGACCGGAACGAACGATGCCGGCGAACCCAACACCTTCTCCCTCAGAAGGGCCGTCGAGCACCTGCACGACAAATCGACCGCAAGAAGTTCATGCTCGATATACAAAACAGGGGACGGCAGCGGAACTCCGCTCCTGGAAGTGGAGTTCCTGGCATCAGTCGGGCATCCCAAGCCCAGCGGCGACAACTCCGACCACGACAAAGTCGAATACCGTCTCGGGGTCTACGCGGCCACTGGTCCGAACGGCGCGAATCTGTATTTCAAGTGCCCGAGCAAGGCCGAGGGCAAGAGCTCCTTCATCGGCGACACTCAGTACGTGAAAGCCCAGATGTACTCTGCCGCAGGAAAGATCCACGGGGACGACTCGAGCAGGGACCGCATGACGATCCTCAACTCGATCGCCCGGAAGGTGGCGGATCGGGTGGGCTGCGCATCGACGGCGGCGCTGCCCGAAAAACTCCCATCCCCGCAGAGCAATCAGCCCTGACGTCGGCTCACGGCCCCCGTCACCGGTCGTACGGGGGTCAAGGAGTTGGCGTTGCGGCTGGCTCCGTGACGACCGCTGCCTGGGGCCGGATCGGGAGGCGGTTGACGGGGCGGCCTGTCGCCGCGCGGACGGCGGAGGCCACGGCTGCCGGGGAGGCCACGACCGGGGCCGCGCCGACGGACTTGGCGCCGAAGGGGGCCACCACGTCGCGTTCCTCGACGAGTTTGACGATGCGGATGTCGGGGGCGTCGAGGGAGGTCGGCAGGGCGTAGCCGGTGAGGTCGGGGCGGCGGACGATGCCCTGGGAGGTGCGGAGGTTCTCCGTGAGGGCCGCGCCGACGCCCTGGGTGACGCCCGCCTCGATCCGGGCCGCGAGCTGGCCGGGGTTGAGGACCCGGCCCACGTCCTGGGCCACGGCCAGTTCGACGACCCGGACGGAGCCGAGCTCGATGTCGACGTCCACGACCGCGCGGATCGCGCAGAAGGCGAGGCCGACGAAGGCGTCGCCCTGGCCGTCCGCGTCGAGGGGCTCGGTGGGGTGCGGGCGGCACTGGGCGGTGGCCCAGAGCTCCTTGCCGTCCATGGCCTCCTCGACCGTGGTCGACAGGACGCCGTCGTAGGAGGTGATCTTGCCGTCGGCGATCTGGAGCAGCTCGGTCGACATGCCGAACTTGTGGGCCAGCGGCTGGAGGAGCTGGGTGCGGACCATCTTGGCCGCCCGCTCGACGGCGCCGCCCGAGACCCAGGTGTGCCGGCCCCGGCAGCCGGGGCCCGCCGGGGGCTGGTCGGTGTCGACGGGCGCCACATGGACCTCGTCGATACCGAGCGTCTCCTGGACGATCTGGCGGGCCAGCGTCGTGAAGCCCTGGCCGGTCTCGACGGCCGCGCAGATGACGGTGGCGACACCGCCCTGGACCTTCACCGTGGCGGTGGAGACCTCGTCGGCGCCCTCCGCGCCGAGCATGTGCACCATGCCGATGCCGTAGCCGACCCCGCGCCGCACGGCCCCCGGCTCGCCCGCGCCCTCGGGGCCGCCGGGCAGCAGCCAGTCCTCCTCCGGGGTGTCCATGGGGAGCTCGGGGAGCGGGAAGTCCCGTACAGAGGTGAGGAGTTCGGCGACGGGGGCGGGGCAGGTGACGGCCTGACCGGTGGGCAGGACGTCGCCCGTGGCCATCACGTTGCGCAGGCGCAGCTCGGCCGGGTCCAGGTTCAGCTTCTTGGCGAGCTTGTCCATCTGGGCCTCGTAGGCGGCGCAGACCTGGAGCGCGCCCTCGCCGCGTACGTGACCGGAGGGCGGGTTGTTCGTACGGACCGCCCAGCCCTCGATCGAGGCGTTCGGCACGACGTACGGGCCGCACGCGAAGGAGACGGCGGCCGCGAGGGCGTCGGACGAGGTGTCGGCGTAGGCGCCCGCGTCGAGCAGGATCTGCGCCTCGACCTTCACCAACCGGCCCTCGGCGTCGGCGTGGTGGCGGTAGCGCAGCAGGCTCGGATGGCGGTGCGGGTGGCCGAGGAAGGACTCCTCGCGGGTCGCGGTGAGCTTGACCGGGTGGCCGGTGCGCAGCGCGAGCAGGCCGAGCGGCAGGTGGAAGCTCGGGTCCTCGCGGTCGGCGGTCGCGCCGGCGACGCCCGTGACGACGACCTTCACCCGCTCGGGCTCCAGGCCGTAGCGGGCGGCGGCCAGGTCGCGGTCGCCGTGCGGGTCGGTCGAGGCGATGTAGAGCTCGACGCCGCCGTCCGGGCGCGGGACGGCGAGGCCGGCCTCGGCGCCGATGGGAGCGGGGTCCTGGCGGCCGATGCGGTAGAGACCCTCGACGACGGTCTCGCCGGTCGCCTCCTGGTCGCCGTGGCGCAGCGGGATGTGCCGGATCAGGTTGCCGTCGGGGTGCAACGGCTCGGCGGCGAAGGCCTGTTCGGGATCGGTGACGGGTTCGAGGACCTCGTACTCGACGATGATCGCGGCGGCGGCGATCCGGGCCGTGTCCGGATGGTCGGCGGCGACGGCGGCGAGCGCCTCGCCGTGGTGGCGCACGAGGTCGGAGGCGAACACCGGGCGGTCGGCGGCCCGGTGGCCGGGCACGGGCCCGCCGGGGACGTCCTCGTGCGTGACGACGGCGCGCACGCCGGGCATCTCGCGCGCGTGGGTGGTGTCGATGGACAGCACGCGCGCGTGGGCGTGCGGGGAGCGCAGCACGGCGGCCCAGAGCAGGCCCTCGGCCCACAGGTCGGAGGCGTACGGGAACGTGCCCTCGGCCTTGGGGGCGGCCTCCACGGTCGGCAGCGTGACGCCGAGGCCGTGCGGGAGTTCCTCGGTCTCGGGCGGGCCGGGGGGCGTACCCGGGGCCGGAGCGGCCCCGGTGAGCAGGGTGGTGGCCTCGGTCGCGTCGTTCGTCATGCCCGCCCTCCGTTCCGGAAGTCACCGAATGCGCCGTCGCCCGCGCCGGTCTCGCCGAACGGGCCGGGTTCGCCGGAGGGCGGGGCCACGCCCTCGCCGTGCACGGGGCCGCCCTGGTGCGGGATGCGCGGTTCGCCGCCCTCGGGCACGCCCGGTCCGCCAGTCTCGGTGGCCTCGGTGGTCTCGGTGGACGCCCTGCGCTCGGCGGTCACCTGCCGCACCGCGTCGAGCACCCCGCGGTAGCCGGAGCAGCGGCACAGGTTGCCGCACAGGGCCTGGCGCGCTTCCAGGTCGCTCGGGTCGGGGTTGCCCTCGAGGAGGTCGTGGACGGTCATCGCCATGCCGGGTACGCAGAAGCCGCACTGGACGGCGCCGCAGGCGGTCAGGGCCCGCTGCACGTCCGAGGGCTGCCCGTCGGCGGCCAGACCCTCGACCGTACGGACCTCGCTGCCGGCGGTGGTGGCGGCCGGGACGAGGCAGGAGGCGACGAGGCGGCCGTCCACCTGGACGTTGCACGCGCCGCACTCGCCCTGCGAGCAGCCGTCCTTGGCGCCGGCCAGGCCGAGCCGCTCGCGCAGCACGTAGAGCAGGGACTCGCCGATCCAGGCGTCGGTGACGGGGCGGTCGCTGCCGTTGACCCGCAGGACGTAGCTGGCCAGGGGGTGGTCGTCGTGCAGGGGCGTGGCCTCCGGGGCGGGGGCGGCCGGCTCGACGGCGGCTTCGCCGTCGCCTTCGGCCTCGGCCCCACTGTCGCCGTCGCCGTCGCCGGATGCGCCGTCGGCGGCCGGCTCGACGACCTCGTCCACCACCGCTTCCGGCTCCGGCTCCGGCTCCGGTTCCGGTGCGGCGGCGGCGGCCTCCACCGGTTCCGGAACCTCGACCGGCACGGGCTCGGGCTCCGGATCGGGCTGCGCCCATGCCTCGTGGGCCCACGGCGCGGTCGCGCCGCCGGGCAGCGTCGCGGGCGGCGGGGTCCGGTCGCCCCACTGCTCGGCGATCGACGAGGTCGTGAACTCCCCGGAGTCGTCCGCGAGTTCAGCCTCCGACACGACGGGGATCGACCACTGCCCGGTCTGGTACTCGGCGTGCTCGACGTACTCGGCGTGCTCGGCGTGCTCGACGTACTCGGGATGCGCGGGCTGCGGTTCGGGCCGCTGCTGGGCCTGCGCGGGCTGCTCCGGTGCGGCCCCGGTCAGCTCGGGCGGGAGCACCCACACCCCGGTCGCCGAGGGATCGACCGCGGCGGCACCCGTGGCCGGGCTCACCGTTATCTGCGGCGGCACGTAGCTGTGCCCAGGTGCGGCCAGCGGCGCGGTCTCCGGGAAGCCCTCGGGCGGCAGCTGTACGAAGGCGGTCGCGTCGGAGTCGTACTCGCCCGGCGGCACCGGCTGCCATCCGTCGGCACCGGGGACATCGGAACCAGGGGCGTCGGAGCCCGGACCGCGGTACTCGTTCGTCACGACAGCGCCCTCCCAAGTGCACGCCGGGCCAGTACGGCGACGGTGCGCCGCAGATGCAGTACGGCGGGCGGCAGTTGCTGCTGCGTGCCGTCCGCGTCGGGCTCCGGATCGGGGATGCAGGCCGCGGCGACGTACTCGCCGAACGCCTGCACGGCCTCGGGCACGAGCGCCCCGCGCTCCCCGTCCCAGTCGATGAGCGAGGCCACCCACTGCTCGGCCTCCAGGGGCCGCAGAGGCATGGGCGCGATCGCGCCGACGGCGCAGCGCACACCGCGCCGGGCCGGATCCAGGACCAGGGCCACGGAGGCGGTCGCGCGCGCGGGCCCGGTGCGGCCGGTCGCCTTGAGGAAGACCTGCGGGGCGTGCAGCAGCGGCACCCGTACGAAGCCGATGAGTTCGCCGGGCCGGAGCATCTCCATACCGGCGAGCAGGTGCGAGACCGGCACCTCGCGCCGGGCGCCGCCGGGCCCCGCGATGACGAGGGTGGCCTCGAGGGCGGCGAGCACGGGCAGCGAGTCGTTGGTGGGCGCGGCGGAGGCGATGTTGCCGCCGAGGGTGCCGGCGTTGCGGATCTGGGGCGGTCCGGCGGCGCGGGCGGCGGCGGCGAGGGCGGGGATGAGCGCGGCGAAGTCGGGGCGGCCCATGCGGGCGTGGGTGAGTCCGGCGCCGAGGAGCGCGTGCCCGTCCTGGTACTGCCAGCCGCGGATCTCGCTGATCCGGCCGAGTCCGACGAGTGCGGCGGGACGGAGTTGACCCGCGTTGACCTGCGCCATGAGATCGGTGCCGCCGGCTACAGGCACGGCGGCGGGCAGGGCGGCGAGCGCCGCGACCGCCTCGTCGAGCGAACCCGGAAGTACCGCGGCCTGTGTCGCCTGCGGTGCGTGCGTGGTCAAAGCCGGCTGCCCCTTCCCGATGTCCGGCCGTGCGCATCGGCGGCGGCCTTGGCCCCGCGTGGTCCGCGCGCGACCGTCGTACCCGCCGTAACGCCTGTTCCGCCGTACGGTACGTGCTGACAGGCCGGACGTGGCAACTCTGGCACATCTTCCCCGGCGCCCGGAGAGGGGGTCCGGTAGGAGGCATTCGCCCCTTCCACCTGGGAGATGACCGATTTGACGGCACATCACCGCCTCGGGCGCTCTGCCCCTCTCCGGTGGCGTACGAGACGTTTCGGACGGCGCTCCGTAAGGCGGCCCGGGGATGCGAGGGAGTCGCGTCCGGCCGGCATGCGCGTCGCATATGTACGTCACATAAGAAGCGCGTAAGGGCCGGTCGTGCCGTCCCGGCGCGCATATCCGGACGGGCCCGCTCCCCCGCGCGCACCGGTGCGGTCCGGGGCGCCCGCCCGTGACAGGGACGCGGCGCACCACGGGCCCCGGCGCCGGACCTGCCGGGACACGCCGCCCCGACCCGCGACTCACACGATCGGGGGCGCCCCTTCGATCGGACGTCCGAGCACCCCGAAAACACGAAGCGCTCCCGACCCCACGCGAAAGAACCCCCGACCGCACGCGAAAGAACCCCCGAGCCCATGCGAAAGGCCCCCGGCGCACGGCATCACTGCCGCACACCAGGAGCCTCGGGGGGACACGGGGAACGAGGGACCGGGGGAAGGGGGTTACTTCTTCCCGCCGTCCTTGCCCTTGTCCTTGTCGCCGCCGGCGCCCATGGACTCGTAGATCTCCTTGCACATGGGACACACGGGGTACTTCTTCGGGTCACGGCCCGGCACCCAGACCTTGCCGCAGAGCGCGACGACCGGCGTGCCGTCGAGCGCGCTGGCCATGATCTTGTCCTTCTGGACATAGTGCGCGAAGCGCTCGTGATCGCCGTCCCCGTGCGACGTCTGCGGCGTCGGCTCTACGAGGGTCCCCGTACCTGTCCCGCGCTCGGGCTCGAGAGTGCTCATAAGGGCCAAGGGTACTGAAGGGCCCGCGAACGGCGAAGAGCCGTCGGCGCCGCCCTGCGGACAGGCCCTAGTTGAGCGACGGGTCGTCCGGGTAGGTGGCGACCATCGCGAGCTCGCTGCGCTGGCGGCGCAGCACCGCCCGCCACAGCCCCTCGGGGCGGGTCACCGACACGTCGCCGGGCTCCGACTCGACCACGTACCAGGCCCCGTCGGTCAGCTCCCCCTCCAGCTGGCCCGGGCCCCAGCCCGCGTAGCCGGCGAAGATCCGCAGCGAGCCGAGGGCCGCCGCGAGCAGTTCCGGCGGGGTCTCCAGATCGACGAGGCCGATCGCGCCGTGCACCCGGCGCCAGCCGAGCGGGGCGCGCTCCAGGGAGTCGCCGGGGATGACGGCCACGCCGAGCGCGGAGTCCAGCGAGACCGGACCGCCCTGGAAGACGACACCCGGATCACCGGCCAGGTCGCCCCAGCCCTCCAGGATGTCGCCGACGTCCACCGGCGTGGGCCGGTTGAGGACGACGCCGAGCGAGCCCTCCTCGTCGTGGTCGAGGAGCAGCACGACCGCCCGGTCGAAATTCGGGTCCGCGAGGGCGGGTGTGGCCACGAGCAGCCGCCCTGTGAGCGAGGACACCTCGGTCATGGCAGACATGATCCCGCATCTTGCCTCCGGAGGGGGAGCCAAGCGCGACAACCGAATGAACGCAGCTCAGGACGGGCGGAAACGGAACGCGCGCGGCGGGCCCGGCGGTCACCCCATGTGTCCGATTCGGAACGGTTCGTGTTGTAGCGAAGTCATGACCGTTCTGTATGTCATCGGGCTTACGGAACAAGGGGAGGCGGCCCTTACTCTTATGGCTTGGTCCCTGCCCATCCTCATCGGAACGCGAGATTCATGACCGTCACCGACGATGTACTGCTTGTCCACGGCGGAACCCCGCTGGAGGGCGAGATCCGTGTCCGCGGCGCGAAGAACCTCGTGCCCAAGGCCATGGTCGCCGCGCTGCTCGGCAGCGAACCGAGCCGGCTGCGCAACGTCCCGGACATCCGTGACGTCCGTGTGGTGCGCGGACTGCTGCAGCTGCACGGCGTGACGGTCCGCCCGGGCGAGGAGCCGGGCGAGCTGGTGATGGACCCCTCGCACGTCGAGTCGGCGAACGTCGCGGACATCGACGCGCACGCCGGGTCCTCCCGCATCCCGATCCTGCTGTGCGGCCCGCTGCTGCACCGCCTCGGCCACGCGTTCATCCCGGGCCTGGGCGGCTGCGACATCGGCGGTCGTCCCATCGACTTCCACTTCGAGGTGCTGCGCCAGTTCGGCGCGACGATCGAGAAGCGCGAGGGCGGCCAGTACCTGGAGGCCCCGCAGCGGCTGCGCGGCACGAAGATCCAGCTCCCCTACCCCTCCGTGGGCGCCACCGAGCAGGTCCTGCTCACGGCCGTCCTCGCCGAGGGCGTCACGGAGCTCTCGAACGCGGCCGTCGAGCCGGAGATCGAGGACCTGATCTGCGTCCTGCAGAAAATGGGCGCGATCATCGCGATGGACACCGACCGCACCATCCGCATCACCGGTGTCGACAAGCTCGGCGGCTACACGCACCGCGCGCTGTCGGACCGCCTGGAGGCGGCGTCCTGGGCCTCGGCCGCGCTCGCCACGCAGGGCAACATCTACGTGCGCGGCGCCCAGCAGCGCTCGATGATGACCTTCCTCAACACGTACCGGAAGGTCGGCGGCGCCTTCGAGATCGACGACGAGGGCATCCGCTTCTGGCACCCGGGCGGCCAGCTCAAGTCGATCGCGCTGGAGACGGACGTCCACCCCGGCTTCCAGACGGACTGGCAGCAGCCGCTGGTCGTGGCGCTCACGCAGGCGACCGGCCTGTCGATCGTCCACGAGACGGTCTACGAGTCCCGGCTCGGCTTCACGTCCGCGCTGAACCAGATGGGCGCGCACATCCAGCTGTACCGCGAGTGCCTGGGCGGCTCCGACTGCCGCTTCGGCCAGCGCAACTTCCTGCACTCCGCGGTCGTCTCGGGCCCGACCAAGCTGGAGGGCGCCGACCTGGTCATCCCCGACCTGCGCGGCGGCTTCTCGTACCTGATCGCGGCGCTGGCCGCGCAGGGCACCTCGCGGGTGCACGGCATCGACCTGATCAACCGCGGCTACGAGAACTTCATGGAGAAGCTCGTGGAACTCGGCGCGAAGGTTGAGCTTCCGGGCAAGGCCCTGGGCTAGCAGCACGTACGTTGAAGGGGGCCGTCCGGATCATCCGGGCGGCCCCCTTCGACGTACCGCGAAAGGACCGATGTGATCCAGCTGGACCGGCCCGCCGCCCTGCTCACCGACATGGACGGCACGCTCGTCGACACGGAGCACGCGTGGCTCGCGGTCGTGGAGCGGCTCCTCGACGGGCGGAGGCCCGCGGCGGGGCTCGACGCGTACGCCGGGGCCACGATCCAGGACGCCGCGCGGCGGCTGGTGGCGGAGGGGCTCGCGCCGTGGCCGTACGAGGAGACGGCGGCGTGGCTGGACCGGGAGTTCGGCGCGGCCGTGGCGGCCGGTGTGCGGGTGCAGCCAGGGGCTGTGCGACTTCTGGACGCGGCTCGGGCTCTCGGCGTCCCTGTGGCCCTCGTGACAGCCTCTGAGCGGCATGTGGCGGAGCTGGTGGTCTCGGTGCTCGGCGCCGAGCGCTTCTCCGTGCTGGTGACCAACGGCGACACGGAGCGCGGCAAGCCGCATCCCGAGCCGTATCTCGCCGCGGCGCGTGCCCTCCGGGCGGACCCGGCCGACTGTCTCGCCGTCGAGGACACGCCTACGGGGGTTGCGGCAGCGCTGGCCGCTGGGTGCCGGGTGCTTGCGGTGCCGTCCGTCCCGGGCATCCCGGCCGACCCCCGCCTGACGCTGACGGCCTCCCTGGAGACGGTCACGCTGACGCGTCCCCTGTAGGCCGGTGGGGGCTGGTCGCGCAGTTCCCCGCGCCCCTGGAGGCGAACGGCTTCGCCGCTCAGCCTCTATCGGGGAAATGCGACCCGAAGGGTCTGCATTTCAGGGGCGCGGGGAACTGCGCGACCAGCCACGACGGCGGGAAAGCCGCCCGCAACGAAGCACCCCTCGGACGAGAAGGCGGGGGGGGAACGCCGCGAGGGCGGTACCCGGAGAGTTCCGGGTACCGCCCTCGCTGCTTGCCGGAGGCCTTACTTGCCCTTGGCGGCTTCCTTGAGCTTCGAGCCCGCGGAGACCTTGACGCTGAAACCGGCCGGGATGTTGATCGGCTCGCCGGTCTGCGGGTTACGAGCGGTGCGAGCGGCACGGTGGGTGCGCTCGAAGGTCAGGAAGCCGGGGATGGTGACCTTCTCGTCGCCCTTGGCAACGATCTCGCCGACGGTCTCGGCGAACGCGGCCAGCACAGCGTCGGCGTCCTTGCGGGTCACCTCGGCGCGGTCGGCCAGCGCGGCCACCAGCTCACTGCGGTTCATTTTTGTACTCCCGTGTTCTTCTTGCCGTTGAGGCGTGCCACGCGGTCGGGCCGCGTGTGGGGCAACAGCGAAGTCGATGCTGCCAGGGTCTCGGTCAGGCCCAGGACCCGGGGTCCGTTCAAGTCCGGACCCTCGCGCCTGTGAGGGCGCCCCCTGGACGAAGTCCTTGGGGAAGCATCCTGCCCCCACCAGCGGCGGTAAAGCCAATCCGGCACCCGTGGGGGTCACACGGACAGTGTCCGGGGGCCTGCTCCCCGGACACCCTAGAGGCCCCAAGGGGCGCGTCTTCCACGACGCGCCGGGATTCAGGCCCCCGTGGCCCCCGTCACAGCGCTGCCGGCCGCCTTGGCGGCTGTGCGGACCGCCCCGGCGACCGCGCCCGCGACCTTGTCGTTGAAGACGCTGGGGATGATGTAGTTCGGGTTGAGCTCGTCCTCGCTGACGACGTCGGCCAGGGCCGCGGCGGCCGCGAGCATCATCTCCGTGTTGACCGTGCGCGACTGGGCGTCGAGCAGGCCGCGGAAGACGCCGGGGAAGACCAGCACGTTGTTGATCTGGTTCGGGAAGTCGGAGCGGCCCGTGGCCACGACCGCCGCCGTCTGACGGGCGACCGCGGGGTCGACCTCCGGGTCCGGGTTCGCGAGTGCGAACACGATGGCGCCCTCGGCCATGGCGGCGACGTCGTCGCCGTTCAGCACGTTGGGGGCGGAGACGCCGATGAAGACGTCGGCGCCGACCACGGCCTCCTTGAGGGTGCCCGTGAGGCCCTCGGGGTTGGTGTTGTCGGCGATCCAGCGCAGCGGCGTACCGGCGGCGGCGTCGACCAGGTCCTCGCGGTCCGCGTGCACGACACCGTGGATGTCGGCGACGACGGCGTTCTTGACGCCGGCCGCGATCAGGAGCTTGAGAATGGCCGTACCGGCCGCGCCGGCACCGGACATCACGACGCGGATGTCGCCGATGGCCTTGCCCGCGACCCGCAGGGCGTTCGTGAGCGCGGCGAGCACGACGATGGCGGTGCCGTGCTGGTCGTCGTGGAAGACGGGGATGTCGAGGGCCTCGCGCAGGCGGGCCTCGATCTCGAAGCAGCGCGGCGCGGAGATGTCCTCGAGGTTGATGCCCGCGAAGCCGGGGGCGATGGCCTTGACGATCTCGACGATGGCGTCGGTGTCCTGGGTGTCCAGGCAGATCGGCCAGGCATCGATGTCGGCGAAGCGCTTGAAGAGGGCCGCCTTGCCCTCCATGACCGGCATGGCGGCCATCGGGCCGATGTTGCCGAGGCCGAGGACGGCGGAGCCGTCCGTCACGACCGCAACCGTGTTCCGCTTGATGGTCAGGCGGCGGGCGTCCTCGGGGTTCTCCGCGATCGCCATGCAGACGCGGGCGACACCGGGCGTGTAGACCATGGAGAGGTCGTCACGGTTGCGGATGGGGTGTTTGGACTGCATCTCGATCTTGCCGCCGAGGTGCATGAGGAACGTACGGTCGGACACCTTGCCGAGCGTGACGCCCTCGATGCCGCGCAGTTCCTCGACGATCTCGTCCGCGTGGGCGGTCGAGGTCGCCGCGATCGTGACGTCGATCCGGAGCTTCTCGTGGCCGGAGGCGGTGACGTCGAGGCCGGTCACCGAGCCTCCGGAGGACTCCACGGCCGTGGTGAGCTGCGAGACGGCGGTTCCGCTCGCGGGCACCTCCAGTCGGACCGTCATCGAGTAGGAGACGCTGGGCGCCGTAGCCATGGCCGACTTCCTCTGCTTTCACCGTGTAGCTGTTGCCGTCCGATGGTCGCACCTACCGGCGAGTACGTGGTAGCCGCATCGGATTCTGAACCTTGTGTTCATCCCTCTTTTGGAAAACAGTTTCCACCATACGAGAAGTAGGCCAGGACCGGAAGAGGCCAGGGAAAAACAGGAAGAGGCCCACATCACTCGCGTGATGTGGGCCTCTTCGGACGTCTACGACACCGACCCGCCATGCTCGCCTCGCGGCAAGTGGTCCCTCTGAGGGACGAAGGTTGGGCCCGGGGGCTTGGATCGAGCCGGTGCCGTCATCAACGGTAACACCGGTTCTCGATGACACAAGGGTCAGTCGCGCAGCAGGTCGGGCACCCCGTTCGTGTCCGGTTCGTCACGCTCGCCGGAGACCACCGTGAGCTGCTGCGTGGCCCGGGTCAGCGCCACGTAGAGCACCCGCAGACCGGCCGGCGACTCGTCGGCGATCTCCGCCGGGGACACCACGACCGTCGCGTCGTACTCCAGGCCCTTGGCCTCCAGCGAGCCGAGCGCGACCACCCGCTCGCCGAGCCCCGACAGCCAGCGCGCCGCCTCCGCCCGCCGGTTCATCGCCACGACCACGCCGACCGTGCCGTCGACCCGCTCGAGGAGCCGCGCCGCCTCCTCGCGGACGGTCTCCCCCAGCCGGTCCCGTACGACCGCGAAGCGCGGCTCCACGCCCGTCGAGCGGACCGCCGACGGGGACGTGGAGCCCGGCATCGCGAGGGCCAGCACCCGGGCCGCCAGCTCCGCGATCTCGGACGGGTTGCGGTAGTTCACGGTGAGCGTGAAGCGGCGGCGCGGGCGGGTGCCGAGCGCCTCGTCGCGGGCCTCCGCGGCCTCGTCCGGGTCGGACCAGGACGACTGGGCCGGGTCGCCGACGACGGTCCAGGTGGCGTGCCGGCCGCGCCGGCCCACCATCCGCCACTGCATCGGCGTGAGGTCCTGCGCCTCGTCGACGATGACGTGGGCGTACTCGGTGCGCTCCTGGGCGAGGCGCTCGGCGCGCTCGCGCTGCGACTCCTCCCGCATCGGCATCAGCTCCTCCAGACCGGTGAGCTGGTCGAGCGGGTCGTACTCGCGCTTCTTCTTCGGGCGCGCCGGGGTGCCCAGGATCGCGGTCAGCTCGTCGAGGAGCGCCACGTCGTGGACGGACAGCGCAGGGCGGCGCAGCGAGCGGGCCAGCTTGCGGACCTCGCCCGGGTTCAGGATCCGCCGGGCCCAGCGGCCCAGGCGCCTCTCGTCGGACATGGCCGTGAGGACCCCGCGCGGGGTCAGCTCGGGCCACCACGCGTCGAGGAAGGCGATGAACGCGTCCTCGCTCGTGATGTCCTCGTCGAACGAGGAGCGCAGCTCGGCGGCGAGCTCCGGGTCGCTGTGCCGACCGCCCGCGCCGGACTGGTCCCAGAGGGCGTCCAGGAGCAGGCGCCGGGCGCGCGGGCGCAGGTGGTTGACCGGGGCGGTGCCGCTGAGGACGGTGTGGCGGATGCGGTTCAGCTGTCCCGCCTCCAGTTCGAGGCGGCGGCCGAACGCGACGACCCGGAGCCGGTCCGGGGTGCCCGTGACCGCCGGGGCCTCGTCGTCGTCCCCGAAGGCCAGCTGGCCGTCGGCCGCACCGCCCGGACGGCCGCCCGGAGCACCGGACCCGCCGGACCCGCCGGACCCGCCGGACTCCAGCGCGCCCCGGGCCGCCTTGCGGAGCACCTTCAGCATGCGCGAGGAGCCCTTGACACGGGCGACGGCCGGGCTGTCGTACTCCGTGGCCTCCGCGCCGTCGACGAGCGAGCCGACCGCGCGGATCGCGACCTGCCCCTCCTCGCCGAGCGAGGGCAGCACGCCCTCCGTGTAGGCGACGAGCAGCGGGGTCGGCGAGACGATCAGGATGCCGCCCGCGTAGCGCCGCCGGTCCTGGTAGAGCAGGTACGCGGCGCGGTGCAGGGCGACGGCCGTCTTGCCGGTGCCGGGCCCGCCCTCCACGTACGTCACGGACGCGGCGGGGGCGCGGATGACGAGGTCCTGCTCGGCCTGGATGGAGGCGACGATGTCGCGCATCGTGTGGCTGCGGGCCTGGCCGAGCGCGGCCATGAGCGCGCCGTCGCCGATCGCGGGCAGCTGCCGGCCGTCCAGGAACGCGGTCAGCTCGGGGCGCATCAGGTCGTCCTCGACGCCGAGGACCTTGCGGCCCTTGGAGCGGATGACGCGGCGGCGCACGACGCGGCCCGGGTCGACCGGCGTGGACCGGTAGAACGGGGCGGCGGCCGGGGCGCGCCAGTCGATGACGAGCGGCGAGTAGTCCGCGTCCAGGACGCCGATACGGCCGATGTGGAGCGTCTCGGCGATGTCGGCGGTGTTGTCCTCGCGCACGGCCCCTTCGGCGGGCTCGACGGCCGTGTAGGCGCCGTCCGGGCCCTTCTTGCCGTCCTTGCCGAGCAGCAGGTCGATGCGGCCGAAGAGGAAGTCCTCGAACTCGTTGTTGAGCCGGTTGAGATGGATGCCCGCGCGGAAGACCTGGGCGTCGCGCTCGGCGAGGGCGCCGGGCGTGCCGACCTGCCCGCGCTTGGCGGCGTCGTCCATCAGGAACTCCGCCTCGTGGATCTTCTCCTCGAGTCGTCGGTACACCGCGTCGAGGTGTTCCTGTTCGACGCCGATCTCGCGGTCACGGACCGAATCGGCACTCGTGTCGTGCGACGCGTGGGATGCGTCCACCGCTGAATCGTGTGGAGCCTGAGCGGCCACCGGGCCCCCCTTCTGACGTGCTGGGCAGCCGTCAAAGGTACGCGAAAGGGGACCCGTGCGGCTACGTGCGCGCCGCCTCGGACGTCAGCGGCTCAGGCGTCCACCTCCACGAGCCGCTTCCCGTCGAGCGTCTCGACCTCGAAGTGGTCGATCTGGTCGCGGTCGAACGCGGCGCCGCCGTGCACGTACAGCGGGTACTTGGCGCTGTCGTGGGCGCTGCCGGTGATGCCGTAACCCCACTTCGGCACGGCCCAGGTGGTGACGGTCTCGCGCTCGCCGTTCTTGCCGACGGCGACGAGCGAGCACTTCAGCGGGCCCTTGACGTTCTTGAGCTCCAGGACGGTGTGGGTGCCCCAGGCCTTCTTCTCCATGCCGATCGTGGCGGTGACGTCCGTGGTGGCGTCGGTGGCCTCGATCTTCTCGTCCATGTGGTGGAAGAAGGCGTCCTCGGCGGGGCTCGTCGGGTGCGGCTCCGCGACGGCGGGCGGGCGTCCGGAGTCGTCGCCGGTGACCGCCATGACGGTGAGCGGGCCGCCGATGACCAGGGCCGCGGCGGCCGCCACCAGGTACAGGCCCCGGCGGCGCCGGCCGGCACGACGCCGGGCCACCTCCGCCACCAGGGACTCCGCGAGCCGGGGACCCGGGCGCGCGGCGAGGGCCTCGCCGATGTCCGGGGTGCCGCCACCGGCGGGTAGGTCGGCGAGCGCGGCGAGCATCGGCTCCATGCCCGCGAACTCCTCCAGTTGCCGCGCGCACCGCTCGCAGCTCGCGAGGTGCGCCTCGAACGCAGTCGCCTCCGCGTCGTCGAGCACACCGAGTGCGTAGGCGCCGACCGTCTCGTGCACATCGCCGGCCGGGTCGTGGCCGTAGGGTCCGTACGCCGATGTCATGCCGTCACCCCCCGTTCCTGCAGCGCCAGCTTCATCGAGCGCAGCGCGTAGAAGACGCGGGAGCGCACCGTGCCGCTGGGTATGCCGAGCGTCTCGGCCGCCTCGTTGACCGTACGCCCCTTGAAGTACGTCTCGACGAGCACTTCGCGGTGGGCGGGAGTGAGGTCCTCCAGGGCGTCGGACAGCGTCATCAGCCACAGTGCCTTGTCGATCTCGTCCTCCGCGGGGATGACCTCCAGCGGCGACGCGTCGACCTCCTGCGGCCGGGCCTGCCGGCTGCGGTGGTTGTCGATGACGATGCGCCGGGCGACCGTCACCAGCCAGGGGCGGACCGAACCGGTGGCCCGGTTGAGCTGACCGGCGTTCTTCCAGGCCCGGATGAGCGTCTCCTGCACGACGTCCTCGGCACGCTGGCGGTCCCCCGCGACCAGCCGGAGCACGTACGCGAGCAGCGGGCGCGCGTGCTCGGCGTACAGCGCGCGCATCAGCTCCTCGTCGAGCGAGGGCGGCTGGGACGCACGATGTCGGGCCCGCGCAGGGCGTTCATCGGCCACGGCGGAATCCTTGCGCACGCCCACCTCCGGTGTCACCGCTTCGACGTCACCAGAGAGATACGCGGCCGAGGGCGCCGGTGTTCAACGCGCGCTCAGGCCCGTGACAGGGCGGCCGCTCTGCGCCGGTGCCGGGCGACCCGCTCGCGGTTGCCGCACACCTCGCTGGAGCACCAGCGGCGGCGCCGCCCGCGGGAGGTGTCGAGGTAGATGAGCGGGCAGTTGTCGCCCTCGCACTGGCGCAGGGCGCCGCGGGCGGCCGGATCCGTGAGCAGGTCGACGGTGTCCCGGGCGACGGCGGCGAGGAGCGCGGCGCAGCCCGGTTCGGCCTGGAGCGAGCGGACCAGGCTGCCGTCGCCGGAGCGGACCGCGCAGGGGGCGGGCGGGGCGGCGCGGGCCAGCACGTTGATCCGTTCCAGGGAGCCGGGCGCGGGCCGGCCGGCGAGCTCGCCGCGCACCAGGCGGCCGACGTGGCCGCGCAGTTCGCGGAACGCGGGGAGCCAGGCCGGGGCGCAGGCGGCCAGCTCGGCGCGCTCGGGGACCAGGCCCGCACCGGCCAGCCAGGCGCGCAGCCGGTCGGGCGTGGTCAGGCGTTCGTCGGGGTGCGCGGTGGCGACGAGATCCAGGCAGAGGCGTCCGGCGTCGAACCGCAGCTCGTGGTGAGGGACGGGGATGGACAGGCGGGACCCTGGGGGTACGGCTGCCATTCCTCTACAGTGCCCGCCCCGGGCCTACTTGGGAACGTGGGCGGGCGGATCGTCGTGCAGGATCCGCTGGAACAGCACGTGGTCGCGCCACTGACCCGCGATGTGCAGGTACTTCGGCGCGAGCCCGTAGCGGACGAACCCGCACTTGGCGAGGACCCGCTGCGAGGCCTCGTTGTCGGTGAGCGTGCCGGCCTCCAGGCGGTGCAGGCCCAGCTCGTCGCGGGCGGCCCGGGCGACCTCCTCGACGGCGGCGGGGGTCAGCCCGCGCCCCCGGTACTCCCCGTCCACCCAGTACCCGAGGCTGGCGCCGCACAGCGGCCCGAGCACGATCCCGGTCAGCATGACCCGGCCCACGATCCGCTCCCCGTCGACCAGCACCCAGGTCGCGCTGTGCGGCTGCGTGATCCGCTCCGCCTGGGCCGCGGCCGTGTAGTACCTGGCGTCCCGGTACGGCTCGGTCGCCGCGAGGTGCGCCTTGTTGCGGATCTGCGCGTCGGCGAGCGCCTGCGCGTCGGAGAGGACGGCGGGGCGCAGCGTGATCTCGGGGGTGATCGCTATGGGCGGCATGCGCGTACGGTACGCGGCCGCGTGGACGCTCGCGTATGCGCCCGCGCGGCTCGGCGATGTCCGCCGGGGCCCCGCCCGACTTCACTGGAGCCATGACACAGACAACGGGTTCCGTCAGGCGCGTGGGGCATCTCGACGCGTGGGTGCTGGGGGCGGCGACGGTCGCCATGGGGCTGATCGCCGGCGCGTTCTACGTGTTCGGCTGCGCGGTGATGCCGGCGCTGGCGCGCAGCGGTGACCGTACGTTCATCGAGGTCATGCAGAACATCAACGCGGTGATCCAGAACCCGGTGTTCTTCCTGAGCTTCCTCGGGGCGCTCGCCCTGACGGGCGTGGCGGGATGGCGCCTGCGGGCTGCCGCCGGGGTGCGGGGCTGGGTGTGGGCGGGGCTGATCCTCTACGGGTTGGCCTTCGTACTCACCTCGGCGCTGAACGTCCCCTTGAACGACGCCCTCGCCGCCGCGGGCCCGCCCTCCCGCATCCCCGACCCGTCCCAGGTCCGGTCCGACTTCGAGGGCCCCTGGGTGACCTGGAACGTGGTGCGGGCGCTTCTGTGCACGGGGGCGCTGGGCTGCCTGATCCGTGCCCTCAGGTGAGTGCCTCGCAAGGCGGTCGTCCGGCTGCTGCGCCGTCGTGGCTGGTCGCGCAGTTCCCCGCGCCCCTGAAGGCATGCGCTCCGCGCAGCCTTCATCGGGGAAATGCCGCCCGAAGGGCATGCATTTCAGGGGCGCGGGGAACTGCGCGAGAAGCCCCACCGGCCCGCACCCGGCCGCTCCACCGACGGAGTCACGGCGCGTCCACGGCCAGCCGATACCCCCGCTTGACCACGGTCTGGATCAATTTGGGCGTACCCAGGGCCGCCCGGAGACGAGCCATCGCCGTCTCGACGGCATGCTCGTCCCGCCCCGCCCCCGGAAGCGCGGAGAGCAGATCGGCCCGGGACACGACCCACCCGGGCTGCCGCGCCAGCGCCGCGAGCAACGCCATCCCGGCCGGCGGCACCGCCCGGAGCTCCCCGTCGACCAGCACCGCATGCCCCCGGATCTCCACCCGGTGCCCAGCGAGCCGCAACACCCGCGCCCGCCCGGGAAGTTCCCGGCACAGCACCTGGACGAGCGGCCCGAGCCGGAACCGCTCGGGCTGCACCGTCTCGACCCCGCGCGCCTGCAACGCCAGCGCCGTCACGGGCCCGACGCACGCCGGCAGGACATCGTGCCGCAGCGCCGACAGCAGCTCGGGCAGCAGACCCCGTACCTCCGCACGCTCCAGCAGGGACACCGCCGCCGGCGCGGACGTGAACGTCAGCGCGTCCACGCCGCGCGCGACGGTCGCGTCGAGCAGCCGGTCCACGGGCCCGATGTCCTCCGGCGGCAGCCACCGGTACACCGGTACGCCCACCACCTCCGCCCCAGCCTCCCGCAGCGCCTCGACGAACCCGGGCAGCGGCTCCCCGTGCAGCTGCACGGCCACCCGCCGCCCGTCGACGCCCTCGGCGAGCAGCCGTTCCAGCACCTCGGCCATCGACTCGGAGGACGGCGACCACTCCTCCGTGAGCCCGGCGGCGCGGATCGCCCCCTTCACCTTGGGCCCGCGGGCCAGCACCTCGACCTCGCGCAGCCGGGCGAGGAGTTCCTCGCCCAGGCCCCAGCCGTCGGCGGCCTCGACCCATCCGCGGAACCCGATCGCGGTCGTGGCGACGACGACGTCAGGCGCGTGGCCGAGCAGGTCCTTCGTCGCGGCGAGGAGTTCGCTGTCGTCGGCGAGCGGCACGATCCGCAGGGCGGGCGCGTGCAGCACGGCGGCCCCGCGACGCCGCAGCAGGGCGCCCAGCTCGTCGGCGCGGCGGGCCGCGGTGACCCCCACCGTGAACCCGGCGAGCGGCCCGTGCGCCTGCTCCGGCTGCGGCTCCGGCCCCGGACCGGCGGCCGTCTGCTGTTGATCGTCCATGTCGCTTCTCGTCCCGCTCGACGGTCGTCCCGTTCCCACCTGCCCGCCGAGCCTGTCAACGCTCCGTGTCAGGTCAGGATCGGCGTCATTGCGTCCGTGTTACCTCACACCTCCGCGTAGCTGAGCTGCGGCTTCGTACCGGTGGTCGGTGCCGCCACCGTACGGGCCGCCGAGCGCCGAAGGTATACGGCCCAGGTCACACCGAAGCAGACGGCGTAGAAGGCGAGGAAGGACACGAACGCCCCGGTGCCGGTGCCGGCGCTCAGGAAGGACTGGCGGAAGGCGAGGTTGATGCCGAGCCCGCCGAGCGCCCCGGCGGCCCCGATGAGCCCCATGGACGCCCCGGACAGCCGCCGCCCGTACGCGTCGGCCTCCTCGCCCTCGAGCCCCATGCCGAGCGCCTTCGCGCGGAAGATGCCCGGGATCATCTTGTACGTGGATCCGTTGCCGAGCCCGCTGAGCACGAACACCACGATGAACGCGGCGGTGAACAGGCCCAGCGACGCCCGCACCGACGCCACGATCACGACGCCGGTCGCCGCGGCCATCGCCACGAAGTTCCACAGTGTGATGCGGGCCCCGCCGAACCGGTCGGCGAGCCGCCCGCCGACGGGCCGGATCAGGGAGCCGAGCAGCGGCCCGATGAAGGTGACCCCGGCGGCCTGCAGCGGGGTCCGCCCGAACTGGGTCTGCAGGACGAGCCCGAAGGCGAACGAGTACCCGATGAACGAGCCGAACGTCCCGACGTACAGGAACGACATGATCCACGTGTGCACGTCCCTGGCCGCCTCCTTGGCGGCCCCGGTGTCGTTCTTCACGGTCGCCAGGTTGTCCATGTACAGGGCCGCGCAGACCGCCGAGACGACGATCAGCGGGATGTAGACACCGAGCAGCACGCGCGGGCCGCCGCCGGCGCCGATCACGGCGAGCGCGACGAGCTGGACGACGGGGACGCCGATGTTGCCGCCGCCCGCGTTCAGGCCCAGCGCCCAGCCCTTCTTCCGCATCGGGAAGAAGGAGTTGATGTTCGTCATGGAGGAGGCGAAGTTCCCGCCGCCGATCCCGGTGAGCGCCGCGCACACGAGGAACGTCCCGTACGAGGTCCCGGGCTCCATCACCGCGAACGCGGCGACGGACGGCACGAGCAGCAGGCTCGCCGCGATCACCGTCCAGTTCCGCCCGCCGAACAGGGCGACCGCGAAGGTGTACGGGACGCGGACGAACGCGCCGACGAGCGTCGCCGTCGACACGAGGAAGAACTTCCCCGCCGGGTCGATCCCGTACTCGGGCCCCATGAACAGCACCATCACCGACCACAGGGTCCACACGGAGAACCCGATGTGCTCGGAAAGGATCGAGAACGCCAGATTGCGCCGGGCGACCTTGGCGCCCGACGCCTCCCAGAACCCCGCGTCCTCCGGATCCCACCCTTCGATCCAACGCCTGCGCATGCTGTGCCTCCAGGTCACGTCCGGCTGATGTGCCCTGAAGCTAGGAACCCGGCGTTTCCGCGCGGTGCGCGATGAGGTGACCGCCCTGGAACGTTGCGCTCACCCACCGGGGGAACGGGTGGTGAGTCCGCGGCGCCGAGTGTTCCGGTCGTGAGTCTCCGCGGCCCGGTGGGGGCTGGTCGCGCAGTTCCCCGCGCCCCTGAAGGCATGCGCTCCGCGCAGCCTTCATCGGGGAAATGCCGCCCGCAGGGCGTGCATTTCAGGGGCGCGGGGAACTGCGCGACCAGCCACGACGAGACCCGCACCCGCCCGGCAAGGGCACCCCGCAGACGGGCAGGCGCTACCCCCGCCGAGCCCCGCGCGCACCCTTCCGCCTCGAACCGTCCGGCCACAGCCGAGGCGCCCGCTTCGCCGCGAGGTCCTCGATCCAGCCGACCCCGAGAACCGCCAGCGCGATCAACGGCCACACCAGGACGAACATCCAGAGCATGTACGTCGTGTCCAGCGCCCCGCTCCACCGCTCGTTCTCCATGAACGGCAGGTCGTACGCGAGGTCGATGATCGGCACCGTCGCCATGATCAGCATGTTGTGCCAGAGATAGATCGTGACGGCCCGGTTGTTGGACAGGGTGACGACCTTGTCCCACTTGGCCAGCCGGCCGGGCAGCTCCTGCCAGGACGGCGAGTACTGGAGCAGGATGACGACGAAGCCGAAGGACCAGGTGGCCTGGGCCAGCGGGATGTCGTTGAGGTCCCACCCGTCGGGCCCGAGGTGCCCCGAGGCCCACCACAGGCCGAAGGCCATGACGAGCGCGGAGCAGGACACGGCGAGGTAGCGCGGGATCTTGGCGAGCAGCCCCTCGTGGTGGGCGAAGCCGAGCACCCAGCAGCTGCCGTAGACGGCGAAGTCGGTGACCGCGTTGCCCGTCTCGCCGGGGATGGTGACGAGGCCGGTGCCGACGATCGCGGTGAGGCCGAGCGGGGCGAGCAGCGTCGCCCACGGCACCTTGCGGAACGCCCGGAGCAGCAGCGGCGAGGCGATCACGAACCACATGTAGGCGCGCAGGTACCAGAGCGGACCGGCGGCCTGGGCCGGCCAGGTGTCCTCGAGGAGACCCGCCTTGGCCCCGAGGTGCCAGGGGAAGCTGGGGGCGCCGATCGGCACCAGGTAGTTGAAGAGGCTGACCCAGCCCCAGGTGCCGCCGTTGTCCGGGTCCTTGCCCGGGTTCCAGCCGCCGGCGAAGAGCAGCGTGAGGACGACGACGCTGAACGCCCACATCGGCGGAAGCAGTCGCCGGATGCGGCCGCGGATCACGCCGAGGGCGGGCCGGCTCAGCGAGCGGGCCATCAGGGACCCGGCGAGCGCGAACATGACGCCCATGGACGGGAACAGCACCGTCAGCCAGGCCCAGCCGAACAGGTGGTAGACGACGACACGGACCAGCGCGGTGGTGCGCAGCAGGTCGAGGTACCGGTCACGCCCCGGCTTCTTGGGCGCGGGCTTCGCCTCGGGCGCCTCGACGACGGGAAGGGCCGCCGTCTGCGCGGGCTGCGCGGGCACATGGCCGTACTGGGGTTCCACGTACTGCGGTTCCCGGTACTGGGGGTCCTGATACTGCGGTTCCCTGTACTGCGGTTCCTGGGGATACGTCATGCCACGGGCCTCCTGTCGTCTCCTGCCACCGCCGCGTTCCGCTGATGCGGCAGCGCACCCGGCGCCGCCCCCACCGCTCCGGTGCGGCGCAGCTTCTGCCAGCGCAGCCGGCCGCCGGTGAGCGCGGTGATCCAGGACTGGAGCAGCACGACGTACATCAACTGCCGGTACAGGAGCTGCTGGAGCGGGAGGGATATGAGGTGCGTCATCCGTTCCTTGTCGAGGCGGAAGGCGTAGGCCGCGCAGACGGCCTGGAGGGCGAGGACGCCGAGCCAGGCGATGATCGTCTTCTGCGTGGGCCCGAACACGACGCCGTAGAGGAAGAAGACGTCGATGAGGGGCGCGAGCAGCGGGGCGAGGACCATGAACAGGGAGACGAGCGGCAGGCCGACGCGACCGAAGCGGCCGGAGGGGCCGGACTCGACGAGCGCGCGGCGGTGCTTCCAGATGGCCTGCATCGTGCCGTACGACCAGCGGTAGCGCTGGGACCAGAGCTGCTGGACGGACTCGGGGGCCTCGGTCCACGCGCGCGCGTTCTCCGCGTAGACGACCTGCCAGCCCGCGCGGTGCAGCGCCATGGTGACGTCGGTGTCCTCGGCGAGCGTGTCGTCGCTCATGCCGCCGAAGGTCTCCAGGGCGCTGCGCCGGAAGGCTCCGACGGCGCCGGGGATGGTCGGCATGCAGCGCAGGATGTCGTACATGCGGCGGTCGAGGTTGAAGCCCATCACGTACTCGATGTGCTGCCAGGCGCCGATGAGGGAGTCCCGGTTGCCCACCTTCGCGTTGCCGGCGACGGCGCCGACGCGCGGGTCGCCGAAGGGCTGGACGAGCTCGCGGACGGTGGACGGCTCGAAGACGGTGTCGCCGTCCATCATCACGACGAGGTCGAAGCGGGCGTTGGCCAGACCGCGGTTGAGGGCGGCGGGCTTGCCCGCGTTGAGCTGGCGGACCACCCGTACGTTGGGCAGCCGCATGTCCTCGACGATGCGGGCGGTGCCGTCGGTGGAGCCGTCGTCGATGACGATGACCTCGATGGGATGCTCGCTGAGCATGAGCGAACGGACCGTGTTCTCGATGCACTTCGCCTCGTTGTAGGCGGGCACGAGGACCGAGACGGGCTCGGTGATCGGCGGGCCCCACGCGAAGCCCGGGCGGCGCACGCGGCGGGCGTGGATCACGGACAGCAGCAGCATCAGGACGAAGCGGCCCATGACGAGGACGCCGATGACGGCGAGCCCGCCGACCAGCACGGTCGTGATGTTCTCCGAGGCCTGCACGGCGTAGATCCAGGCCTTGCCCTTGGCCAGTTCGAGGCCGGTGACGGGCGTGTGGGCGCTGGCGATGCCGAGGGCCTCGGTCAGGTTCTGGAACTTGTAGCCGTGGTGCTGGAGCTCGGGCAGGAAGCGGTCCAGGGCGGCGACGGTCTGCGAGCGGTCGCCGCCGGAGTCGTGCATCAGGACGATGGCGCCCTTGCCGTGGTGCGGCGTGGCACGGCGGATGATCTCGTCGACGCCGGGGCGCTGCCAGTCCTCACTGTCGGTGTTGTTGACGACCGTGATGTAGCCGCGCGAGCCGATGTACTTCGTGACGGGCCAGGACTTGTCGTCCATGGCGTCGGCGAAGGAGGAGTACGGCGGCCGGAACAGGGAGGTGCGCACGCCGGCAGCGCCCTCCAGGGCCAGCTGGTTCTGCGACAGCTCCCAGTCGATGCGCTTGTTCGACTGGTAGGAGAGGTCGGGGTGGTTGAAGGTGTGCAGGCCGACCTCGTGGCCCTCCTCGACCATGCGCTGGACGAGGTCGGGGTAGCGGGAGGCCATGGTGCCGGTGACGAAGAAGACGGCGTGCGCGTCGTGCTTCTTCAGCACGTCGAGGACCTTCGGGGTCCACTCCGGGTCGGGTCCGTCGTCGAAGGTGAGGACGAGCTGGTGGTCGTCGATGGACCGGCTGCTCTCCTGGCCGCCCCGGGTGTCGATGACGGGGCCGCCGTCGAGGATCTTCTCGGGGACGCGGTCGGTGGCCGCCTCGGGCCGGATGCGGTGGTCGGCCATGATCTCGCTGTGCACGTAGCCGCGGAGCATGAGCATCGCGAGCATCGCCACGAGGAGCAGGACGGGCAGCAGATAGCGCAGCGGGAGCCGGCGTCTGCGGGCAGCGCTGTGCCGCCGGGGACGTGAGCGGTGGGACATCTACAGGACGCTGCTTTCGGGGGACGCGACGGGCGGGGCCGAGGCATCGGCGCCGGGGCTCGGGGCGAGGGTCCGGGACGCGACGGTGTCCGTGCCGCCGCCGGCCGGCTCGGCGGGCGGGTCGTCGGTCGGCTCGACCGGGGGTGTCGTCGCGGGGTCGGTCGGACCGTCGGTCGGGCCCTGGGTCGGGGGCGGGGCGTCCGTCGGGTCCGGCGGGTCGACCGGGGGCGGGGTGGTCCTGCCGCCGCCGGTGGGCCGGTCGACGGGGGTGGTGCCGGCGCCGGTCGGGGTGTCGTCGGGGGTGCCGGTGGCCGGCGCGGTACTGGCGCCGGGCTCGGTGCTCGCACCCGGCGAGACGGAGCCGGAGACACCCGGGGACGGGGTGTCGCCGGGGGACGCGGTGGGCGTCGCGGAGTCGGCCGGAAGCAGCGGCTCGGTGTCGACCTGGCCCGCGGGCCCCTTGTGTTCGGCCTCCATCGGCAGCCAGGGCGCACTGGAGTTGCCCGAGAGCAGGGTGGCCACGACGACCACGGCGTACGCGGCGCAGGCCATGCCGACGGCCACGCCTATGCGGCGGAAGGTACGGCTGCGGCGCCCCGAGTCGTCGACGAAGACGGGGACTTCCTTGTCGTCCGGCGCGGGAGCGCCGGGGCCCGACGTGGTCGCGAGGAGCTCGCTCAACTGGCGGCCCGCGCCGTCGAGTTGGACCGTCACCTCGTTCGGGTCATGCGTCTGCCCTGTCAGGGCATCTTCACGCCAATTTTCCACCGTACGCTCTTCCCCCCAGGGGCATGTTCCATGGGGTGCGCACGCGACTGTCCGAGCATCGTCGACCGGACCGGGCCCCCACCCGATCCGGGCGCCCCCCTTATCACACTGCGCCCGGACCAAGAATGTAGCGCACCCGGGTGACGCTCGTGGTCACGCCTCAGGTCCGCCTCATCATGATGCGTGCATCCATGGTCGGAATCCAGCCATTCGCGGGATATTCGAGCCAGCCGTTCTCGGCCGCGAGCGCGGTCGCCGCGGCCCTCAGAGCCGCGATTCCGGGGTGCTGTCGCCCCATGCGCCACACCAGCGACACAGGTGACAGGGGTACCGGATCGACGAGGGGCCTGCGGACCGTCCCGGGCATGGCCGGAAAGTCCACTCCCGTGAGGACGGGATTCCGGTACTTGGTCATGATCCGCCGGAATTCCTCCTGCCCGACGGCCAGCGGGGCCGGCGGCGCGACCTCGATGCCCCGGCCCTCGAACAGCCGCCGCGCCAGGTCGGTCCACTCCGGGGTCCGCGGATTGCCCGCCCCCGCGTACACCGTCTCCCCGGCGAGCCGGTCCAGCGGCACCGCGTCGAGCACGGCCAGCGGATGGTCCTCGGGCAGCACGATCGCCATCGGCTCGTAGCGCACCGGCTGCTGGTCGAGGCGGGCCCGGACGGCCGGGTCGAGTCCGGCGAAGCGGCCGAAGGACACGTCGAGGCGCCCGGCGAGGATCTCGGCCGCCGCGCCGGTCAGGCCGCTCTCGTAGCGGGTCATCAGCTCCTGCTCGGGGGCGAGTTCGCGGGCCCGCGCCAGCACCCGCTCGTGCACGAGCCCCGGGCTGTTCACGTCCACGAGGAGCGGCCCGCGCTCCGGCGGGGGCCCGGCGAACGCGGCGAGCAGCGCGTCCTGCGCCTCGATCGCCCGCCGCGCGTGGGGCAGCAGCCGCGCCCCGTCGGCGGTGAGCGTGACCTGCCGGGTGGTCCGCGCGAACAGCTCGGCACCGAGCTCGCGCTCCAGCCGCCGGATGTCCCGGCTCAGCGCCTGCTGGGCGACGTAGAGCCGGGCGGCGGCCCGGGTGAAGTGCAGCTCCTCGGCGACGGCGAGGAAGGCGCGCAGCAGACGGGGTTCGACGTACGACGACGACATCGCCCGAACTTACAACGCAGCCGCGTGAATCGGCACCGAACAGGTGTTGGACCCCGCCCCCACCCCAAGGCGAGGCTCACCCCATGCCAGACCCCCTGACCCCACCCACCAACCACAACGACCTCCCCGGCACCACCACCCTCCACGACGCCCCCGCCACCGACGACCCCGCGCCGCAGGACACCACCCGACAGACCGGCTCACGCCCCCTCGCCACCCGCCGCCCCGGCTCCTACCGCCGCCTCTTCTCCGTCCCCGGCGCCCGTGCCTTCACGCTCGGCAATCTCCTCGCCCGGTTCCCGCAGGGCATGTTCAGCATCAGTGCCGTGATCATGATCTCGGGGGTGCGCGGCTCCTACGCGCTCGCCGGGGCGGTCACGGCGACGGGCCTGGTCGCCAACGCGGTCGTCGGGCCGTGGACGGCACGCCTGGTGGACCGGCTCGGGCAGGCCAGGGTGGCGGTCCCCGCGGTCGCGGTCTCGGCGTGCGGTTCGCTCGGGCTGCTGCTGTGCGTGCGGTTCGGGGCGCCCGACTGGACGCTGTTCGCCGCCTACCTCGCGACCGCGGCGACGCCCAACACGGGCGGCATGTCCCGGGCCCGCTGGGCGCACCTCCTCGCCGACGACCCGGACGCCCTGCACACCGCGAACTCCTTCGAGCAGGCGGCGGACGAGTTCTGCTACATGCTCGGCCCGGTCGTCGCCGCCTTCCTGTGCGGGTCGCTGTTCCCCGAGGCGGGCACGCTGGCCTCGGTGTTCCTGATGGTGAGCGGCATCCTGGTCTTCGCCGCGCAGCGCTCGACGGAACCCCCGGTCCACGCCCGCACGGAGACCTCACGCACCCCGCTGCGCGTCCGGGGCATGCCGCCGCTGCTCCTCTCCTTCCTCGCGACGGGCGGGATCTTCGGCTCGCTCGAGGTCGTCACGGTGGCGTTCGCCGACGCGCAGGGCCACAAGGTGTGGGCGGGCGCGATCCTGGCGCTGCAGGCCGCGGGCTCGGGCGCGGCGGGCCTGGTCAACGGCGCCCTCAAGCCCACCGGCCCCGCCGACCGCAGGCACCCGCTGTGCGTGGCGGCGATGACGGCCCTGATGACCCTGCCGCTGCTCGCTGCCGCGCTCACCGGCTCCCTGTTCGTGCTCGGCGGGGCGCTCCTGATCGCGGGGATGGCGACGGCGCCGACGATGGTGACGGGCATGACCCTGATCCAGCGACGCACGCCGGCCGCGCAACTGAACGAGGGCATGACCCTCGCCGTCACCGGCCTGCTCGGCGGCATCGCGTGCGGCTCCGCGGTGGGCGGCACGGCGGTGGAGCACTGGGGCCCGACGGCGGCGTACGCGATCCCGGCCACGGCGGCCGCCTGCGCCCTGCTCCTCTCCCTGTACGGCTACGCCCGCCGGCCCGGCCGGTGAGCCACCGCACCGCCCGAGCCGCGACACGAAAAAGGCCCGACCGTCTGGGACGGCCGGGCCTGAATCGCATGGGATGAGTGGAGATGGCGGGAATCGAACCCGCGTCCAACGGTGCAGCAGCAGGGCTTCTCCGTGTGCAGTTCGCTTCGATTTTCTCGGCCCCGGTGATCACGCGAACAAGTCGCCGACGGGCCCAGCCACTGTTTGATTTCCCATCGAACCCCGTGGCCGGGCTCGATGGTTTAGTCCCCTAGATTATGCCAGGATCCGGGTCGGGAACACTCCCGGGCTGACACCCTTTTAGGGTCCTTCAGTCGCTGTTATTAGGCAGCGAGGGCGAAGGACTGGGAATCGCTCTTAGAATTGGCGATTATTGGTTGCGACATATGGTTTACGAGATCATTGCCGCTTCCTCGACACGCTTCACCTGCTTCGACATCCGCTGTCGAAACCGATCATCCCCATGTGTTTTTTTCAAAAAGCGCCGCTTCAGCGAGCGACATCAACCATGGTACGCGACCCATGGCCCACGATGCCAGCCATTAACGCTCCCGCGCCCGCTGACGCCGCTTCGCCGCCGCGATGGCACGGTCCGAGTCCCGCCGGTCCTGCTGCTCGCGCAGAGTCTGGCGCTTGTCGTACTCCTTCTTGCCCTTGGCGAGCGCGATCTCGGCCTTGGCACGGCCGTCCTTGAAGTAGATCGCGAGGGTCACGATCGTGTGACCCGACTCCTGGGACTTCGCCTCCAGCTTGTCGATCTCGTCACGGTGCAGCAGCAGCTTGCGCTTGCGGCGCACCGCGTGGTTGGTCCAGGTGCCCTGGCTGTACTCCGGGATGTGGGCGTTGTGCAGCCACGCCTCGTTCCCGTCGATCTGGACGAAGGCGTCCGCCAGGGAGGTCCTCCCCTGGCGCAGCGACTTGACCTCCGTGCCGGACAGGACGATGCCGGCCTCGTAGGTGTCCATGATCAGGTAGTCGTGCCGCGCCTTCTTGTTCTGCGCGACGATCTTGCGCTTGCCGTCCTTCTTGGACGCGTCCCCCTTGCCCTGCTTGGGCTGGGACTCCTTCGGTACGTACATTCCCTTGGCCATAGTGCTGGCTATTTTCGCACTACGAGGGGGTCCCGAGGCCACTCAATACTGTCTCGGCCCGGTGCAGGGCCGCCGCGTCGACCTCCAGGTCCGGGGTGATGCCCCGGCCGTCGACGGTGCCGCCCGAAGGGGTGCGGTAGTGCCCGACGGTCAGCTCCACCACGGAGCCGTCGGGCAGCCGGCTCGGCATCTGGACCGAGCCCTTGCCGAAGGTGCGGGCGCCCACGACGACCGCGCGGCCGCGGTCCTGCAGGGCTCCGGTCAGCAGTTCGGCCGCGCTCATCGTCCCGCTGTCGACGAGCACGACCACGGGTCTGGTGGTGTCGCCGCCGCGCTCGGCGTGCAGCGCCCGCTGCGTGCCGCGCACGTCGTACGTGGCGACGAGCCCGCCGTCGAGGAACGCGGAGGCCGCCGTGACCGCCTCGGTGACCAGACCGCCCGAGTTCCCCCGCAGGTCGAGGACGAGCCCGCCGCTCGCGGGGGCGGCACGGACCGCGGAGCGCACCTGCGCGCCCGCGCCCTTGGTGAACGCGCTCACCTTTACGAGGGTGCCGTCGCCGCCGAGCCGGGTCACGGTGACGGGGTCGGTGGACAGGGCGGCGCGGCGCAGCGTCTCGGTCCACGCGCGCGTACCGCGCCGCAGGCCGACCTCGACGGCCGTGCCGGCGTGCTCGCCGCGCAGCAGGGCGAGGACCTCGGTGACGGGGCGTCCGGTGACGCGCGCACCGTCGACGGACGTGATCCGGTCCCCCTCGCGGACACCGGCCAGCCGGGCGGGCGAGCCGTCGCGCACCTTGGTGATCTGGAGCTCGCCGCCTGCGGTGCGCCGCGCCCACAGGCCGACGCCGGTGTACTCGCCGTCGAGGGACTGCTCGAACTCCTCGTACTCGCCCTGGGAGTAGACCGCGGCCCAGCGGTCGCCGCTGCGGCTGACGGCCTCCTCGGCGGCCTCGGCGGGTGACTTGCCGTCAGCCATCGCCTCGGCGGCGGCCTCGGTCGGATCGGTGAGCGGCTCGCGGTGCGCGGCGGCGACCTTGTCGTCCTGCCGGGCCCCGGTCCCGCCCGGCTCACCCGGCAGCCCGCCGGCGGCGGCGCCCGCGGCGAGGACGCTCGCGAAGACCAATGTCAGGGCCGCCCCGCGGCCGAAGCGACGGGGCCGGGAGAACAGCTCCGGGCCGGACATGCCGGTGAGTCTAGGACAACGCGAAGCGCCGTACGGAAAGTTGACCCGTACGGCGCTCTCGGTGGTGGGGGACTCTCGTCACACCTTCAGGTACTTGCGCAGCGCGACGAACGCCGCCAGTGCCGGCATCAGCACGCTCACTGCGAGGATCAGCGGCAGCTTGGTGAGCACCGCGTCCCAGCCGATGAAGTTGATGAGCTGCAGCTTCTCCGAAAGGGCCACGCCGTTGTCGATCACGAAGTACTGACCGGCCGCCAGGAAGACGCAGGCGATGCCGCCGCCGATGAGTCCGGCGACCGCGGCCTCCATGATGAACGGCGCCTGGATGTAGAAGCCGGACGCGCCGACGAGCCGCATGATGCCGGTCTCGCGGCGGCGGCTGAACGCGGACACCCGCACGGTGTTCACGATCAGCAGCAGGGCGACGACGAGCATGACGGCCATCACGGCGCCCGCGGCGACGTTCAGGTAGCCGAGCAGCCGGAAGAGGTTGTCGAGCACGCCCTTCTGGTCCTGCACGGACTGCACGCCGGGCCGCCCGTTGAACGCGGTCGCGATGACCTCGTACTTCTCGGGGTCCTTGAGCTTGATCCGGTACGACTCCTGCAGCTGGTCCGGGGTCAGCGAACTGGCCAGCGGGGAGTCGCCGAACTGCTCCTTGTAGTGCTTGTACGCGTCGTCCTGCGACTCGTGCGCCACCTTGTCGACGACGGGCATCTTCTCCAGATCGGCGACGATCTGCTTCTTCTGGTCCGCGGTGACGGGGCCCTTGGCACAGTTCGGGTCCGACTCGGCGTCTCCCTTGTTGCACAGGAAGATCGAGACGTTGACCTTGTCGTACCAGTAACCCTTCATCTGGTTGACCTGATCGCTCATCAGGAGCGAGCCGCCGAACAGGGCGAGCGAGAGGGCCACCGAGATGATGACGGCGAAGGTCATCGTGAGATTGCGGCGGAGACCGACGCCGATCTCCGACAGGACGAATTGGGCACGCATGCGCTAACTGAGCCTTTCGCAGCTTCTCTCGGTACTTCTCAGTGCTGGTAGCCGTAGACGCCGCGTGCCTGGTCGCGGACGAGGCGGCCCTTCTCCAGCTCGATGACGCGCTTGCGCATCTGGTCCACGATGTTCTGGTCGTGGGTGGCCATCACCACGGTGGTGCCCGTGCGGTTGATGCGGTCGAGCAGCTTCATGATGCCGACCGAGGTCTGCGGGTCGAGGTTGCCCGTGGGCTCGTCCGCGATCAGCAGCTTGGGGCGGTTCACGAAGGCGCGGGCGATGGCCACGCGCTGCTGCTCACCACCGGAGAGCTCACCGGGCATGCGCTCCTCCTTGCCGCCGAGGCCGACGAGGTCGAGCACCTGGGGCACGGACTTGCGGATCTCGCCGCGGGACTTGCCGATGACCTCCTGCGCGAAGGCCACGTTCTCGCCGACCGTCTTGTTGGGCAGCAGCCGGAAGTCCTGGAAGACCGTGCCGAGCTGGCGGCGGATCTGCGGGACCTTCCAGTTGGAGACGCGGCCCAGGTCCTTGCCCAGGACGTGCACCTGGCCGTGGCTGCACCGCTCCTCGCGCAGGATCAGCCGCAGGAACGTGGACTTGCCGGAGCCGGACGAACCGACCAGGAAGACGAACTCACCGCGCTCGACCTCCAGGGAGACATCCCTGAGAGCGGGCCGGGTCTGCTTGGGGTAGACCTTGGAGACGTTGTCGAATCGGATCACTGGTGCGCCTCGGAGCTTCGGGGGCGTCGGGGGCGGGGGTGTCCGAGACACCCCCTCGGTGTGCGTGACCATACGCGAATGGGGAGGCGGCGTGCAGGCGCCGTCCCCGGTTGCGCGTTTTGTCCTGGTGGACGGTCGGCAAGGCGCCGCTTTTGTCCGCCCTGTAGCTGGTCAGGGCCGCTCCGAGGACCGAGGCGCGCCGAAAATCCCGGAAACTGGCACAGTGGTAGAGGGAACGGTTGCGTTTCCCGAGGCGTTGAGCGGAGAGAACCAGTGGGTATGTGGACGGCCGGCTCCGCCGCGCGTGAGGAGGACGGCGCATGACCTATGACCGGTTGGTGTGCGCGAACTGCGCGGCGCCCGTGAGCGAGGGCCGCTGCCCCGTGTGCCGGGCGAACCGCCAGCGACTCCAGCAGGAGAACCCGCTGTCCGGACTCACCCCGATGGCGCTGATCGCGCTTCTCGCCGCGCTGATCGCGGCCGTGGCGCTGATCGCGACGCACCAGCCCGTGTAGCGCGAGGACGACGGAAAGGGCCCGGAGCCGTGTGGCTCCGGGCCCTTCGTCATGCCGTGTGCGCGCGGTGAGCGTCAGCTCACGCGGCGGCGCCGCGGTTGCCGGCGAGGCGCGGCAGCAGGCGGAAGCCCACACCGCCCGCGATCATCGTCGCGGCGCCGATCAGCAGGATCGTGGTGCCGGAGGAACCGGTCTCGGCGAGCTCACCGTTCGAGCCCTTGCCGGTGCCGGTGCCGTTGCCGGTCTGCTGCGCCGGGGCGGAGCCCGTGTCGTTCAGGCCGTCCTCGGACTGGCCGCCCTGCTCGACGGGGTTGTTGTTGCCGTCGGGGTTGGTGTTGTCACCGCCGGTGGACGAGCCACCGCCGTTGCCGTTGCCGCCACCGTTCTGGTTGCCGCCGTTGCCGCCGCCACCGTTCCCGTTGCCGCCAGCGTTGCCGTTGCCGCCACCGTTCTGGTTGCCGCCGTTGTCGTCGCCGCCGACCGCACCGGCCGAGTCGTCGCCGCCCACGGCACCGGCCGAGTCGTCGCCGCCCACCGCGCCCGCGGAGTCGTCGCCACCGACAGCACCGGCCGAGTCGTCGCCACCGACAGCACCCGCGGAGTCGTCGCCACCGACGGCACCCGCAGAGTCGTCGCCACCGACGGCGCCCTCAGTGGTTCCCTCGACGACACCGGCGATCGTGCCCTCGGTACCGCCCTCGGTCGTACCCTCGGTGTCGCCCTCGTCCGCACCGACATCCACACCGAGGCCGTCGTCGCCCGCGTGAACGTTCGCGTCGAGGCCGAGGATGCCGATGTTCACGTCAGCGGCAGAGGCGGCGCCCGCGGCGGTCAGCGACGCGCCAGCGGCGATCACCGCACCAGCGGCTATCCGCGCCACACGGATCCGCGTCTTCTTGGTCATCTGTCTGCTACCCCCAGTAGCCAATCGTCAATGGAGCAGCGCCAGGGCGCGCGCTCGGAGCAGGGGCAGCAGAGGCCTTCGTACGACCCGCCCCCGTTCACACGCGTCCCACTGAATACGCATGCCGCGCGCAACCCTTCCCAGTTTTGCGATCAGCGTCAAGGCGGTTTGCGTACGCGATGCCCCATATCGGATGGTTCGCCAGGGGAACCGATATGTGAAAGTGCCGTAAATGACAACTGCCGCCCTTGAGGCGGCAGTTGTCATGTCGATAAAGCGGCGGGAACCGGCGCTTACTTCTCCTGCTGCTTGCGCCAGCGAATTCCGGCCTCGAGGAAGCCGTCGATCTCGCCATCGAGCACGGACTGCGGGTTGCCGACCTCGAACTCGGTGCGCAGGTCCTTGACCATCTGGTACGGGTGCAGGACGTAGGACCGCATCTGGTTGCCCCACGAGCTGCCGCCGTCACCCTTGAGGGCGTCCATCTTGGCCCGCTCCTCCTGGCGCTGACGCTCGAGGAGCTTGGCCTGCAGCACGTTCATCGCGGTCGCCTTGTTCTGGATCTGCGAGCGCTCGTTCTGGCAGGAGACGACGATGCCGGTGGGGAGGTGGGTCAGACGGACCGCGGAGTCCGTCGTGTTCACCCCCTGGCCGCCGGGGCCCGAGGACCGGTAGACGTCCACGCGCAGCTCCGACTCGTCGATCTCGACGTGGTCGGTCTGCTCGACGACGGGGAGCACCTCGACGCCGGCGAAGGAGGTCTGGCGGCGGCCCTGGTTGTCGAACGGGGAGATGCGCACCAGGCGGTGCGTGCCCTGCTCGACGGAGAGCGTGCCGTAGGCGTACGGGACCTGGACGGCGAAGGTGGTCGACTTGATGCCGGCCTCTTCCGCGTACGAGGTCTCGTAGACCTCCGTCTTGTAGCCGTGGCGCTCGGCCCAGCGCAGGTACATGCGCTGGAGCTGCTCGGCGAAGTCCGCGGCGTCGACGCCGCCGGCCTCGGCGCGGATGTTGACCAGCGCCTCGCGGGAGTCGTACTCACCGCTCAGGAGCGTACGGACTTCCATCTCGTCCAGCGCCTTCTTGACGGAGGTCAGCTCGGACTCCGCCTCGGCGCGGGTGTCCGGGTCGTCCTCCTCCTCGGCCATCTCGAAGAGGACGGAGAGGTCGTCGATGCGACCGCGCAGCGCCTCGGCCTTGCGCACCTCCGCCTGGAGGTGGCTCAGCTTGCTGGTGATCTTCTGCGCCTCTTCCGGGTCGTCCCACAGGGACGGCGCGGCCGCCTGCTCCTCGAGCACGGCGATATCTGCCCTCAGCTTGTCGAGGTCCAGGACGGCCTCGATCGACTCCATGGTCGAGGAGAGGGACTTCAGCTCTTCGGAAACATCGACGACTGCCACAGGACCAGCCTAACGGCTGGTGCAAGTGATCCGTTCCCGGTGCCTCACGGGTGGGCCGGAGCCGAATTGCCGCCGTCCGCGGGCGGCCCCTCGTCCGAGCCGGAGGAACCGGCCGCCCATATGCCGCCGCCGACGGCCAGGACCAGGACGGCTCCGGCGACGCCGAGCGTGAGGCGGCGGCGCCGGGCCGAGGCGCGGTTGCGGGCCGAGCCGGGGCGGGGGGCGCCGGACGCGCGCGGGGCGCGGGCGGTGCCGCGGGCGCCGCCGGCCAGCTCGTCGGGGGCCGGGACCCGCATGGAGGTGTGGGTGTCGCGGTTGGAGTCCGCGGAGGCCGCGCCGGGGACCAGCGGGACGGCGCCGCGGCGCGGGGCGGATTCCTGCTCGGGCCGGTCGGCGGCGGCCTCCTGCTCCTCCGGAGCGGGGTCGGCGTCGGGCTCGTCGACGTCGAGCGGGGCCATGCCGACGAGCAGCGGCTGGAGCTCGCGCAGCCGTGCGGCCATCTCGGAGGCGCGCAGCCGGGAGGCCGGGGCCTTGGCGAGGCACTGGACGAGGAGCTGCCACAGCTCGTCGGGGATGCCGGGCAGCGGCACGACGGTCTCGGTGACGTGCCGGCGCAGGATCGCGCCGGGGTGGCCGCCGCCGAAGGGGGTGAAGCCGGCGAGCAGCTCGTAGAGGACGGTGGCGAGGGCGTAGATGTCGACGGCGGCGCGCGGCGGGAGGCCCTCGATGATCTCGGGGGCGAGGTAGTCGGGGGTGCCGACGACCTTGGAGGCGCGGGTGCGGCGCGGGGTGTCGATCAGCTTGGCGACGCCGAAGTCGGTGAGCAGGGCGGGGTGGGCGCCGCCGGGGCCGAGCGGGCCCTGCATGTCCAGGAGGATGTTCTCCGGCTTGACGTCGCGGTGGACGATGCCGGCGGCGTGGGCGGCGGCCAGGCCCTCGGCGACGTCGGCCACGATGGCGACGGCGGCCTCGGGGGCGAGGCGGCGCTCGCGGTCGAGGCGGGTGCGCAGGTCGGTGCCGCGGATCAGGTCCATGACCAGCGCGAGGTCGTTCCCGTCCACCACCAGGTCGTGGACGCCGACCACGCGCGCGTGGTCGAGGCTCAGCAGGGCGGTGCGCTCCTGGACGAAGCGGCCGACCAGCTCCTGGTCGGAGGCGAGGTCCTCGCGCAGCAGTTTGATGGCGACGGGCCCGTCGGGCCCCTCGCCGAGCCACACCGTGCCCGCGCTGCCGCGGCCCAGGATCTGGTGGGCGGTGTACCGGCTGCCGATCTTCCGTGCCAAGACTGCTCCTACAGACGCGTGTTGGCGCCCAAGCTACGCGGCTCGGGCGCCGACCAACGCATCAGCGGCGGAAATCACCCGCTGGATGTCGACAAATCTCCAACATCGCTGTCCCGGCGGGGTGTCGGCACGTGTCCGGGACGCTCAGGCGCCGCCCGTACCGCCTCCGGAACCGTCGCTGGAGCCGAGGTCGCCGATCCAGCCGGTGACCGTCGAGAACCAGTCGGACAACTGGGCCCAGTAGCCCTTGCCGGTGCCGATCCAGTCCTGGAGCGGGGTGAACTCCCACACCAGCCAGCTCACGACGAAGAGCATCACGACCATGAACAGGCAGCCCTTGAGGCAGCCGAGGCCGGGGATCTTCATCGGGTTGGCGCTGCGCTGACGCGGCTCGCGGGGCTCCCGCGGCGGACGGGCCTGCTGGGGCGGCGGCTGCGGCGGCGCGTACTGCTGCTGCGGGGCCTGGGGCGCGTACCGCTGCGGCTGCTGCTGGGGCTGCTGCGCGTACTGCTGCTGCGGCCTGCGCGGCTCCTGCTGCGGGCGGGCCACCTGGCGCTGGGGGCGACGGCGGCGCAGCGGGTCCTGGTCGGGGTCGACGTACTGCTGGACCTGCGTCTGCTCGTTGCGGTCGCGGGCCGCGCGCAGCTGGTTGCCCCACGCGTCCGGCATCTGCTGCTGCGAGGGCGGGTCCTGCGGGACCGGGGGCAGCAGGGCCGTCGGGTCGGCGCCGCCGGGCTGCTGCTGCATGACGCTCGTCGCCGCGTTCGGGTCGTAGCCGGCGGCGGGGTTGGTCGCCGCCGCGTTGCTCGGCAGGACCTGGGTGGGGTCGGCGGCGCCCGGGGCGTCCGGGACCTGGGCCGGCTGCGGGTCCGGGGCGAGGAGCGCGCCCACGCCCTCGGCGGCGGCGATCTGCGCGCTGTTCGCGTGCACGCCGATGCCCTCGGCGACCGCGCGCAGGCCGCGCGCCAGGTTCTCGGCGCTGGGCCGCTCGTCCGGGTTCTTGCGCAGGCAGCGCTCGATGACCGTCCACAGCGGGTCGGGGACCGTCGAGGGGCGGCGCGGCTCGGAGCTGAGGTGCTGGTGGAGCACTTCGAGGGCGCTGCCGCCGGCGAACGGGGGGCGGCCCGTGACGAGCTCGTAGAGGAGGATGCCGGCGCCGTAGACGTCGACGGCGCTGGTCTGCGGGCGGCCCTCGGCGGACTCCGGGGCGACGTACGCGGGCGTGCCGACGAACTCGTGGGTGCGGGTCAGGCCCGGGGAGTCGGCAAGGCGGGCAATGCCGAAGTCGGTCAGCATCGGGTGCATGCCCGCGTCGTCCTGCTTGAGCAGCACGTTCGCCGGCTTCAGGTCGCGGTGCACGACGCCGTCGGCGTGGCTCGCGGCGAGGGCGTCGGCGATCTGGGCGGTCAGCAGGGACGCGGCGACCGGGGAGAACGGGCCGTTCTCCCGCAGGTAGCGGTGCAGGTCCGGGCCGTCGACCAGGTCCATGACGAGGGCGAGCAGCTCGCCCTCGACGACCAGGTCGCGGGTGCGGACGATGTTCGGGTGCGTCAGGCGGAGCAGGACGGAGCGTTCGCGCAGGAAGCGCATCACCACGTCCGCGTCGTTCGCCAGCTCCTCCTTGAGGACCTTGATGGCGACGGTCTCACCGGGCTGGCCGGCGACGGCCGCCTCGGCACCCGCGGTCTCGCGCTGGCGGGCTCGCCAGACGGTGCCCGTGGCGCCGCGTCCGAGCGGCTCCTCGAGCAGGTACTTGCTGCCTACCGGCCGCACGTCATGCGCTCCCTGCATCGGTGTCTGCTTGGTCTGCCGGTACTTCTGCCCGGTCCCAGATGTTCCGACCCACTGTAGTGGCGCCGTCCGGAGTACCGACTGTCGATCTTCGGCCTCCCGGCTCCGTTCCGCCCCCGGCCTCGGCAAACCTCTGTTCGACAGAAAGACGCGTGCCCGGACCCGTCGGTTGCCACCAGGGAACTTTTACGGGCAGACGCGACCAATCAAGATCACTTACGGGTGGGTGGCGGGCGTGTTGTCGGTGGCAAGTGCGAGGATGCCTCACAGCACTGGCTGACGTGCCCGTAGCGGTGGGGGATCTGCGGTGGGGGACCGCGGGCTGTCCCGACGCGGGCGCCCGCGCAGAAGGGACCGCAGACGGCGATGCAGATCCGGCTTTCCGTCGTAGACCCCCTGGGCTCACGCCCGGACGCGGCCCCTGGCGGGGGCCGCGCGGCGACCGGTGCCGACGTCCTGGTGACGGCCCCCTCGGGCACCGCGCTCGCCGCCGTCGCCTCCGGCCTGGTCGCGGCCGTCGCGGGCGGCGACGCCCCCTCCTCCGTCCTGTACGCGGGCACCGAGCGGCTCGACCCGCAGCGCTGCCTGCTCGGCGAGCCCCCGCTGACCGACGGCGCGGTGCTCTCCCTGGGCGTCCCGGCCGACCCCGGCCCCGAGCCGGACGCGGCCGACGCCCAGCTGCACGTGATCGCGGGGCCCGACGCGGGCGGCGTCCACCTCCTGCACGGCGGCCAGATCCGCGTCGGCCGCTCCGCCGACGCCGACGTGCCGCTCGACGACCCCGACGTCTCCCGGCTGCACTGCGCCGTGACCCTCACGGAGGACGGCCGGGTCACGGTCGCCGACCTGGGCTCGACGAACGGGACGCGGGTCGACGGCCGCCCCGTCGGCGAGCGCCCCGTACGGCTCGCCCCCGGCGCCCTGCTGCGGCTCGGCGAGTCCGCGCTGCGGGTCGCCGTCGCCGGAGACGCGGCCCGGCCCGCGCCCCTGCGCACCGCACCCGACGGCGAGGGCCACATCCGGGTGACCCCGGCGGACGAGTCCGCCCGTGACCTCACCGCCCCCGCCCCCGACTCCTCGACCGGGCACGCCTACGGGGACGCCTCCCTCGGTACGCCGAGCGCCGCCGCCGAGCCGGGCGTGGACCGGCCGCCCGTCGTGCCCGGACAGGGCGGGGCGCCCGACGCCGAGCGCACTCCCGGAGGCACGCCGCCGCGCGGGACCCCGGTGCCGCGCGGCCCGCGCAAGCGCGGCGGTCTTGGCCGGCTGCTGCGGCGCGGCGCCGGGCGCGACGAGGAGGACCAGCACCACGAGATCCACGAGCCGCACGTGCTGCGCACCCCGCAGTTCCCCGGCTCCCCCGGCTCCCCCGGCACCCACGCCGCTCTCACCGGTGTGGTGCCCGCACCCCGCTCCGAGGCCCCCGGCCCGGCCGGTGCGGGCCGCACCTGGCCCGACGCCGCCGCGCTGCTCCTGACCGCGCTCGGCCCGGGCCCCCGGCTCTGGGAGCGCGGCCCGGGACACCCCGAGGCGCTGGCGGTACGCCTCGGCACCGTCGACCGCACGGGTCCGGACGGCGCGGCCGTGCTGCCCGCCGTGCCGGTCACCGTCGGGCTCGCCGAGGCCGGGGCGCTCGGCCTCGCCGGACCGCGTGCCCGCCTCGCCGGGCTCGCCCGCTGTGCGCTGGCCCAGCTCGCGGCGCTGCACGCGCCCGACCGCCTGGAGATCGTCCTCATCAGCACCGACCGGGCCCGACCGGTCGAGCAGCGGCTCGCCGAGTGGTCCTGGCTGGGCTGGCTGCCGCACGTCCGCCCGGCGCACGGGCAGGACTGCCGGCTCCTCCTCGCCTACGACCGTGAGCAGGCGGCCGCCCGCACGGGTGAGCTGCTGCGCCGCCTCGACGACCACGCGGCCGGGTTCCGTCCGGGCCACGCCGCCGACGGGGACGGGGCCGCGGTCTCCACCGTCGTCCTCGTCGACGGCGACCCCGGCGCGGCCGATCTGCGCGAGGCCACAGCGCGGCTCGCCGCCGAGGGGGCCGCCGCGGGAATCCACGTGCTGTGTCTCGCCGAGGCCCCGGCCGCCTCCCCGGCCTCCCCCGCCGAGGCCACGTACGAAGCGGCCTGCGCGCAGAGCCCGGCGTTCCGCGCGTGCGGGGCGGTGGCCCTGCTCAGTGGTGACGTGGCGACGGCGCTGCGGCTGCACCGGGCCGCGCACGGCGCCCTCGTCGGGCACGGCACGGTCGCCACGGTGGACGCGGTGTCGCTGCCCTGGGCCGAGCGGTTCGCCCGGGCGCTCGCCCCGCTGCGCACGGACGCGGCCCTCGCGCCCGGCGCCGGTCAGCCGCGGGTGTCCGCGCCGCTGCCGCGCACGGCCCGCCTCCTGGACGAACTGGGACTCGCCCGCGCGACGCCCGCCTCGCTCATGGCGCGCTGGGCCGCCGCCGCGGACGATCAGGACGCGCTCGGCGGGCGGGTGTGGGCGGTGCTCGGCGCCGGCCCGCGCGGTCCCCTCGGCGTCGACCTCGCCGCAGAAGGACCTCATCTGCTGATCGAGGGGCCCGTGGGCAGCGGCCGTACGGAGCTGCTGCGCTCGGTGGCCGCTTCGCTGGCCGCCGCCGAGCGGCCCGACCGGCTCGGCATCGTGCTCATCGACGGGCGCAGCGACGGGCAGGGCGGCGGCAACGGTGCGGAGCGCGCGGAAGGGCTGCGGGTCTGCACGGATCTGCCGCACGTGACGACGCACCTCGCGGTCAACGACCCGGTGCGCATGCGGGAGTTCGCCCAGTCCCTGTCCACGGAGCTGAAGCGGCGGGCCGAGCTGACGGGGCGTTCGCAGTTTGGTGAGTGGCACACCCAGCGGGCCGTTTCGGGGCGGATGGTCGCCCAGCGGTCGGCTCCGGCGGGGCCCTCCGGGGGCGGCGCGGGGGATCTGGAGGCGCCGCCGAGTTCGACGCTGCGGCTGCGGCCGGGCGCGGCCCGGGAGAAGAAGCCGGCGGGTGCGTCGCCGCTGCCCCGGCTCGTCGTGGTCGTCGACGACCTGGACGCGCTGCTCGCGCCGCCGCTCGGGTCGCCGGGGCGGCCGGCGGCGGGGTCGGTCGTACGGGCCCTGGAGGCGGTGGCGCGGGACGGGGAGCGGCTCGGGGTGCATCTCGTCGCGGCGTACGCCTCCGGCGGGGGGCCGGAGTGGGGCGCCGCCTCCCCTGTCGTGCGGCTCGATGTTCCGCTCGGCGGGGTGGAGGATCCGGCGCCGGGCCGGGGCGTGCTGCGGGCGCTCGACGGGCGGGAGACGGAGTTCCAGGCCGGGCGGGTCACCGGGCGGATTCCGCGGACGGCCACGCAGCGGCCCACGGTGGTCGCCCTCGACTGGGCGCGGATGGGGGATCCGCCGGACCGGCGTCCCGTACGGGAGTTGGGGAACGGGCCTACGGATCTGGCGTTGCTGGCCAGTGCGTTGGAGCGGGCCGCGCGTTCGGTGGCGGCGACCGAGGTGCCGTCCCTTCTGTAGGGGGCGGTTCCGGTGGGTCGTTCGGCTGCGGGCCGGTGGGGGCTGGTCGCGCAGTTCCCCGCGCCCCTGAAGGCATGCGCTCCGCGCAGCCTTCATCGGGGAAATGCCGCCCGCAGGGCGCGCATTTCAGGGGCGCGGGGAACTGCGCGACCAGCCACGACGGTGGGAAAGCGGACGACCGCATCGCGAGGCACTCACCTAGGGGCGCGGGATCACGGAGGGGTCACGATCCGCTCCGGGAGGAGAGTCGTGGGCTTGTCCGGGCCGGGCCACGGGCGTAGACCGGTGCGGGCGGGACATGAGTCAAAGCAGCGTTCAGCGTTCGGAGTTCACCCACCAGAACCATCCGGAACGGGGCAGTGATGCGCAGCACTCTACGGAAACGCAGGCTTCGTACGGCCGCCGTGGCCCTCGCCGCGGGGGCGCTCACCCTCTCCCTGGCCTCCTGCGGGGGCGACGGAAAGGGCGACAAGGACACCGGCGGCGAAGGTGGCGGCGGGGGCGGCAAGAAGGCGTCCGTGTCGCTGCCCAAGCTCGACGGGCAGACACTCGAGGTCGCGGCCGTGTGGACCGGGCCCGAGCAGAAGAACTTCACCAAGGTGCTCGACGAGTTCGAGAAGCGGACCGGCGCGACCGTGAACTTCGTGCCGACGGGCAACAACACCTCCACCTTCCTCGGTACCAAGATCGAGGGCGGCAAGCCGCCGGACGTCGCGTTCCTGCCGCAGGTCGGCGTCCTGCACCAGTTCGCCGACAAGGGCTGGCTGAAGCCGCTGGGCCCGGACGCGCAGGCGCAGTTGGACAAGAACTTCAGCCAGGGGTGGAAGGAACTCGGAGCCTGGAAGGGCAAGCAGTACGGCGCGTACGTGAAGGCGGCCAACAAGTCGCTGGTCTGGTACAACACGCAGGCCTTCACGGACGCCGGGATCACCGGTACGCCGAAGACCTGGGCGGATTTCGTCAAGACGGCGCGGACCCTGTCGGACGCCGGTACGCCCCCCGTCTCCGTGGGCGGCGGCGACGGCTGGGTGCTGACCGACTGGTTCGAGAACGTGTACCTGTCGCAGGCCGGTCCGGAGAAGTACGACCAGCTGGCGCAGCACAAGATCAAGTGGACCGACCCCTCGGTGAAGAAGGCCCTGGAGACGCTCGCCGAGCTGTGGGGCAACGACCAACTGGTCGCGGGCGGCGCGAAGAAGGCGCTGCAGACGGACTTCCCGAAGTCCGTGGTGCAGACGTTCTCCGGCGACACCCCGGCGGGCATGGTCTACGAGGGCGACTTCGCCGCGGCGAACATCAACGCGGACACGAAGTCGAAGGTCGGCACGGACGCGAAGGTGTTCCCGTTCCCGGCGGTCGGCGCCGACTCCCCCGTGGTCAGCGGTGGCGACGTCGCGGTGGCGCTGAAGGACGGCAAGGGCGCGCAGGCGCTGCTGACCTTCCTCGCCTCGACGGACGCGGCCGAGATCTGGGCGGCGCAGGGCGGTGTCATCTCCCCCAACAAGGAGATGGACCAGGGCAGTTACAAGGACGAGGTGACGCGGGGCATCGCCAAGGCGCTGCTCGCGGCCGGTGACGACTTCCGCTTCGACATGTCCGACCAGGCCCCGGCGGCGTTCGGCGGCACGCAGGGCGTCGGCGAGTGGAAGGACCTGCAGGACTTCCTGCGGAACCCGAAGGACGTGGCCGGCGCGCAGCGGAAGCTGGAGGCGGACGCGGCCAAGGCCTACGGCAAGGGCTGACGCCTCGTCATGGCGACGGCCCAGGGCGTCACCGCGACGGCCCCTGCCCGAAAGCAGGGGCCGCACGCGAACGGCAAGAGCGTGACGCGCACACGGTGGTGGGTGGCGGGGCTGTTCCTGCTGCCCGCCCTCGTGCTGCTCGGCGCGCTCGTGGTCTACCCGATCGGGTACTCGGTGTGGCGCAGCCTCTTCGACACGGGCGGCGACACCTTCGTAGGACTGGACAACTACGGCGACATCTTCCGCGACGACCGCACCCTGAAGGCGGTGCGGAACACGGCGATCTGGGTGGCGGTCGCGCCCGCCCTGGTCACGGCGCTCGGCCTGGTCTTCGCGGTGCTGACCGAACGGGTGCGCTGGGGCACGGCGTTCAAGCTGGTCGTCTTCATGCCGATGGCGATCTCGATGCTGGCGGCGGGCATCATCTTCCGCCTGGTCTACGAGCAGGACCCGGACCAGGGGGTGGCGAACGCGGTGGTGACGTCGGTGCACGACACCTTCGCGAACGCTTCCCAGTACCCGGGGGCGCATCCGGCGGCGGGTGCGGATCTGAAGAAGTCGCAGGGCGGTTCCTTCACGACGGACGCCACGGTGTCGGCGGGCTCCCCCGTGCTGCTGCCGCTGGTCGGCATCCCGCCGAACAAGGTGCCGGGCGACCCGGGCCCGGCGAAGGCCGCGTCCGCCGCGCCGGGGAAGGTCACCGGCACGGTGTGGCTGGACTTCAAGCTGGGCGGCGGCGGCACGAAGGGCGCCGTCGACGCGGGCGAGAAGGCGCTGACCGGGGTGAAGGTGGAGGCGGTCAAGGGCGGCGAGGTCGTCGCGTCGGCCACCTCGGGCGCGGACGGCACGTTCACGCTGCCGGCGTCCGCCGAGGGCGCGGCGCTCAGACTGCCGGGCTCGAACTTCACGGAGCCGTACAACGGGATCGACTGGCTGGGCCCGGCCCTGGTCACCCCGGCGATCATCGCCTCGTACATCTGGATGTGGGCGGGTTTCGCCATGGTGCTGATCGCGGCGGGGCTCGCGAGCGTGGACCGCAATCTGCTGGAGGCGGCGCGGGTCGACGGGGCGAACGAGTGGCAGGTGTTCCGGCGGGTGACGGTGCCGCTGCTCGCGCCGGTCCTGGTGGTCGTGCTGGTGACGCTGATGATCAACGTGATGAAGGTCTTCGACCTCGTCTACATCATCGCGCCGCAGGCCAGCCAGGACGACGCCAACGTCCTGGCGCTCCAGCTGTACCTGGCCTCGTTCGGCGGCGGCGGCGACTACGGCGTCGGCAGCGCGATCGGTGTGCTGCTCCTGCTGCTCGTCGTCCCGGTGATGATCGTCAATCTGCGCAGGCTGCGGAAGGAGCGACAGCGGTGAGCGCGATCGGTACACCCGGCGCCGCGAAGCGCCTCGCGGGCGCGGTCTCCGGCGGCGCCCTGCGGATCTTCCTCCTGGTCGTGGGCCTGTTCTGGCTGGTCCCGGCGTTCGGCCTGCTGGTCTCCTCGTTCCGGGAGCCGACCGACATCGCCACGTCGGGCTGGTGGAAGGTCTTCACGGCGCCGGCCCAGCTCACGACCAAGAGCTACGAACAGCTCCTGGAGAACGACGACATCACAAGTGCGTTGCTCAACACCGTCTGGATCACGGTGCCTTCGACGCTGCTGGTGATCGTGATCGGGGCGATGGCCGGGTACGCGTTCGCCTGCATGGACTTCAAGGGGCGCGACACCTGGTTCATGGTCGTGGTGGCGCTGCTCGTGGTGCCGGTGCAGATCGCGCTGATCCCGCTGTCCCGGCTCTTCCGCGACCTCGGCATCTTCGGGGACGTGATCGGCGTGGTGCTGTTCCACGTCGGGTTCGGGCTGCCGTTCGCGATCTTCCTGCTGCGGAACTTCTTCGCGGAGATCCCGCGCGAGCTGATCGAGGCGGCGCGGCTCGACGGGGCGGGCGAGGCGCGCCTCTTCCTGCGGGTGGTGATGCCGCTGGCGACGCCGGCGATCGCCTCGCTGGGCATCTTCCAGTTCCTGTGGGTGTGGAACGACATGCTGGTGGCGCTGATCTTCTCGGACTCGCAGTCGCAGCCGCTGACGGTGGCGCTCCAGCAGCAGGTGCGACAGTTCGGGTCGAACATCGAGATCCTGGCGCCGGGCGCGTTCCTGTCGATGGTGGTGCCGCTGGCGGTGTTCTTCGCGTTCCAGCGGCAGTTCGTCTCCGGGGTCATGGCGGGGGCCGTCAAGTAGCCGGACGGGCCCGGGCGTTCACGTGAGTGCCCGGGCCCGCACACGCCAACTCACTCTCCGAGGAACAGCTTCCGTACGACCCGCTCGGCCGCGTGCCCGTCGTCGTAGGGGCAGAACCGCTCACGGAACGCGGTGCGCAGACTGGTCGTCGCCTCGGTGTCCCAGCCGCCCTCGCGCAGCAGCGCGGTGAGTTCCTCCTCCGTGGTGGCGACGGCGCCCGGGGTGTCTCCGGGCCGCCCGGACAGGAGGTCGAAGTAGGTGCCGCGGGCCATGCGGTAGGCCTGCCAGTCGGGGGCGTACGTGATGACGGGGCGGTCGAGGCAGGCGTAGTCGAACATGAGGGACGAGTAGTCGGTGACGAGGGCGTCGGCGGCGAGGCAGAGGTCCTCGACGCGGTCGTGGGCGGTGACGTCGCGCAGCCGGGGGTGGCTGTCGGCGAGACCCGCGTCGGCGCCGTAGAAGTAGTGGGCGCGGACCAGGACGACGGTGTCGTCGCCGAGGGCGTCGGCGAGGCGGGCGAGGTCGAGGCGGGGCAGGAAGCCCTTCTGGTAGTCGCGGTGGGTGGGGGCGTAGAGGATGGCGCGCTGCCCGTCGGCGATGTCCAGCTCGCGGCGGATCCGCCGGACTTCGTCCTCGCCGGTGGTGAAGTAGACGTCATTGCGCGGGTATCCGGCCTCCAGCGGCGCGTAGGCGTCGGAGGGGTAGACGCGTTCCCAGATCTCGGTGGAGTGCGGGTTCGCGGAGAGGCTGTAGTCCCACTGGTCGGTGTGGTCGAGGACCTTGGAGAAGCTGATGCCGTGGGTGCCTGCCGGGTAGCGGCGCTGGTCGAGGCCCATCTTCTTGAGCGGGGTGCCGTGGTGGGTCTGGAGGTAGATCTGGCCGGGGCGCTTGGTGAAGCCGCCGGGGAACGAGGAGTTGTTGACGAGGTACTTCGCGGTGGCCATCACCTGCCAGTAGCGCCGTGAGCCCTCGATGACGTACGGCACGCCCTGGGGCACCTTGTCGACGTGTTTGCTGGAGACGACGAAGACGCCCTCGATGTGCGGGGCGAGCTCGCGGGCCCTGGCGTGGACGGCGGCGGGGTTGCAGCTGACGCCGCGGTTCCAGTAGGCGCCGTAGACGGCGAGCTCGGGGTCGAGGCGGGCGGTGCGCAGGTCGGCGTGGTAGGCGGCCTTCATGAGGTGGGAGCGCAGCTTCTTCTTCTGCTGCTTGAGGCGGGTGCGCAGGGCGTTGCGCCGCTCCTCGCCCTTCTCCGCCTTCTGGTACGCGGCCCAGGACCCGTCGGCGAGCGCCTGCTCGCGGGGCCCGTCCGGAGTGTGTCCCGCGGGCCGGTGCGCGCGGTGCAGCTCGGCGGCGAGCCGGAAGAGTCCGGGCCGGTCGGCGGGGGTGAGGCGGTCGCCGTCGTCGAGGACGGCCAGGACGCGGGAGACGGCGTACGGGAAGAGGCGGTCGCCGCCGGGTCCGGCGAGGAGTTCTCCGTAGCGCTCGACGACGGCGAAGTGCCGCTCGCCCGGGGTGTGGGCGAGGCCGCCCGCGCGGCGGCGGCGCCAGCGGACGCAGGCGCGGGGCAGCCGGGTGAGGGTGTCGGCCTCCAGGACGGCGCGGTGGGCGGGGACGACGTCCTCGTAGGGGCCCTGCGGGGTGAAGGCGAGGCCGCGGGCGGTCCAGAAGTCGCGGCGGACGGCCCGGTTCCAGGCGGCGGGGGTGAGCGCGAGGGGGTCCTCGGCGGCCAGGTCGTCGTCGCTGGCGCGGACGGTGTCCCACCAGTCGGTGCGGTCGTGGTCGTGGAGCAGCACGTCCGGGTCGCCGGCCGCGGTGAGGGCGGTGTCGATCGCGGCGAGGGCGCCGGGAAGGAGCAGGTCGTCGGCGTCGAGGAAGAGGAGGTAGGTGCCGTCGGCGGCCTCGACCCCGGCGTTGCGTGCGGCGCCGACGCCCCCGTGCTCGGGGAGGGTGAGGACCCGGACGCGCGCGTCCCGCCCGGCGTACTCCGCGGCGATCGCGCCGCAGGCGTCCGGCGAGGCGTCGTCGACGACGATCAGCTCCCAGTCGGTGAAGCGCTGCGCGAGCACGGAGTCCAGGCTCTCGCGGAGGTAACCCTGAACACGGAAAGCGGGAACAATAACGGAGAATCGGGACATAACACCAGACGTTAGGCCCTGCACGCCGAGGAGACCGCAACGGGTGATCCCGCCTCACCCGCACGGCCCAACTTAGGCAAAAAATGGCTCGATACCGGGCACATCGGTCCAATGCCCCACACGCCTCGCCTCCCCCGCCTCAGCGTCGTCGTCCCGGTCCACAACGTCGAGGACGATCTCGCCGACTGCCTGGCGTCGATCGCCGCACAGACCGTCCGCGATCTGGAGGTCGTCCTCGTCGACGACGGCTCCACCGACGGCAGCTCCGCCCTCGCCCGCGCCTTCGCGGCCAAGGACCCCCGCTTCCGCTACGTCCGGCAGGACAACGCCGGACTGAGCGCCGCCCGCAACACCGGTGTGCGCTACGCCGATCCGCACGTCCCGTACCTGACGTTCGTGGACAGCGACGACGTCGTGCCGCACGACGCGTACGAGCGCATGATCGCCAGCCTGGAGCGCACCGGCTCCGACTTCGCGACCGGCAACGTGTGGCGGCTCACCGAGCGCGGCCGCAGCCAGGCCTGGCAGTACAAGTGGCTCACCCGGCGCCGCGAGCGCACCCACATCACCCGCGACCCGCAGCTCCTGTCCGACCGCGTCGCCTGGAACAAGGTCTTCCGGCGCTCCTTCTGGGACCGCCACGCCTTCACCTTCCCCGAGGGCAAGCTGTACGAGGACACCCCGGTGATGATCCCCGCGCACTTCCTCGCCGAACAGGTCGACGTGCTCGCCGACCACGTCTACTACTGGCGGGTCCGCGAGGGCTCCATCACCCGGCGCCGCACCGACGTGAAGGGCGTACGGGACCGGATCTCGGCCTGCGACCACGTCAGCCGCTTCCTCGCCGACCGCTTCCCCGACCGGCCCGAGCTGAAGCGCACCTACGACGCGTCCTGCCTGCGCGACGACTTCGTGTACTTCCTCGACGGACTGCCGATGGGCGGGCCCGCGTACCGGCAGGCGTTCCTCGACGACACCGCAGCGTTCCTGCGCCGGGCCGCCCCCGACATCACCGACACGCTCCCCCTCCACCTGCGCGTGAAGTGGCACCTGGTGCGCGAGCGGCGCCTCGACGACCTGCTCCGCCTGCTCTCCTTCGAGCGGCGCAACGGCACCGCCTGCCACGTCCAGGGCACCCTGCGCCGCACCGCCTCCTACCCGGGACTGCCCCGGCTGCCCGAGGCGCTCACCCGCGTCGGCAAGGACGAACTGCCCGTCGTGGCCCGCGTCCACGAGACGGCCTGGAGCCCCGACGGCAAGCTCCGGATCAGCGGCTACGCGTACGTGAAGAACCTCCCCGCCGAGCGGCCCGCCCAGTCCGTCAAGACCGGGCTGCTGCGCGCCGAGGGCAGCCGCCGCCAGGTCCGCCGGGTCCCGACCCGCAGCGTCAGCGACCCGCTCGCCACCGTCAACTCCCGCCAGGAACTGCACAGTTACGACCAGTCCGGGTTCACCATGACGATCGACCCGGAGAAGCTGAAGATCCGCGGCCGGCACCGGCCCGGCACCTGGCAGCTCGGCGTCCTGCTCGCCGGACACGGCCTGGTGCGGCGGGCCGCGCTGCGCGCCCTGGACGGCGCGGCGCAGCAGCACCTGGTGCGCGACCTCGGCGACGGCACCCGGCTCCTCGTCGCGCACGCCAAGGGCCGGCTCGCCCTGAAGATCGTCGCGCACACCGCGCTGGCCGACGACCACCACGCCAAGGGCGGCGACCTCGTCCTCGCGGGCCGGCTCCACGGCGGCGCCGAGCCGCGCTCCCTGCGCCTGACCCACAAGCACTCGGGCACCGAGTTCAGCTACCCGGTGACCTGCGCGGGCGGCCGCTTCCTGGTCCGGGTGACGCTCGCGGACCTCGCGGGCGTGCCCGAGCCGGAGCACCGGGCGCCCAAGGAGGTCGAGCCGCCGCACGGCGACCGCTGGCAGGTCAACCTCGTCCTGCCCGACGGCTCGGCCCGCTCCGTCGCCGCCGCCCTCGACCTGCCGCCGGGCCGCTACGAGGCGGCCGGCCGCGAGGTCTGCGCCACCGCCAACGACCAGGGGCAGTTGGTGGTCGAACTGACCCGGCAGCCCATCGCCGACACCGCCGGCTGGGCCTCCGACGGCACCCTCGTCGTCACCGGCACCGCCTGCGAACGCTCCTGGCGCGCCCCCGAGCTGGTGCTGCGGCACAGCTCCACCACCGAGGAGATCACCGCCCCGGTGGCGCGCGGCGGCGACCGCTTCCGCGCGGTCCTCGCACCCGAGCGGCTGTGGGAGGGGCGCTGGTACGCGTTCCTGCGCGAGGCCGACGACCGGCGCGGGGACGGGATGCCCGTACGGGTGCTGGCCTCGGTCGGCGCGGCCCTGCCCGAGCACCGGCCGCGCTCCGCACGGGAGTTCGCCGTCGACCGGCGCTTCGGCGACCGTCTGCTGATCGAGGCGGGCCCCTCCCTCGCCCCGGCCGACCGCGGCGCCTACCGGCGGCACAAGCTGCGCAGCGAGTTCTACCCGGCCCAGCGCCGCCTTCCGCTGCGCGAGGCCGTCCTCTACGTCGACGGGGACTCGCCGCGCGCCGTGCACGCCGAGCTGGTGCGGCGCGGCACCGAGGTCGAGCACCTGTGGGTGACCCGCGACGGCCGCACCCGGGTCCCGGCGGCGGCGCGCGGCGTCGAGGAATTCTCCGCCGACTGGTACGCGGCGCTCGCCCGCTCCCGCCGCATCGTCACCGCCCACCAGCTGCCCGACTTCTTCGAGCGCCGGGCCGGCCAGACCGTCGTCCAGACCTGGGACGGCGCCCCGCTCAAGCGGATCGGCACCGACCTGACCGACTCCCTGTACGCCGACCACGACCAGCTGGCGCAGCTGCCGGCGCTGTCCCGCCAGTGGGACGTCCTGGTCGCGCCCTCACGCTGGTCGACGCCGCATCTGACCCGGGCCCTCGCCTACGACGGGGAGGTCCTGCCCGCCGGATCGCCGCGCAACGACCTGCTGTTCACCACCCCGGACGACCGGGCCAAGCGGGTCGAGCTGCTGCGCCGCGAGCTCGGCATCGACGCCGGCAAGAAGATCGTCCTGTACGCGCCGACGTACCGGGACCATCTCGCACACTCCCCCGGCCGCTTCCGGCACGACCCGGCCTTCGACTTCCCGGCCGCCGAACGGGCGCTGGCCGCCGACCACGTGCTGCTGGTGCGCAAGCACCCGAGCGCCACGGGCCGGCTGCGCGGGGCCCGCGCCCCCTTCGTCCGCGACGTCACGGACCTGCCCAGCGCGGGCGAACTCCTGCTCCTGGCCGACGTCCTGGTCACCGACTACTCGTCGCTCGCCTTCGACTTCGCGCACACCGGCCGCCCGATCCTGTTCCACACCTACGACCTGGAGCACTACCGGGACACGGTGCGCGGCTTCTACGTCGACCTGGAGAAGCACGCACCGGGCCCGCTGCTGCCGACCACGACGAGCGTGATCGCCGCCCTGCGCGACCTCGACCGGGTCGCGGCCCGGCACGCCAAGGCGTACGCCGCGTTCCGGGACGCGTACTGCGACCTGGACGACGGCGGGGCCGCCGCCCGTGTCGCCGATCGGCTCCTGCGATGACGGCACCGGTCTCCACCGCCACGCTCGCCCGCCGGGCGCTGCGCGGGGCCACGGCCCTGCGCGGCGGCCGCGCCTGGCGCCCCACTCCGTTCTTCGTCGTCGGCGGGCTGTTCTGGCTCGTCATGACGCTGGCGTTCTGGCGGGTCCCGATGTGCTGCGACTTCGGGCAGCACGCGGCCGTCGTCGAACGCCTCAAGGCGCACCTCCTCCAGCCGCGCCACCCGATGGCCGACCTGCCGGGCGCGGGCAGCCCCTACTACTCCCCGTACGCGGTGGCCCAGGGCGCCTTCGCGCGCGTCACGGGACTGGCGGGCTGGGAGGTCGTGAAGCTGGCGGGCCCGTTCAACCTGCTGGTCCTCCTGACCGGCCTGAACGCGTTCGTCCGCGCCCTGACCCCCCGTCAGTGGGCGCCCGTCCTGTCCCTGCTCTTCATGACCCTCCTGTGGGGCACCCGCACGGCCTGGTGGAGCGGCTACCTGGGCCTGCTCTCGATGACCGGCAACCTCGGCTACCCGTCGACGTTCGCGATCGGCCTGACGTTCTGGGCGTGGGCCTGGGCGCTGAGGCTGCGCGCGGGGGGCCGCCCGTGGTGGGAGTACGCGGCGTTCGGCGTCCTGCTGTCCACGATCCTGCTGACCCACCCGATCACGGCGGTGGCCGCGCTGATCGGCGTGGTCTCGGTGATCGGCGTACCGGCGGTCGAGCAGCTCACCGGCTGGGCGGCGGCGCTGGTCACCGGCGCCACCGTCACCCTGACCTGGCCCTACTACAGCGTGGCCGCCCTCGCGGGAAACACCACCCTGGACGCGATCCACGCCCAGCTCTACACGGAGATGCCCGCGCGCTTCTGGCTGGCCTTCCTCGGGCTCCCCGCCCTGTGCGCCAGATTCCGCCGAAGCCCGCGCGACCCCCTGGTCCTCATGTTCGCGCTGGACGCCCTGGTCATCGCGTACGGCTGGCTGACCGGCCACTACACGTACGGCCGCATCCTGGGCCTGTCCCTGGTGCCGCTCCAGTTCTCGCTGGCCATCGCGCTGGCGGCGCCCCGCCCCTGGGGGCGGTGGCGCAAGGGCCTGGGCCTGGCCGCGGCGGCCGGGGCGGGCCTGGGGTTCCTCAGCGTGCAGGCCGGCGCCGTCGTCCCCCGCTACTTCGCCCAGCCGCCGGACTGGCCCACGTACACCTGGGCGGCGCAGCACATCCCGCCCGGCGACGTGGTCCTCACCGACACCTACATGCCGACCCGCTCCCTGCCCGGCTACGGCCCGAACCTCGTGGCCCCGGCCTGGCCGGACCCCGCGCTCGACGAGCGGGAGCGGCAGCGCCGGCTCGCGGACGTCCGGGCGTACCTCGCCCCCGAGTCGACCCGCGCGGACCGTACGGCGATCGCCCGCCGCTACTCCGTGCACTGGCTGCTGCTCGGCAAGGACGAGAAGCTGCCGCCGGAGGCGGTCGTGGTGTCGTGGAGCCCTCGCACCGGCGAGGTGCTCGCCCGGGTCAACGGGGGCTCGCCCCGCGCCCGTTGAGGACCGGGTCGAGGACCGAGGTCACTCGATGACGAGGTCGACGTCGATGTTCCCGCGCGTGGCGTTCGAGTACGGGCACACCTGGTGCGCCTGCTCGACCAGCTTGCGGCCGGTCTCGGCGTCGACCGTGTCGGGCAGCTCGACGCGGAGCGTGACGGCGAGGCCGAAGCCCTCGCCCTGCTTGCCGATGGAGACCTCGGCGGTGACGGCGGCGTCCGTCACGTCCGCGTTCGCCTGGCGGCCGACGAGGCCGAGCGCGCTGCCGAAACAGGCCGCGTAACCGGCGGCGAACAGCTGCTCCGGGTTCGAACCCTGGCCGTTGCCGCCCATCGCGGACGGGATGCCGAGCTGGAGGTCGATCACGCCGTCGGAGGAGACGGCGCGGCCGTCCCGGCCGTGGGTGGCGGTGGCGACGGCGGTGTAGAGGGCGTCCATGGGATGCCTGCCTCTCGAATTCGGAAGTCTCAGAAGGTGCGGGACCCAGTAGAGCACGCAATTCAGTGATGCACAACTAGATTGTGTGCAACTAAATGACGCGATCGCCTACTCTGGAGGCATGACCACCACCGACCCCCTGGACCCGCTGAGGCTCGACCTGCAGATCTGCTTCGCCCTGAACGCGGCGTCCCGCGCCTTCGGCGGCGTCTACCGCACCCTGCTCAAGGACCTGGACCTCACCTACCCCCAGTACCTGGTCATGCTCGTGCTGTGGGAGGACGGCGAGATGCCGGTCAAGCGGCTCGGCGAGCGCCTGCGGCTCGACTCCGGCACGCTGTCCCCGCTGCTCAAGCGGCTGGAGGCGAACGGGCTCGTACGCCGGGAGCGGAGCACGGAGGACGAGCGTTCGGTGATCGTCGCGCTCACCGAGGAGGGCGGCGCGCTGCGGGAGCGGGCGGAGCGGGTGCCGCTGCGGATCGCGGAGGCGACCGGTTTCGAGCTGGCGGAGATCGAGGACCTGCGCCACCGCCTGCTGCGCCTCACGGACGCGCTGGACACGGCCGCGCTCTGACCGCGCGCGGCCCCCTTCGGCTCCGAAACCGCCTGAACCGGTGTCCGAGTTAGCACGTTTTTGACATAAACAGCCCTAAAGTTCCCGGTGTGGATCCGACCACCGCACCTCTGCCGGCCGAGCCCGGCGTCACGATCGTCGTGATCGGCTACGACGACGCCGCCCATGTCGCCGCCGCGACCCGCTCCGCACTCGACCAGGGCCCCGCCGTCACCGAGGTGATCGCGGTGGACGACGGCTCCACCGACGACAGCGGCCGGCTCCTCGGCGAGCTCGCCGCGCACGACCCCCGGCTGACCGTCGTGCGCCGCAGCACGAACAGCGGCGGCTGCGGCACCCCGCGCAACGACGGGCTGGCCCGCACCACGTCCCCGTACGTGATGTTCCTCGACAGCGACGACGTGCTGCCGCCCGGCGCGGCGGCCGCGCTGCTCGACGCCGCGCGCCGGCACGAGGCCGACCTCGTCTCCGGGCTCTGCGTGCGCCGCGAACTGCCCTCCGGGCAGGAGACGCCCTGGCTGCCCGAACTGTACGAGCGCGCCACCGTGCTCACCGACCCCGGGCAGCGCCCCGGCCTGGTCCGCGACACCCTCTGCGTCAACAAGCTCTACCGCACCGACTTCCTGCGCGAGCACGACATCCGGTTCCCCGACGGGCGCTGCCTCTACGAGGACTTCGTCTTCGCCGCCCGCGTCCTCGCCGCGCGCCCGCGCACCGCGCTGATCCCCGACACCGTCTACGTGTGGCAGGTGCGCCGCGCCGCCGACCGGCTCTCCCTCTCCCTCGACCGCACCGGGATCGACAACTGGCAGGCCCGGCTCGACGCCCACCGCGAGGCCGTCGACATCCTGCTCGCCGCCGGACTGCCGAAGCTCGCACGGGCCGCGCGGGCGCACTTCATCGACCACTCCCTGCGGATGTACGCGCGCGAACTGGAGCTGCGCGGAGCCGAGTACCGCGCCGAGTGGTGGCGGCGCACCCGCGCCCACCTCCAGACCTTCGACACCGCCGACCTGGAGGCCGCGCCCTCGCCCGGCCGCATGATCGGCCGCGTCATCCTCGCCTCGCCCGCGCCGCGCGACCTGCCCCGCCTCAAGGAGGTCGCCGCCCGCCCGGCCCGGCTGCGCCCGCCGTACGCGCGAGCCGCCGACGGCACCCCGGTCTGGTCCGCCGACCTGCCCGAGGTCCCGCTGACCCACCTCCTCGAACGCCCCGCGCACCTGCTGCCCCTCGCCGTCGACGGCGAGCTGCGCCCGGGGCGCCGCGGCACCCGCCTACGCCTCTTCCTGCACGACCTGTACGGGCGGATGTCCGCCGCGAAGCCCCTCGCGGTGGACGTCACCCTGCTCGACCGGCAGCGCGGCACCGCCGCCCAGCACCGCACCGCGGAGCTCGTCCCGAACGCGGCCGGGAACCTGTGGACCGCCGAGACCCGCCTCGACCTCTCCGCGCTCTCCCGCTCCGGCACCTGGGACATCCAGCTGCGCGTGCGCTTCGCCGACGGCACCCACCGCGACGCCACCGCCCACGCCTCCACGGGCCCCGGCCTCCTGCGCCGCACGGCCCTCCCCAGCCGCCGCCACGGCATCCTCCTCGCCCAGCCCTACGCCACCCACTCCGGCGCCCTCGCCCTCCGCACAGCCCCCGGCCTCCGCGGAGCCCTCACAGTCGCCCGCCGCCGCCTCCGCCGCCTCCTGCGCTGACCCCGCCCTCGCCGCCGGGCGCGGGGCTGTGTCCGATCAGCGACTCCGTCGCGGGGCGTGACCAGTCCTGCCTCTGGGGGCGCACGAAGTGTGCCCTTCAGGGGCGCGGGGAACTGCGCGAGCAACCACGACGGCGCAGCAGACGGACGACGGCCGCAAGCGGCACCCACCCAGGAGCGCGGGACGCGAACCGCCCGCTCAGCGCCGCCGGTTCAGGTAGGTGAGGACCGCCAGGACGCGGCGGTGGCCGCTGTCGCTCCGGGGGAGGTCGAGCTTCGCGAAGACGTTGCCGATGTGCTTGCTCACGGCGCGTTCCGTGACGACCATCCGGGCCGCGATGGTCGCGTTGTCCCGGCCCTCGGCCATCAGCGTGAGGACCTCCAGCTCGCGCGGGGTGAGGGTGCCGACCGGGTCGTCCCGGCGGCGGGCCAGGAGTTCGGTGACGACCTCGGGGTCGAGGGCCGTACCGCCGGAGGCGACCCGCTCCAGGGCGTCGAGGAACGCGTCGACGCGGCCGATCCGGTCCTTCAGGAGGTAGCCGACGCCGCTCGCCCCGCCGCCGATCAGCTCCGCGGCGTAGGACTCCTCCACGTACTGGGAGAGGACGAGGACGGGCAGGCCGGGCAGGGTGCGGCGGGCCTCCAGGGCGGCGCGCAGGCCCTCGTCGCGGAAGTCGGGCGGCATCCGGACGTCCACGACGGCGACGTCGGGGCGGTGTTCGAGGAGTGCGGGCAGCACCTCGGGGCCGGTCTCGGCGACGCCGACGACCTCGTGTCCCGCGGAGCCGAGCAGCAGCACGAGCCCTTCCCGCAACAGCGCGTTGTCCTCCGCGATCACCACACGCACGGCAGCTCCACCTCGATGACGGTCGGTCCTCCGACGGGACTCGAGACTCGCACGTTCCCGTCGAGCGCGGCGACCCGGCGCCGCATGCCGAGCAGTCCGCTGCCGCCCCGCTCGTCGGCGCCGCCGCGCCCGGTGTCCGCCACCCTGAGCCTCAACCCGGCTTTCCCGCGCGTCAGTCGGACGTCCGCGGACGTGCCGTCGCTGTGCTTGGCGGCGTTGGTCAGGGCCTCCGCGATCACGAAGTAGGCGGCCGCCTCGACCGCGGCCGGCGCCCTCCCGCCCGCCTCGACGCCGTCGTCGTGCACGGCGACGTCGAGACCGCTGCCCGCGGCCAACGCCCGTACGGCGCCCACAAGTCCGCGGTCGGTGAGGATCGGCGGATGGATGCCGCGCACGACGTGCCGCAGCTCGGCGAGCGCCGCCTCGGCCTGGTCCTGGGCGTCGTCGAGGAGGCGGCGCGCGGCCTCCGGGTCCGTGTCGTGGGCGCGCCGGGCGAGCCCGATCCGCATGGACAGCGCGACGAGCCGGGCCTGCGCCCCGTCGTGCAGGTCCCGTTCGATGCGGCGCAGTTCGGCGCCGTGCGCGGCGACGGCCCCGGCCCGCGACTCGGTCAGCTCGGTGACCCGGGCCGCGAGCCGCTCCGCGCCGGGCGCCGGGCCGAGCAGCGTCCGCGACCAGTGGGCGTCCAGGTCCGCCAGGCGGGACACGACCGGCAGCAGGACGGGCGGTCGGCGCAGTACCCCGGACCACAGCCCGTCCACGACGGCGCCCACGCACAGCACGAGGAGCGCGGCGTACAGCAGCAGCCACCCGTACACGAAGTGCGCGACGAGCCACCGCAGATCGCGCCAGGTCCCGGGATCGCCCAGCGCCGCCCGCACCCGCTCCCGCAGGGGCCCGTTCAGCGGCACGTACGCCTCGGGGATCTCCCGTCCGGTCCACTCGGCGACGCGCCGCCGCTTGAACGTGGCGACCCGGCGCAGCAGCAGCACCGTCTCGGGCAGCACTCCGGCGCCGACCACGAGCAGCGTCAGGACCGCGGTGAACAGGGCGAGCGCGATGAACAGGTACGAGGCGACGGCGACGGCGGCGCCGACCGCGAGGTACGCGAGCGCCCGCCCGGCCTGTCGCACCGCCCCCTTGATCCCCGGCATGCGGGTCAGCGTAGGCGCAGGACCGGGCCGGGCGCAGGGTGGAGCGGGCTACACCATGGTTCGGGGAGCGCGCTCCATGGAAGAGACGGGGTGCGGGCGGGCACTGTGGAGACACCGCCCCACCGAGGGGCCCGAACCGGAAGGAACCGCCATGAAGGCGCTGCTCTGGCTGACCCTGGCCCTCGCTGTCATCGCCAATGTCTTCACCAGCCTCGCCTTCGAGGGCGTCCAGCAGGTCCTGATCAGCGTGCCGACGGGGATCGTGGCCGTCACGGCCGCGGTCGCCCTGTTCGTGACCCGCCGCAGGACGGCCTGACCACCGCGGGGTTCAGAGCGCCCTGAGCCCCGCCGCGGTGGCCGCCGCCAGCTTCTCCAGATACCCCTTGGGCAGCTTCGGACTGCGGGCGACCACCGCGCGCCAGTACAGCGGCCCCGAGATCAGGTCGAGCGCCAGGTCCTCGTCGACGTCGGGGCTCAGTTCGCCCCGCGCGGCCGCCGCCCGGACGATGCCGCTGGCCACCCCGTACTGGCCCTCGCGCAGAGCCTTCTGGAGGGCGTCCGCGATGTCGGGGTTGCGGGCCGCCTCCGCCTGGAGGTCGGGGATGATCTGGCCCGCGACCGGGTGGCGCAGGGCGCGGGAGGTGACCTGGTAGAGGAGGAGCAGGTCGCCCTCCAGGGAGCCGGTGTCGGGGGCCGGCAGGCCCTGCACCGCTATGGCCGAGACCAGGTCCAGGACGAGGTGGAGCTTGGAGCGCCAGCGGCGGTAGACGGCGGTCTTGCCGACCCCGGCGCGGCGCGCGATGCCCTCGATGGACATCCGGGCGTAGCCCACGGACGCGAGCTCCTCGAAGACGGCGGCGCGGATGGCCTCCGTCACGTCCTCGCGCAGTACGGCGGCCCCGGCCGGGGCCCGGCGACGCGGCGTCGGCCTGGGCGGTTCGGCGTTGGTCGTCATGCGGCCAGCATAGTTGCGGCACGACGATACGGTTGCGTTCCGACGTCGCGGGGGCCTACTCTCACGTCACGACGATACGGGACCGTCCCGACGTGAACGCCAGGCGAACAGCAGGCGGCGACGGCGGGCACCGAAGAAAGCAGCGGATGTGAGCCAGGTCCTCGACACGCACCCCGCACCCGACACCCCGGACGCGACCGAGCCCGCCGCGCAGGACGCGGCGGCCCTGGCCGCCCGCTACGGGCTGACCGTGAGCGGCGCCCGCCCCTCCCTGCCCGACTACGTGCGGCAGCTGTGGCAGCGGCGGCACTTCATCACCGCCTTCTCCACGGCGAAGCTGACCGCGCAGTACAGCCAGGCCAAGCTGGGCCAGGTCTGGCAGGTCCTCACCCCGCTGCTGAACGCGGCGGTGTACTACCTGATCTTCGGCAAGCTGCTCGGCACCAGCAAGCACGTGCCGGACTACATCCCGTTCCTGGTCACGGGCGTGTTCGTGTGGACGTTCACGCAGTCGTCCGTGATGGCGGGCACGAAGGCGATCTCCGGGAGCCTCGGCCTCGTACGGGCCCTGCACTTCCCGCGCGCCTCGCTGCCGATCTCGTACTGCCTCCAGCAGCTCCAGCAGTTGCTGTTCTCGATGTGCGCGCTGGTGGTGATCCTGCTGTGCGCCGGGGTGCCGCCGCGCCCGTCGTGGGTGCTCGCCGTCCCGGCGCTGGCGCTCCAGTTCGTGTTCAACACCGGGCTCGCGATGGTCATGGCGCGGCTCGGGGCCCGTACGCCGGACATCGCGCAGCTGATGCCGTTCGTGCTGCGGACGTGGATGTACACCTCGGGCGTGATGTGGAGCCTGACGCACCTGACGGCGGGCCGCGATGTACCGCCGTTCGTGATGACGCTGCTCCAGATCAACCCGGCGGCCGTCTACATCGACCTGATGCGCTTCGCCCTGATCGACAGCTTCACCAAGAGCCAACTGGTTCCGCACATCTGGCCGTTGGCGATCGGCTGGGCGCTGGTCGCGGGGATCGGCGGGTTCATCTACTTCTGGAAGGCAGAGGAGACGTACGGCCGTGGCTGAGTCAACCCCCGGGGAGCTCGTCCCCACCGTCATCGTCGACGGCGTCGACATCGTCTACCGCGTCCACGGCACCGGCGGCGGCCGCGGCTCCGCGACCGCCGCGCTCAGCCGGATCGTCGGCGGCAAGAAGAAGGCCGAGCGGCGCGCGGGCGTGCGCAAGGTGCACGCCGTGCGGAACGTGTCGTTCACCGCGTACCGGGGCGAGGCCATCGGCCTCATCGGCACGAACGGCTCGGGCAAGTCGACCCTGCTCAAGGCCGTCGCGGGGCTCCTCCCGGTCGAGAACGGGCGGATCTTCACCGACGGCCAGCCCTCCCTGCTCGGCGTCAACGCCGCCCTGATGAACGACCTCACGGGCGAGCGGAACGTGAAGCTCGGCGGCCTCGCCATGGGCATGAGCCGCGAGCAGGTCCGCGACCGTTACGACGAGATCGTCGACTTCTCCGGCATCAACGAGAAGGGCGACTTCATCACCCTGCCGATGCGCACGTACTCCTCCGGCATGGCGGCCCGGCTCCGCTTCTCGATCGCCGCCGCCAAGGACCACGACGTGCTGCTGATCGACGAGGCGCTCGCGACCGGCGACCGTTCCTTCCAGAAGCGCTCCGAGCAGCGGATCCGCGAGCTGCGCAAGCACGCCGGCACGGTCTTCCTGGTCAGCCACAGCAACAAGTCGATCCGGGACACCTGCGACCGCGTGCTCTGGCTGGAGCGCGGCGAGCTGCGCATGGACGGCCCCACGGAGGACGTGCTCAAGGAGTACGAGGCCTTCACGGGCGGCACGGGCGCCAAGAGCCCCGCGAAGCCGCCGGCCAAGAAGCCCGCGAAGGCCGGCTAGCCGCCCCGACAGGCTGGGGAGACGGGCCGGGGCGACGGGCCTCACGCCGCCCCGAAAGATACTCTTTGTCTGACTTGATGCCGATATACGATCGGCCGCCCCGCGCGGCCGCCAGGGGGATCAGCAGATGACGGAGACCCGCCCCGCCCTCAGCGTCGTCGTGCACGGCCCCGACACGCAGGGCCTGCTCGGGCCCTGCCTGGACGGCATCGCCGGTCAGCTGCCCGAGGACGCCGAGCTGATCGTCGCGGCGGTCGGCGCCCCGGCGCGGGACACGGCCGAACACCACCTGACCGGCGTCCCGCGCACCACCCTCCTCACCCTGCCCGCCGGCACGGAGCCCGCCACCGCCCGCGCGGCCGGCGCCCACCGCGCCACCGGCACCTGGCTGTGGTGCCTGACCGCCACCGACCGGCCCGTCCCCGGCGCCCTGCCCGCCCTGCGCGCTCGTCTCGCCGAACTGCCCGCCGAGGTCGACGTCGTGCTCGGCGACCACGTCCGCTCGACCTGGCGCGGCCCCGGCACCTCCGGCGTCGACGCGGGCCGCCTCGCCCGCTTCGGCCGCCACGACCGCCCCCTCGACGAGCACGGCAACCTCCTGCGCGTCACCCCGCTGCTCGCCAACCGCGTCCTGCGCACGGCCTTCCACCACACCCACGAGAAGCACCTCACCGACACCGACCCGATGTACGCGGCCCGCGCCGCCCTCGTCCTCGCCCGCCGGATCGCCGGCACCGAGCACGTCCTGACCGACGTACGGCAACTGCGCCGCGAGAGCCTGCCGCCGGTTCCGGCCGAGCGGCGGTACGAGCTGATCGACGCGTACGAGCGCCTTCAGGAGCTGATGCGGGAGCACGGCACCGCGGCCGCGCCCCGCGCCGTCCTCTACGACCTGATGGCCACCGAGACGCTGCGCGTGGTGTCCCGCGAGGGGCTGCCGGAGGTGGTCGCCCGGGAGTTCTTCCGCCGCGCCTCGGCGGCGGCCGTGCGCTGGAAGCCCCCCGGCCACCGCGGTCCGCCGGGCCGCGAGGGCGTACGGCGCGGCCTCCTGGAACAGGACGCGTACGCGAAGTACCGCGCGTTCCAGGAGCTGAGCCACGGGCGGCGGGCCCTGCGCTCCGCCGTCCGCACCGGCCGCAGGAAGGCCGGCCGCACCCTCCTCGACCTGCACTACCGGCGCGCCCTGAAGACCCCGCTCGATCCGGAGCTCGCCGTCTTCTCCGCGTACTGGGACCGCGGCGTCGCCTGCAACCCGGCCGCGATCGCCGCGAAGCTCGCCGAACTCGCCCCGCACATCCGCCCGGTGTGGGTCGTGTCCCGCGCGACCGAGCCGCTGCTGCCGCCCGGCACCGAGCACGTCGTGCCCGGCACCCGCCGCTACGGGGAGGTCATGGCCCGCGCCGCGTACCTCGTCAACAACGTCAACTTCCCCGGCGCGGTGGTCAAGAGGCCCGGCGCGATCCACCTCCAGACCCATCACGGCACCCCGCTGAAGAAGATGGGCCTCGACCAGATCGATCACCCCACGGCCTCGCGCGGCCTCGACTTCGACGCGCTCCTGTCCCGCGTCGACAAGTGGGACTACAGCGTCAGCGCCAACTCCCACTCCACCCGCATGTGGGAGCACGCCTACCCGTCGCACTACGTCTCCCTGGACCACGGCTATCCGCGCAACGACGTCTACCACCGGGCGACGGCCGCCGACGTCCGCGCCGTCCGCGCCCGCCTCGGCATCGCCCCCGGCCGCCGCGCCCTCCTGTACGCGCCGACCCACCGCGACTACGAGGCCCGCTGGACCCCGCGCCTGGACTTCGCCGCGCTCGCCGAGCGCCTCGGCGAGGACACCGTCCTGCTCGTGCGCGGCCACTACTTCTACGGCGGCGCCGCGTCCCCGCTCGCCGGGCTGCGCCGCACCGGCCGGATCGTCGACGTCTGCGCGTACGACCCGGTGGAGGAGCTCGCGCTCGCCGCGGACGCCCTGATCACGGACTACTCGTCGATCATGTTCGACTACGCCAACCTGGACCGCCCGATCGTCAGTTACGCCGACGACTGGGAGACGTACGCGACGACCCGCGGCGTCTACTTCGACCTGACGGCCGAGCCGCCGGGCCATGTCGCCCGCACCCAGGACGAGTTGACGGAGATCCTCGTCACCGACGCCTGGCGCGACCGGGAGTCGGCGGCGGCCCGGGACCGCTTCCGGCGCCGCTTCTGCGAGTTCGACGACGGGCGGGCCGCCGAGCGCGTCGTGCGCCGGGTCTTCCTCGGCGAGCCCGAGGAGGCGCTGCCACCGGTGCTGCCCCTGGAGTCCCGCACCGTGGCCCCCACCCCCGAGGAGGCGGACGCCCATGGACACACCTGACGTCACGGTCACCGTCATCACCTACGACGACGCCGCGCGCCTCCCCCGCGCCGTCGCCTCCCTCCAGGCCCAGTCCCACCCGAACATCGAGATCGTCATCAGCGACGACCACTCGACGGACAACACCCCGGACATAGCCAGGGAGTTGGCGGCCGCCGACCCCCGCATCACCTATCTCCGGCTGCCGGAGAACAGCGGCGGCTGCGGCGTCCCGCGCAACCGCGCCCTCGACCTCGCCCGCGCCCCGTACCTGATGTTCCTCGACAGCGACGACGAACTGCCGCCCCGCGCCGTCGAGTTCCTGCTCGCCGCGCACCGCGAGCACCCCGGCCTCGACTTCGCGATGGGCGCGGTCGAGCGGGTCCGCGTCGACACCGGACGCACCTCGCGCTGGATGCCGCACCTCGTCGCCGAGCGCCGCACCGTCGAGGGCGTGGAGCACGAACCCGACCTGCTCTTCGAGCACCTGTCGACGAGCAAGATGTACGCCCGCGCCTTCCTCGACCGCCACGGCCTGCGCTTCCCCGAGGGCATCCACTACGAGGACCAGCTGTTCTCGGCGCAGGCCTACTGCCTCGCGAAGGCGTTCACGATCGTCCCCGAGACCGTCTACCGCTGGTACATCCACCCGTACGCGGCCGGGGGCACGGCCTCCATATCCAACCAGCGGCACCTGCTCGACAACGTCCGCGACCGCGTCCACGTGCAGGAGCTCATCGACGCCTTCCTCGCCGAGAGCGGCCGCGGCGACGCGCTGCGCGAGGCCAAGGACCACAAGTTCCTCAAGCACGACTTCCGGATGTACGCGGGCGACCTGCCGCACCGGGACGACGCCTGGCTCGCCGAGTTCGCGGCCGTCGTGAACCCGTACCTCGACCGGCTCTCCCCCGCCGCCTACGCCCGCCTGCCGCGCGACGAACGCGTCGTCCTCCAGCTCGTGCGCGACCTGCGCCTGCCCGAGGCCCGGCTCGCGGCGCGCGGCCTCGGCCACGCGGTCGCCCCGCGCACGACGGCCCTGGACGCGGCCGGGACCCCGTACTGGGGCGACCGGGTCCCGGACACCGCGTGGGCCCGCCGCGAACTCTCCCTCGCCGACCTGGAGCTGGACACCCGGCCGTTCCGGCGGGCCCAGTTCCGGCACGAGCTCCTGTCCGTCGAGCGGGGGCCCGGCCCGGCCGCGCTGGATCTGCGCGTGCGCACCTACGACCCCGGCCGCCGGCTGTCCGTGGGCCCGCAGCCGGCCGCGCTGCTGCTCACCCCGGGCCGCCGGCGCGCGACCCTGCGGTTCCGGCTCGACCCGGTGCGGCCGGGCGTCTTCGAGGGCCGGGTCCGGCTCGACCTCGCGGCGCTCGTCCTGCCCCGGCTCGGCTTCGCGGGGACCCGGCACCCCCTGCTCCAGCTGACCGCTCCGGACGGCGCGCGCAACACCGGGCTGCTGCTCGCCCCGCTCGACCTGCCCGTCCGCACCGCCCACGTGAACCGGCACCGGGTCACCGTCGAACCGGAGGGCAAGGGCGCAGGGCGGCTGCAACTGCGCTGGGAGCCGCTCGGGCCCCTCGCCACCCGCGTCGGCCCGCCCGTGCACCGCGCGGCCCGGACCCCGGCGGTGCGCCGGCTGCGGCGCCTGGCCCGGATGATCCGCTGAACGCGCCGGGTCCCTGAGGTCAGCGGCGCGAGCGCGCCCGCAGCCGCCAGGGCATCGCCACCGACTCCAGCTGCACCATCAGGTTCATCTTCGACTCGCCGACCGTACGGTCCTCGAAGTGGATCGGCACCTCGATGATCCCCTGGCCGCGGCGCAGCGCCCGGTACTTCATCTCGACCTGGAAGCTGTAGCCGGCGCTGTCCACGGAGGCCAGGTCGATGGCGCGCAGGGCGTCCTCGCGCCACAGGTTGAAGCCGCCCGTGATGTCCCGGACGCGGGTGCCGAGGATCGTGCCCGCGTACGCGTTCGCCCAGCGCGACAGCAGCTTGCGGTGCGCGCCCCAGGCCTCGGACAGGCTGCCGCCCTGCACGTAGCGGCTGCCGATGGTGACGCCCGCGCCGGTCGACAGGGCGACCCCGAGCAGCTGCGGGACCTTCGCGACGGGGTGGCTGCCGTCGGCGTCCATCTGCAGGACGTAGCGGGCGCCGTCCGCGACGGCCCGCGCCATGCCCGCCGCGTAGGCGCGGCCGAGCCCTTCCTTGCCGGCCCGGTGCAGCACGGCCATCCGGTCGGCGCCGAAGCGGCCCGCGTACTCCTCGGCGAGGTCGCCGGTGCCGTCCGGGCTGGAGTCGTCGACGACGAGGAGCCGCAGCCCCGGCAGCGGCAGCGCCATCAGCGCCTCGGCCATGCCGGGCAGGTTGCCCGCCTCGTTGTACGTCGGCATGACGACGGTGAGCGGGGTCGCGGCCCAGTCGTCGGGCAGTGCGACCGCTCGTGCGGCCGGCGTCGCGTCCGGCCGGATCTGCTTCGACGGCATCGGGCTCTCCCAGGTCGGCGTGCTCGGTCACCTCATCGGTACCACCGAAACACAGCCCGGGCCGTCGGGACACTCATTGAGAACACAAGAATCCGGTAGGAAGAACGACCGAGGGGCGCCCGAAGGCGCCCCTCGACCACTGCATTCCGGCGACTACATCCCGGCGACTACGAGTGCGAACGCAGCAGCGTGCGCATCGTCCGCATCGCGACCGACAGGTTCGCCAGGTCGAAGGCGTCCGAGCCCTGGATCTCCTCCAGGGTGGTGCGCGCGCGGCCCAGGATCGCCGCGTTCTTCTCCTCCCAGGCCTTGAACCGCTGCTCCGGCGTCGAGGACCCGTTCCCGACGGCCAGCACGTCGGCCGTCAGGGCGGCGTGCGCCGCGTACAGGTCCTCACGGATCGACGCGCGGGCCATCGACTGCCAGCGGTCGGCCCGCGGCAGCTCGATGATGCGGTCCATCAGCTGCGTGATGCTGAGGCGGTCGGCCAGGTCGTAGTAGACCTCGGCGACGGCGAGCGCGTCCTTGCCCATGCGGTCGCCGATCTGCACGATGTCCAGCGTCGGGAACGCGGAGGAGAACCCGGCGACCCGCTGGGCCAGCTCCTCCGGCACCCCGGCGCCGGTCAGCTCGTCGACGATCCCCTGGTACCACTCGGCGTCGGCGCCGCGCAGCATCTTCGGCATGGCCGCCCAGACCTCGGTGACCCGCTCCTTGAAGAAGTCGATCGTCTCGGCGAGCTGGAGCGGCTGCGGCCGGTTGTTGAGCAGCCAGCGCGTGCCGCGCTCGACGAGCCGGCGCGAGTGCAGTCGGATCCGGGTCTGGACGTCGGCGGCGACGACATTGTCGAGCGCCTCGACCGCGTCCCACACGTCGCTCAGGCCGAAGATCTCGCGGGCCGCGAGCTGCGCCCGGACGATCTCCTCCAGGGACGCGCCGGTCTCCTCGCGCAGCCGGTGCAGGAAGGTCGAGCCGCCCGTGTTCACCGTGTCGTTGACCAGCACCGTGGTGATGATCTCGCGGCGCAGCGCGTGGCCGTCGATCGCGTCCAGGTACTTGTCGCGCAGCGCCTGCGGGAAGTAGGCGTGCAGCAGACGGGCCAGGTACGGGTCGTCGGGCAGCGAGGTCTGGATGAGCTCGTCCGACGCCGTGATCTTCGTGTACGCGAGCAGGACGGCCAGCTCGGGCTGGGTCAGGCCGCGGCCGCCGTTGAGGAGCTCCTTGATCTGCCGGTCGTTCGGCAGGAACTCCAGCGAGCGGTCCAGGTGGCCCTGCTTGCCGAGCCGGCGCATGAAGCGCTGGTGGGCGTGGAGCAGGGACGGGGCCTGCGCCTCGGCGTTGCCGAGCGCCGTGTTCTGCGCGTAGTTGTTGCGCAGGACCAGGTCGCCGACCTCGTCGGTCATGGCCGCGAGCAGCTTGTTGCGCTGCTTGACGGTCATGTCGCCGTCGAGGACCAGACGGTTGAGCAGGATCTTGATGTTGACCTCGAGGTCCGAGGTGTTCACACCGGCGCTGTTGTCGATCGCGTCGGTGTTGACCCGGCCGCCCTTGCGGGCGAACTCGATGCGGCCCAGCTGGGTCGCGCCGAGGTTGCCGCCCTCGCCGATGACCTGGGCGCGCACGTCCTGGCCGTCGACGCGGATCGAGTCGTTGGCCTTGTCGCCCACGTCGCTGTTCGACTCGACGGACGACTTCACGTACGTGCCGATGCCGCCGTTCCACAGCAGGTCCACGGGGGCCTGGAGGATGGCCTTCATCAGCTCGGCCGGGGTCATCTTGGCCTGGCCGGACTCGATGCCGAGGGCCTCGCGGATGTGCGCATTGAGCTGGATCGCCTTGGCGGAGCGCGGGAAGACGCCACCGCCGGCGGAGATCAGCTCCTTGTCGTAGTCCTCCCAGCTGGAGCGCGGGAGGTCGAACATGCGGCGGCGCTCGGCGTACGAGGTGGCCGCGTCCGGGTTCGGGTCGATGAAGATGTGTCGGTGGTCGAACGCGGCGACGAGGCGGATGTGCTCGCTGAGCAGCATGCCGTTGCCGAACACGTCACCGGACATGTCGCCGACGCCGACGACCGTGAAGTCCTCGGACTGGGTGTCGACGCCCAGCTCCCGGAAGTGCCGCTTGACGGACTCCCAGGCGCCGCGGGCGGTGATGCCCATGCCCTTGTGGTCGTAGCCGGCCGAGCCGCCGGAGGCGAACGCGTCGCCCAGCCAGAAGCCGTAGTCCTCGGCGACCTCGTTGGCGATGTCGGAGAACTTCGCGGTGCCCTTGTCGGCCGCGACCACCAGGTAGGTGTCGTCACCGTCGTGGCGCACGACGCCGACGGGCGGCACGACCTCGCCGCCGACCAGGTTGTCGGTGATGTCGAGCAGCGCCGAGATGAACGTCTTGTACGAGGCGATGCCCTCGGCCATCCAGGCGTCGCGGTCCACCGACGGGTCGGGCAGCTGCTTGGCGACGAAGCCGCCCTTGGCGCCGACGGGCACGATGACGGTGTTCTTCACCATCTGCGCCTTGACCAGGCCGAGGATCTCCGTACGGAAGTCCTCACGCCGGTCGGACCAGCGCAGACCGCCGCGCGCGACCTTGCCGAAGCGCAGGTGGACGCCCTCGACGCGGGGCGAGTACACCCAGATCTCGTAGGCGGGGCGCGGCTCGGGCAGGTCGGGGATGGCCTGCGGGTCGAGCTTCATGGAGACGTAGGCGTGCGGGCGGTACGGCTCGCGCGCGTCGGTACCGGCGCTCTGGAAGAAGTTGGTCCGCAGGGTCGCCTTGATGACCGTGAGGAAGGACCGCAGGATGCGGTCCTCGTCGAGCGAGGCGACCTGGTCGAGCGCGCCGTCGAGCTCCTCGAGGATCCCGTCGATCAGCTCGGTGCCGGCGCTCTGCCGGTCCGGCGACATCCGCGCCTCGAAGAGGCTCACCAGCAGGCGCGTGGTGTGGACGTTGTTGCGGAGGGTGTCCTCCATGTAGTCCTGGCTGAACGTGGAGCCGGCCTGGCGCAGGTACTTGGCGTACGCGCGCAGCACCATGGCCTGGCGCCAGGTGAGCCCGGCGCCGAGCACGAGGGCGTTGAAGCCGTCGTTCTCCGCGGCGCCGGTCCAGGTGGCGGCGAACGCCTCCTGGAAGCGCTCACGGCCGTCGGCGCCGAGGTCGTCCCCGTTGCCGTTGCCCTGCTTGGGCAGGCGCAGGCCGAAGTCGTAGATCCACGCCGTCGTCCGGTCCGCGCAGCGCAGCTCGTACGGGCGCTCGTCGGTGACCTCGACGCCCAGGCGCTGGAGCACCGGGAGGACGGCCGACAGGGAGACGGGCGCGCCGGTGCGGTAGATCTTGAAGCGGCGCTCGCCGGGGGCGGCGCCCACGGGCTCGTACAGGGAGAGCGCGAAGTCCTTGCCGCTGCGGGCGAAGGCCTCCAGGTGGACCAGGTCGGCGACGGCGGCGCGCGGCGTGTGGTCGGCCTTGTAGCCCTCGGGGAAGGCGTGGCCGTACTGGCGCAGCAGCTCGGCGGCGCGCTCCTCGCCGCACTCGGCGTTCAGCGCCTCGCCGAAGCCGTCGGCCCAGGAGCGGGCGGCCTCCACGAGCCGGGCCTCGATGCGGTCCTTGTCGGCGTCGGACAGCTGCGGCAGCTCGGTGCCGGGCGCGACGCGGACGACGAAGTGCAGCCGGGACAGGATCGACTCGGTGTTCCAGGCGGTGAAGTCGACGCTGGTGCCGCCGAGCTCCTCCTTGAGGATGTCGATGATCCGCAGCCGGACGCCCGTGGTGTAGCGGTCGCGCGGCAGGTAGACGAGCGCCGAGTAGTAGCGCCCGTACTCGTCCTGGCGCAGGTACAGGCGCAGCCGGCGCCGCTCCTGCAGGTACAGGACGGAGGTGACGATGGAGCGCAGCTCGTCCGGCGGGGTCTGGAACAGCTCGTCGCGCGGGTACGTCTCCAGGATCTGGAGCAGGTCGCGGCCGTCGTGGCTGTTGGGCGTGAAGCCGGCGCCCTTGAGGACCTCGGCGACCTTGCGGCGCACGACGGGGACGCGGCGCACGCTCTCGGTGTACGCGGCCGAGGAGAACAGACCGAGGAAGCGGCGCTCGCCGATCACGTTGCCCTCGGCGTCGAACTTCTTCACGCCGACGTAGTCGAGGTAGCTCGGGCGGTGCACGGTGGCGCGGCTGTTGGCCTTGGTGAGGACGAGCAGCTTGTGCTCGCGGGCCTTGGCGCGGGCGTCGGCGGGCAGCCGGCTGAACGACGGCGAGACCGGGTGGTGGTCGTCGGTGCCGTGCGGCGGGTCGGAGCGCAGGATGCCGAGGCCGGTGCCGGGCACGGCGGCCAGGGAGTCGTCCTCGGTCAGGACGTACTCGCGGAAGCCGAGGAAGGTGAAGTGGTCGGCGGACAGCCAGCGCAGCAGCTCGCGGGCCTCCTCGACCTCCGACTCGTCCAGGTCGCCCGCGGTGGGCTCGGAGGGCAGCTCGTCGGCGATGCGCAGCGCGGCGTCGCGCATCTTCTCCCAGTCCTCGACGCACTCGCGCACGTCGGACAGGACGCGCAGCAGATCGGCGGTGATCTGCTTGAGGTCGGCACGGTCCGTCTCGCGGTCCATCTCGACGTGGATCCACGACTCGGTGAGCACGTCGTGGCCGTCGGCGGTGGCGCCGTCCGGCAGCACCTCCAGGAGCTTGCCCGTCACGTCACGCCGCACGACGACCTGCGGGTGGATGACGACGTGGATCCCGCGTCCCTGCCGCGACAGCTCGTTGGTGACCGAGTCCACGAGGAAGGGCATGTCGTCGGTGACGACCTCGACGACGGAGTGGCTGCTCGTCCAGCCGTTCTCCTCGACGGTCGGGGTGTGGACCCTGACGTTGGCGGTGCCCTGCGGACGGTTCTCGGCGAGCCGGTAGTGCGAGTAGGCGGCACCGAACACGTCGACCGGGTCACGGTCGGTGAGGTCCTCGGGCGCGGTGTGCAGGTAGTAGCGCTGGAGGAACGTGAGCACGGTGTCGCTGTCCGGCGTGCCCTCGCCCGTCTGCCCAGCCGGGAGATGCCCCCCTGCCGGGCTGTTCTCAGCTACCCGGGCGGCCCGTTCGAGCAGCTCGGCCTTGGCTTCGTCCAGCTTGGTCTGCATTGTCCTCTGGCTCCTGTCGCGCGCCGTTGCGTGACGTAGACGTGTTCGAGAAAAAACGATCGGCACAACGAGACGACGCGGGGTGTCCGCTGTACGTCGACGTTATGCCGGAATGGGAGAAGAGCGAACGGATATGAGCCATTTTCGGCGCACCGACCGGCCGCGGGAAACGATCAGCGGCTGAGCGCCGGGCACGGTCGGCATGACGAACCGTGGTCTCCCGGCGCGGGCAGGGGGCGACGATGCCCCCGCGAGATATCGCGCTGATCACGGGTCAAGGCTATCTCCCCGCCCCCGGGGCCCGTCATGAGCCGTATGTGTACAAAACCGGGGGGCGAACTTTGACACTCTGCACAGATCGCTGAGCGGCGGAGTGTGCTGGGGGCGTCCGAAGGGGTGACCCGCGGGGTCCGGGCGGGTCACCTGCAGGGGGGGTGGGTGGTGGCTGCCCCGCCGACGAGGGCAGCCACCGCGATGCCACGCTCCGGGCACCACGGCGGGGCTGTCGCCACGACAGCGTGGGGGAGTTGACCGTTACTGCCCGACCCCCCGCCGCGACCTCCTCCGGAGACCGACACCCCCTGATCCTCCTGGGTACCGCCCCACCCGCACATCGGTACCTGGGAACACCCGTATACCCAGTTCCCCGAGGGGAGGCTCCCTCCGTATACCTATCCCGCTGCTCAGCGGCTCCACCGCGGGACGCGACAGGCCCCTGGGGGCGCGCGAAGCGTGCTCCTCAGGGGCGCGGGGAACTGCGCGACCAGCCCCCACCGGGGCCGCACCCGGCAACGAACGATCAACCCGCCACGGTAGAAGCCGCCGCCAGCGAAACCTCCGTCCGCGACCCCACCCCGAGCTTCGCCAAAATATGCTCCACATGCGCGTCAGCGGTCCGCTTCGAGATCACCAGCCGCTCCGCGATCTCCCGGTTCGACAACCCCTCCACCACCAGCGCGGCAACCTCCCGCTCCCTGCGGGTCAGCGCCTCGACCCCACTCCGCCGAGCCCCGGGCACGGCCGGCGCCGGCGCCGGAACCTCCATGTCCGCCCGCACCGCCTCCAGCACCCGGTCCCCGGAAAGCCGCGCCCCCACCTCGTGCCACCGCCGGAACCCGTCCTCCCCCAGCGCCTCCCGCACAGCCCCCCGCACCGCCTCCTGCTCCTCGAAGAGCGAGGGCAGCATGCCGATGGGGTCCCCCGACAACCGCCGCGCGTTCTCCGCGTACCCGAGCAGCCACGCCGCCCGCACGAACCGCTTCTCCCGCGCCGCCGCCCACCCGAGCGCGAGGCAGCAGATCGCCGCGACGAGCACCTCCTCGACCTCGGCGGCGGCCTCCAGCGCCCGGCGCAGCACCTCGACGGCGTCGTCCCGCTCCCCGGCGAGCCACAGGATCACCCCCTGCACCATGAGCGTGGACCCGTACAGCTGCCGCTCCCCGGTGCCCTCCAGGAACGCGAGCCCGGTCCGGCACAGCTCGAGCGCGCCGTCCGTGTCCCCGAGCACCCCGAGCAGCAGCGCGCCCTCGTAGTGCACGACACCCGTGCCGAGCCCGTCGCCCCGCGCCACGATCCGCTGCCGCGCGTCCTCCAGCGCCGCGAGCCCGTCCGGCTCCCCGCACAGCGCCCCGAGCCCGCCCAGGTACGCCTCGCAGAACAGCTCGACCCGGCCCTCCCGCGCCTGCCGCGCCACCGCGATCGCCCGGTGGAACAGCTCCAGGGCGCCGGGCAGGTCCCCGGTCCACACCGAGAACAGGGCGACCATGAACCGGCCCCACGCCTGCTCCCCGCCCACCTCGCCGAGCAGCCCGAGCCCCTTGTCGATCCAGTACCGGCCCTCGGCGAGCACCCCGGCCGCCCGCCAGAACGGCCCGAGCTGCGCCGCCAGCCACAGGCCCTGCGCGACGGTCTCCGGATCCCCGCTCCCGTACGCGTGCTCGAGCGCGGCCCGCAGATCGGCGCTCTCGGCCCGCAGCACCCGGTGGTGCCCCGGCTGCGCGGCGGTGAGGAACTCGTCCCAGAAGCGCCGGCCGAGCTCCCGGTAGTACGCGAAGTGCCGCCCGCGCGCGGCGGCCGCCTGCCCGGACTCCTCCAGCCACTCGGCGCCGTACTCGCGGATCGTGTCGAGCAGCCGGTACCGGCCGCCGTCCTCCCCGATGCGCTGCACGACCGACTTGTCGACGAGCCCGATGAGGTGTTCCAGGACCGCGCCGGGCGGCAGCTCGCCGCCCGCGCACACGGTCTCCGCGGCCGACAGCTCGAAGGACCCGGCGAACACCGACAGGCGCGCCCACAGCAGCCGCTCCTGGGGCGTGCACAGCTCGTGGGACCAGCCGATGGCGGTGCGCAGCGTCTGGTGCCGGGTCAGCGCGGTGCGGCGCCCTCCGGTCAGCACCTCGAAGCGGTGCCCGAGCCGCTCCACGAGCTGCTCCAGGGGCACGGCCCGCAGCCGCACCGCCGCGAGCTCCAGCGCGAGCGGGATCCCGTCGAGGCGGCCGGCGAGCGCGGTGAGCTGCTCCCGGTTGGCGTCGGTCACCGTGAAGCCGGGCACGACGGCGGCGGCCCGCTGCACGAACAGCTCGAGCGCGTCCTCGGCGCTCAGCGGCGCGACCGGGCAGCAGTGCTCGCCCGGCACGTCGAGCGGCTGCCGGCTGGTCGCGAGGACGCTCACGCCGGCCGCCTCGCGCAGCAGCACGTCGGTGAGCATGGCGCAGGCGTCGACGAGGTGCTCGCAGGTGTCGAGGACGATCAGCAGCCGCCGCCCCTGGAGGTGCGCGACGACCGCGTCGAGCGGCTCCATGCCTGCCTGGTCCGGGAGTTCGAGCACGGCGGCGAGCGTCGCCGGGATCAGCTCGGGGTCGCGCAGCGCGCTCAGCTCGACGAGCCACACCCCGTCGGGGAACCGCTTGGCGAGCCCCGCCGCGGCCCGCAGCGCGGTACGGCTCTTGCCGACCCCGCCGGGCCCGACCAGCGTGACGAGCCGGGCCCGGTCGAACGCGCCCCGCACCTGAGCCAGTTCGTCGGCACGCCCCACGAACGTCGTGACCTCGGCGGGAAGTTGTCCGCCCCGCCGCTGCCCGAAGCCGAAACCCATGGTTCGCGTCCCCCCGTCGTGGCTGCCGTACGGCCGTACCACCCCAGCGTACGCAGCCGGGCGCGGAGCGTGAACGGACTCGGCCCAAAACACCGGGCCCGGCGGAAGGAGAGATTCAGGCGGCTTCGGCGATCCGCTCCGCCTCGCGCACGGCCTCGGCGAGCGAGTCCACGACGGGTACGCCCGCGCCCTCCAGGCTGGCCCTGCTGTGCGAGCCGCCCGTGTAGAGCACGGCCTGCGCGCCCGCGTGCAGCGCGGCGACCGCGTCGTCGGCCGCGTCCCCGATGACGACGGTGCGCTCCGGCGCGACCCCGTCGAGGGTGCCCAGGTGCCGCACCATGTACTCGGCCTTGCTGCCGCCCGAGGGGCCGGTGCGGCCGTCGACGCGCAGGAACCGGTCGGTGATCCCGAAGCCCCGCACCAGCGGCACCAGCCGGTCGTGGTCGTACATGCTCAGGATGGACTGGCTGCGGCCCGCGCCCTGCCAGCCGGCGAGCAGGTCCTCGGCGCCGTCGGTGAGCCGGCAGTCGCCCGCGTGGTGCGTGTAGTGCCGGTGGAAGGTCGAGTCCATGAGGAGCCACTCGTCCTCGGTGGGCAGCCGGCCCAGCAGCCGCTCGTAGAACTTGGGGACGGGTACGCAGTACAGCGCCCGGTACTTCTCCAGCGTGATCGGTTCGAGCCCGATCTCCTCGAAGGCGGCGTTCGTGGCCCCTATGACGGCTTCGGTGTCGTGGAACAGCGTGCCGTTCCAGTCCCAGACGATGTGCGCGGCGGTGTGCTTCCCCATCCCCCGAACGTACCTTCCGCTCAGTCGCCGAGGCCGATCAGGTTCGGAATCTCCTGCGTCGCGAACCAGAGCAGCTCGTGGTCCTCGGCCCCGTCCACCACGAACTGCGCGTCGTCGTCCCCGTGGTCGGCGGCGCCCAGCGCGGCCGCCGCGGCGGTGACGTCCTTCTCCGCGTCGTCGGCGTCCACGTGCACGGCCGCCGCCTTGGCCAGCCGCACGACGTCCCGTACGGACACCTCGCCGAGCGAGGCCGGGTCGAGGCCCCGGTCGGGGTCGGCCACGGCCGCGCCGTCCGCCACGTCGACGGCGACCACGACACGGCGCCGGGCGGCGTCCGGCTCACCGGCGAGCATCCGCAGCGAGGCGAGCGCGGCCCGGTTCAGCGCGGCGTACTCCAGCTCCTCGATGTCGTCGGAGAGGTACCACTCGCGCAGCGCGGGCGTCACGGCGAAGGCGGTCAGCGGCGCGGGGCCCAGCTCGCCCGCCTTGTACGCCGCCGCGAGTCGAGGCAGGGACAGGGGTACGTACACGCGCATGACGGGCCGCTTTCGTCGTCGGGGCCTCCGCGATCCGGAGTCCTTCAGGATACGGGGACCCGTCCTCCTCGCACCGGGGCGCGTCCCCTTTCGGGCCGCCGCCCGCCTCCTCGGCCCGCGTCAGCCAGGCACGACCGCTTCACTCCGTGCGGGCCCGCGCCGCGGGGTCCGCCGCCGCCCCGAGCCACCCGGATGAGCGAATCGGCCCGCCCTCCCCGGCACCGCCCGGCGGCCCTTGCGGGGCCGCACCTCCGCCTCGTACAAGATCACCACCACTAAGTTACTGATTGGTATCCGGAGGTCGCTGTGCAGAAGGTGATGACCAGGCGAGGTCCCCGACGGACCACGCGGCCGCCCGCCCGGCGCGACAGCAGGCGCCCCGGCCCCGGCCGCATCGCGCCGCAGGCTCCGCCGCACCCGACGGAACTGTTCACCGAGCGCCTCGTGCTCGTGCTCAGCGGCCAGAAGCCGCTGCACTGGGTCGCCCGCCACACCGTCCACCAGGCCTACGAGGACCTCCTCTGGCTCGCCGACCGCCGCTCCCTGGGCCCGGCCCGCCCCCGCATCCACCGCATCGGCCACTTCGAACCGTCCCCCGGCTCCTACGAGGTCTTCGCCCGCATCACCTCCGGCCCCCGCCTCCACGCCCTGGCCTTCCGCCTGGTCCGCGACGAGTCGCTGCGCTGGCGCTGCACAGCCGTAGAACTAGACGGCCGCCCACCCCGCCCCCACGACGACTAGCCCCCACCCCGTCCAGGGGCCGTCGGCCCGACGCTGGGCCGGCTGGACCGTGCCGGGCGGTTTGCGCCCCGTCAGGGGCGCGGGGAACTGCGCGCTCAGCCACGACGGCGCCACACCCGGCGACGATCACCAGCCCCTACGGCGGCCACACCCCGGCGCCGGACGCGCACCCAGCCACCCAGCCTCACCCTCCCCTTGCCCGAGCCCCTCTCCCACCCACCCGCCCCCTCCAGGGGCCGTCAGCCCGGCGCCGAGCCTCAGGCAACACCCCGGCGCCGGGTACACCTCCCAGTCGCCCTGGCCCTGGGCCGCAAGCACAGCCCCGGGTGCGCATTCCGGCCGCCTGGGGCGGCCCGGGTCCCGGAGCCGGGCCGACCGGACCGGGCGCCGGGCCGGATGCGCCCCGTCAGGGGCGCGGGGAACTGCGCGATCAGCCACGACGGCGGCGCACCCGGCGACGATCACCGGCCCCTACGGCGGGCGGCACCCCGACGCCGGACGCGCGCTTCATAAAGGCCCGCTGCGGCGCCGCCGAAACAGGCCCCGCCCCACCAGACCCGCCCCAGAAATCCGCTGTCGCCCCGCCCACCCAAGACGCAGACTCGTGTCATGACGACAGATGCGGCGAAGACGGCGGACCCGGCGGACGCGGCGAAGGATCTGGAGGGGCGGGGCGCGGCGGCGGAAATGGCCGCGTTCCGAGAGGCGGTCATCGCATGGGCGGCCGGCGGCCCCGGCGACCGGGCCCGCACCCTCGCCGCACAACTCTCCGTCCGCACCGCCGTCCTCCTGGAGGGCCCCAGCGACGCCGCAGCCGTAGACGCCCTCGCCGAACGCCACTGCCGGGACCTCGCCGCCGAGGGCGTCTGCGTCCTCCCCATGGGCGGAGCCATGAGCATCGCCCGGTTCGCCGCCCTGCTCGGCCCCGACGGCCTCGGCCTGCGCCTGACCGGCCTGTGCGACGAGGCCGAGCGCGGCTTCTACGAGCGCGGCCTGGAGCGGGCCGGCGTCACCGGGCAGGAGCAGGAGTTCTACGTGTGCGCGGCAGACCTGGAGGAGGAACTGATCCGCGCCCTCGGCGTCCCGCGCGTCGAGGAGCTCGTCCGCGACGAGGGCGAGCTGCGCTCCCTGCAGACCTTCCAGCGCCAGCCCGCCCAGCAGGACCGCACCGCCGCCCAGCAACTGCGCCGCTTCCTCGGCACCACCAGCGGCCGCAAGATCCGCTACGGCCGCGTCCTGACCGAGGCCCTGCCCTCCGCCCGCGTACCGGCCCCGCTGGAGTCCCTGCTCGCCACTCTGTGACGCTGACACCCGCCGGGGGCATGCGGAAGGGGCCGGACACCAGGTGTCCGGCCCCTTCCCGTACCGCTGCGTACCGCTACTTCTTGCGGCGGCTGCGGCCCTTCTGCTGCTTGCGGCGCTCCGCGCGGGTCAGACCGTCGGCCTCGGAGCGGGTCGGGCCGCCCTCGGTCACGAAGTCGCCCTCGTCGACGCCACCCTCCGCGTTCGGCGCCTGGAAGTGCAGGCGGTCCGGGCGCTGCGGCGCGTCGAGGCCCTTGGCGCGGATCTCCGGACGGGACGCCCCGGCCTGCGCCGGAACCGTGTCCTCCGGGGACTTCTCCAGGGAGGTGGGCGCCGCGTCCTCGACCGGCACCTCCTCGACCTGCTGCTCGACCTGGACCTCCAGGTTGAACAGGTAGCCGACGGACTCCTCCTTGATGCCCTCCATCATGGCGGTGAACATGTCGAAGCCCTCGCGCTGGTACTCGACCAGCGGGTCCTTCTGCGCCATGGCCCGCAGGCCGATGCCCTCCTGGAGGTAGTCCATCTCGTAGAGGTGCTCACGCCACTTGCGGTCGAGCACGCTCAGCACGACCCGGCGCTCCAGCTCACGCATGATCTCGGAGCCGAGCTGCTCCTCGCGGGCCTCGTACTGGGCGTGGATGTCGTCCTTGACGGCCTCGCCGATGAACTCGGCGGTGAGGCCGGCACGGTCCCCCGCCTCGTCCTCCAGCTCCTCGACCGACACCTCGAGCGGGTAGAGCTGCTTGAAGGCGCCCCACAGCCGGTCGAGGTCCCACTCCTCGGCGAAGCCCTCCGCCGTCTCGGCGCCGATGTAGGCGTCGATCGTGTCGTCCATGAAGTGCTGCACCTGCTCGTGCAGGTCCTCGCCCTCCAGGACGCGGCGGCGCTCGCCGTAGATGACCTCGCGCTGGCGGTTGAGGACCTCGTCGTACTTCAGGACGTTCTTACGCGTCTCGAAGTTCTGGGTCTCGACCTGCGACTGGGCGGAGGCGATGGCGCGGGTGACCATCTTGTTCTCGATCGGGACGTCGTCCGGCACGTTGGCCATCGACATCACGCGCTCGACCATCTGGGCCTTGAACAGGCGCATCAGGTCGTCACCGAGCGACAGGTAGAAGCGGGACTCGCCGGGGTCGCCCTGACGGCCGCTTCGACCGCGCAGCTGGTTGTCGATACGGCGCGACTCGTGGCGCTCGGTACCGAGGACGTAGAGCCCACCGAGGCTCTTGACCTCCTCGAACTCCGCCTTGACGGCGTGCTCGGCGCGCTCGAGGGCGGCGGGCAGCGCGGCCGCCCACTCCTCGACGTGCTCGACCGGGTCCAGACCCGCCTGGCGCAGCTCGGCCTCGGCGAGGTCGTCCGGGTTGCCGCCGAGCTTGATATCGGTGCCGCGGCCCGCCATGTTCGTCGCGACGGTGACGGCGCCCTTGCGGCCCGCCTGCGCGACGATCACGGCCTCGCGGTCGTGCTGCTTCGCGTTGAGCACCTCGTGCTGGATGCCGCGCTTGCTGAGCTGCTGCGAGAGGTACTCGGACTTCTCGACCGACGTCGTACCGACGAGGATCGGCTGGCCCTTCTCGTGCTTCTCCGCGATGTCGTCGACGACCGCGTCGAACTTGGCGACCTCGGTGCGGTAGATCAGGTCGGCCTGGTCCTTGCGCTGCATCGGCTTGTTCGTCGGGATCGGTACGACGCCGAGCTTGTAGATCTGGTGGAACTCGGCGGCCTCGGTCATCGCCGTACCGGTCATGCCGGACAGCCCGGGGACTTCCTTGCCCTCGTGGTCGTGCCGCTTGTAGAGGCGGAAGAAGTTCTGGAGGGTGATCGTGGCGAGCGTCTGGTTCTCGTCCTTGATGTCCACCCCTTCCTTCGCCTCGATCGCCTGGTGCATGCCCTCGTTGTAGCGGCGGCCGGCGAGGATACGGCCGGTGTGCTCGTCGACGATCATGACTTCGCCGTCCATGACGACGTAGTCCTTGTCCTTCTTGAAGAGCTCCTTGGCCTTGATGGCGTTGTTCAGGTAGCCCACCAGCGGCGTGTTCACCGACTCGTACAGGTTGTCGATGCCCAGCCAGTCCTCGACCTTGCTCACGCCGGACTCGTGGATGGCGACGGTGCGCTTCTTCTCGTCGACCTCGTAGTCGCCGGTCTCCTCGATACCCTTCAGCGGGTTGCCCGCCTCGCCCTTCTTCAGGCGCGTGACGAGCTTCGAGAAGTCGCCGTACCACTTGGTGGCCTGGTCGGCGGGGCCGGAGATGATCAGCGGCGTACGGGCCTCGTCGACGAGGATCGAGTCGACCTCGTCGACGATCGCGAAGTTGTGGCCGCGCTGGACGAGCTCTTCCTGGGACCACGCCATGTTGTCGCGCAGGTAGTCGAAGCCGAACTCGTTGTTCGTGCCGTACGTGATGTCGCAGGCGTACTGCTCGCGGCGCTGGGCCGGCGTCATGTTCGCCAGGATGCAGCCGACGCTCAGGCCCAGGAACTTGTGGACGCGGCCCATCATCTCGGAGTCGCGCTCGGCCAGGTAGTCGTTCACCGTGATCAGGTGGACGCCCTCGCCGGACAGCGCGTTCAGGTACGCGGGCAGCGTGCCGACCAGGGTCTTGCCCTCACCGGTCTTCATCTCCGCGACGTAACCGAGGTGGAGGGCGGCGCCGCCCATCATCTGGACGTCGTAGTGACGCTGGCCGAGCACGCGCTTGGCGGCCTCACGGACGGTGGCGAACGCCTCGGGCAGCAGGTCGTCGAGGCTCTCGCCGTCGGCGTACCGCTGCTTGTACTCGTCGGTGAGGCCCCTCAGCTCGGCGTCGGTGAGGCCCACGAAGTCCTCTTCGATGGAGTTCACCTGGTCCGCGATGCGGTGCAGCTTGCGCAGGATCTTGCCTTCGCCTGCACGCATGATCTTCGAGAGGACGGACACGGGGGTTGGTCTCCTTGCCGGTCGGGCCTGGCACGGTCGGTTACCCAGGCGACAGCCTGAGCAACGGCCATCGTATGCGAGGACCCCACCGCGCCGGGAGGTCTGCCATCAGGTCCAACGGACGGGCGGCTCGGAAGGTGCCGGTACGCGGCAGGAAAACTGGTGACATCGGCCGTCCGCCCCGAGCAGAATCGGGCGATGGACCCCGTGACGCTGACCACCGACCGCCTGCAGCTGCGCACGTTCGTGCCCGCCGACACCGACGAGGTGTTCGTCGCGGCCCAGGACCCCGACATCCAGCGCTGGACCACGGTGCCGTCCCCGTACGCGCGCGTCGACGCGGAGTACTTCGTCCAGCAGATGGTCCCCGACGGCTGGCGGGCCGACACCGAGTACACCTTCGCGGTACGGCGGGACCCGAGCGGGCCGATCGTCGCCGCGGTCTCCCTGCACCATCCGCGCGCGGGCGCGTGGGAGGTCGGTTTCTGGACGCACAAGGAGCACCGGGGCCGCGGCTACATGACGGAGGCCGTCCTGGGCGTCGCCCGCTGGGCCTTCACGGAGCTGGCCTGTGTGCGGCTGGAATGGCGCGCCGAGGCGGGGAACGTGGCGTCCCGCACGGTCGCCGAGAAGGCGGGCTTCCAGGTGGAGGGCGTCCTCCGCGCGGGTCTCCTGAACAAGGGCGTCCTGCGCGACTGCTGGATCGGCGCCCTGCTCCCCTCCGACCTCCCGATCCCCGGCGCCCTCCCCTACCTCCCGTCCCCGACCCCCTGATGTGCCGCCCTGGGCGCTCTCCCGCCCGGGGCGGCACGGGTGGGCAGGGCGGCACCCCGACAGACCTCCAGGGCCCCGCCCAGGCCCCGGAAAACCCGCCCCCCACTGTCAGTGCCGCCCCCTAAAGTTCGGGCCATGACGACCCCGCCGCGCCCCACCGTCACCGTCACCCTGACCGCCGACGAAGCCCGCCGCATCGCTCTACGGGCCCAGGGCTTCCTGGGCGCCCCGGACCGCAGGGCAGGCGTACGCGGCGTCCTGCGTCACCTGGGCGCGGTCCAGCTCGACACGATCTCCGTCCTGGCCCGCTCGCACGAGCTGATCCCGTACGCCCGCCTCGGCGCGGTGGGCCGCAGAACGGTCGAGGACGCGTACTGGTCGGCGACGGCGCCCGCGCGCCCCCACGCCTTCGAGTACTGGTCCCACGCGGCCTGCATCCTCCCCATCGAGGAATGGCCCCACTTCGCCTTCCGCCGCCGCGCCTACCGCACCCGGCCCCACTGGAACCACGAGCTCTCCCCCAACGCCTACGACCAGGTGATCAAGCAGCTCCGCACCGAGGGCCCCCTGACCGCCACCGAACTGGGCGGCGCGAAGAACAAGGGCGAGTGGTGGGACTGGTCGGAGTCCAAGGTCGCCGTCGAGCGGGCGCTCATGCACGGCGAGGTGGTCTGCGTGGAGCGCCGCGGCTGGAAGCGCGTCTACGACCTGGCCGAGCGCGCCGTCCCCGACGAGCTGCTGCACGACGACCTGGACGACAAGGAGTGCGTACGCCGCCTGGTGCGCCAGGCCGGCGAGGCCCTCGGCGTCGGCACCCGCTCCGACCTCGCGGACTACCACCGCCTCAAGTCCGAGCAGTTCGACGCGGTGGTCGAGGAGGCGGGCCTGGTCCCGGTCACGGTGGAGGGCTGGGGCGGCAAGCCGGCCTGGGCGGACCCGGCGGCCCTGGAGTCGGCCCCGCGCGGCCGGCACCGTACGACACTGCTGTCCCCGTTCGACTCCCTGATCTGGGAGCGGGCCCGCACGGAGCGCGTCTTCGGCTTCACCCACCGCCTGGAGGCTTACGTGCCGAAGCCGAAGCGGGTGCACGGCTACTTCGCGATGCCGGTGCTGGCCGGCGGCCGCCTGGTGGGCCGGGTCGACCCGGCGCGCGAGGGCTCGACGCTCGTCGCCAAGCAGGTCTCCCTGGACGGCCCGAAGTCGGTACCCGCGGTGGCGGAGGCGCTCCGGGAGGCGGCGAGCTGGGTGGGCTGCGACACCGTTCGGGTGGAGCGCATGTCCGACCCGGCCCTGAAGAAGGCACTGGTGGCGGCCCTGTCCTGATGCCCGTCCTGACGCCTGCCCGACGCCCCCGGGGCGTGACGCCTACCTGATCTCGAGAATCTTCTCCCGCATCGCGTACACCACGGCCTCCATCCTGGAGTGCAGCTGCAGCTTCTCCAGGATGTTCCGCACGTGGTTCTTCACGGTGTTCTCGGAGATGAAGAGTTCCTTCGCGATGTCCCGGTTGTTCATCCCCGTGGCGACGAGCTTGAGCACTTCCAGTTCCCGGTCGGTCAGCCGGGGCGCCGGGACGAGCCTGCGCTCGTCGGTGCGCTGGATCATCGATTTGAACTCGGTGAGCAGTTTCGACGCCATGGAGGGGCTGATCTGCGACTGCCCGTCGGCGACGGCGCGAATGGCGGTCGCCACCTCGTCGGTCGAGATCTCCTTGAGGAGATATCCGGTCGCGCCGGCTTTGATCGCCTCGTAGAGATCGGCTTCCTCGTCGCTGATCGTCAACATGATGATCTTCGCGCTGGGGGCCACCTCCTTGATGGAGGTGCAGGCCTCGATGCCGCCTCTTCTGGGCATCCGTACGTCCATGAGGACGATGTCGGGCAGCAGGTCGGCCGCCTTGTCCACCGCCTCCGCACCGTCGCCCGCCTCGCCGACGACCTGGATGTCCTCCTCGGCCTTGAGGACGATCTCGAGCCCGCGCCGGAACAGAGCGTGGTCGTCCACCACGAGAACCCGGATGGGCTCCTTGCGTGGGGAGCCGGCATCCGGTCCCATGCCGGCGCCGTCGCCGGCCGCGCCGGCGTCCTCGCCTCGCATCGGTCCGAAGCTGTCCGCCATCGTTCCTCCCCCTGAAGGCCGTGGCCTGTCTTCCAGTACCGGGCCAACCCGAGGCGCCGGCACACCGGTTGACCCGGCTCGGCCATGATTTCATGCCTCGGCGTCCGCGCGGCGACGGTGCGGTGCACGAGGGGGTCGCACGAGGGTGCCCCCGGGGGCGCACACGCCCTCCAGGGACACCCGATGAGTGGGTTTTCGGACAGCTGCCCGTTCGGCCGGGCTCAGCCGCCGATGGCGTCTCCCGCGTCGGCGGCACGCGCCTGGGTGACCATCGGGTCGGTGCTGACGTGGATGACGCCGTAGTCGTAGGCGTGGCGCCGGTAGACGACGCTGGGTTCCTTGGTCTCGGAGTCGACGAACAGATAGAAGTCGTGCCCGACCAGCTCCATCTCGTAGAGCGCCTGGTCGAGCGACATGGGCGCCGCCACGTGGGTCTTCTCCCTGACGACGAGCGGGCCTTCGCCCTGCACCTCGAGGGATCCGATCCTGGTGGTCGGTACCCCGTTCACCTCGGACTCGTCCTTGGCGATGGTTCCGTCCCCGTTGAGCGTCGCGGCGTCCGGGACGCGCTCGGCGACCTCCGCCGCCGAGATCCTCCGGGCACCACGCCGTGTGGACCGCTTGCTGTGCTGCTTACGCAGTCGGGCATCCAGCTTCTCCGTGGCCAGGTCGAGCGCCGCGTACGGGTCGTTCGCCGCGGCTTCCGCCCGGATCACGGGGCCACGGGTGCGCAGCGTGATCTCCACGCGGTCGCACCGGTCGGCCTGCCGGGGGTTGGGCTCCTTGGACACCTCCACGTCGAGGCTGATCACCTTGCCGTCGAGCTTCTGGATCTTCTCCAGCTTCAGCTTCTCGGCCACGTGCTTGCGGAACCGCTCAGGTACCTCGGTCTTGCGGCCCTTGACGACGATGTCCACGCAGAACTCCGTTCCCGGATAGCTCCGCTCCTCGGCGGAGCATCTCCCTCTTGCACCAGACTCCGGCCACTTCCGGAGTCGCGGACTCGGTGACTTCCACCTCCTCCTCCCCCGCGGACAAGATCTCCACCCCACCACTCCGGGTGATTGCGAAAATCTTTGTACAGACCCACGGGACGGGCATTCCGAGTATGCGAGGTCCGGCGCCGGTCTTTCCTGCCGAGTTCCTCACAACCGAACATATCTCGCCCGGACGGATGTCGTCACCCTCTACCGACGCGTACCTCCATTCAGGTGAACGAACCCTCTCACTACCTGCAACGACGCAGATTCAGCATCAGTTCCGGTTTACTTCGAAGGAATCCGGAGAAGCGGCGATCACGGCACCGTGAAGCGCGATCCGAGCTGCCTTTTCTCCAGCGGAAGAAGTGCCTCCGGTAAGTGTTATGGAACGCGTTCCGCAGGGAAACGCCGCCCGGACCGCGCGTGCGGCCTCGGCCAACGAGGCGCCGGTCGTCATGAGGTCGTCCACCAGCACGATCCGGCCAACTTCGGCGAGCAGCCCCGCACCACCCTCGACGACCTCCAGCACACCCGCCACATTGGCGAGCCGCTGCCGCGCGTCGAGTCCCGCCTGGTCCGCCGGCGTACGCCGCTGCCGCAGCACGGCCAGCACCCGCGCCGGCACCCCCGACCTCCGCAGCGCCCCCGCCGCCGCCCGAGTGATCCGCAGCGTCGGATCGTGCCCCCGCGCCCGCACCGCCCGCCGCGCGGAAGGCATGGGCACCAGCGCCACCGCTCCCCTCTCCCCGCCGGCTCTCACCGCGGCGGCGAGCGCGGCACCCAGGGGCCGTACGAGCCCCAGCGCTCCCCGCTCCTTGTGGTCCAGCAGCACGCCGCGCACCGACCCCTCATACGCCGCGGCCGCGTGCACCACCGGCAGCCCGACCGGCTCGGGCCTCGGCCGCACCCGCCCGACCCCCCGCCCGTCGAGCACTCCCGCGCACCGCCCGCACAACGCCATCCGTCCCTCCCCGCACCCCGAACAGGAAACCGGCAAAACAAGCCCCCACACCTCACCCCAAACCCCCCGCATCCCCCCAAGATGCCAACCCGAGCCAAGCCCAACAACCCCTGTGGAAAACCCAAAACACCCCTCGGCCACGCGAAGCGCGCCTGAGGGATACGCGAAACTGCACCCTGATCAGCGCCTCCGCCGCAGGGGCACGACCAACAAGCCCCTGGGGCACACGAAGTGTGCCGTCCAGGGGCGCGGGGCTGTACCTGTCAGCGACCACGTGCCCCTGGGGGCGCACGAAGTGTGCCCTTCAGGGGCGCGGGGAACTGCGCGACCAGCCACGACGGCGCGGCACCCGGCGACAAGCCCCGAACCCGAACGGCGCCACCCCGCGAACCCCGCCCGCCGACAGGCAAACCGCACCCGCCCTACCCGGGATAGACAGGCGCGGTCCCATCCTTGAGCACGGACTGCCAAGCCGCCCCGGAGGGCAACCGCACCACCCCGTCATCGGAGTGCGCCAACAACGGCAACCCGTCGTCCTCGGACGCCGCGATCTCACTCACCCGGGTGAGCCCCGGCAACGCCTGCCCCGTAGGCGCGGAGCCGTCGCACTGCACGTACCGGATCTGCTGCAGCCCGCCGGACTCCCGGCCGACGACCACGAGCCGGCTGCTACCGGCCCACGAAACGGCCGTGACCTCTTCCATCTGCGGTGCGGCGGCCCGCAGTTCGGTCACCGAGACGTCCGTGCCGCCCTCCCCGTCGGACCGCCGCTCGACCCGCCCGATCCGCAACGACGTCGCCCCGTCCTCCGTGACGAGCAGCGCGATCCGCGCCCCGTCCGCGGACATCTTCACGGCCTCGATCCGCGCCCCGTCCCCGAGCCGGTCGACCGGAACCACCTGCTCCTGGTCGGCCATGCCCTGCCCGTACATGAGCAGCCGCGCGTCCTTCGGATCCCGGTCGGCGACCCACAGGTCACCGCGCCCGTCCCAACTCGGCGTCGAGAACCCGTCGTTCTCCTTCTTCGCCCGGCTGTGCGCGACGGCGTCCCCGAGCGAGGCCCCGGACACCATCGACGCCACATACAGGTCGTGCCCCGTGTTCGACACCGCGGAGGCCCGGTCCTGATCCCGCGACACGGCGACGGAACGCAGCACCTGCTCACCCTCGCCGAGCGGCCCCGGCACCCGCTCGGGCGCCCGGTCCGAGCTGCTCTTGCCCGGCATCCGCACGAGCCGCCCCTTGGCGTCCAGGAAGTACTGGTCGTCGAGGCGCCCGGACGTGCGCGGCGCGAGCGCCTGCGCCCCGCCCTCGGACAGCGCGCACAGCAACCGCCCGTCGGAGCGCTCCAGTTCGACCTCCTCCACGCTCGACGACGACAAGTCGCGCAGCGAGAAGAGAAGTTGCGCCGCCATCTCCTTGCAGCGGCTCGGACTGGCCGCGTCCGCGCTCCTGTTGAGCGGCACGGTCAGCTTGTTCGCATCGTCCGGCGTCAGCGTCTTCACGCCGCCCTTGAGCGCCGTGTGCGACGGGAACGCCGACCGCACGACCGGCCCCAGCCAGCTCGTCGGACCCTTGATCACCTCACGGACCGTCTCGGTCAGGGGATCCGTCCACTGCCGCACGAAGACGGGGTCGGCGACGAGCCGCTTCGGGGCGTCCTCGGCGGAGGCCTGCGGATCGTCCGCGTAGTAGTACTTGTTGACGGACTGGTAGATGCGCTGGAAGTCGGACGCACCGAGCACGACCCCCTCGGGCAGCGAGTCGATGCGCCACTGCTTGCCCTTGGCGGTGTCGACCTGCGTGAGGTGCAGATTCCCCCGGTACGTGCGGTCCTGCGGCCGGTAGGCCTGCCGCTTGTCCACGAGGGCGACCTGACGGCCGGTCATCTCGTAGAGGTGGCCCTCGTCCCCCGCGTCGGGCCGGCTCGTCGGCCGCGGGTTCGGCCCGTCGGCGAGCACCACGGTCTGCTGCCCGGGCTGCCACGCCTTCGCCTGCTTGGGCGTCAGATACTTCCGCGCGATCGCGTACGAAGGATCGTCGCTGGTCAGCGCGTCGAGGAAGCCCTCGACGATGCTCCCGGGGCCCACGTTGTCCCGCGGCGGCAGGGCGAAGACACGGACCTGGGAGTCCGGCCGCTGCGACGCCTCGACGGACTGCATGCCACCGCTGTCCGGCATCGACGCACACCCGGACAGCACGATCACCCCGCACCCGGCCAGGGCACCGGCCCTGACGAGACCCCTGCCGAACGTCACGGGACCGATGGCCACAGCAGGCCGCCCCGCGCGCTCCCCCACGGCCTCAGAGGCCCCGGAGGCGTCCCCGTCCGGCGTGCCGAAGGCTGATCCACGAAGACCGACAAGACGCCCCCTGATCCGCCGTGCCACCCGCTGGTCACCCACGCCCGCCGTCACTCCCCTCGCCGCTCACCGGCACCGGTGCGCGACTCCTCCTGCTCGCCTCCGGACACCCCGGGACGCTCACGATCCGCCCGGTCCGTCCCCGGGTCCGCCTCGTCACCGGACCGCTCCACCCGCTCGGCCGGCTGCCGCGGCACACTCACCGCGCCGCCACCGTTTCCGTTGGCCCGGGGAACGACCCGGGCACCACTGCCCGGCAGCGCCGTCGGATCGGCGGGCACCGGCGCCTGCGCCCCGCGCGGGGCGAGCGGCTGCTGCGCGGCGCTCCCCGACGGCGGCTGAACCGGCACCGTGGCGCGCTTGTGCCCGTCGTCGGCCGGCAGCCCGGCCTCGCCGAGCCCGCGGTTGCGCCGCGAGTCCTCCGGCTCCAGCGGTATCGGCGACCCGCGCAGCGGCTCGTCCGCCGTCCGCGGCACCGTCAGCCGGAACTGCGAACCGCCGCCCGGCTCACCCCACGCCTGCAGCCAGCCACCGTGCAGCCGCGCGTCCTCCAGGGCGATCGACAGGCCGAGACCCGTACCACCGGTGGTACGCGCGCGTGCCGGATCGGCCCGCCAGAAGCGGCTGAACACCCGCGTCGCCTCGCCGGGCTTCAGCCCGACGCCGTAGTCGCGCACGGCCACGGCGACCGCGCCGCCCGCCGCGGCGAGCCGCACGACGACGTCCTTGCCGTCACCGTGCTCCACCGCGTTCACCACCAGGTTGCGCAGCACGCGCTCCACGCGCCGCGCGTCCGCCTCGGCGACCACCGGCTGCTCGTCCCCGACGATCCGCACCCGGCTGCCCTTGCGCTCCGCGAGCGGCTCCGCGCCGCCCACGACCCGCCGCACGACCTCCCGCAGATCGATCGGCTCCGCCTCCAGGGCCGCGGCCCCCGCGTCGAAGCGGCTGATCTCCAGCAGATCCGCGAGCAGCGACTCGAACCGGTCCAGCTGATCGGCCAGCAGCTCCGCCGACCGCGCGGTCACGGGATCGAAGTCGACCCGCGCCTCGTGGATGACATCGGCGGCCATCCGTACGGTCGTCAGAGGCGTCCGCAGCTCATGGCTCACGTCCGACACGAAGCGGCGCTGCATCCGCGACAGATCCTCCAGCTGCTGGATCTTCAGATGCAGGTTCTGCGCCATCTTGTTGAAGGCCTCGCCGAGCCGCGCGATGTCGTCCTCGCCGGTGACCTTCATACGTTCCTGGAGGCGGCCCGCGGAGAGCCGCTCGGCCACTCCCGCCGCCATCCGCACCGGGGTGACGACCTGCCGCACCACGAGCCAGGCGATCGCCCCGAGCAGCACGACCACGAACAGGCCGGCCGTCGCGAGCGTCCCCCTGACCAGGCTCAGCGACTTCTCCTCCTGGGTGAGCGGGAAGAGGTAGTACAGCTGGTAGGCGTGCCCCTGGGGGTCGACGAGCCGCTTGCCGATGACCAGGCCGGGCTGCGACTCCTGGCCGCCGTCGTAGTAGATCCGCGTGTACTTCTGGGACGCGCCGGTCATCCGGTCGACCCGGTCGCGCAGATCGTCGGGCACGCTGCGGTCCGGCTCCACGAGCCCGGAACCACGCGGCGCCCGCCCGTTGCCCCCGTCGGCGTCGCTGGCGCCGAGGGTCACCACGTTGAACGCGCCCTTGCCGCCACTGGCCAGCTGCGTGACCAGGTCACTCAGCCAGATATTCGGATTCAGCTGGGTGCGGCTGTCGCCGGACGCGCCGTCGCGCACCCCGGCCGCCGCCGTGTCCGCCCGGTCCTTGGCCGCGCGGAAACCGCCCTCGGCCTGGCTCTGCGAGGCCTTCACCTTCGCGTCCAGCAGGCCGTTGCGCACCGAGCCGATGACGACGATGCCGAGCAGCAGCACGACACCGAGCGACATGAGCAGCGTCGTGACGACGACCTTCAACTGGATGTTGCGCCGCCACAGCCGTATCGCGGGCAGCAGCGGACGCCGCACCCAGCGCGTGAACAGCCGCAGCAGCGGGCTGCCGTTCATCCCGCCCTGGGGCAGCAGCCCACCGTCGAGCAGCCGGCGCAGGCGGGAGCCCCGCCCGACAGCCGGTCCCACAGGCCGCTCCGGACGAGACCCCGACGTCGCGGGCGCCGAAGCGGCACTGTCCCGGGACACGTCAGCTCGGTCCGGCCTTGTAACCGACACCACGGACGGTCACCACGATCTCCGGACGCTCCGGGTCCTTCTCGACCTTGGAGCGCAGCCGCTGCACATGCACGTTGACCAGGCGGGTGTCCGCCGCGTGGCGGTAACCCCACACCTGCTCGAGGAGCACCTCACGCGTGAACACCTGCCACGGCTTGCGGGCGAGCGCGACCAGCAGGTCGAACTCCAGCGGGGTCAGCGCGATCGACTGCCCCTCCCGCTTCACCGAGTGCCCGGCCACGTCGATGACCAGGTCACCTATGGCCAACTGCTCCGGCGCCGGCTCCTCCGAACGGCGCAGGCGCGCCCGGATACGGGCCACCAGCTCCTTCGGCTTGAACGGCTTCACGATGTAGTCGTCCGCGCCCGACTCCAGGCCCACGACCACATCGACGGTGTCGCTCTTGGCCGTGAGCATCACGATCGGAACCCCGGACTCCGCCCTGATCAGGCGGCACACCTCGATACCGTCCCGGCCGGGAAGCATCAGGTCCAGGAGCACCAGATCGGGCTTGGTCTCACGGAAAGCGGCCAGCGCCTTGTCACCGTCAGCAACGAACGACGGCTCAAAACCTTCACCACGCAGCACAATGCCGAGCATCTCGGCCAGTGCGGTGTCGTCGTCGACGACAAGGACTCGTCCCTTCATGGACCACATCATCCCATTAGCTCATCGTTGACTGGCGTGACCTGTCACACAGCTCACGCAAGCCCTCAGCAGTCACAGGCGCCACAACGCCCCACTCGGTGACGATCGCCGTCACCAGATCCGGCGGCGTCACGTCGAACGCGGGGTTGTACGCCTGCGTTCCCAGCGGTGCCACCGCGATTCCGCCACCTGCCTCCACTCCCGCCGACAGCGCCTGCGGCGCCGTGAGCTCCGTCACCTCATGACCCGAACGCTGCTCCACCTCGATGGACGCACCGTCGGGGGTCCCCGGATCCACCGTCGTCACCGGCGCCACCACGATGAACGGCACATGGTGATATCGCGCCAGGACAGCGAGCGGATAGCTCCCCACCTTGTTCGCCACCGAACCGTCGGCGGCGATCCGGTCAGCCCCGATCAGCACCGCGTCCACCTCACCGGCGGCGAACAGCGAACCCGCCGCGTTGTCCGTGAGCAACGTGTACGGCATCCCGCTGCGCGCCGCCTCGTACGCGGTCAGGCGCGCGCCCTGGAGCAGCGGCCGCGTCTCGTCCACCCACAGCCTGCGCAACCGTCCCTCACGATGCGCCGAGAGCGCCACCGCGAACGCCGTGCCCTCACCGCCCGAGACCAGCGCCCCGGTGTTGCAGTGCGTCAGGATCCGGTGCTGCCCACCCGGCAACAACTCGTCCAGAAGCCTCAGCCCGTGCTCCGCCATCCGGGCACTCGCCTCGGCGTCCTCCCGGTGCAGCGCCCGCGCGGCGGCGAGCGCGGCGCCGGCCGCCGCCTCCTCGTCCCGCGCCACGAGCGCGGCCTGATGAGCCTCCCGCGCCCTGCGCACCCCGTAGGCCAGATTGACCGCCGTCGGCCGGGCCCCGGCCAGCGCCTCCGCCGCCTCGGCCACGTCGAAACCGCGCGCGGCGGCCAGCGCCACCCCGTACGCCCCGGCGATCCCGAGCAGCGGCGCCCCGCGCACGGCCAGCGACCGGATCGCCTGCACCAGACCCTGCGGATCCGTGCAGACCAGCTCAACCTCCTCGACCGGCAGCCGGGTCTGATCGAGCAGCACGAGCACCGGCCCCTCCGCGGACTCGTCCCAGCGGATCGCCGGGATGCCGAGGGAGCCGACAGAGCCGAGGACGCCGTGAGTGTCGGCCGTCCCGGGCTGTATGTCCCCGGTGAGCCGTATGTCCTCGCCGGATTGCGCGTGCTGATCAGCCATCCGCCCAGTCTGCCCCTTGAGGCCCCGACAATTGAAGGCGTCCAGCTCTTACGGGCCCAGGTCACCCGGCGCCCACCCCATGGCACGATGGCAGCCGAACTGCCGCCGCGACCGCGGACGGGCACCGTGAAGGAGCGACGATGAACGACACTCCGGGCTGGGCAACGCCCGGATCTGCCCCGTCCGACGGCCCCGAGGACCGACGCCAGGACGACCCGCGTCCGGGCGACGACCAGCAGGGCGACGCCCCGCAGGACTCCTCCGGCCCCAAGTGGTCCGCGCAGCAGCCGCCCCCGGCCCAGTGGTCCGCCCCCTCCGGCGGCACGGACACCGGCGCCGGCTCCGGATCCGGCCAGGCCCCACCGCCCCCGCAGGCGCCGGGCCAGGGCTGGGGCACCCCGCCCCCGGGCGGCCCCGGCGGCGGCCAGGGCTGGGGCGGTCAAGGCTGGGGCGGCGGCTACGGGGGCTACGGCGGCTGGCAGGGCAAGCCCACTGCCGCCAAGCCCGGCGTCATCCCGCTGCGCCCCCTCGGCGTCGGCGAGATCCTCGACGGCGCCGTCTCGACGATGCGCACACACTGGCGCACCGTCCTCGGCATCTCGCTCGCCGTCGCCGTGCTCACCGAGATCCTCGTCGTCCTCCTGCAGGGCATCGTCCTCAAGGACGCCGCGAACTCCGACGCCCTCCAGAACCCCGACGCCACACCGGGCGAGGTCCTCGACGCCATGGGCGGCCTCATCGTCGGCACCGGCGCGGTCCAGATCGTCACCCTGCTCGGCACGATCATCGCCACCGCCCTGCTCACCACGGTCACCAGCCGGGCCGTGCTCGGAAAGTCCGTCACCCTCGGCGAGGCCTGGCGCGACGCCCGCCCGCAGATCCTGCGCCTGCTCGGCCTGACCCTGCTGCTGCCGCTGATCGCCGCCGCGATCGTCTTCGTGTGCGCGGTCCCCGGCATCCTCCTCGCCGTCTTCGGCTCGACCGACGCCGGCGCCGCCCTCGGCATCCTCGGCGGCATCGTCGGCTTCGTCATCGCGATCTGGCTGATGATCCGCTTCTCCCTCGCCTCCCCGGCGCTGATGCTGGAGAAGCAGACCGTCGGCAAGGCGATGGGCCGCTCCGTCAAGCTCGTCCGCGGCTCCTGGTGGCGCGTCTTCGGCATCCAGATCCTCGCCTCGCTCATCGCGGGCGTCGTCGCGTCGATCATCCTCGTGCCCTTCACCGTGATCGCGGGCGCGGTCAGCGGCGACGGCATGAGCACCTTCCTCGACTCCGGCGGCGACGCCGGCTGGGCCTTCCTGATCATCAGCGGCATCGGCGCCGTGGTCGGCTCCACGATCACCTTCCCGATCACCGCCGGCGTGACCGTGCTGCTCTACATCGACCAGCGCATCCGCCGCGAGGCCCTCGACCTGGAGCTGGCCCGCGCCGCCGGCCTCCAGGGCTACGGAGACACCCCCGGCACCACCCCGGGGAGCTGATGGAGTGAGCGCACCGGGGGGAGTGCTCACGGCGACAGCCCTGCTGACGCGCGCCGGCGGCGACGAGCCGCCGGTCACCATCTCGCGGGAAGCCGCCCGCGAGGCGGCCCGCGACGAGCTGTCCAAGCCCGCGTACCACGAGAACGACCCGAGCTGGTACATGCGCGCCCTCGACGCGTTCTGGGACTGGGTCGGCGACCTCTTCTCCGCCGCCTCCGGCGCCGCCCCCGGCGGCACGGTCGGCCTCGTCGTCATCGTCCTGGCCGTCCTCGCCACCGGCGCCGCCCTCTGGTGGCGCCTGGGCACCCCCCGCCGCGTCCCCCGCACCGAGGCACCGCTCTTCGACGACCGCCCCCGCAGCGCCGCCGAACACCGCGCCGCCGCCGAGGCCCACGCCGCCCAGGCCCACTGGAACCAGGCCGTCCAGGAACGCATGCGCGCCCTCGTCCGCTCCCTGGAAGAACGCGCCCTCCTCGACCCCCGCCCCGGCCGCACCGCCGACGAGGCCGCCACCGAGGCCGCCCGCCCGCTGCCCCAGCACGCCGAGGCCCTGAGCGCGGCGGCCCGCACCTTCGACGACATCGCGTACGGCGGCCGCACGGCCACCGCCGACATGTACGCCGCCCTGACCACCCTGGACACCAAGGTCACCCACACCACCCCCACCCTCCCCACGGGAGCCCTCCGGTGACCCCCCAGACCCCCGACACCCCGCGCCACCCGGACACCCCGAACTCCCCCGGCGGCACCCCGGCGCCGGAAACCGACTCGCCGCGCCCCGAAATCGGCCCGAGCTCCGACCCCCCGCACCCCACCGAGCAGCACCCGGCCACACCCTCGTACACCTCGCACCACACGCCTCACCCCGCACCTCACCCGCCTCACGCCACTCCCCCACCGACGCCTGCTCCCAGCCCCACGCCCCCGGCGACGACCCTCACCGCACCCCCGCCGGTGCCCCCGACCCCCGACGGCGGCACCGGCGTCGACACCTCCACCACCCCCACCGTCCGCCAGGTATGGACCCGCACGCGCGGCATCGCCCTCGCCCTCGTCCTCCTCCTGATCGCCGGCATCGCCATCGCCGCCGTCCGCTCCGGAGAACGGCACGGCACGCTCGACCCCCGCTCCGCCGACCGCTACGGCAGCCGCGCCCTCGCCGAACTCCTCGCCGACCGCGGCGTCGACACCCGCGTCGTCACCACCACCGCCGAGGCCCGCGCGGCGGCCGGCCCCGACACGACCCTCCTGGTCGCCGTCCCCGACCTGCTGACGGCCCACCAGCAGCGCCGCCTCGCCGCGACGACGCAGAGCACGGGCGCCACGGGCCGCACCGTCCTCGTCGCCCCCGGAACCTCCGCCGTCGAACGGCTGGCCCCCGGGGTCACCGCGGACCCCGACCCCGTACCGGACACCACACTCGAACCCGAGTGCACCCTCCCCGAGGCCCACCGCGCCGGCCCCGCGGACACCGGCGGACTCCGCTACGACACGACACTCCCCGACGCCGACACCTGCTACCCGAGCAACGGCTCCCCCACCCTCCTGCGCCTGCCCACACCCCCCTCGGACACCCGCACCACCGACGTCACCGGCGACACCGTGATCCTCGGCGCCCCCGACATCCTCCTCAACGACACCCTCGACGAGCAGGGCAACGCCTCGCTCGCCCTCCAACTCCTCGGTACCCGCCCCCACCTGGTCTGGTACCTCCCCTCCCTCTCCGACACCTCGGCCGCCACCGACGCGCAGAACCAGCGCGGCTTCTTCGACCTGATCCCCAAGGGCTGGCTCTGGGGCACACTCCAGCTCTTCATCGCGGCAGCCCTCGCCGCCCTCTGGCGCGCCCGCCGCCTGGGCCCCCTGGTCCCCGAGCGCCTCCCCGTCACGATCCGCGCCTCCGAGACCACCGAGGGCCGCGCCCGCCTCTACCGCAAGGCGAACGCCCGCGACCGCGCCGCGACCGCCCTGCGTCTCTCCACCCGCACCCGACTCGCCCCCCTCATCGGCGTCCCCCCGTCCCAGGCCCACACGCCCGAGACCTTCCTCCCGGCCCTGGCCCGCCAACTCCCCACCCCGGCCCAGGACCTGCACACCCTCCTCTTCGGCCCGCCCCCCGCGACCGACGCAGCGCTCATCGCACTCGCCGACCACCTCGACGCCCTCGAAAGAGAGGTACGCCATTCATGATGGACCCGACCACTGACAACGCCGGGCCCACGACCGATCCCCGCAGCTCACGGGCTTCCCTGGAAGCTCTGCGCGCCGAGATCGCCAAGGCCGTGGTCGGCCAGGACCCCACCGTCACGGGCCTGGTCGTGGCCCTCCTGTGCCGCGGCCACGTCCTCCTCGAAGGCGTCCCCGGAGTGGCCAAGACCCTCCTCGTGCGCGCCCTCGCCGCATCCCTCGAACTCGACACCAAGCGCGTCCAGTTCACCCCCGACCTGATGCCCAGCGACATCACCGGCTCTCTCGTCTACGACACCCGCACCTCGGAGTTCTCCTTCCAGCCGGGCCCCGCCTTCACCAACCTCCTCCTCGCGGACGAGATCAACCGCACCCCGCCCAAGACCCAGTCCTCCCTTCTGGAAGCCATGGAGGAGCGCCAGATCACGGTCGACGGCACCCCACGCCCGCTCCCCGACCCGTTCATGGTCGTCGCGACCCAGAACCCGGTGGAGTACGAGGGCACCTACCCCCTCCCCGAAGCCCAGCTGGACCGCTTCCTCCTCAAGCTCAACGTCCCGCTGCCCACCCGCCAGGACGAGATCGACGTCCTCACGAGGCACGCCGGCGGCTTCAACCCCCGCGACCTGCGCGCCGCCGGCATCCGCCCGGTCGCCACCGCCGCCGACCTGGAGACGGCCCGCGCCGCCGTCGCCAAGACCACGATCTCCCCCGAGATCACGGGCTACGTCGTCGACATCTGCCGCGCGACCCGCGAATCGCCCTCCCTCACCCTCGGCGTCTCCCCGCGCGGCGCCACCGCCCTCCTCGCCACGGCCCGCGCCTGGGCCTGGCTGACCGGCCGCGACTACGTCACCCCCGACGACGTCAAAGCCCTGGCCCTGCCCACCCTCCGCCACCGCATCCAGCTCCGCCCGGAGGCCGAGATGGAGGGCGTCACCCCGGACTCCGTGATCAACGCGATCCTCACCCACGTCCCCGTCCCCCGCTGACGAGGCCGGAGCCGAGAGAACCGACATGGCCCTCACCGGACGCACGGCCCTGCTCGCCGCACTGGGCTCCCTCCCCGTAGGGATCTGGGAGCCCAGCTGGACGGGCATCCTCGCCGTGAACACCCCGCTGGCCCTGGCCTGCGCCTGCGACTTCGCCCTGGCCGCCCCCGTACGCCGCCTGCGCCTCACCCGCTCCGGCGACACCTCCGTACGCCTCGGCGACCCGGCAGACGTCACGCTCACCGTCACCAACCCCTCGCGCCGCCCCCTGCGCGCCCAGCTCCGCGACGCCTGGCCGCCGAGCACCTGGCGCCCCGGCACGGAGTACGCCTCGTCCCGCCACCGCGTGACGATCCCGGCGGGCGAACGCCGCCGCGTGACGACCCGCCTCCTCCCCACCCGCCGAGGCGACCGCAAAGCAGACCGCGTCACCATCCGCTCCTACGGGCCCCTCGGCCTCTTCACCCGCCAAGGCACCCACGACATCCCCTGGACGGTGCGGGTCCTCCCGCCCTTCCACAGCCGCAAGCACCTGCCCTCGAAACTGGCCCGCCTCCGCGAACTCGACGGCCGCACCAGCGTCCTGACCAGAGGCGAAGGCACCGAGTTCGACAGCCTCCGCGAATACGTTCCGGGCGACGACACCCGCTCCATCGACTGGCGCGCCACAGCCCGCCAGTCCGCCGTGGCCGTCCGCACCTGGCGCCCGGAACGCGACCGCCACATCCTGCTCGTCCTCGACACGGGCCGCACCTCGGCCGGACGCGTCGGCGACGCCCCACGCCTCGACGCCTCCATGGACGCCGCCCTCCTCCTGGGAGCGCTGGCCTCCCGCGCCGGCGACCGCGTGGACCTTCTCGCCTACGACCGCCGCATCCGCGCCCTGGTCCAGGGCCGCACCGGAGGCGACGTCCTCCCGGCCCTGGTCAACGCGATGACCCTGCTGGAACCGGAGCTGGTCGAGACGGACGCCCGCGGCCTCACCGCGACGGCCCTGCACACCGCTCCCCGTCGCTCCCTCATGGTTCTTCTTACGTCTTTGGACGCGGCCCCCGTCGAAGAGGGCCTCCTCCCGGTCCTCTCCCGCCTGACTAAACGCCACACGGTGATCGTGGCTTCGGTGGCGGACCCCGCGATCGAAACCATGGCAGCGGCCCGAGGCACCACGGAAGCCGTCTACAACGCGGCTTCGGCAGCCCAAACGAAGGCGGAGCGCCTCCGCACCGCCGACCAACTGACCCGCCACGGCGTCACCGTCGTAGACGCGACCCCCACAGAATTGGCCCCGGCCTTGGCCGATGCCTATCTGGCCCTCAAATCCGCCGGCCGCCTCTAGCGGCCGCCTCATTTCCCCTGGGGAGCGGCTGCAACAGCCGCCAACAGACCCCTATAAACGCAGAAAACCCCGGACCGTATCCCGGTCCGGGGTTTCCCTTTTATCCAAAATTTGTTCGGCGGCGTCCTACTCTCCCACAGGGTCCCCCCTGCAGTACCATCGGCGCTGTGAGGCTTAGCTTCCGGGTTCGGAATGTAACCGGGCGTTTCCCTCACGCTATGACCACCGAAACACTATGAAACTGTCAACCGGAGTCGTGGCCTATGACTACGACGGTTGTTCGTGGTTTCAGAACCAACACAGTGGACGCGAGCAACTGAGGACAAGCCCTCGGCCTATTAGTACCAGTCACCTCCACACCTTGCGGTGCTTCCAGATCTGGCCTATCAAC
>NZ_JBITJS010000003.1:415456-571503 GCF_044460245.1 Streptomyces sp. NPDC050145 | reverse complement strand
CATCGTCGTCCGAGTTCTCCGAGATCTGCAGCGCCTGCTCCACCGCGTACTCGTCCAGCTCGGAAAGCAGACCGTCCACGTCGTCACGGTCCACGATCAGGTCATCAGCGAAATGCCGGTCACCGGTCGCGTCCGGCACGTACTTCACACACACCACGATGTTCACCATGAGGGCGCCTCCAGTTCCTGCAGTTCTTCACGACAGCCCTCATCCGGGCCACTTCGATCTCTTGGGTGCTCCGCCGAGTCCACGTGGTACACCACTCGGTTCACGTGGTCACGCGTCGAGCCCGCCGCGCTTGACGAGCTGGCTCGCGATGACGTTCTTCTGAATCTCGTTGGTGCCCTCACCGACGATCATCAGCGGAGCGTCGCGGAAGTAGCGCTCCACGTCGAACTCGGTCGAGTACCCGTAACCGCCGTGAATGCGGACCGCGTTGAGGGCGATCTGCATGCCGGTCTCGGAAGCGAAGAGCTTGGCCATCCCCGCCTCCATGTCCACGCGCCGGCCCGCCTCGGCCTCGCGGGCCGCGTAGAGGGTCAGCTGGCGGGCCGCGGTGAGCTGAGTGGCCATGTCGGCGAGGTAGTGCCCGATGGCCTGGTGCTGCCAGATGGGCTTGCCGAAGGACTCGCGCTCCTGGGCGTAGGCGAGGGAGTCCTCAAGGGCGGCGCGGCCGACACCGAGTGCGCGGGCCGCGACCTGGAGCCTGCCGGTCTCCAGGCCCTTCATCATCTGCGAGAAGCCCCTGCCCTCGACGGCGCCGAGTACGGCGTCGGCGGGCACACGGTAGTCATCGAAGGCCAGCTCGCAGCTCTCCACACCCTTGTAGCCGAGCTTGGGCAGGTCACGGGAGACCGTGAGGCCCGGGCCGTGTTCAGCGAGGAGGATGGAGATGCCCTGGTGCGCGGGGCTCGCGTCGGGGTCCGTCTTGCACATCAGGGCGATCAGCCCGGAGCGACGGGAGTTGGTGATCCAGGTCTTCGAGCCGTTGACGAAGTAGCCATCGGCGTCCTTGCGGGCGACGGTGCGCATGGCCTGCAGGTCCGAACCGCCGCCGGGTTCGGTCAGGGCCATGGTGGCCCGCATCTCGCCGGTGGCCAGCTTGGGCAGGTAGTGGCGCTTCTGCTCCTCCGTGCCGAAGTGCAGCAGCAGCTTGGCGACAACGGTGTGGCCGCCCATGGCGCCGGCCAGGCTCATCCAGCCGCGCGCGAGTTCCTCGGTGACCAGCACGTAGCAGGGCATGGAGACGGCGTTGCCGCCGTACTCCTCGGGGATGGCGAGCCCGTAGATGCCGAGCTTCTTCATCTGGTCGATCAGGGCTTCGGGGTAGGTGTTGGAGTGCTCGAGTTCCTGGACGACGGGCTTCACCTCCTTGTTGACGAAATCGCGCACGGTCTTCACGACGAACTGCTCGTCATCGGAAAGGGTGTCCAGGGTGCTCACGTTGTGCTCCTCGTCGTTCAAGTCGTTCAAGCAGTCCAGGTATTCGGTCCGGCCCCGCGACGCCAGCGTGTGCGGTCAGATGACGCCGTCGCCCCGCATTGCCTCGATCCGGTCCGCATCGAGGCCGAGTTCGGCCAGGACCCGTTCGGTGTGCTCGCCAAGGCCCGGCACAGGATCCATCCGCGGAGCGAAACCGGTCAGGTCCGCCGGGGGTCTCAGGGCTTGCACCACCGCACCCGGGATGCCCACGTCCTGCCAGCGATTCCGCCCGGCCAGCGCCGGGTGTTCGATGAACTCCCGGACGCCGTTCACCCCGGCGTTGGCGATGCCCGCCTCGTCGAGAAGCTTCATCGCCTCGCCGCTGCCGGAGCGCAGGAACCGCTCCGTGATGATCGCGTTCAGCTCGTCCCGGTGGGCGACGCGGTCTGCCCCGGTGGCGAACCGCGGATCGGCCGCCAGCTCCGGGCGCTCAAGGAGCCGTTCGCACAGCGACACCCACTCCCGCTCGTTCTGGATGGAGAACAGGACCTGTCTGCCGTCAGCCGCTGTGTAGGCGCCGTAGGGCGCGATGGTGGCATGCTGCGTGCCGATCCGCGCGGGCTGTGTGCCGCCGTGGCGCGTGTAGTAGGCAGGCTGGCTCATCCACTCCGCCAGCGCCTCGAACAGCGACACCTCCACCGCCGGGGCCACCCCTGTCGTCGCCTTCGTGTACAGCGCCGTGAGGATGCCGGAGTGGGCGTACATGCCCGCGGCGATGTCGGCGATCGACACTCCGACCCGCGCGGTCTCCTCCGGTGTACCGGTCAGTGAGACCAGGCCCGTCTGGCACTGCACAAGCAGGTCGTACGCCTTGCGGTCGGCCCATGGGCCGCTGGTGCCGTATCCGGAGATGGTGCACGCAATCAAGGAGGTGTGCCGTCGGGCGAGTGCCTCGTTGTCGAGGCTCAGACGGGCCGCCGCTCCCGGGGCCAGGTTCTGTACGAACACGTCTGCCCGGGCCAGCAGCTCCTCCAGCACGTCACGGCCGGCGGACGTTTTGAGGTCGAGAGTGACGGACTCCTTCGACCGGTTGAGCCATACGAAGTAGCTCGACTCGCCGTGCACGGTGGTGTCGTAGCGGCGCGCGAAATCACCGCCGTCGGGTCGTTCCACCTTGATCACCCGGGCACCGAGGTCGGCGAGCTGGCGCGTGGCGAACGGGGCGGCCACAGCCTGCTCGACACTGACGACGGTGACTCCGCAGAGCGGAAGCGCGGTCATGTTCTGACCTCCAGGACGTGCGGGGAAGGTGCTGCGTACCGGGCGGCGCCCGGCGGGCCTCCCCAGGGGAAGACACGGAAGATCCGCCGGTGGGGAGGGCGTGTGCGGTCGCCCTCGCGCCGCCCGGTGCATCGCTGTGGCAGCGTGCACTGTGGGAACGTCACCCGCTCCCCTGGCAGATACATAATGTAGGCGCATGGCATGGGCTGTGAAATACCAACTTGTGATGGCCCCATGCCGAGCGCGGATGGAGCGGAGGAACCGGTGGACATCAAGCAACTCAGAGCGCTGGTCACGGTGGCCGAGGTGGGCAGCGTGACGCGCGCGGCCGAGCTGCTGCACCTGGTCCAGCCGGCTGTCACCCGGCAGATCCGCACCCTGGAGCAGGAGCTCGGCGTCGCGCTTTTCGAGCGAACCAGGCAGGGCATGCAGCCCACGGCGGCCGGAGCGACCATGGTCGAACGCGCCCGGCGCGCCCTCAACGAGCTGGAGCGGGCCCGCGCCGAGCTGCAGCCGACGCCCGGCGTGGTGTCCGGCATCGTGACCGTCGGCCTGCTCGACAGCACCAGCAACCTGCTGGCCGAGCCACTGACCTCCGCCGTCCTGCGCGACCATCCCGGCATCGATCTGCGCCTGCTCACCGCCTACTCCGGCCACCTGCAGCAGTGGCTCGACGAGGGTGATCTGGATCTGACCCTGCTCTACAACCTCGCGGGCACACCCTCGCTCAATGTCGAGCCTCTGGTGCGGGAGAAGCTGTGGGCGGTCGCGCCTCCGTCGGCCGGACTCCGGGCGGACCGGCCCGTCCCGTTCCGGGAGGTCGTGTCGAATCCGCTGGTGGTTCCCGCGGCCGGCCACGGGCTGCGCGCATTGATCGACCAGGCCGCCGCGCAGGCCCAGGCGGAGATGAATCTGATCGTCCAGACGAACTCCATGCACGTCCAGAAGCAGCTGGTGCGGGCCGGCCACGGCTGGACCGTGCTGCCAGGTGTGGGTATCGCCGAGGACGTGGCTGACGGGTCGCTGAGCGCGGCGCCCCTGCGCGACCCCGAGGTGTGGCGCTCGATCGTGCTCGGTACCTCCCGGGCGGGGCGGATGGCACCGGCCGCCGAGGTCGTGGCCAAGGAACTGACCCGCCGCATCCACGCGGCCGTACGTCAAGGGCAGTGGCCCTCCGCGCAGTTGCCCGCCGGGGGGCGGGCCAAGGAGGCGTGACCGCGTCCGGCGCAGCCTCATGCCGTCGAGGCATGCCGGCATCAGGTCTTTCTATTTTTCATGGTCATCCATCAGCAAGCATGCTGGTGAGTCGGCCGCGTCGGACGGGCATCGTCGGCAGGCCGTACACACACGGTAGGGCTCGGACAGAGCCACCTGTTGAGGAGAACCCCATGGACATCGCCCGGAGCGGGCTCGGCCCGTACGTGGAGTCGTGGAGTCCCGGAGCGGTCGAGGACGATGACGTTCTGTCCCCCGCCCCCGTGGCCGCGCTGTCGGCGCTGCTCGACCGGCCCGAGCCGGTCGCGGCGGTCGGCGACGCCCTCCCCCCGCTGTGGCACTGGCTGCACTTCCTGCAGTGGCCGGCACAGCGCGAGCTGGGCGAAGACGGGCACCCTCGCCACGGCCACTTCCTGCCGCCCATCCCCGACCGGCAGCGGATGTTCGCCGGTGGGCGCTGCGACATCATCGAGCCCTTGCGGATCGGGGACCCGGCCCGGCGCATCAGCAGCGTGGGCACGGTGACCACCAAGCAGGGCAAGACGGGGGAACTCCTCTTCGTCACGGTGCGCTACGAGTATCTCCAGGAGGGCCGCACCCGCCTGGTCGAGGAGCAGGACATCGTCTACCGCTCCGGGCGGAGTGACGGGCGGCATCCGACCGGTGTCGACACCTCGGCGACGCCGCACTCCGGCGCGCCCTGGCAGCTTCCTCTGCAGCCGGACCCCAGGCTCCTCTTCCGGTTCAGCGCCCTCACCGCGAACGCGCACCGCATCCACTACGACGCGCCGTACGCCCAGGAGCAGGAGGGCTACCCCGGCCTCGTCGTCCACGGGCCGCTCCTGGTCCTGTCGATGCTCGAACTCGTACGCCTCAACGCTCCGGACCATCCGGTGCGTTCGCTGTCCTACCGGCTGCGCAGCCCCGCCTTCGCCGGCGAGCGACTGCTGGCGACCGGGGCGCCTGCCGACCACGACGCCGCTCTGCAGATCGCGACGCATCGCGACCAGCGCCACGCCACGGCGGAGGTGACCTTCGCATGACCCTGACCCGAAGCCGGCTGGAGACCGCGCGCAGTCTGCTGTTCGTCCCCGGGCACCGGCCGGACCGGTTCGCCAAAGCCAGGTCCGCCGGCGCCGATGCGGTCATCATCGACCTCGAGGACGCTGTCGCCGCGCAGGACAAGGACTCCGCGCGCGCCCATGTGGCCGCGTGGCTGGGCGAGGGCCGCAGTGCCGTGGTGCGGATCAACGCCCCGGGTACACCGTGGTGCAAAGCCGATCTCGAAGTGGCGGCCCGGTTCAACGCACCCGTCATGGTGCCCAAGTCCGAGGATCCCGCCGTACTCGCGGACGTCGCCTGTCGTACGGCCGGCAAGTGCCTGCTGCTTCCCCTCGTCGAGACGGCCGCGGGTGTGGAGCGGGCCACGGAGGTGTGTGCCACGGTCGGCGCGGTCCGGGTGGCCTTCGGCAACGTCGATTTCTCAAGTCAGCTCGGCATCGGTCATGACGACCACATGGCTCTGACGTACGCCCGCTCGCGGTTGGTCTCCGCCTCGGCGGCCGCGGGCCTGTATCCTCCGGTCGACGGTGTCACCACCAGAGTGAAGGACACGGATGTCCTCGTGGCGGACATCGAGCACGCCCGCCGCCTGGGTTTCACGGGGAAGCTGTGTATCCACCCGTCACAGATCGCGTCGGCCGCGGCCGGTTTCGCCCCCGGCGAGGGCGAAGTGGAGTGGGCACGCACCGTGGTCGCCGCGGGTGACTCCGTCTCCGTGATCGACGGACAGATGATCGACAAGCCTGTACTGGAGCGCGCCCGCCGCATCCTCGCGGCCTGCGCGACGTGAGCCGACTGACTCAGCACAAGCCGCCCGGCTCCGCGTGAACACCTGACCGCTTCCAAGGGAGCGGCATCCCGAGCGTGGACCGCCGACGGGCCGGTGTCGGGGAACAAAGTCCTGGTTCCCCGACACCGGCCCGTCGGCCTGCGCCCACTCCTACCGCCTGGGGGCCTCGGGCTCGTTCGCCTTGTCGAGAAGGTCGGCGTTGTGCTGACCCACCAAGGGGGCCGGACGGGGGTCCAGGCGCTCGCCGTCGACGACGATAGGTGATTTCGGCGCCAGGTGCGGGCCCACTCCAGGCTGGTCGACCACGTCAAACAGGTCGCGCTCGCGAAGGGCAGCGCCTCCGTCGCTCCCGAGCTCCTCGAAGCTCCGGTAACGCTCCCAGAGGATCCGTTGGCCGTCCAGGCTCTTGGCTGCCTCCTCGAAAGGGGTGGCAGCGAACCAGCGGGCCAGCAGGGTCGAGATGACGTCCCGGTGTTCGTACCGGTCCGATTCGCTGGAGAAGTCGATGCCGAGCGCCTCTGCCAGGCCCTCGAACGCCATCGTAAGGCCGGTCGCGTTCAACAGCTTGGTCCAGTGACGCTTCGTCAGGATGACGACCATCACACTCACTCCGTCCGCCGTGACGAAGTCATGGCCGTAGGTGCCGAAGACGTCGTTGCCGGACTTGGTCCGATCGTGGCTGGTGACCTGAGCCTCGGCCAGGTAGCCCAGGTTTCCCGCCGTGGCGAACGCGACATCGTCGAGCGCGACCGTGATCTCGCGCCCCCGGCCGGTGACCAATCGGCCCCGCTCCGCGGCGAGCAGACCGACCGCCAGATAGAGACCCGCCGCGATGTCCCAGGCCGGCAGCACATGGTTCACCGGCGACATGGTTCCCGGCTCTCCGGTGATCAGCGGGAACCCGGTGCCGGCCTGGACCGTGTAGTCGACCGCCGCTCCCCCGTCGGCACGTCCCCGTAGGAGCACGTGGATGACGTCGGGGCGCTGCGCGCTGAGCGCCTCGTAGCCGAACTCCGGGTACCTGTCGCCGTTACTCACCACGACGCAGGGTCCGCCCTGCACGATCAGGTCGACGACCCGCCGGCGGTCCTCGGCGGAGTCCATGTCGATGGCTACGGCGCGCTTGCCTTTGTTGAGGCCGGACCAGTAGAGGCTCGTACCGGAATCGGCGAGCGGCCATCTGGTGCGGTCGGCCGCGCCCCCGAGGGGCTCGACCCGGACGACGTCGGCGCCCAGCTGCGCGAGGGCGAGACCACACAGGGGTGTGGCCACGTAGCTCGAGATCTCGACCACCCTGAGGCCGGTCAACAGCCCGGTCTGCGGGGACGGTTCTCCAGAGGGCATGGTGTTCCTTTCGGCCTGACGGAAGGCTGGGCGCGGCCTGCCTCATCGGTGCGGTCGAGTACGGTCACGCAGTTCGCGGTGCGCGGCAGGGTTCGGGTCCCGTGTGCGCGTCGGCACCGCCGGCGGTGTTTCTCACCCCAAGGCCTCCGACGTGCCCAGGAGTGCGGTCGCCTGGCTGGAAAGGACGCCGCCGTTGCCGTTGACCAGGGCGACGTGGGTGTCCGCCTGCTGTCGTCGGCCGCCTTCGCCCCGCAGCTGCCGTACGGCTTCGATGATGAGGAAGATGCCGTACATACCGGGGTGGCAGTAGGCCAGGCCACCCCCGTTGGTGTTGACCGGCAGCTCGCCGCCGGGGGCGATCCGGCCGCCGGAGACGAAGGCACCGCCCTCGCCCTTGGCGCAGAAGCCCAGGTCCTCCAGGAAGTGGATCGTGTTGATGGTGAACGCGTCGTACAGCTCGACCACGTCCACGTCGGAGGGCTTGAGGCCGGCCATGCCGAAGGCGCGGCGGCCCGAGTCGACAGCGGCGGTGGTGGTCAGGTCGGGCATCTGGGAGATCGAGCGGTGCCAGTTGGCCTCGCCGCCGCCGAGGAAGTAGGCGGGTGCGGAGTGCAGGTCGCGGGCACGCTCGGCGCTGGTGAGGATGACGGCGCCGCCGCCGTCGGTGACCAGGCAGCAGTCCTTCGAGGTCAGCGGATGGCTGATCATCTGCGCCGACAGCACGTCCTCGACGGTCAGCGGCCCCTTGCCGTACGTGAATGCCTTCGGGTTGAGCTGGGCCCAGTCCCTCGCGGCAACGGCCACCTCGGCCAGCTGCTCGCGCGTGGTGCCGTACTCGTACATGTGCCGCGATGCGGCCAGGGCGTACATGGAGACGGGGTAGCGCGGCTTGTAGGCCTCCTCCCACGGCAGCAGTTTCGTCGGCGACACCAGGCGGCCGCCGTCGGAACGCTGGGTGGAGCCGTAGGCGATCAGCGCGTTGGTGCACAGGCCCGCGTCGATGGCCAGGGCGGCATGGAGCAGGTGGGAGACGAAGGAACTCCCGCCGACGTTCGTCGAGTCGGCGTACCGGGGGCGGATACCGAGATACTCGGCGACGTCCAGGGTGGGGAACGGAAGGTACGAGGAGGCGCAGAAGAAGCCGTCGATCTCCGACTTGGCGATCCCGGCGTCCTTCAGCGCGCGCGAGGTGGCCTGGCCGATGAGGTCGAAGTGAGTGAGGCCGGGCGCCACTTGGCCCAGATCGGACTCGGCCACGCCGATGACGGCGGCCTTGCCGCGCAGGTTGCGCTCTGCGGTCATTCCGGTACCTCCGATGCGGTTCCTGCCGGCCGGAACACGGCGAGTGGCTCGCCGTCGGCCGCCACGACAGCCACGCGCACGCGGGCACCGATCGTGACCTGTTCCGGGTCGATGCCTTCGACCCGGCTCATCATCCGGAATCCCTCGTCGAGATCGATCAGAGCCACGTTGCGGGGACCACTGCCCCGGTTGTGCAGCACGGTGGTGGCGTACACCGTGCCGAGGCCGGCGCTCGTCCGCACCTCGAGGGATTCCGCACCGCAGTGCGGGCACAGGACCCGGGGGTGGAACACGGCGCGGTCGCAGGAGGCACAGTGCTGGAAGCGCAGCTCCCCTGCGGCCAGTCCTTCGGCGTATGCCAGGGCGGGGGCTGTGGTTTCGGTCGGCTCGTTCGTGGCTGCCGGTACGGTCACTTGGTGTCCTTGAGCAGGGCCTTGCCGATGATCAGCTTCTGGATCTCGCTGGTGCCCTCGTAGATGCGGAACAGGCGGGCGTCCCGGTAGCAGCGCTCGACGACGGTGCCGCGCATGTAGCCCATGCCGCCGTGGATCTGTACGGCGTGGTCGGCGGCCTTCGAGACCATCTCGGAGCAGAACAGTTTGGCGGCCGAGGGCGCGACGCGACGGTCCGCACCGGAGTCGTAGGCACGCGCGGCTTCCAGGACCATCGCGCGGCCGGCCAGGACCCCGGTCTGGATCTCCGCGAGCATCGCCTGGACCAGCTGGAACTCGCCGATCGGCCGTCCGCCCTGCCGGTTGCCAGCGGCATACGCGACCGACTCTTGGAGGATGCGTTCGGCCATGCCCACGCACAGCGCCGCGATGTGCACCCGCCCGCGCACGAGGGACTTCATCGCCGTGCCGAAGCCCACTCCCTCCGCCCCGCCCACGAGCGCGGCCGCAGGAACCCGGACCTCGTCGAAGAAGACCTCGGCGGTCCAGGCACCTGCCTGGCCCATCTTGTGGTCCTTGGGTCCGACGGTGACACCGGGCAGGCCCGCCTCGACGAGGAATACGGAGATGCCCTTGGTTCCGCTCTTCTCCTCGCCGGTGCGGGCGAAGACGACAAACAGGTCCGCGAGCGGGGCGTTGGTGATGAACCGCTTCGCGCCGCTGATGACGTAGCTGTCGCCCTCTCGTACCGCGCGGGTGGTCAGGCCCGAGGGGTCGGAGCCCGCCTCGGCCTCCGTGAGCGCGAAGGAAGCCACCGCGCCCTCGGCCAGCCGGGGCAGCCAGTGCTTGCGCTGCTCCTCGGTTCCGGCGTTGACGAGGACCTTGCCGGCGATGCCGTTGTTGGTGCCGAACATCGAGCGGAACGCGGGCGTGGTGTAGCCGAACTCGAAGGCCAGCTGGACGTCCTCGTACAGATTCGCCCCCAGGCCTCCGTACTCCTCGGGGATCGTGTAGCCGAACAGGCCCATCGCCGCGGCCTTGCGCCGGATGTCCTCCGGGATCGTGTCCGTCTCTTCGATCTCGTCCTCGCGTGGCACGACATCCTCGCGGATGAGGTGGCGGACCGCGTCGAGCACCGCCTTGAAGTCAGCGGCTTCCATGGTTGTGCCTTTCTGTCGAGGCCGGTTGGCATGCGGTCCCGGAGCTTTGGGGCCGTGCGTGTCGGGCCTGGGCGGCCGGACGGTCAGATGATTTCCAGGATGGTGGCGTTGGCCATGCCGCCGCCCTCACACATCGACTGGAGGCCGTACCGGATGCCGTTGTCCCTCATGTGGTGGACCAGGGTGGTCATCAGGCGGGCGCCGGAGCCGCCGAGCGGATGGCCGAGGGCGATGGCGCCACCGTTGGGGTTCATCCGCTCGTAGTCCGCGCCGGTCTGGCGCTGCCAGCCGAGCGAGACCGCGGCGAACGCCTCGTTGATCTCGAAGGCGCCGATGTCGTCGATGCCGAGGCCAGAGCGCTCCAGTGCCTTGCGCGTGGCCGGGATGGGGCCCTTGAGCATGGTGACCGGATCGACGCCCGTGACCACTCCCGTGTGGAAGCGGGCTATCGGCGTCCATCCGTTACGTTCGGCGATGTCACTCGTGGTGACAAGGAGCGCGGCCGAACCGTCGGAGATCTGCGAGGCGTTGCCGGCCGATACGACACCGTCCGTCCTGAACGGGGTCTTCAGGCCGGCCATGGCGTCCAGGGTGCCGCCGCGCCGGATGCCCTCGTCGGTGTCGAAGACACGGGTGCTGCCGTCCGTGTCGGTGACGGTGACCGGGGTGATCTGGCTCTTGAAACGGCCCTCGGCCATGGCGCGGGCGGCACGCGCGTGCGAGTCCAGGGCGTGCTGGTCGAGGTCCTCGCGGGTCAGCCCGAACTCCTCGGCGATCATTTCGGCGCCGACGCCCTGGTTGAAGCGGTAGTTGTCGTAGCGCTCGGCCACCAGCGTCCCAAACGGCTCACCGAGCCGGCCGCCCATGCGGGGCGAGCCCATCGGTACCCTGGACATCGACTCGACGCCGCCGGCGATCGCGATGTCGTACTGGCCGGCGATGACCCCGGCCGCGGCCTGGTGTACGGCTTGCTGCGAGGACCCGCACTGGCGGTCGACGGTCAGGCCGGGAACGTGCTCGGGCCAGCCCGCCGCCAGGACCGAGTAGCGGCCGATGCCGCCCGCTTGTTCGCCGACCTGGGACACGCAGCCCCAGATGACGTCGTCGACGGTGGCGGGGTCGAGGCTGTTGCGCTCGGCCAGCGCCTTGAGGACGTGGGCGGACAGGTCGGTGGGATGGATGCCGGACAGCGCACCGCCCGGCTTTCCCTTGCCGACGGCTGTGCGAACGGCGTCGACGATGACTGCGTCACGCATGCGGGATACTCCTGATCGTACGTTCGGGCGGATTGATCGGGGCGCGGCTAGGCTCGACTCCCGGATGCCCGCCGGAGAGGCGACGGGTCGGTCAGAGGCCGAGAGACCTGGCGATGATCGTCTTCATGACCTCGCTCGTCCCGCCGTAGATACGGGACACACGGGTGTCGGCGTAGAGGCGGGCGATGGGGTATTCGGTGATGTAACCGTAACCACCGTGCAGCTGGAGGCACTTGTCGATGACGCGGCCTGCCACCTCCGTGCAGAACAGCTTGGCCTTGGCCGCGTCGGCAACGGTCAGCTCGCCGCTGTCGTGCAGCTCCAGGGCACGGTCCGCCATGAGCCGCGCGGCCTCGACCTCGGTGGCGCACTCGGCGAGCACGAACTTGGTGTTCTGGAAGTGGGCGACCGGCTTGCCGAAGACGGTCCGCTCCCGGACGTAGTCGGTCGCGAAACGCAGAGCGGCGGTCGCGGCAGCGGCGCTGCCCAGCGCGATGGTCAGGCGCTCCTGGGGCAGATTGTGCGTGAGGTAGGAGAAGCCTTCGCCCTGCTCTCCGAGCAGGTTCTCCACCGGCACCTTGACGTCGGTGAAGGACAGCTCGGCGGTGTCGGAGGCCTTCAGGCCGATCTTCTGCAGCCGGCGGCCGACCGCGAAGCCCTCGCTCCTTGACTCCACGCACAGGATGGACAGGCCCGCCCGCCGGTTCCCCGGATCGAAGGGGGTGGTGCGGGCGACGACGAGCACCAGGTCGGCGAGGGCTCCGCCGGTGATGAACGTCTTGGCACCGTTGAGGACGTAGTGCGTACCGTCCGCCGAGAGCTCGGCCTTCGTCTGGATGTTGGCGAGGTCGGAACCCGTGCCGGGCTCCGTCATCGCGATCGCGGTCATCAGGTCGCCGCTCGCGAAACCGGGCAGCCACCGCTCCTTCTGCTCCCGCGTCGCGTACGCCATGAGGTACGGCAGGATCAGGTTGGCGTGCACCGAGTAGTTGCCGAAGGAGACTCCGGCCCGCGCGGTTTCCTCGGTGACGACCGCGGCGAACTTGAAGCTGGACTCCCCCGCGCCGCCGAACTCCTCGGGAACCTGGATGCCGAGGATGCCCAGTTCACCGAGCCTGCGATAGAAGTCGCGCGGCGGATGGCCTTGCTCCTCCCACTCGTGGTGGGAGGGTACGACCTCTTTGCCGATGAAGTCACGCAGCGTCGCACGGAACGCCTCATGATCCTCGTCGAACACCGAAAGGCGCACGGCAGCCTCTCCTCTCGCTGGGAGTGTTCCTCGACGTAGCCTATTATTCGAACGATCGTTAAGCCATCCCTGAAGAGAAGAAGTTCGAGCCCGGCCCCGACCGTCCGACCAGACAGCCCTTGCGGCCCTGCGAGACTCGCGAAGATCCTGGTATCCGAACGCAAGAATCAACTACCTGCACGATGCACGCATCTACATCCTCGGACAAGGGAGTGTGGCCTCATGGCGTGGACGGCATCGCTGGCGCACGCCATGCGCAAGGGCTTCCGGACCGAGCGTGCCTTCGCCGATCCCTGGGCCCTCGGGCGAGCGGTGCTCGCGGTGGCCGCGGGAGCCGCCATCGGATGGGCCACCGGAAACGTGCTGGCCACGGCCATGATGAGCGTGGGCACCTTCATCTGCGGTATCGGCACCTTGCTCACGCCGATGCGTCACCGATTCGTCAACGCGCTCGTGATCGCCGTGGCCTTGAGTTGCTCGGTCGCGCTGGGCGTAGTCGTCCAACCTCTCGGGTGGTACTACCTGATCGTCCTGGCGCCCGTCGCGTTCCTCAGCGGACTCTGGTGGGCGCTGGGCCGGGCGGCAGGCATCCGCGCCTATCTGGTCGTCATCGGCCTCATGGTCACGGCGGACATCTCGCCGGGCCGGGAAGCCGGCTTCGGAATGACCAAGTGGATCGCCGCGGGCTGTGCCCTGACCGTCCTCGCGCAGTTGCTTCCCCCGTACGGCCTACCTTTCGCCGCTCAGCGACGGAAGGTCGCGGACGTGTACCGGTTCCTCGCCTCGTACGCCCGCGAGGAGGCCGAGGCGGCGGGCACGGCGCGTCCCGCCTCGGCCTCCTTCTCCGCGGCGCGCGCCGCGCTCGGGCTGCTGCCGCAGTTCGCGCGTCCGGCCGCGGCACCGCTCTACGGTCTGCTCGGCGAGGCCGAACGCATCCGTCGCACCCTGTACGCCGAACAGGGCGCCCGCAGGGTGCCGTACCCCTCCGTGGCTGCGACACTCGAAACCATCGCCCGCACGATCACCTCGGGCCGGCCACAGCAGGCTCCGGACGGGGCCCGAGATGAGCTGGCCGCCTGGCAGGGTCAAACGGCCGGGAGCCTGCTGCCGAAGATCGCAGAGGCGGAGCGGTTGGCCGCTCTCTCCGCCGGCTCTCGTCGGGGCGTCGCGTCGGCGCCGCACGAGGAAATCGCCACCCTCTACTCCGGCACCGGACCTGTGTCCGCCGGGGTACACCGGTTGGCCCGTGCGCTCAGGCCCAGTGACCCACTGTTCCGGCACGCGCTCCGGGTCGGCGTGGGCGCCACCGTGGCAGAGGCAGCGGGCCGGGCGGTGGGCGACTTCTGGGGGCATGGTGTGCCCGGGCACGGCTTCTGGGCCGCCCTCACCACCATGCTGGTGCTCTTCCCCGACTACGAGCACACCTTCGCCCGCGGCATCAGCCGCCCCATCGGCACGATCGCCGGCGGACTCGTCGCCTGGGGTCTGCTCCAGTTCTCATGGAGTCACGGGGCCCTCGCCATCGCTGTCGTGGTGTTCGCGGCGCTCTCGTTCACCCTGCTGCGCACGGGGCAGCATGTGCTGAACATCGTCCTCACCGCGTGGCTCGTCTTCCTCATTCACAACATCGGCGCTCCGGAGGGCCCGGTGGCCTTCGGCCGTCCCGCCGATACCCTCCTCGGATCCCTCATCGCGATGGCGATCTTCCTGTTGCTGCCCACCTGGCACCACCGGCACATCCCGGTTCTGCTCGCCCGCTGGCTTCGCCTGCAGGCGAAGCTGCTGCCCCTCCTGCTGACCGGATACGCGGAGGCCGCCGCTGTGGACCGCAATGCCCTGGACACTCTGCGTGCCTCGCTGCGACAGGTGCACGAGGAACTGAACGAGGCCGTCGGCAAGCTGGCACACGAGCCGAGAAGCCACCGGGGACGCTGGTCCGAGGCCCAACTCCGGCGCATCATGGTGAGCGTCGCCAAGCTCAACCGTGCCGCGGCGCTCCTGGCCGAGCATCTTCCGGACCGCGAGGACGACGCAGTGCCCGAGCTGGCCGAGTTCGCGGCACCGGTGGAGGATCACCTCACGGCGCTGTCCGGCGCGGCGAGCGGAGGTGAGGCTGTTCCGCCCGGCGCATTGCGCCAAGCCTTCGACCTGCTCTCGGTCTCCAGCGGGCTGGCCTGGCTCGGAGACCCGGAAGCGGCCGACGGCGTCTCACACATCCGGGCACGGGCACTCAGCGGCTGCCTGGGGCTGGTCACGGCGATCGAGGACCTGACGGAGGGACTCGACGTGCCCGCGGCGTCTCCCCCTGATGGCGCCGACCGGGCGCGGCATTCCGTATAGGTGCCTTCGCGGCCAGGGCCAGCGGTGTCGACGCGCTCCTCACCACGACTCCCTCCGGGCCTGGACCCTCGCTAGCCTGGCTCGGTGGACCTGCATCACCTGCGATATTTCCTGGCGATCGTCGAACAAGGCAGTGTCAAAGCGGCGGCGGCTTCGGTCGGCGTGACAGAACCGAGCGTCTCTCAGGGCATCCGCGCGCTGGAGCACGAGTTGCGTACACCGCTGTTCCGCCGGGTCCGGCGGGGCATGATGCCGACTTCGGCCGGCCACGCACTCGTGGGCTCCGCCCGCGCGATCCTCCGTGACGTCGCGTCGGCCGGGGGCTCTGTGCCGGACACCGAGGGTCATCTGCGCGGACAGCTGAACATCCGGAGTCTGCCGTACGTCAGCAGCGGGATGCTGCCGACTCTGGTGGCCCTGTTCCGGCGGCGCCATCCGCGGGTGTCGATCACCATCGGCAATCTCACCGAGGCGGCCGCCCTGGCCGGACCGTTCCGTGACGCGGAGTGCGAGATCGTGGTCACCCACCTCCCGTTCGACCGGTCCATGAACCTCGCCGAGAGCGATCACTCCCTTGACGTTCTCGAACTGGGCTACCAGGAATACTGGCTGGCTTACCCGCCCGACGCCGAGGTGCCGGAGTCCGACCCCATGACATGGGCAGAGGTGGACACCCCGATGGTGGTCGTCCCCCGGGGGCAGGGCCCCTCACACGCGATCTCGATCCTCCGCATGCTGCCCCCGGCCCAGCAGACGCGGCGCCCCGTCGCCACGGTCGAGAGCCGGGAGGCCCGGCTGGCATTCACGCTCGCCGGTCTGGGGGCCACCTGGATCGAGCGGTCCATGGCCGAGACCGCGCGCGCCTCGGGAGCGCAGGTACGGGCATTGACCCCGCGTCTCAGGGTGCCGTACGGGCTGGTCTTCGACCGGCATACCCTCTCGTCGGCCGCCGCCGCGTTCGTCGGTCTCGCGCGTGATCACGTCGCCCGGTCGACCGACTCCACCACGGCCAGGAAGGCCGCGGCCGCCGGCGAGAGCTGATCGGCTCGGTAGACCAGGCCCAGCTCCCGGCGCACATCGGGCGTCAGAGCCCGCAGCTCCACCCCGGGCAGCTGGGTGGTGGCGAACTGCTCGGGCAGGAGTGCCGCGCCGGCGCCCTCCGTCACGAGGTCCCACGTCGTCTGCCGGTGCGCGCACTGCACACTCGCCCGCTCCACGGGGGGCGCCAGTTCGGGATCGGCGAGCAGCCGCGGCAAGCAGTCGTCCGGCTCTCGGATCAGCGGCACGTCCCCGATCCGGGACTGAGGCAGCGGATCCGGCAGGTCGGCGGCGAGTTCAGCGGTCATGGCCAGAACCATGCGCTGGCTCCCCAGTGATCGGACTGTGAGTGCGTCGGCCTTCACCGGCAGCGTGGTCAGTGCGATCTCGGCCTCGCCCATTCGCACCGTCGCGGCGGCTGCGGCTGGTGTTCCCGGATCGCTGATGCGCACTTCGATCCCGGGGTGCTGCGTGCACAGGCGGCTCACCAGGCGGGGCAGCGGATCGACGTTGAGGTCGCCGGTGGCCGCGATCTCGAGGCGGCCCGCCCGCAGCTCGCGTACGGCTGCGACCTTGCTCCGGGCCAGCGCGGTGTCCCGCAGCACGCGCCGGGCGGAGTCCTCGAACGTGCGGCCCGCGGCGGTGAGTTCGAGCTTGCGTCCGCTTCGGTCGAAGAGCTGCACGCCCACTTCGCGCTCGAGGCTGCGGATCGTCTGGGACAGCGACGGCTGAGCGATGTAGAGCGCGTTCGCGGCCTTGGTCATCCCACCGTGATCGATGACCGCGACGAAGTACTCCATCCGCCTCAGATCCACACTCGGACCATACCCCGCCCCGCCGTACAGGCGTCGGGCCCGGCGGCCGGGAACACCACGCAACGACCGCCGGGCGGACTATGGGATGGGCCGGTCAGGCCGAACCGGCGGGGACACCGATGCCACGCAGGCGCGCCTTGTCCCGCTCCGGGTTGACCCACAGCAGCGCGGCGAGTCCACCGACCAGCACCATCACGCCGAGGACCTGGAAGGCCTGGGCGTAGCCGACGGCGGGGGTGGCCGCCCGGTCCACGATCCATCCGGTGAGGAAGGGGCCGTAGACGCCGCCGAGCGACTGAAGGGCAAGAAAGATGCCGAGGGTTCCGGCGAGTTGGCGCGGCGGAACGATTTCGGACACAGCCGCGTTGAGGAGCGGGAAGCCGCTCGCACCGAACGCATAGCCGATCGAGACGACGGCCACCGCAAGGGCGGGCGCGCCGATCATCGGCAGCACGGCCGTCGCGGCGCCGCACACCAGCAGACCTGCCGCGGGGAGCACGCCGCGCAGCTTGCGGGAGCTGACACCCCTCGCGATCATCCGGTCACTGGTCCAGGACAGCAGGAACATGATCACAATGCCGGCGATGCTCGGGAAGCCGAACATGGCGCCGGCCTCCACCCGGGTGTAGCCCAGGCCCAGTTCGAAGTACGACGGCAGCCAGGTCAGCACCGCGGTCACCAGGGCGTACATCGTCATGCCGCCCAGGGCTCCGCCTACGAAGGTGCGCGACAGGAGAATCCTGGCCCACGGCACGGCGGGTTCGGCCGGAGCCGCGTCCGTTGCCTTCTGGCCGGCCGGCTCGTCACCGTAGGGACCAGGCCGCCAGGTCGGCAGCCACAGCACGAGCCAGGCCAGGCCCACGACCGCCAGAGCCACGAAGCCCGTGCGCCAGCCGTGCGAGGCGATCACCAGTGCCAGAGCGGGGGCGATGGCGATCTTGGCGATCGAGGCGCAGGCGGTGATGCAGGCCGAGGGGAGTCCCCGCTTCTCGCGCGGGTGCCATGAGTAGAGCGCCGTGTGGACGATGGGGCTCGTCGGCCCTTCCAGGAAGCCGAGCATCATCCGGCTGAGCAGCAGGACCGTGAAAGTGGCCGAGGCGACCACCGGAAGCATCGCGACGGACCAGCCGATGGAGAGGATGACGAGCGACCACTTGAGGGCCATCCACTTGTTCAGCAGACCCGCGATCAGGTTGCCGAGCGTGAAGGTCACGAAGAACGCGCTGCTGATGAAGCCGATCTGGGAGGCGCTGAGTCCGAGTTCGTCGGCGAGCGGCTGGGCCACCAGGCCGTACACGGCCTTGTCGGCCCAGTTCACCGTGTACAGGAGCATCAGCAGGCCGGTGACCCCCCAGGCCTTGGCCCGGGATTCGGTCACGGACTCTTTCGGGGCGGGACTCGCATCTACCACTTTGCTCGTGGTCACGGGGCGGCTCCTTCGGGGACGTGCGCCTTGGGGGCCGGAAGCACCGACTGCGGCTCGGGAATGCGCGGGATTCCGGCAGTGGGGGGCGGTGGGAGCCATCGTGAGGTCCGCCCGACCCGCGCCACAAAGACTCAGGACGGAGCCTTGGGTTAGGCGATTCCTATGCTTGCTGGTGAGGGCCGGGAATGACGGGTCTCCAGCTCACTAGCCAACTTATCGATCGATCAGCCAGTCCGGCCGTCCGGCACACCGGGTGACATCCAGTACCCGCCGCCGACACTGCCCGGGTCACTGCGACGCGTCCGGGTACCAACACGTGGGCCCGGTTCCACGCTCAACGATCTCCTTCCGGGCCACGAGCAGCTTGAGGTGGGCCAGCGTCTCCCCCAGGGCGAACCGGCGTTGCTGCACACCGAAGGCCTCCCACGGCCGTGACCATTCCAGCCGGGCCGCGAGCTCCCAGCCGGTGGCCCCGGGCGCCGCGCACACCGCGGCGAAGGTCTCCGCCAGCCGCTCGGTGTGGTGCCGCGCCATCTGGGCCAGGCGCTGGTCGAGGCGCCGGAAGCGGTACTCGTGGGCAGGCAAAACCTCTTCGACGTCGTACTGCCCGAGCCGTTCGAGGGAGAGCAGAAAGTCCGCCAGCGGGTCTCCGACGGTCCGGGCGTACACGCCGATCGCGGGCGTGATCCGGGGCAGCACGTGGTCGCCGGAGAACATCAGCCGGCGCCCCGACTCGTGGAAGCAGGAGTGTCCGGGGCTGTGCCCGGGGGTCCACACCACGCGCAGGTCCAGGTCCGGGAGCTTGATCCGCCCTCCGTCCCGGAGCAGCACGTCGGGGCGCGGGGCCCCGAACAGCAGGTCGGCGTTCACGGCATCTACCGTGGTGACGGCCTCGGCGTCGGGCACGCCGTTCCGGGTGAGGTGGTGCAGGAGATCACGGCGCCACTGCTCTCGGCCACCGAGACCTTCGCCCAGCGGGGCGGCGTCCAGGGCGTGCAGGGCGACGTACGCACCCGAGGCCTCGCGCACGCGGCCGGCCAGGCCGAGGTGATCGGCGTGGTTGTGCGTGACGAGGACCGCCTTGACGCGCTCGACGGCGGCGCCCATCTCGGCGAGACCGTCACACAGAGCCGCCCAGGACGCGTCGGCAGGCCAGCCGGCGTCGACGAGTACCACCCCGTCGCCGGACTCCAGCGCGTACACCAGGACGTAGCGCAGCGGGTTGTCCGGGATGGGGACAGGAATGGACCACAATCCGTCGCGGACGCGCTCGACCGGCGGCAGGACATGGTCCTGCCAGGCCTGCCACTGCGCGGTACCGGTGATCTCAAGAGCCACGGTCATCCTTCCGTTGACACCGCCTGGGGCCTATGGTTGCCTAAGGACGGCACTGGTAGAACGATCGTTAAGTTAACAGACTCGGGGAGCCTCACCGGCGGTCATCGCCTTGGTGTGCGGAGCGCAACGGATGCCGTTCCTCCGAAGACGGAGCCAGGTCCGCGTGACGCACCGGCACACACACTGCTCAACACCGGTGACAGGCCCGCCAGTTCGCCGCAGCCACCCGCCACAGGGAAGAAAGTGGGGAGTTCCATGCGTACCGAAGGTGTTTCCGCTCTTGTCACCGGTGGGGCCTCAGGCCTCGGCCTGGCCACGGCCCGGAAGCTTTTGGGGTCCGGCGCTCGTGTCGTGCTCTTCGACCTGCCGTCCTCCAACGGCCAGGCCGTCGCCAAGGAGCTGGGCGAGCTCGCCTCCTTCGTCGCCGGTGACGTCAGCAGCGAGGCAGATGTGACGCGAGCGGTCGAGGCCGCAGCGGAACAGGGGCCATTGCGCGTGGTCGTCAACTGCGCCGGGATCGGCGGTTCGGGCCGGACCGTCGGCAAGGACGGACCGTACGACCTCGAGCGGTTCACCAAGGTGGTCACCGTGAACCTGATCGGTACATTCAACGTGATCCGGCTGGCCGCCGCGAAGATGGGCGGAAACGAGCTGCTGGACGGCGACCGCGGTGTCATCGTCAACACCGCCTCGGTGGCCGCGTTCGACGGGCAGATCGGGCAGGCGGCGTACTCCGCCTCCAAGGGAGGGATCGTCGGCATGACGCTGCCGATCGCCCGTGACCTGTCCAGCCGCCAGATCAGGGTGACTACGATCGCCCCGGGGCTTTTCGACACTCCCCTGCTCGGCCGGGCGCCGCAGGAAGTGCGCGATGCGCTGGGCCGGCAGGTGCCGCACCCGCCGCGCCTCGGCGCCCCGGACGAGTACGCCTCCCTCGTCGCGCACATCGTGGACAACTCGATGCTCAACGGCGAGGTCATCCGCCTCGACGGCGCCATCCGCATGGCTCCGAAGTAGCAGCCCCCACCGGCCTCCCGTTTCAACGGACTTGGGCCTCCCCGTGCGGGAGGCCGGGTCCCGGCGGTCGGACACCGTACCTCTCCCGGCCTCCGGCCACCGACCACCTACGGAGCCACCACCCCATGTCCGATGCGGTCCGCACCGAATTCTCCGACGGCGTCGCCGTCATCACGATCAATCGCCCCGAGTCACGCAACGCCGTCAACCTCAGCGTCTCCGAGGGCATCGCAGGCGCGCTCGACGAGCTGGACTCCCGCGTCGACCTGAGCGTCGGCATCCTCACTGGCGCCGGCGGCACCTTCTGCTCCGGCATGGACCTCAAGGCCTTCCTGAAGGGAGAGCGCCCCAGCATTCCGGGACGCGGTCTCGGCGGCCTCACCGACGCGCCGCCCCGCAAGCCGCTGATCGCGGCGGTCGAGGGGTACGCGCTGGCCGGCGGCTGCGAACTCGCCCTCGCCTGTGATCTGCTCGTGGCCGCCGAGGACGCCAAGTTCGGCATCCCCGAGGTCAAGCGCGGCCTGGTCGCAGCCGCCGGCGGGCTGTTGCGCCTGCCGCAGCGCCTGCCGTACCAGATCGCCATGGAGCTGGCGCTGACCGGCGCCTTCCTCGACGCACCCCGCGCCCACGGCTACGGCCTGGTCAACCGGCTCACCGAGCCCGGTGGGGCACTCGATGCCGCACGCGAGCTCGCCGCCGCCATCGCGGCCAACGGCCCGCTCGCCGTCCGCGTCAGCAAGGAGATCGTCGTGGGCTCCACCGTATGGCCCGCCACAGAAGCCAAGGAGCGCCAAAAGGGCCTGGTGGAAGCAGTGTTCGCCTCCGATGATGCCAAGGAGGGCCCACGCGCCTTCACCGAGAAGCGCTCCCCGCACTGGACCGGCCGCTGATATCCACCGCGCCGCACGCTAGTGTGCGCCTGCCTCCCGTCAGACGGTACCGGAGTCCCAGGCCAGGCGGCGATCTCGACGCGGTTGCGGACGCCCAGCTTGTCCTTGATGTTGGCCAAGTGGGTCTTGACGGTACCCAGGGACAAGTACAGCCCGTCGCAGATCTCCTGGTTGGTGCGGCCGACCGCCAGCAGGCGTACGACGTCGAGTTCCCGTTCGGACAGCGGGCTGGGGGCGGTGGGCATCGGCTGGTGTCGCGCGATGTGCTCCAGCAGCCGGACGGTGACAGCGGGCGAGACCAAGGCGTCGCCACGGGCCGCGGAGCGCACGGCCTCGATCAACAGGTTGGAGGCCACGTCCTTGAGAAGGAAACCGCAGGCGCCGTTGCGCAGAGCGGTGTACGCGTAGTCGTCCTGGTCGAAGGTGGTCACCACGACGACGCGCAGCGGGTCGGGGACGCCCGGCCCGGCCAGGGTCCGGGTGACCTCCAGACCGTCAAGGCGGGGCATGCGGATGTCGACGAGGCAGACGTCCGGGCGCAGCCGGCGGGCGAGTTCGACGCAGTCGGCGCCGTCTGCGGCCTCGCCGATGACCTCCAGGTCTGGCTGGGTGCCCAGGATCAGCCGAAAGCCGGTGCGAACCATCTCCTGGTCGTCCGCGATCAACACCCGTGTCCGGGCCGCACCGCTGGATCCGCCCGCCGTGGTGCTCGCCCCGTTCGTGCCGCTCATGCGGGGGATCATGCCACAGCGTCCAGGACCGGGAAGGTGGCGGTCACGCACCATCCGCCGTCCGGAGTCCGGCCGCTGGTGAGGGCTCCTTCCACGGCCTCCACCCGCTCGCGCAGGCCGACCAGTCCGAAGCCACTCCGGCCACCCGTGGGGAGGGTGGGTCGTACCGTTGGCGCCGTGTTGGGCACCTCCACCCGCAGAACGTCGCCGCCAGTGCGCCGGTCGAGGCCGATGCGGACGGCCACGTCCGCCCCAGGAGCATGGCGGCGTACGTTGGTGAGCGCCTCCTGCACCACACGGTGGACGGAGGTCTCCACCTCGGGAGCCAGCCGGACCGCGCGCACCAAGTCCGCGACGTCCAGCCGGGCCTCGGTTCCGTTCTCGGAGAAGGCGGAGACCAGACGGTCGAGTTCGGTGAGCATCTCCGCCGGGCGGGCACCGTGGTGGTCTTCCTCGCGCAGTACCCGCACCAGTCGGCGCATGGAGACGAGGGTCTCGGACCCGGCTCGCGAAATGCCCTCCAGCAGTGGCTCGATCTGCTCCGGCGAGGTCTCCTGGATCATCAGGGCGGCGTTGGCGTGCACGATGATCCCTGTGACGTGGTGGGCGACGAAGTCGTGCAGGTCGCGGGCGAGTTCCGTGCGCTCGTTCTGGCGTACGGCGTCCACGGCCCGGACCCGGTGGCTGTGTAACGGCTCAGGACTTCCTTGACCGTTTGTCGTCGGGAGTTGCTTGACGGCTTTCGGGTGGTGGGCAAGTTCGGTCTCAGCACTTCCTTGACCGTCTCGCTGTGCTGGCATGGCGGCGGAGGGGGCATGGATCCGGAGGCGATGGCGCAGTACAGGTACCGGGCCGTGTGTGAGGTCCTGGGTGGTTCACCGATCGGCGAGGTCGCGGAGCGGTACGGAACGACCCGTCAGTCGCTGCACACGTGGCGGAAGCGGTTCGAGCAGGAGGGACTGCTCGGTCTGTCGGACAGGTCCCGGCGTCCGCGGAGCAGTCCGACTCGACTGCCAGCTGCCGTCGAGGCGGCGATCTGTGAAGTACGGCGGCAGCATCCGAGGTGGGGTGCCCGTCGCATCAGCCATGAGCTGGCTCAGCGGCAAGACGCTCCGGTCCCTTCACGAGCGACGGTGCACCGCGTGCTTGCCAGGAACGGGCTGATCACGGCTCAAGTCCAGGAGCACAAGCGCAAGTACCGCAGGTGGCAGCGGGAAGCTCCGATGCACTTGTGGCAGATGGATCTGGTCGGCGGGGTCATGCTCGCTGACGGGCGCGAGTGCAAGATGGTGACGGGGATCGATGACCACTCACGATTCGTGGTGATCTCCACCGTGGTCGCAGTTCCCACTGGTCGTGCCGTCTGCGAGGCATTCGCCGCGGCAATGCGCCGCTACGGCGTCCCGTCAGAGGTCCTGACGGACAACGGCAAGCAGTTCACCGGGCGCCATACCAAGCCCGAGCCGGTGGAGGTGCTGTTCGAACGCGTCTGCCGGGAGAACGGGATCACAGCCCGGCGGACCAAGCCACGCTCGCCGACCACAACCGGGAAGATCGAGCGATTCCATCGGACCCTGCGGGAGGAGTTCCTCGACCGCGTCGCGCCGTTCACCTCCCAGGAAGCGGCCCAGCAGGCAGTCGATGAGTGGGTGGCCGCCTACAACTACCAGCGCCCCCACCAGTCGTTGGACATGGCCGTCCCAGCAAGTCGCTTCCGACCCAATGGCCCCACCCGCACCGATCCGATTCCTTCCGCGGAGGGCGGCCTCCGTGAGGAGGAGCCCGAACAGTTCGTGATCGGTGTCATCGAGACACCACCACCGCCTCCGGCGGGATCCGGTGCCGTCGAGTTCGAGGCTCGGGTTCCACCCGGCGGAGAACTCACCTTGGTGCCCGGGGCCTTGAGGGTCTCGCTCCCGCAGGCCATGGCCGGCCGTGTCCTCACGGTCTGGGCAGACCAGCTCAGTGTCCACGTCGTCATGGACGGTCACTTGGTCAAGACGGTCGCTTCGCGGCTGACTCCCGAGAACTTGCGCTGGCTGACCATGCGCGGGGCCCGGCCAGCCGGACCGCCACCAGGTGTTCCGGCACTGCCCCGCAGCAACGGGAAGACCGGTCGACTCCTCGTCCCCGCCGGACAGGCCGTCGAGATCGACCGTCTCGTCCACCGCGACGGACTGATCAGTGTGAAAGGAGAGGACTACCACGTCAGCAACGGCTTCGCGGGACGCAAAATCACCCTGCGGCTCGACGGGCACCTCATGCACGCCCTCACCGACAACGCTCTCATCGGCACCTGGCCCTGCCCCGTGGGCCGTGACCAACTGCCCTCCCTGCGCGGAGCACGAGCGGCCAGCGGACCCCTGCCTGCCCCGGCGCTGCCGACCGGAGCCATGAGAGTTCAGCGACGGGCGAGCGACAACGGCCGGATCATGGTTACCCGACAGCGCCTGAAACTCGGCAAGCGGAATGCCGGCAAGCTGGTCACAGTCGTCATCGAGGACACCTACTTCCGCATCCTCCACGAAGGCGAAGAGATCGCCGTCAAACAGCGCAGGGACACCGGCCCGGTCAGCATGCTCCGCGTTGTCTCCAAACGCGAGGACAGTCAGAAGCAGTCAAGCATCTCCTGAGACGCACACCAGTACGTCAAGTGGCACCTGATGACGAACCGTCAAACATGTCCCGAGACCACACACAGCCACGTTCCTCGGCCCAACGGCGGTAGATCCTCTGCTCGAGTGCGTAGCGGCGCAGTGTGCTGGGGCTGACTGGCTGACCGCGGGTGCCGAAGACGCCGTCGTTGGCGAGGTTTTGGGAGAGTTCCTCAAAGGCCGCCGATCCCTTCGGCTCCCGGCCGTGTGTGTTCACGTAGTGGATGTAGGCGAGGAAGTACTGGTCCGGGACGGTCAGCGGCTGTGGTTCCGTCGCGGTGGTGGTGTTGTGGGCCTCCGTTTGGAGGGGAACGTCAACAGTGGAACGCCGTTGCTGAGACGGGACCGGCGCGGGGTGCGGGCTGGGTGCCGACTGCTCCCCCACGGGCTTCTGGGTCTGTGGGGCGGGCGCCACTGTCACGTCGGTGTCGGGCGTCTCGGCCGGCGGGGGCGCGTCGACCTCCGCAGGGAGCAGGCCGGTCTCAGGAGCGTCCAGGCCGTGACGCTCGCGCAGGTACTCCGAGAAGGCCACGGCGTCGGGGCTGGAGCCGAACTCGGCAACGTACGCCTGGGCGACCTGCTCGTAGAACCGGGCCCAGTCCTCCTGTGACGCTTCCTCGGCCTCGGCTCCCTCCACGGCCTGTTCCTGAAGCGCTTCCGGCTCGCGGCTCACCTGCTCGTCCTGGCCACGGGGGACGTAGGCGGCGAGGAGTGCGGCAAGCTGCTGCTCAGGCAGAGGGCTCAGAACACGCAGGGCATGCAGCGGGTCTACCGGCACGCCCACCGTGAGGGCCTGATCACCCCAGACGTCCACCGGGTGCTGTCCGGCACCGTGGGCGCGCAGGCCATGCACGATTTGCTCGGCGTTCCGGCACACCGGCTGTGGTCGGCCGCGGTCCATCAGCACGCGGTGCTCGCCGGGCCGCACGCGGACTCTATGAACCGGCTGATCAAGCAGGAATTCGGGATGGGTAAAGCCGACCGGCAGCGGGTCAGCGATCGGCTGGCGCCCATGGCACTGTCGGACTACCGCAGCCAGGAGGGCATCGAGCAGCCCCTGCGAACCTTCGGCAACGGCGGCACCATCACCGACACCGTGTGGAAGCAGCCGTGGGAGATGACCAAGGGCGAGGACACGTTCGAGGTTCTCGACGACATCCTCGAGCGCGCTCTGGCCGGCGAGACGGGCGCCATGGCGGAGCTGACCGTATTGGGCGGCACCGCAGCGATCCTCGACGGCTACATCACCCGGGACCGCGGCTCGAAGGAGGGCACCGACCGCGAGGCACGCAAGGCGCCCTTCCGGGCGACACCGGTAAAGCTGCTCGATCTGCTGGCCCGGACCGCCGGGGGGCTGCGAATGCTGCACTCCATCGCCAGCGCCCACGTCGCCGCCGACCCGGCCGTACCTGGTCCACGACGGCGAGCCCATGCTCGACAAGGCCGACCAGCAGATGATCATCGACTACGAGTGGGACCTCGTCCACGCTGCGGACCCAGCTCAGGCACTGGAGACCATCGCCAAGAACCGCGCCGAGGCCAGCGCCAAGTCGGGGGGCAAAAACCAGGAGCCCGAGGCGGAGGATGTGCGCCTGCGCCGGGCCCTCGAGCAGGGCATCACCTCAGCCGCCAAGGCCGCGCGGGCCCTGGCCCGCATGAGCCAGAAGCGCGGCAACCAGGTATTCGGCACCTTCGATACAGTCCAAGGCCAGCGCGAGCAGCTGGGCCAGCTCTCCGAGATCCTCACGAAATTCGGGCCCGTCGACACTTCCCTCTTCGTGTTCGACGAGGACGACGAGGACGACGAGGACACCGAATGAGCGCCGGTCTCACGCTGCCCGCGCAGATCGGCCGGGCCCTGCGGCCGGTGCTGCGCCTGGTGGGCCCGGTGCTCGACGACAGCGTGGTCCAGCGCGGCGACACCCGCTCGCCAGTGGTGGTGTGCCCGGCCCGGCCGGATGCGGTACGCCGCCGGGTGGCGGCCGCCTGCGCAGTGTATGTCGCGTGGGACAGCCGCCGTGGGTGTCAGTACGTGGGCAGCGTGTGCCGCCAGGGCGCCAGCGCGGTCGGCGACCGGCTGGCCGAGCACTACGCGCACCCCACGACCGGCGCGGACCGGCGGGGGCCTGGTCTTTACTGACCATCCTGCCGCTGGCCGACCAGAGCGCCCTGGAGGTGGTGCGCAACGCCGAGGGGTGGACGGCCCGGCTGCTGAACCCGGCGGACGGATCCGCACACCCGCGCGTCGACCTCGCGCAGACACCCGCCGCGCTGGCCTTCAACTTCGGCCGACAGGCGCAGTTCAGTCCCGACAGAACGGGGACGAACGCCGGGACGGCCTAGCGGCAGGTCGGAAGGCATGAGCTGCCCCGGGTGCCCACGGCATCCGGGACCGCAGCGGGATGCAGGTACGCACAACCCTCCTGCCCCGCTGGGCCGGGGGCCGGCCGTGGCCCAGGACGAGCATGCCGAGGGCCGCGGTTCTTTGTGGGTGCGTGAAAGGGCCCGCTGCCCGTCCCGCGCCCGTGCCCGTGCCCGTGCCATTCTGGCCGGTTGGCCAGAAAGCGAGAGGAAGTGGCAAGGACATGGTGGCGCATAGATTCGAGGCCTGGCCCGCACGGGTCGTCACGGCGGTGGCCGGTGTGCTCGGCGACACCGCACAGGGGCTGACCGGACGCGAGATCGGGCAGCTGCTGGCGGCCGTGCGGGTGCCGGACGCGGAGGGTGGCAACAAGCGGGACTGGCTGGCCGCGGCGCTGCTGACGCAGCAGGCACGCCAGCGGGCGGCCAACTGCATGATCGCGTTCATCAACGCAGCGATGGCCGTAGCAAGGCTGTTCGGGACCGATCCAACTCAGCCTGGAAGCTCTCTGACTGAGCCATGGAGCCCGTTGATTCCATGAGGAAGCACGCCAGGTGGTCGCGCCGCGATCCCCATGGTTCGGCCGACTGCATCTGAGCGACCAGCACAGCGGCGGCGAGTGAGCTCAGCAGAAGATCATCCATGAGAGCCCCCGTTGCACATGCCTGCCAGACACCGCAGATAGCGTAGAGGGGAGGCTACTGCCCATAGAGGCTCGGTGGTCGTCCTTCTTGGCCTTGCCCAGAGCTCGTCGCGCAAAAGGCCGAGGCCGCGGGGTCAGTGTTCAGGTTCCACCGAGGACGGGCTGGCTGCTGGCCCGGAGCGCACCGGGAACGACTGCCCGGCACCGCAGCGCGTGAGAGCTGAGCGCTCGCTGAGTGGTCGGCGCGGAGCGGCCACCACTCCACGCGGCCAGGCTGGTACAGCGCGGAGCGCTGCACCAGCCACCCACCCCGACCCGCACTGCGCCCCCGCAACCCCACCCGAAAAAGAGAGACCCGGCACGCCCCACACAAGCCGCACGGGGGCTTACAGGCCCACCCACTCCGCGCCCCAGCCCTGACGCTCACCCAGCCGACCGACGAACCACAGCCGCTGCCGTCACACCCGGGGCGGAGGTCCTCTGCCACGAACAAGGGGCTCCGCACCCATACGGATGCGGAGCCCCGGGCCTCTTCCTGTCGTGGCCCAGCACCGACGCTAGGTGACGTACCGCCAGACCACACGCAGAGCAAAACTTCGGCGGCGGCAGAGGCCCGACCGAGGTCACACCGGCCGGCAGCCGGTCAGTCGTGCTGTGGGCGCCAGCGCTCCGCCTGTCGGACCGCGCTCATGGCAGCCCAGGCCGCCACCACCAAGGCCAACACGGCGAGGACAGCGACCACCGCGGTCAGGAGTTGGGGCGGCAGTTCCCCGTCCCGCGGCGGGGTGGTGTAGGGGAGCGTGACCCAGACCGCGCTTACCGCGCCCAGTGCTGCCGCCGCGCACAGCGGCGCGGCAAGGGTCCAGGCCGCCACCGTCGCGTACACACGCCGGCTCCCGCTCAGCACGGACACCGGGGCGATGGAACGAGCGAAGCGAAGGACTTCGGCGAGACTGTTCAGTGCCGCGGCCAAGGCCACCAGCGCAACCCCTGTGGTGCCCAGCAGTGTCACCCAACGCAGCTGGGCGGACAGGAGAGCGGCGCCCCCGACCCAGCTCTGCCCCACAGCCTCTATCAGGGCACTGGGCCCGAGGACGGCCAGGGTGTCACGCTTCAGTGTCCCCAACGGCAGGTCTTTGCCCTGTGGGGAGTACACCACCAGCATGGCTCCCCGGTGCGCCGCGACGGAGCCGCGGGTCACCCCGACCGTCGTCGCGGACGGCGGCAGTAGCGCACGCAAGGCTGGTGTGGCCCCCGTCAGAGGAACGGTTCGGGCGCCTCGGCCACCTGGGCAGGGAAGGCCCAGCCCCTTCAGGGCCGAGCAGCTCCCTCGGACCGTGACGGCTTGCCCGGCCTGCGCGCGACCGTCGCGGCTCTCCCGTACCTCGCCCCCGCCGTTCGCGACTCCCAGACTGGAGTCGATCACCGCTACCTCGGCACCGTGAGGCACCTTCTGCAGCCAGGTGTCGATCCGACCCTCGACGCCACGCGGCGCCTGGAGTGTGAGCACGCTGTGCCCGAAGTGTTGCCGCAGGGCCAAAGCGCCCTGGACGGAGGCACTGTGCATGCTCGGGTAGACCTGCACCATGCTCAGCAGTCCCATTGCGATGACCACCCCCGCCACCAGGCGCGACAGATAGCCGGGACGCCCCTGGGTCCAGCGGCCCGCGAGGAGGGCTCCCGGATATCCGCGGCGTCGCCCCAGTGCGGTCAACGCGCGGCCGGCCGTGGACAGCAGTAGAGCGATGGCCGCCGGCAGGGTCGCCAATGCCCCGACCGTGCCCAGCAGCGACACCAGAGCCAGGGTGGGGGTGGCCCCATACGTCAGGAGTGCCGTCGGCGACCAGGCCAGAATTCCCAGGAAGACCGGACACAAGCCGGCCGACACCTTCACCAGACGCCCGCGGCGCTCACCTCTCGGCCTGGTGGACCGGCCGGGTCCCGACCGTTGGTGCATCAGCACCACCACGGCGACGAGCAACAACGGCGCGGCCAGCAGCGCACAGGCCAACTGCCAGACGTACGCCTGCATGTCCTCAGCCGCCAGCACGTAGCCGACCCAGGGGATGCGTACGTCAGTCGCCAGGACCACTCCCAGCACCGGCAGCGTCAGCGCCGTGCCGAGCAGCAATGCGGGGGCGGCCTCGCCCGCGCTCAGCATGGCCAGTTGGCGGCGTGAGCCTCCCAACGCCCCGAGAAGGGCCGTTCGGCGGTCACGGCCCGCAGCGCCCAGCCGGGCGGCCACCACCACGAACAGGCCCGCCGGCAGCCCGAGTGCTGCGATCAGCAGGTTCATGAAGACCGACAACGGGCGCACCGTGGCGATGTCCCCCATGCCCGCGGCGCCCGAGGTCCCAAAGCCGGTGGCGAGCATGGCGTGTTCGACCGTCAGCTCTCCCTTGGCCGGTCGCGCGTACGCAAAGCGCTCACCCGGGCTTGCCAGACCCTCCGGGCGAATCCGGCCCACGTCACGCCCGTACCTGTCGCCGACGCCGTCGGCCGCCAACGCGGGCGAAAGCAGCGCCTGACCGGGGGCCGGCCAGCGTTCGATACCGGGAGGCACCGGGGCGTCGGCGCGCTGCGGCTCCACAAAAATGACTTGCACCTGACGGTCGTGAACGTCGTCCAAGTGCTGCTGCAACAGCAAGGGAGCCTGTTTCGGCCCCTGCCCCTCGCGAAGGTGCAGTACGGGAGTGCGGGCCGCCCCACGCTCAGTGCGCTGCGCATAAGTTGCCTGAGCCGCCACCGCTGTCAGCAGCGTCACTGCAAGCACCATCGTGGCGGCGGCCAGCGCCACGAACCGGATACGGCCATCGACGGAGCCCCGCCCCGCGGCACGCCCCATGCGCAGCAGTTGGCGTCCCAGCGAGCTGCCGGGCCTCACCGCGCGCCCCGCAGGACCGGTTCGCCGTGCTCGACGAGCAGCCCGTCGTGCAGGGAGAACCTGAGGTCGGCGCGTGCCGCCACGGACTCGTCGTGGGTGACCACCAGGAGCGCGCATCCCCACCGTTCAGGCAGTGAGAACAACAGATCGGCCACGGCTTCCCGGTTCTGTCCGTCCAGCGAGCCGGTGGGTTCGTCGGCCAGCAGCAGGGTGGGCCGGTTCACCAGCGCCCGTGCCACTGCGGCCCGTTGCCGCTCGCCACCGGACAGCTCTGCGGTCGGAGTGTCTTCCGCAGGCACCCCGAGGTCTGTGAGCAGCCGCTGCGCACGGCCGAAGGCCTCACTGCGCTTGGCCCCTGCCAGAAGCGCCGCGAGCGCGACGTTCTCCACGGGTGTCAGCTCAGGCAGCAGCTCGCCGAACTGAAACACCATGCCCACGGTGTCGCGCCGATGTCTGGCGAGTCTTCGTGGATTCATGCGAGTGAGATCCGCGCCGGAAACCCGGACCTCGCCGGATTCGCAACGGATCAGTCCCAGAACACAGTTGAGCAGAGTGCTCTTTCCTGTCCCGCTGGGCCCTGTCACCGCCGCCGACCGCCCGGCCGGGAGGGTGAGGTTCACTCCGTCGAGCAGCGGTCTGCCCGCCACGGAATAGCGAAGTGCGCGGACTTCGAGAACTGGGGTCAATTGCATCGCACGGTCTCTCTTCAGCCGTTCCATCGCGAACGCCACGGCACATGGTGGGCGCGACAATGGGGCCCGCGGTGGCGGACCCCATCAGAAATCCACTCAGTGGTCCATCGCAACCCACACAGAGCAGTCATCGGGATTGGCGATCTGCGACTCGCAGATCTTCGCCTTGATGACCCAGCTTCCGTTGTCGGAGTAGGTCTCGGTGCCGCCGCCGTTCTTGTTCCACAGCGACCGGAGGGTGCCGGAGCTCGCCGAGCGGTAGTACTGGGCGTAGACCGGGTTGTAGTCCGACACGTCGTCCCAGGCCCCGACCACGACGTCGTTCGCCGTCCCGAGGTTGTTGTAGACCCGGGCCTGCCCAGTGCCGGAGAGCGTCGCCGTCTGGTAGGCGAACGCCGGAGCGGCACCGAGGAGCACGACAGCCCCGAGAGTCGATGCGGCAAAGTACCCGTTCAGGACACCGGGATGCCAGAGAGCAGATGATGGAAACGATGCACCAAGAAAATGCCCCGGGCGCGACCCTCGGTGGCGACCATCTCCTCCACGCGGAGGCATGGACCTTAACCATGCGCTAGAAGACCCCAGGTGACGGGCCATCATCGAGCCCGACTCGCCCGCCAAGTAAGCCGCAGACTCCAACTCCTGTTCCGTCAGCAAGAGGAACTCCGGCGCATCCACAGCATCCCTACAACCAGTAGGAAACCGTCGCAATTCCCTCACGCAAGGTTGCCCCTGCCCCTCAGATGGCGACCAACAATCAATGATTGAACTGACGTTGACCGCTGAGTGAACTAACGGTGATCAACATTGGCGCGCCGATACTGCGTCAGCCGTACGCGAATGTCAACCCGCCGACGTGCAACGTGGGTTATGCCGGGGCGGACCACCGAAAAGCTTTCAAAACCTTCCAGGTCGATCGGCGACCAGAACCGCACATCACCGAGGATGTCCGCAATTCACACCTACGCGACCGGATCGTCTACCCGAACCTTCGCTCCTCCTTGCCCACTCCCCCAGGGGCCCTCGACGCGTACCGGCGAGGACAAAACACGGGCAGCACGGAGCGAGTGAGCGGGACGCAGAGCGGCCCCGGAACGGATACCCCGCACCGCAGCGCGTGAGAGCGCGAAACGCTCGCCCCAGCCGCCCACCCCGGCCCGCGCTGCGCCCCCGCCCCCACCCGAAAGTGAGACCCGGCACGCCTCACAAAAGCCCGCACACGGCTCTCAAGGCCCACCCGCTGCTGAGCCCCGCCCTCGCTTGCGCCCATGCCTGCGAGGGGAACCACAGCCGAGCCTCCCAGGCCCCGTGAGCAGAGGACTGCCCGTCACGGACAAGGGCTCCGCACCCGTGCGGATGCGGAGCCCAGGGCCTCTCCCTGCCATCGCCCACCACCGACGCTAAGTGACGTACCGCCAGGCCCCACGGCAAGCAGACCTCGCCAGCCGTAGTTGCCTTCCTCCTCAGAACGGGTGCCGGCTGCCTCGTCGACCGTCGTAGGAGAGGCGATCAGTTCCTGGGCAGGCACTCGCACGTCGGGGCTCAGGTAGCGGATGTCGGCTCCCTCGGGCGGTACTCCGGTCTCCCGTCCGATCGGGTGCCGGAGGCTTCCTCCTGTTCGCCAGCCCATCGCTCGTCTCCCCGGACTGTTGCCAGCTGGATCCTGACCCACCCCGACACGCTTCCGGAGAAGGAGCGGCTGAAGCTCAAGTCCGTGCTGGCTGGCTGCCTCGAACTGGACGCCCTCGCCGGGCACGTCCGCTCCTTCGGGCAGATACTCACCCAGCTCCGGGGAGAGCGGCTCCCCGAATGGATCGCGGCGGTCCGAGCCGACGACCTACCCAGCTTGCACACCTTTACCAACGGCCTCGAACGCGACCTCGCAGCCGTCACCGCCGGCCTGACCTTGCCCTGGAGCTCAGGCATCGTGGAAAGCCACGTCAACCGCATCAAGGTGATCAAGCGGCAGATGTACGGACGCGCTGGCTTCAAGCTCCTGCAAAAACGGGTACTGCTTGCCTCCTGACCTCGCTGTCGGTGGCCAGTGCGAGGATCCCCCAGACGGCCACGCGAGGAGAGCGACATGGGCACCTGGGACATCGGCCCCTTCGACAACGACACCGCCGCCGACTTCGCCGGTGACCTGGACGAGGCAGCACTGGAAGATCGCGAAACCATGATCCGGGGCGTACTCACGCGTGCCGCCGGGCCTACGGACATCCTGGGTATCTACGACGGCGAGCGAGCCGTGGGCGCGGCGGCCCTGGTCGTCGCCCAGCATCCTGACGGCGATCGGGCGTGTTCGAACTATGGCCCATCACAGCCGCTACCGGAGTTGCCTGCAGACCTTCGAATGCTCGCCGTCGACGCCCTGGACCAAGTGGTCTCCAACCGGTCTGAACTCGCCGAGCTGTGGGCCGAAGCTGCGAACTGGTCGAAGTGGCGCCAGGACATCACCCGCCTCCGCGACGTCCTGGACCCTCCAATCCCGCCCCAAGAGGAAGCCCTGTTCGACATCTGATCGGCGCCCCACAGACACGGACCACAGAACTTGAGCCAGAACCCGGGGACGGGAGTCGTTTGTCGACGGCTTCGGGAGTCACGGAGTGGGCCCGTCGCATGATCGATGTCAATGAGTGTGGGAGTCACCGACGGCCGGGCGGGCGGTTGGGGGCCCTTGGCGAAGGCCCCGAGCCGCCTCTGTCTCCCGCTCGATGCGGCGCGCCTCCCCCGTGCGGCGGAGGCGCTCCTCCATCCGGCCGACGCCTCGTCCGCGCCCCGGCTCGTAGCGTCGAGGGCATGCGATCCGAACCCGGGAAAACTCTCCTTCGCTGGGCATACGCGGCCGTCGCCTGGCTCGTGTTGAGCTTCGTGTGGCACGTGCAGATGGGCGTCATGTACGAAGACACGATGGGTCCCGACGACGGCACTCCGGTGTGGCTCTTCCTCTCCTACGACGCCCTCATTGTCCTGATGTCGGTTGTCGGAGTCGTGTGCGTGCTGGCCACGGTCCAACCGTGGGGCCGGCGTGCACCGTCCTGGCTGGTGCGCGCGCCCTTGTGGATCGGCTGCGCGGTACTGACGATGCGGGGCGTGCCCGGCCTCGTCGAGAACGTCACCACGGCGACGGGGCTCACTCCGCACGGCCTGCTCGGGATGGAGAAGGAGGCAGTTGACACGGGGTCATGGGACTTCTGGAAGACCATGGTGATCAACGGCTACTTCTTCCTCGGCGCGATACTCCTTGTCCCGGCCACCGTGCTGTCCCGCCGGAGTCGACGCACCGCGAAGGCAACACGAACGCTGGATGCAGCGCGGCCCGCCAAGACGCACTCCCAGGGCGTGATCAAGTTCCGTTGAGGTCGGGCTTGCAGGTGATGCCCAGGATGGGGAGGGCTCGTTCGGGTTGGTCGCGGATGGCGCGGGTGGTCTTGGCGATGTTGGCCGCTCCGAGGGTTTTGCAGGCTCCGATTGCGAGGTTGCGGAGGGTGGCCATGACGTGGGGTGTGTTGCGTGCACAAAAGGCGCCCTGGGACCGAGCGGTTCCCGGGCGCCTTCGGCGACTTGCGGAGCAGGAAGGGCGGACCGTCACCCTCCGTCTATGCCGGTCCGTACTGCACCGGCGAGGGCTACGCGTACTGGACGGCCCACAGGTTGCTGTTCTTCTTCACCGGAGCCACGAGGTTGCTCTTCTTCCAATAGACCTTCTTCTTGCAGGAAGTGGTCGAGGGTACCCACCGCCACTTGGTCACGCTGAAGCCCTTGGCCTCGTGGTACATCATCAACCGGCCACGGGACTTGCCCGCCTTGTTCTTGACCTTGGCGGAGTAGGTCCAGGTGTCCGACTTGGACCAGGTCTTGCCGACAGAGACGCTGAAGGAGGTGGATGCCTTGGAGAAGACGACGCCGGCCTCGGCGCCGAGGGTCGCAGTCCCCGTCGCGGTCACGGAACCGGTCTTGTTCTTGGCGTACGAAATGGTCACACCGGGCCTCGCCCAGTCGCTGTGCACCTGAGTGGTACGCCAGACGGTCTTCTTGTTACCGATCGAGTACTGCGTCGTGTCGTCGCAGTTCGGTGCCGCCGAGGCGGGGGCCGCCGCCCCGGCCACGAGACCGACGCCGATCAGGGCGGCGGAGATGGTGGTACTGACAAGGCGCTTCACGCATGTCCTCCTGATGCTGGGGTTCTATATCGGTGGCGCACACGGCAAGTTCTGGGTGAACGCCGTGACCACATACGCAACTTGATGGGCACTTGAGGTTGACGGTGACGGAGTGCGGGTGAGGCGACGCAGTGGGCGGACCTGTGGTCGGATCTGCCTGATCAGGGCGTTCCGACATCTTGCCGTTGGCAACGTAACGCAGATGAGCAATAACTCGTGGTAGTGCAGTATCGGGTCGAACGCCGCGTCCCGCCCCCTGGCCAAGGAGCTCGACTGCGCCGAACAGACCGAGCTCCCCGTCAAGGTTCCGGACGCCCCGCCCGGATGACACCGAGGCCCCGGTGCCCACGCGGATCGCACCGCGCACGCACCGGGGCCCTATCACTCAGCCATACTTCTTCGGCCGGTAGGCGTCGTACTGGTCCGCGCCGAGGCCGTAGCTGCGCACGCTCCGATCGGTGCCGTAGCCGCCGCGCTGCTCGTAGGCTACGTACGACCTGTGGGCGCCGCTCGTCCACTTGACGAAGATGACGACGTGTCGCGTGGTGTTCGAGCCGTTCGCGTCGATGACCAGGTCGCCCTTGCGCAGGGACGACATCTTGATCTTCCGCGTGTACCTGCTGGACGTCAGGCCCACCGTGTTCGTCCCCGGCTTCGCGAGCTTCAGGGCCATGCTGACGTACCCGGAGCAGTCGGTGCGGTAGCCGCCGAAGGTCCTGCTCTGGCTGTACGGGACCCGCTTGCCATGGTTCGCCGTCAGCCAGCTCTTCGCGCGCGAGAGAGTGGTGTTGCGGCTGTACGCCTTCGCCGCTCCGACTTCTCCGTTTTCACTCTGCACAGCGGCTACGCGCGCCGGTCCCGGCACCTGTGTCTGCGCCTCCGCCTGTGCCGTGAGCACTGGGGTGACGAGTGCTGCCGCCAGCCCAACGGGCATGAGGGTACGAGCAATTCGCTTCATGAGAGTCCTTGTGGAGGGTTGGTCGAACCCGCCGGGCACGCCTCGGCCACCGCTTTGCCCGACGGAGCGGAGGTTGCGGCAGCCGCTTGTCGATTTGCGTGAGAAAACTATCTGCAGAAATCGTGGACACATCAACACGTGGCGTTGGCAGGATCGTGCAAGCTGACGCCAGGAGCCTGCCAACGGGATACCAGCGAGGCGGCTCGTACGCGGACCGGTTCCGACGAACTACGGAACGCAACCCGCCGTGCGGGCATGACCGATTCGGGGAATGCCGTCGCGCCTGCGGCCCCACCCCTTCATCATGGGGTTCGATCAACTAAGCACTAGGGGATGCGTGTTGAGACAACCGGTCGGCTTGTGGGTCGCGACTCTGATCGCAGTGATCACACTCACCGGAACGCTCCTCTCGATCCCCCACCCCGCGCGCGCTGCGGACGGCGTCTGCGGCGCCGACAGCCTGAAGCGTGCCAAAGTGAGTGCCTCCCTGAAACTTGACGACCGGTCCCGGACCCAGACCAAGCTGGTGAGTCGGCTGACCATCGAGGTGCCGGATTCCTGGCCGTACGCCACGGACCTGCTGCTCGGTGAGAACTCCGAGGGACACCGCCGGGCGATGCGCTGCCTGCTGCGGGGCGAAGGCAGGCAAGCGCAGTGGTGGGCCGAGTGGCGCGCAGCCGAACCACGTGTGACTTCGGTGAAGGGCACGGTGCGGGTCCGCGCCGACACGTACGGGTGGGCAGACGCCCAGGGGACTTTCTACATCGGGCCCTGGGACGTCAGCATCGGCAAGAACCACTGGACGGCCGCGCTCGACATGCCACTGCTGGCCGGGGCCCGCTGGACCTCCGTGACCGTGTGGCCCGGATCCTCCAGCATCGTCGAGGCCACGCCTCGGCCGACTGCCGACGACAAGAACGGACTGGTGTGGCGGCCGAAGGCGGGCAGGCCGATGCCGAAGGTGTCCGTGGTGTTCGATCCGCCTTGGGCACGATCCTGGGCGGCGCAGCAGGACAGGCTGCGGTTCGTCATGGCCAACAACCTGATCCTGCCGTGGCTCTTGTCGGCGGCCGCCGTGCTCCTCATCGCGTTCCGCAGGACGCAGAGATCCGGTCCGCTGCCGGTGCAGGAGAAAGCGCGGGTCCGCACCGCTGCGGTGTGGGCGGGCATCTGCATTCTGCTGAGCCTGCTCGGCACCGGTGACAATGTGTTCTACGAGACTATGCGGCGTCACGTCCCGGAGGGGCCGTGGGCTGATCGCCAGGCCCACCACGCCCTCCTGATCAACCTGGCCCTGGGATGGATCCTGCTCGCGTTCGGCGTACCCCGCCGCTTCACGATCTGGGCGGCCGGCGCAGTGCTCACATTGCCGGGCGTGGCCGTGGCGGTGTGGCCAGAGTTCTTCGGGCTGACCGAGCACACTTTCCTTCCCGTGGACGCTCCGGACCACGCGGTGATCGCACTGTTCGTCGCGGTGGGCTGCGTGCTGGCTGTGCTGCTCCTCGGCAGCGTGGCGGCGGTGTGGCGCATGGCCCAGCTTGTCGGTCTGGTCCCCCCGCGTTCGGCGGCCCCGGGTGCCGTGCCAACGGAGCGGGAACTGTCTCTGCGATGGACCGCTCCCCTGCTGGTGGTCGCCGTCGCTGGCCTGGGCCTGTGCCGGGCGGCCGCGTCCGAGCTGTCCTGGCAGCGCACCTCTTGGCTCAGCGCGCAGGTGGACCCGGAGTACGGCAAGGCCCATCTCGACGCACTGCGGAGGGACCTCACATGGTTCTCCGTGCAGAGCCAGGACTGGTGGACCGGATACGTCTGGTGGCTGATCAGCGGTCTTGTGGTGCTCGGGGTCCTGCGGGAGCGAGCGAACAAGGCCGCGCTCGCCGCGCATGAGCCCGATCGGCTGGACGAGTTCTGGATGCTGCCGCTCTTCCCACTCCTTGTCGGGCCGGCACTCGGCGTCTTCGCCGGAAGCTGGGCGCTGTACGGACTGTGGTTCTTCCTGTACCTGGGCGCCCTGGCTGCCGTGCTCCGACTGTGCCGAGGAAGGACTGTGCTCGACCGCCCCCTCCAGAGATCGCGGGTGCCGCTGCGTGCGGGGGAGCCGCTGTCCCGCAGGACGGAACTGCTGGACCGGGCACGCCGGTTCCGGGAGATCCACGCCAAACTGCGACGTCTGGACCAGGGACAGTCGGACGACGAGGCGCTCAACCGGCGCAGCCATGAGCGGGAACTTCGGAGCATGCACCGCTGGCGGGCTTCAGACGGCACCGCAGACCGTCTGCCCTCCGACGTCTCCGTAGTTGATCTGGCTCTCGCTCTCGGCCCGAACGACAACTGGTGGGCCAACGGAGTGCGGGCCGCCCGGACAGCCGCCATCGTGGGTCTCCCGGCCAGCGGACTGCTCCTGTGGGCCGACTACCTGAAGGGCGAGTTCCTGACCCAGACGCTGTATTCACAGTTCGGCTGGGTCGACACGGCCCTGAGCGCAGGCTACTGGGAGATCATGTGGGCCGCTGCGGGCTTCCTGCTCGGTGCGCTGTGGCGGCGGCTTCCCGGACGCCGTGGGCCCGTGCGCGCCCTTCCACTGGTGGCCGCCTTCGCCCTGCCGATGGGAATGGACTCGATCGGCAACGCCGTCACTGGGGAGGGGCAGGCGAATCTCGCGCTCTACGTGGTGAGCATGCTTTTGGTCCTCACAGTGACCGGCATCATGCTGGACCTGAACACGTTCCGTGGCGAGCGGCGCTACTGGCAGAGCCGCCTCGGCCTGCTGCTGTCGATCTACCAGATCCGCTACTTCTCCTTGCAAGTCGCCTATCTGCTGGCCCAGTTGCTCGCACTCCTGACTCTCTGGCAGTTCTTCACCGACGGAGGTGGCCCCCCGGAACGCGACAGCCAGGTCGGTGGAGCCGGAAACTAGGGCGGGTCCGATGGGTCGCGTGACGCCCCCGCTGGGGACTCGTTCCGTGAGGCATGGGGCGGGGAGATCTTTCGGATGCAGAGTGGGCTCGTCTGGAGCCGCACTTGCCGGCGAATCGCGGACGAGGAGGACGCTGGCAGCGCCACCGTCAGGTGATCAACAGGATTCTGTTCCGACAGAGGACCGGCCTCCCCTAGCGGGACCTGCCCCCCTGCTTCGGTAGCTGGAAGACGGTTCACGACCATCATCTGCGGACAGCAGCTCCGGGACGCCGGCCATCTGCTGAAACGTCTGCGGAAGGCGGTCGACCAAGGGCTTCAGCGCCTGAGTAGCGTCCGAGCGCTCGGGCGCCGGCAGGTCCTTCGCGTCGTCCAGCCTCGCGGCCGCGCTCGCACTCGGCGCGGACGGCATCAACCTTCGCCTCGGATGATGCCTAATTGGGGTTCTCGCGGGCCTCGTACCCTTCGAGGCCGGCCCGGAGCAGGGAAGGGACAAGTGCCGCCAGGTACCAGGCGAGGTCGGTGAACTTTGGCGCCTCCGGGATACTCCGGCGGTCGATGGTGGGAAGGAAAGAGACTTCCCTGCGCTGCGCGGAGAACTTGAGCATGCCGCCAGTTCCGCCCTGCGGGTGGTAAATGTTCAGCGCCACGGTGAAGGGCAGATTCGCGGCGGAGTCCAGCTCCGCGAGCACGGCGTTCAGGCAGTCGGGGGTGCTGTCATACCACTCGTACATGTCGTCTGCGTCGTTGATCATGTACGCGATGTGGCCGGGGCGCTCCTCAGCGGACCAGCCTGCCGGGGCCAGCACCTCCAGCAAGCCGCGCACGGTGGTTGGGTGCTGGAAGGTGAAGTCGATGTCTGCTTGTCGGTTACCCACGTGCGTCTCCGGGAACTTGGGCGGTCGCGCCGAATACTCGCCGCCACGCAACGATTTCTTGGGACCGCTGCTCCAGCGGATGCAGTGGCCGACGCACTGCACCGAGCCTGAGCATCGGTCGGTTACGTGGTCGGTTCTGAGCATCAGAGTTGTCCATCAGCGCCAGGTACCACGCTCAGTCACACGGGCCTTGGAGCCAGCACGAGGGGGTGCGCGTTTCTGACGGTGGCTGCACCTGCGCGTGACAGTGACCGGCTCCCACGGGAACGGGCCAAAGTCTCTCGGCGTGCGGGAGGTTCGAGGTCGAGGCGGAGCCTAGAAGGTGGTCACCACCTGACCTGGTGGAATTCCATCGTCCCGAAGGTCGTGAAGTCCATCGCGTAGCTCCACAACGCGTATCTCTGCTGATCGGCTCGGCGATAGGTCTTGCCGAACCCGTTGTCGACGACCTCGTTCCAACCGTCGCCCTGCCCGTAGTGCGCGAACAGCCGCTCGTTCCGGCTCGCTGAGCCCTCCTCGGCCTCCGCCGGGGTCTGGTAGATCACCTCGTGCAGGCGGTCATGCCAGAACGTGAGAAGCATGCGGCCGCCGTCGACCTCGTACCCGTACACGACTGCGTCATCAGCAGCCACGCCTCGGGCTCCGACGGCCACGCATGACCAGCATGAGCGGCAGGAACACCGCTTGCCCGCGCACACGCACCCACCACCACGTCTGCCACTGGCCCGGACCGTCCTCAGCTGCAGCGGCGACGTCTGCTCCGTGCTTCTTGAGGGTGTCCAGCGCGGGTCACGCCTCGTCCACGAGTGCCAGGTCCGTAGCGCCGACTTCGGCCACTGCCTGCTTCCTCAGGGCGTCGGGGACGCCGCCCGGTGGTTAGTCGTCGAGCTCTTCGAACCCACCGAATGGCGGCCCCTGTGCGATGCGTCGCCTTCTTGTCCTACCCCGAACTCACAGGCCGACGGCGACTACGTCCTCACCGGCCCCGAATCACGGACCCAGGTCGGCTTTCCCTGGGCGCCGCACCCGAGCCCGTGTCGGGCGGCTCAGTAGCGGTCGAGGATCAGCTGCGTCTTGAGGATGTCCCCGTGATAGAGCCAGCCGTTGGCCTCTGCGACCGTGATCGCGTCGGAGTGCAGGTCGGCAGCGTCGGTGTACGAGTCCGTCTTGAAGGCCAGCTCGACGACGTACTCCGTGCCCGTCCCGCCCGCGCTGACGACCGGCAACACCTCGATGCTCGCGTCGTCCGACGCACCCCACGCGCCCTTGAACACCTGCGAGGTCACCGGACCGTGGGCACGTGACGCCTGCAGGACGCCCTCACCCCAGCCGCCGGAACCCCAGTTCTGCAGCTTGCCGGGGATGTCGTTGACCAGCCAGGTGCGTCCGGTGTCACTCGACGGCATCGAGGTACCGGAGTACCCCGTCGCGCTGTGGCTCTTCTCGGCGCTGAAGCTCAGCGTCTGCTTCGCGTAGCCCCAGTCGACTTCAGCCTTGTAGTTGGTGTCGGTGCTGTCGAAGCCCTCCGTGTTGGCCGTGTTCAGGGCTGCGCCGATGTCGCCGTCCACGACGGGGAAGCGCTTCTTGTAACTCTCCTCGAAGGAGGAGCCCTCCTTGTGCCGCAGCCGCACGCTCCAGCCCTCGCCATCGAGCGCCTGGGCGTCGATGTCGTGGTAGGAGTACGAACGGGCCTTGGCCGAGCCCGTGATACCGAAGGCCGAACGCACGCCGACGGTCGGGGCGTGGGACGCGTCGAGCGCCGCCGCGGTGAGGTTGATCTTCACCTCGTACGACGGGACGGCGTTGGCGGCCGCATACGCCGGTGCGCCCGGGCCGAGCAACGCGATGAAGGAGGCGGCCAGGGTGACGGCGGAACCGGCGGCCCTGCGGTTTGTCCGGGACATGAAAGTCATGGCGGCGATGCTCGGGGCCGCGGACGAGATGCGCGTGGCGGGCGGGTGTGCCGCGGGTGAATCCGAGGCGTCGATCCGGACGGGGATGGCCGAGGCGCGACGCGGCCTCGCCCGCGATCGGTCCGCGGGCAAGGCCTACTCGTCCCGCGCGATCCCGACCCACCTCCGCCGACGCGGGATCCGGGGTGGAAGGGCAGCAGGCGGCTGGCGCCCCGGAAGGCGGTGTTGGTGTGGGCTTCTGGACTTCGCCTCCCCGGAACGAGTGGCGCGACACTCCCCCAGTGAGGGTGCGCAATTGCGTGCGCTCCGACGTGCGGCCGTCCGCCGGCCCTCCGGAACAGAACGAGAGTGTGCTGCCACGCACCAGCCGGGCCCACGTCCAGTTCTTTGAAAGGCCTCTGGAAACACTCTGTGCCGCCGCACCCCGCGGAACGCTCGGCCCCGCTGCCTTGAACCTATCGAGCCATCGACTGAACCGCCCAGCGCGGTCACGTTCGCGGGCAGCGGGACCCCATGCCCTTCACGTAGGTGATCTGAGCGTCCTCCAGTCTGATGCTCGCGCTACGCCCTGAGCCGTAACCCTTCAGCGGCGGGCCCCACAGGTCGATGCGGTCGCCGTCCGGACCGAAGGTGAGCAGAGCCCGGTTCTCAGGAGGGCGCACCCCGAAGTACGGAGCCCGACCAGTCACGAACGTCACACAGACATGCTCGAGATGAAGCCCGAAGTAGTCAGCCGAGTCCCCGCTCGCGGCCTCGACACCGCGGGCTGCCCGCCCGTCCCTCGACGCCGTGTAGAGCACGATTCCGGACAAGGCAATTCCTAACAGGGCGCCGAGTGTCACCGCAGGAGTCCACGCCATCCAGGCGCGGCGCGGGTCGACGGCTGAGTTCAGGAAGCGATTCCACCCCAAGTAGGCAACGGGCAGCAGAGCCGCGCCGCAGAAGACGATGAGGATCCAGAGGCCGGCCCGCATTACTCCGAACCCATCGCTTGCGTCACTGGAGACATCGAAGGCCCGCAGATACCGGTTCTGCACCTGCTCCCCGAGCCAGCGAACGACGGGAACCGACAGCGGAACCAGGAAGGGCAGGATCCAAGGGACAGCACGATGTGTGGCCGTGCGCCGGAGCGCCAGGACCGTCCCGCCCGCCACATAGACGGTCATCGCGATCACGAGCCATTCACCGGCCGTGCCGCCGAGGCCGAGTGCACCCCATTTCCCCAAGGCAGCGACGACCATGAGCACCAGCCCCAGGAAGAATTTTGCGGCGACGACCACTTGCCAGCGACTCCGTGCCTTCGGCTGCCGCAGCACATGTCGAGTGACGTCTGCGCGCCGGTTGGGAATGGCGTGCTCGGACAGCAGTTTTCGGGCCATCCAGCGGGCGCGTGCCTGCCTGCGTGGACGAGGCTCCTCGAGCGACACGGGCACGCGGACCAGACGTACCGTTCCGGAATCCTGATCGTGTCCGTCCGTCCCGGCCACTGCATGAACCCTCTGCAGCAGGTCATGCCGCACTGTCTGGGGCTTGCCTCGCAGTTGCCATTCTGCGAGCGGCCTGTGGAGACGCTCCACCAGGGTGGCGTCGCGGCAGTGAACAGACACCGCCCTGGCCTGGGCGTAACCGTCGAAGGTGGCCACCGCTTGCTCCACAGCCCCGTCACGTAAGGCACGGATACGCGCTTCGACAATACGCAGCGCCCATCCCGGCGCAGGGACGAGCCTGATCTCGTCCGGCAGCGGCGCACGGGCAGGCCAGCCCAGCATCGCGCACAAGGCCGAAAGCAGATCGACTTCCTCCGGGCGGTCCAGTACCTCCACCACCATATGGACCCTTCGATTGAACGGATCCATTCCTGCATCAACTCGCTGGGCATCAGGTGACGTTGTCATTCGGGAATCTTCGGTGCAGCTGCGCCCCGATAAACACGATCAACGGGGCGCGGCGCGGGAGCCCCTCAACACCGTCCCGTCGACCGCGGCACAGACTGTCCGTCTGCCGGGAACCGCGCGGCTGGACGAGGACCTCAGCCCACAGATCGATCGCGACGCCGGAGTTGCACTGGATGGAACAGTCGTCCTGTCACGACTCGGGGATCGCCGCGGACCACCGCGTGGCGCAGGGCGGTGTCGCCGACCATCAGCCACGTGAAGGCGGCGTCCGCCGAATCGCGAATACGCGGCGCTGTCGTTCGATTTCCTCGGCTTCGGCGCGTCCAGGGTGAGCCGCGTGATGTGGAGGATCCCCGGCGCAAAGGGCTGGACAAAGGTCGTCGCGAAGGAACGTGCTGCCGAAGACCCACACGCCTCCCGGCGGCCCGCGCCGACACGGGCCGGCCGATCTGAGAATCCAGCCCCGATCCCTGTCACATCTCGTCGCGCCCGTCCGTCAGACGGATGAAGACACCGATCAGGCCACTGTGAAAGAGGGACTCCCGATGACGAATCAGACCGCTTCCGCGTCCATCTCCCGCATGCCGAACCCGGGCGAGTTCGTGCCCGAGTTGAAGGACATCAGCGCTGCCCTTTTCCGCGCCACCGGCAATCAGTCGGTACCGCGCACCACGATCAACCTCATCCACCTGCGTGCCGGGCAGATCGTCCACAACACGTACCTGACCGTCCTGAACACCAGCTTCCTGCGCAAGGCCGACGAGTCGGAGGAGCGCATCACCGCCGTCTCCTCCTGGCAGGACGCCCCCTACTTCACCGACGCAGAGCGTGCCGCCCTCGCCCTTGTCGAGGCCACTCTGCAGCCCGCCCCGCACGGCCGCGAGCGTGTCACCGACGAGGTGTACGCCGAGGCCGCCAGGCATTACGACGAGAAGGCCATGGCCACCCTGACCATCGCGATCGGCCAGATCAACTTCTTCATCGCCCTGGCCCTCATCGGCAAGCCCCAGCCCGTGGCCTCCCTCGCCGACGAGCAGTGGGACTGAGGTCGAGCACGCGGCCCGGACCGAGGAAAGGGCCCCGGCGGCCACGAGGTCGTCGGGGACTCGCAGGACCTCAGGCCCGGCAGCCGACCCTGCCCCCCCCCTGCCGCCCTGCCCACCTCCAACTCGGCTACCTGGTCCGGCCGTTCACCGCACCCTCACCCGGTCACCGATCGCCGATCACCGCGAGCCCTCATCACCTGTCGACAATGACGAGCGTGCCCCGGCTGCCAGGCCGTACGGCATGCTCCACGCCCGCCTCGACGACATACATCTCCCCCTCGCGCACGTCGACTTCGGCGCCGGCGGCCGTCAGGCGGAGGGTGCCGTCGACGACGAGCAGGGTTTCCGCAGTCTCGTGGGACTCGGACGGGAGGGCGCTTCCGTCCATGCGCAGCACCTTCACTCCGGCGTCCCCGACCCGCCGGGAACGCCCGCGAACGTGATCAAGGAATGCCTCGACGGTATGCGACGCCGGCCCAGCAGTGGTCGACCGTGGGGTAAAGGATCCCGTCCGCCCTGGGATTCTGCGCAAACAGGGTTCGCGCCGCGCCTCGGGCGGGACCGGAGACGGTCACGCCCCTTACGCCGGGCCGGCGGCGCCGTAGCGGAGACCATCGAGGAGCAGGTCGAGGAGGCGGCCTGCCCGTTCACGTTGGGCGGGAGCGCTGGTGATCAGCGCGACGCCGGACAGGCTGAGGCCGACGTCGAAGGGGTCGATGTCCGAGCGCAGCAGACCGGCGTCGGCGCCGGCATCCAGCAGGGTGCCGAGCGTGGCGCGGAGCTTGTCAAGGGTCTCTGCGAAGGGGTCCGCACCGGAGGCGACCGCGGCGCGCAGGGCGTCCGCCATGCCGTGTTTGGCGGCCAGGTAGTCGATGAACCTGTCCATCCACAGCCGCAGTGCCCGGTCGGGCGGGTTGTCTGCCAGCAGCCCGGCGGCGCTGTCGCAGACCCGGGCCAGCTCGTTTCGGTAGGCCGCCTCGACCAGCGCCTCACGGGTCGGGAAGTGGCGGTAGAGCGTGGCCGAGCCGACGCCCGCGGCCTTGGCGATCGTGTCGAACGGGACATCCGCGCCCTTCTCCGAGAAGGCGTGCACGGCCGCTTCGAGGATCCGCTCCCGGTTGCGGCGGGCATCGGCACGCAACACGCTCGGCTGGCTGGTCAAGCCTGCTCCCTTCGTCCGGGACCAGTCTAGCTGGACAACCGGAGAACTCCCCGTTTACGGTTGCCCACAACCGGGGAACTCCCCGCTTACGGAGGCACCCCTCCGCTCCAGAGCAAGGAAGACCCGCATGCCCTCCCCGAAGACGGTTCTGATCACCGGCACCTCCTCCGGCATCGGCCTGGCCGCAGCCGTCACCGCCGCCCGAGCCGGCTGGACCACCATCGCCACCATGCGCGACGCCGCCAAGGCCCAGCCGCTGCTCGAAGCCGCCGCCGAGCACGGGGTCGCCGACCGCATCCACGTCAAGCACCTGGACGTGGTCGACGCCGAGAGCATCGCCGCCTGCCTGGACGAGGTGATCGCCGAGCACGGCCGCTTGGACGCACTGATCAACAACGCCGGCGCCGCCCAGGTCGGCACCATCGAACAGGGCAGCCTCGACGACGTGCGCGCCGCCATGGAGGTCAACTTCTTCGGCGTGGTGGCCACCACCCGCGCAGCCCTGCCTCACCTGCGTGCCGCTCGAGGCCGGATCATCACGGTCTCCAGCGTGGGCGGCGCGATCGGACAGCCCTTCAACGAGGCGTACTGTGCCGCGAAGTTCGCTGTCGAGGGCTTCATGGAATCCCTCGCCCCGGTCGCCGCCACCGTCGGCGTCGACGTCGTCGTGGTCGAACCCGGCGCGGTGGCGAGCGAGTTCGTCACCAACCTGAGCCTGGACGTCCCCGCCCTGCTCGACGCGGCCGGGCCCTACGCCCCGGCCCTCAACGCGTACATCGCCCGCACCCAGCAGTCCTTCGGCAACGCCCAGTCTCCGGCCGAGGCCGCCGCCCCGATCATCGAGGCACTGGCCGGCGACCGCCCAGCCTTCCGTGTCCAGACCTCCGCATGGGCGCGCGACTTCGTCGGCACCAAGCTCACCGACCTCGACGGCTCGGCCGTCCAGAACCTCACCAGCACCTGGGTCCGTTAGACACCAGTACGACAGGGAGTAGCGGCCCGCCCAACGTCCAGGCCGCCTACGCTGCGGCCAGTGACAGCGCCAAGGAGAGCCCCTTCCTTGCCGAGGGAGGGGAGTCGCGGGAGCCGATTGGCCGGAAGAATCTGCCATGTTCCGCGCCGCATTGACGGCAGCCCGGCTCGCCGACGAATACCCCGAACTGCCTGCCGCATGGCCAGGCCCTCGGCAATGAGCGCGTCAGCCACCTCCTGGTCGTACGGTCGCGCCTCCCGGGCACGCAACTCGGTGACCGCGTACGCGACCGCTGTCCGTGGTGTATGGCCTTCGGGAAGCCGAGCCGCGTGGCGGCCTCCGCCACCTCGAGGGAGGGTTCGGTGGTGATGAGGTCTGCGATGCGCCGGCCGCGCAGGCGGGTCAGGGCGCGGGTGGCAGCGTGAACGACTTCCGGGCCTTGATGTCGCCCTGCTGCTTGACTGCTGCAACCCGAGAAGTTGACGAGCGCCCGCCATCTGGCGGTGTAACGTCCTGCTTAGCTGTCATGGATCCGAAGTACCGGTCGCCCGTGAGTACAAGCTCACGGGCGCTCTGCTGTTCAGAGTCTCGGAGGACCAGGACGATCACCTCCGGTTCCCGCACAAAGCGGGACCTTTTCGAGTCTCCTTGGAGGACAACATGGCCACCGGAACCGTGAAGTGGTTCAACGCAGAAAAGGGCTTCGGCTTCATCGAGCAGGACGGCGGAGGCCCCGACGTCTTCGCCCACTACTCCAACATCAACTCCTCTGGCTTCCGTGAGCTCCAGGAAGGCCAGAAGGTCAACTTCGACATCACCCAGGGCCAGAAGGGCCCGCAGGCGGAGAACATCACCCCCGCCTGAGCCGCAGCCCCTCGATGCCCGCCTCGGCCAGCCCGGGCGGGCATCGAACGGTGGACGCTCCAACCACGACAAGGCGTTGCGGGGGGTCGTGGGCTGCTTCAAGGCGAGCCCCACTGGCTCTCGGAGGTCGAGCGGTAGTCCGCGGCGCCCAGCCCAGCCCGCTCCTGCCAACCCCGCATCCCGCCGTCAAGACCGATGCTTTGGGGCCGGTCGCTGCGTTCCACGCCGCCCGTCATAGACACCCACGACCAACTCCCGCACAGCCGACTCATGCCCGCCCCCCAGGTAGCGGATGGCGTCCCCCTCCAGCGGCAGCCCACTCTCCCTCCCGATCGGGTGCCGCCGGCTGGTCTCGCGGTTCACCAGCCCCACCGCTCGTCCCACACCAGCGCCGACACCGGCGCGGCCGCGGCCTCCACGTCATCAGCGACATGGACCACGTCGACGTCCTGGCGTACGGCGAAGCCCTCGGCAGCGAGCGCGTCGGCCACCACCTGGACGTACGGGCGAACCGCCCGGGCCCGCAGCTCGGTGTCTCCGAGCGCACCCTGCAGCGCCGCTTTGTCGCGGCGACGGGTCTCACGCAAGGCGCCATCCGGCAGATCCACCGCGCCCGTGAGGCGGCGGTACTGATCCAGGAGGGTGCGCCGGCCCAGGACGTCGTGCACCGGCTGGGCTACTTCGACCAGCCGCATCTGGCGCGGTCCTTGACCCGGTACATCGGCCGAACCGCCACTCGGCTGAGCAGTCCGGATGTAACCGAGCCCCTGTCGCTTCTGTACAAGCCCTCGTCCTCGGTGCCCGCGTAGGTTCCTGGCGTAGCCGACGGGGTCGGCTCGTCCCGGTCTCAGCGCCCCGGGCCCTGACCGGACAGGCGGCCTGGAACTCATCACGGAGGAATCATGCGCAAGGTCGTTTCGAGTCCGTTCATCTCGCTCGACGGTGTAGTCCAGTCTCCGAACGAGTGGCAGTTCGTCTTCGACGACGAGATGGGCGCGGCGCTGGGGAAGGCGCTGGAGACCGCGGACACGATTTTGATGGGCCGGGTGACCTTCACCGAGTGGGCCGGGTACTGGCCGACGGTGACCAGCGGCGAGGACACCGGTTTCGCCAAGTGGATCAACGATTCGCCCAAGTACGTAGTCTCCTCCACGCTGGACAGCGTCGAGGACTGGGCCAACAGCACCCTCGTCAACGGCGATCTGACGGCCGCGATCGAGAAGCTCAAGGCCGGCGAGGGCAAGGACATCACCGTCGCGGGCAGCCCAACGCTGGTGCGTTCCCTGCTGGAACTGGATCTGCTGGATGAGCTGGTACTGCTGATCCACCCGGTGGTGGCCGGCGAGGGCCGAAAGAAGCTGTTCGAGGACGACACCGCTCTGAAGAAGCTGGAGCTGGTGAGCGCCGAACCCACCAGCAGCGGCGTGATCATCGCGACCTACCGCCCCGTGCGCTGAGCACCGACCGCCGGCCCGCGGGCCGGCGCGGGGACGGCCTGCCACATCCCGTCCACCAACTGCTCGCAGCCGCCGGGGTGGGAGCAGAGGAACAGGAATCAACGGCTCTTGGGCGCGATGGCGCGTTCGCTCACGGTGCGGCGTCCCAGGTGTCTTCACGGGCAAGGAGGGCGGCGGCCGCTCGGACCGCCACGTCCCACGAGTCAGGGCGGACGCGGACGCGGACGCGCATGGTGATCTTGGCCGGCACAACGATCGGCGGCCGCCTTGGAGGGTTTGCCTCTGTCGGCGCGGCCGCCCGTCACTCCGGCGTGCCTCAGCGGGTACGCGGCAGGGCCAGCGGGGTCCAGTCGCCGGTGAGGGCGGACTGCCGGGGCCAGTACAGGCGGAGGAACACGTTGCAGCTGCCCTCGGGTGCGGGGAGCCAGTTGCTCTCGCGGTCCGGGCCGGGGCTGTCGTGCTGGACGTAGATGTCCAGGGAGCCGTCGGGGTTGGTCCGCATGTCGCTGCGGTCGCCGATCGCGTAGCGGTTCATCGGGTTGTCGGCGAAGAGCTGGCGCTCGTTCATCATCGTCAGGGACCAGAACCCGTCGACGGGCGGCATCTGTCCGGCGTCGAAGTGGAGCACGTACCTGTGCGCGCCATCGAGGGGGCGGCCCTCGGAGTCGGTTGTGGCGTGCGGGTACAGGGCGTCGGCGTCGAGGTTGGCTCCGTACCCGAACCGGGTGATGACCGCGCGCTTGGCGTAGTCGGTTCCGTAGTCCCCCAGGCCCCGGTGCACGGTCCACACACTGGAGCCCGCGGATTCCGCCTCGGTGAACAGCTCGCGCAGGGCCTCGGGGCCGCGCCGCGCACCCGCGTCCAGGGTGGCGGTCTCCTCGGGGGCAGGTCGTCCAGGATCGCTCCGGGCGCGACGCCGAGTTTGGCGAACCGGGCCATGGCTGCGGCGCCGGCGGGGGCGGGAGGGTTATCGACCATCATCCGGTTGAGCAGGGAGAAGTACGCGCGGCCGCTGAGCGCGTGGACCCGGTCCACGGGCGCCGCCGTGGTGTCGGCACCGGCCGGGACGGGGACGTCCGTGGGCGGGGAGTGGTCCGCGGGGTCGCTGGTCCACCGCGAGAGCAGAATCAGCCCTGTCCCGTCCTGGAGCCGGTTGACGGCCGGGAAGCCGGACGGTCCGCTGGTCGCGTACCGGGCGATGATCCAGTTCACGGCGGTGGGCGACTTCAGGAGCATCAGCCCTGCGGGGGTCTCCCCTGACCAGGACGGCCCGGCGATCAGGAACGGGCCGGCGATGGAGCCGTACTCGCACCGGCCGACGACGGCACAGACGTTCGACCAGGCGTCCAGGATCGGGACCATCCAGAAACGGTCACCGAAGTCCGGCAGGGCGAGCGCCAGCGGCTCGTCCGGCAGGTCGAGCCAGGCGCTGGAGTACAGGGTGTCGGCGTTCGGTGAGACGACCTCGGTGAAGGAGGCGTCCGGGGTGGTGCGCAAGTAGCAGAACTGGTTGGCCTGGGCCTTGCGGCGCGCGTCGTCCCGGGACGGGACCGCCGTCATGTCCTCTTTGGTGATGGCCGCCGTGACCAGCGGTTACCCGTAGAGCCATGCCTCCGCGGCCTGCTTCTCCATCGACTCGTCCGTCATGCGGCTACTCCCGGGAGCTGTGGTGACGCGTGGGGTGGGGTGCGCTGCTGCTGTGGAGGCCCCGTTTGGGACGCTAAGAGCGCCGCCCGCCCCTAGCGCGGCGAGTCCGCCGAACGGGTGGCGAGGAGTCCGGGGCCGCTCGCTCCAATGGACGTCCACCTTTCGCGCCCACCGCCGGTTCGTGGCTGGGTGGGTTCGGCCGACACGTCCGCGGCCCCGATGACGAGAGCGCCCGCAGATGACACTCGACATGATCCTCATCGGCCTGGCGATCACACTTCACCCGTTGCCGGCCATGGCCCTGATCCTTCTGCTGTCCGGCCACAGAGGACTACTCAAAGGGCTGGTCTTCGTCCTCGCCTGGCTGGCGTGCCTGGTGCTGGTGATCGCCGGCATGCTGCTCCTCACCGACGGGTCACCGCCCAAGAAACACAGTGCCCCGTCGACCGCCGCCCTCGCCCTCAAGCTCGCCATCGGGGTCGGTCTCGTCCTGTTCGGCGTCTACAGACAGCGCAAGGAGAGCCGTCCGAGGGAGGAGCCGGCCTGGCTCGGAAAGCTGCGCAACACCTCGGCGTGGTCGGCCGCCGGCATGGCCCTTCTGCTCCAGCCCTGGGGCATGGTCGCGGCGGGCGCGGCGACCGTGATGAACGCCGACCTGTCGCAGGCGGTCACCTGGCTGACGCTGATGTTCTCACTGCCTGCTGTCCAGCTCCAGCCTTCTGGCGATGGAGCTGTACGCGACGTTCCGGCCCGCCCGGGCCCAGGCCCGGCTGCGGGCTCTGATGCGTGCGATCACGACACACCAGGACCAGGCCATCGTCGTGCTGTCCCTGACGGTGGGCTTCTGGCTGGTCGGCAGAAGCCTCTACGAGCTCACCTGACGGAGGCCGCCCCCGGCCGCCACGAAGGTGCGTGTGGAGCCCCGCGGTGTTGGAATGAGAGCGGCCATGAGTGCCGGCGGGGGGCCGTTTCGCCGTACCGTCGGAGGCGGAGAGCCGCCAGCGAGGAGTCGGAATGAGTGTCGACGAAATCTCCGAGATGGGACCCGTCGATTACCTGATCCTGGAGTTCCCGGGCAATCGCATGACGGGAGAAGGCCTGCCCCTGCTGCTCGATCTCGTCGACCGGCGCATCATCCGCGTCCTCGACCTGGCCTTCGTACGCAGGGACGAGGACGGTTCGGTCATCGCCGTCGAGGTCAAGGACCTGGACGGCGACGGGGAACTCGACCTGACCGTGTTCGAGGGAGCCTCATCGGGGCTGCTCGGCGAGGACGACCTTCAGGAGGCCGCCGCCGTCCTAGAACCCGGCAGCTCCGCGGGCGTCCTCGTGTACGAGAACCTGTGGGCCGCGCCCCTCGCGGCTGCCCTGCGCCGCAGCGGAGCGCGCTTGGTGGCCAACGGCAGGATCCCGGTCGAGGACCTCCTGGCGAGCCTGGAGGCCGTCGAGGCCCGGTCCGCCTCCTGACGGCAGCACGCCGACCGACGACAAGGAATCCGTCATGCCTGGTCTTCTCCGCGGTGTCGCGCGCACCGCGATCATCTCCGGTACCGCCACCGCCGTGTCCAACCGGGTGTCGCGCCGACAGGCCGGCCGCTGGGCGCAGCAGGACTACGAGCGCGCCGCCACGGCGGCTCCCCCGCAGGTCTATAGCGCGCCGCCGGCCGCACCCGAGCCGCAGGCCGGGGAGTCGGTGGACGCCACGATCGCCCAATTGAAGGAGCTCGCGCAGCTCAAGGAACAAGGAGTGCTGTCCGAGGCCGAGTTCGAGGCTCAGAAGAGCCGCATTCTCGGCGGCTGAACCGGGCTTTGCGCCGTCCGTCCACGGACCTCGGTCGCCCTCAGTCACTCACTCCGGAAGGAGCTCGGTGACGACGAAGGACGTCACGGCCGCGAGGGTCACTACCGGGATCGTGTCCGCGTTCCCGTCGCTCATTCTCCGTCTTCTTCGTCTCCGTCTGGTGGTCTTGAAGTGGCTCCGGGAATTGGCGCCGATAGGGGCCACTCGATGAACTTCCTCGGCCTCAGGCCGAAGCTGTGTCCGGCCCGGAGAGCGATGGTCGTCATCGTTGCCTGGCATCAAGGGCAGCGAGGCCGTCACGGACGGCAGCAGCCGTCTTGTCGAGCTGGTCTCGCTCATGGACGCGCCAGTCAGCATCAAGGCGAAATGGGTCACCTGTGAAGCGGGGGAAGACATGCAGGTGAACGTGGAAAACCTCCTGGAAGGCTGCTTCGCCGTCCGCAAGGAACAAGTTGACGCCCTCACATCGCAAGCCTGATCGGCGCAAGGCGCGTCCGAGCTGACGCGCCACTTTCCAGACCTGGACGCCGACGTCCTCCTGGAGATCCTCCAGTCCCACCGCGTGTGCCTTGGGGATGACCAGCAAGTGGCCTGGGGTGACGGGCTGGAGATCCATAAAAGCGATCACCGATTCGTCTTCGTGGACGATGCTGGCCTCGGCCCGGCCTCTCGCTATTGCACAAAAGATGCATCCGTCGTCCATCACAGCCTGTCCCCTCAAGACCCGAGTACCTCGGCCTCTCACAACATCAGAAGCGGCGCCCAGGCGCGAGCGGCTTTCACCCCGCATCTGGCAACTCGCCCCGGGTATCCGCGTACAAGCTCACGCACATAGGCGGGTACGGGCTCCCGTACACACTCGATCGGGTTGATCTTGGGCGTGTCGTACGAGGGTTGTGAGTACGGAGGATGCGGGCGGGACAGCCATCGCGCGAGGTGAGAGGAGGCGAAGGGTGTCCCGTCTCGATGATCCTGCACTCGGAGCGTTGGATGGATCTGCGTCGTTTCCGAGCTCTGCATGAGGCAGGGCTGAGTATCTCCGCCATCGCCCGGGAGACCGGGCTGAACTGGCGGACCGTGAAGAAGTACATCGAGGCTCCGCCGCCGGTCGTTCCGCCGGCGGGTCCGTCACGCAAGGGCTGTCACGGGCAGGTGCTTGAGCCGTTCAAGCCTGTGATCGGTGCTTGGCTGCGGGCCGACATCACGTTGAAGGGGACGGTGATCCACGAACGGCTCGTCGATCAGTACCACTTTGGCCGAGGTCAGGGCAGGTGGCGACACCGTCTCCCTGCATCTGCTGGCGCCGGACTCGAGCGGGTCCACACTGTTGGCTGTCCACCCGCGAGCGCATGCCCGCGGGAGTTGGGTCGTGGACGAGTCGCACTGGGACGGCCTACCGGACGGCACAGGCCGCCGCACCACCACCCCGGTTCCTGACTTCGCCGTCCGGCCCCAGCAGGGCGGCTCCTGCGACAGCCCGCTCCAGAACCTCCTCAACCGGTCCGCTGCCGCTCAGATCCTGGTCAGCAAACGGCCGTTGTCGCTCCATGACGGAGAATCTGATGCAGCGGGCGAATGCCAGATCCGGGACCTGGCCACCTTGTCGTTCGTCGAGACGAAGACCAACGTCGCCCTGCTGGGGCCGCCCGTTATCAGCGGGGCGTGAGCCTCTCGATTCTCTGTCTGCGACGAGCGTCACCATGAGCGTTCTGTGTCGTTGATGCATTGCTATCAACGGGAGTTCTTCAACGAGACGGAACGGCATCAGTAGCGCACAGCTTGGCGGTCCGCCCCGGGAACGGGCGGCGGACGTGGACCGTGATCGACGAGAGGTACCGGACGGTCGCGCCGGTCGAGGACTGGCTGGAGGCTCACCGGCAGTTGTGGTCGCCGAACACGGTCCGTGGCTATGCAACCTCGCTGGCCCAGTGGTGGACGTTCCTCGAACAGCGCGACGAGGCCGGAAGGTGGGGCGATCTCGGGGTCCCGGCGGTCGCGGGGTTCCTGTCCTGGCTGCGTAATGGCCGCACCGTCGAGCACACCCTGATCGAGCCCGAACAGGCCCCCGAGGCCGGGACGCTGGAGGCGAGGCTGGCCGCACTGATCTCCTTCTATCGCTGGCAGGAGGCGGTCTACTCGGTTCCGGTCGCGGGCCGGCTCATGCGCGGGACGCCGCGCCGGGCCCCGGGCCGGGGCCTGCTCGCGCACCTGGATGCCCGCACCGCTCCCGCGTCGTCCTCGCTGGTCAGGGTCCGGCGCCAGCGGCATCATGGCCGCCCGCCGCTGCTGCTGCCGACCGAGATCCAGGCGATCATGGACGGCTGCGCGATGCCGGACGCCACGGTCGGCGACTGGCGGGGGAACCTGCGCGACCGGCTGCTGTTCGCCCTGCTCGCGGAGACCGGTATGCGCCTGGGAGAGGCCCTCGGCCTGCGGATCTGCGACTTCGTCATGGGTCGCGGCTCCACTCCCTATGTCGAGATCGTGCCGCGCGAGGACAACACGAACGGGGCCAGAGTGAAGATGATGCGCCCCCGACGGGTCTATGTCGGCAGTGACCTGGAGCGACTGTTCGCCGACTACCTCACCCACCTCGCCTGCCGGGCCGCCGAGCTCGGCATCGAGATCGATACCGGCTCGCCACTACTGGTGAACCTGGAGCGACCACCGCTGCTGGCCGCCCTGCGCGAGGGCACGGTGCGGGACAAGGTGTCCGCCCTGCGCAAGAAGGGCATCGGACCCGCGTCCTGGACGCCGCACTGGTTCCGCCACAGCCACGCGACCGCGCTGCTGCTGGCCGGGACGCCGGAGTGGGTGGTCTCCCGGCGACTCGGCCACGCACACGTCCAGACCACGCTCGACCTCTATGGCTGGGTCCGCGAGGACGAGGCCCTGCGGGCCGCGGCGAACTGGAAGTCGTACATCTCCGCCTGGCAGGTCGATGATGGCCGGTGAACAGCGTCATCTCCATGCGGCCGGCGACGAGGATCCGTTCTGGCGGCTCTGGGCCGAGCTGCCCGACCCCTGGAAAGGGCCGGTGATCAGGGACGGCATCGACGACTGGGAGAAGATCACCGAGAACGGTGACCGGAGCATCGACCTGACCGGTCTGCCCGACCTGATCGCCGCCGAACTGGCCTGGATGGCGCACTGGCAGGCGATGGACGGCACCCGCTCCTCAGTGCTTGGCACCAACCAGTTCGCGAACATCCTGCGCCGCGCGATCCGCGACCAGCACCCTTTCCCGGCCTCGATCCGGGCCATGGACTGGGAGACCGCGGCCGCCCTACAGCGGTGGTTCTATGCCACCCGTTGGGGCCGGCTCATTCCTCGCGGCAGCGTCGCCCGGCTGCGGGTGATCTTCCGTTTCAGTCGCCTCGCCCTCCTCGCCCGCTGTTCGGACGGGCCCTGGTGGTCCCTGGACGAGTGGCACCCGCGATGCGATCCGCGGATTCCGCTGGCGGAACACGAGCCCCAGGCCCACTACGGCTGTTCCCCTTCGAGGATCGCTCAGCCGTGGCTGCGGGAGGCCGTGAAGTGGTGCCTGGGCACGCAGTTGGAGGCCGGCACGCTGCGATGGTCGACGGTGAGCCAGGAGAGGATGCGGTGCTTCGCCCGCTTCGACCGGTGGCTGCAGACCTTCACCGACCCCCTCGACGTCCTGGGCGACCCGGCCCACGCGGTCCAGCTGGCCGCCGCCTTCCGCCGCTGGGACACCGATCCCGCCAACCGGCTCCTGCGACAGAACGAGCAACGGTTCGCCGGGCAGCCCGTCCATCCCCGCCTGGTCAACGACGACCTTCGGGCGGTCGCCGAACTCTTCGCGTTCGTCGCGGCCAACCCCATCGAGGCCCGCCAGGTCCTCGGGCCGAACCCATGGTCGCGGGTCACCGACGCGCACGCGGCTGGCTGGTTCCGGCAGGTCTCCCGCATCTCTGGCCGGCGCGAGCTCAACGACGAGAACTACGTCGACGACCATGCACTCGCGCAGATCCCCGCCGCGCTGCCCCTGCTCGGGCTCGCCCGACACGAAAAGATGGCCCTCACCCGCAGCGACGGACAGCAGGGCACCGCCCGCGGCTTCGACGACCCGCAGGCCATGCGCATGATCCTGCTGCAGATCCTCACCGGACGACGGGCCAGCGAGATCCGCACCAGCCGCTTCGACTGCCTCTCCCCGGTCCCCGACCGGGCCGTCGACGCCGCCGAGGGCGAGGAGATCGCCCGCTTCCACTACGCACAAAGCAAGATCGATATCGCGCCGGACAACATCCTCGTCGACGCCGAGGTCGTCGCGGTCATCGAGGAACAACGACGGTGGGTCCGCGAGCACTTCCCCGGCATCACCCCGCGCCACCTGTTCCTGCAGCGGACCGGGAACCGGCAGGGCGACAAGCCCTACCCCTCGGGCACCTACAGCTGGATGCTCCGTGAGTTCAGCAAGATCGTGAAAATCACCGACAGCAAGGGCAAGTCCGTCGGGCTCAGCCACACCCACCGCTTCCGCCACACCAAACTGACCCGGCTCGCCGAACTCGGCCTACCTGTCCACGTGCTGATGCGCTATGCCGGACACGCGACCCCGACGATGACGATGCACTACGTCGCCGCCCGCCAGGAACACGCCGAGCAGGCGTTCCTGGCCACCGCGAAACTCCGTGCGGACGGCACCCACGTCACCTTCTCCCACGACGACCACGACAGCCTCCACCTGTTCAACCGCGCCGACCGATTCCTGCCCCACGCCTGGTGCCTGCTGCCGCCCCTGCAGACCTGCGACAAGGGAAACGCCTGCCTGACCTGCTCGGTCTTCGTTACCGATGCCTCCCACCAAAGTGCTCTGGAACGGCAACTGGACGAGACCGAGGCCCTGATCAACCGCAGCACCACCGCATTCCAGGATCGGCACGGCCGCCCGATGCCCGAGGACAACGTCTGGCTGCTGCAACGACGGGCCGAGCACGCGGCTCTCACCAAGCTCCTGGACACTCTCCGCTCCAAGCCCGGATGCGCCGTCCAGGGCGCCGGCTGCGGCGCCGCCCCCACCGAGCCCGTCCCGCTCACCCTCGACCTAGACCGTCACCGAAGGACCCGGCCATGACCGACGACGCCCGCGCCAAACGCACGCAGACCCTCGCCACCGCCGCGAAGGCGAAGTCCCAGGCCAAGACCACCGCGGCGGAGAAGGCGATCCGCACCCTGGTCAAACGCGGTGAGCCGATCACCTTCCAGGCCGTCCAGCGCGAGGCTGGCGTCTCCCATGCGTTCCTCTATAACCACCCAGACCTGCGCGGACGCATCGAACGGCTCCGGGCCCAAGCCCGGCCGATCCCCGCCCCCACACCTCCGGCCGACGAACAGAGCACCCTCGTCCTTGCCCTGACCGGCCAGATCACCCGCCTGAAAAAGCAACACCGCGAAGAAGTACAGGCCCTGCGGGACGCGCTCGAACAAGCCCACGGCGAGAACCTCGACCTCCGGCGCGAACTCGCCCGCCGTGGTCCAGCATGATCAATTCGCCTCCACTCCACGGAAGGAGAGTTGATTGTCAGGGGCATGCGGCAGGCTCTCTTCGATGGTCCGCTACGGGGCGGGCTTTGGACTGGGGATGGTTGCATGCAGATCGAGAACAGCGCTTTCGGCCCGATACGCTCCTTCATGGGTGAGTACGTCGTTGCTGCCTGGCGCGAGTCGCAAGGAGGCAGCCCGGTTCTCTTCGGTGGCAGGAAGGCGGGCCACGACATCATCGACCAGGACATGCTCATCGACGCCAAGGTCCTGGTCCCTACGACGGCGTCGGAGCGTCGCGCATGGCCGGGGCACGACTGGAAGGTCGCCCGCGATCGTCACGCTCACTTCGACCCTGAGAAGACCACACACATCGCCTTGGTCGCCCTTCCGGAAGACATGTCCTTCGAACTCGTTGATGACGGAGGGCGGATCTCCATCAGCACGAACTGCAAGGAAGCCGCGATCTACCTCATCGGAGTGGGGGAGTTCAACAACATGCTCGATCCGGAGGCCGGCGCGGCCGAACGTTGGCGCTACCTGATCCTCGAGACGACATGGCTGCACCAAAACCGAGTGCAGTGACAGAGCTGACGACGACCTGGTTCGCGGACGCGTCGCGCCTGCGAACCAGGTCACCGTTGACTCGATGAATAGATCGCATCACCGCCATGAGCTGCAACTTCAGCCAGATGATTCCGCCGGACCGTTGATAACCGAGGGCGTCGGCAAGACCCACATCGGCGGCGGCCTGGCCATCGCGGCCTACCGGGCCGGCTTCACCGTCTACTTCATCAGCCTCGACGACATGGTCCGCCAGCTGAAGGAGGCCGACTCGATCGGCCGCCTGACGGTCAAGATGCGGCTTGGGTCGCGTTCCAGCGTCGCGGGGGCATCAGGCGCGGCAGGCCGACGGCGGCCGATACGCGAGCGCACCCGGCCATGTTCACAGGCGGGGTTCTTCGCGTTCGTCGTAGTCGTGGCGTGCGCGCTCGATGGCGGGCATGTGCTGCGAGGTCCAGGCCAGCAGTACGTCGATGGGATGCCGCAAAGTCTTGCCGAGTTGGGTGATCCGGTATCTGACAGCCACAGGGCGGGTGGAGACGACCTCGCGCTCGATCACGCCGTTGCGTTCGAGCCGCCGGAGCGTCGCGGTCAGCGACTTCTGGGTGACCTGAGGGATGGCCCGGCGGAGTTCGTTGAAACGGCACGGGCGTTCGCAGAGTTCGTTGAGGACGGCGAGTGACCATTTGTCGAGGATCTGGTCGAGCAGTTCGCGGTGCGGGGCGTCGATGCGGACTTCGTCGGCGGTATCCATGGCGAAACCTGGTCTCGTTGAAGTGTCTTTCCCCTACTAAGTATCTTCCCGATACCGAGAACGGAAGAGGAGAGACCCATGGCTGTTCACCACTTCACTCCGCACGGCATGCTCCGGCCGGTTCCCTACCACCACGTCGCTGTGGGTACCGGGAGCAGGCACGTACACGTCAGCGGCCAGATCGCGCGCAGGCCCGACGGAACCGTCGTTGCGCCCGGCGATCTGGCCGGACAGGTTGCCCAGGCACTGCGCAACACCGCCACCGGACTGGCGGGCGCCGACGCGACCTTCTCGGACGTGCTGCGCCTTACGTTCTACGTGACCCAATGGACCCCTGAGAAGATAGGCGACTTCATGGCCGGAGTGGAGGCCGTCGCCGGCGAGATCGGTCTCCCGACCCCACTGCCTCCGGCATCGCTCATCGGCGTCGACTACCTCTTCGAGCCGGATGTCCTCGTCGAGGTCGAGGCGACCGCCCTCCTGGACTGACTGCCCGTGCGCGGGTCAGCGGGCTATCGAGATCGCGAACGGCGCGAATCCGCTCGACCGGATCACGTGCGGTACGAAAAGTATCGCGGCCTCGGTGGCGCGGGCGGTCCGGATCCCGCCGAGGTCGGTGATCCACTCCTCGTGCCAGCCCAGATCGACGAGCAGTTCACGCACGGTCTGCTTGGCCTGCGGGTCGTCGCCGGAGAGGAAGGCGTCGGGTGCCTGCGCCAGGGCGGCGGGGGCGGTCATCACCGGGAAGAGCATCGTGTTGAGTGTCTTGACGACATGTGTTCCGGGGAGCGCTTCCTGGAGTTGCTCGGCCAGGCTGGAACCGGGGTGGATCAGGTCGCCGGGCAGGCCGTCCGGTCCGTCGGCGGTGGCGTTGGAGACGTCGATGAGGATCTTGCCGCGTAGTTCCTCGCGCAGGGCGACGAGCCGGTCCAGCGAGCCGGCGCCCGGGGTGGCGTTGATGACGATCCGGGCGGTCCGCGCCGCTGACGCGGCGGCGTCCGGCGTGCGGCCCACCGCCGGCACCTCGTGTCCCGCCCGGGTGAGGGCGGTGGCCAGGTTGCCGCCGACGCGGCCGTTTCCGAGAACGGCGATCGTGGTCATGTTGATCAGGTCCTTTTGTGTGTGCGGATGGTGATGTGCGGTCAGAGGGAGAGTGTGTTGACGGCCTGGGCGTGAACGCCGGGGGCGGCGGCCAGGAAGCTGTCGCTCTGCGGAGTCCAGGGGCGGCCCTCCGTGTCGGAGATCCGTCCACCCGCCTCGGTGACGAGCAGCGCCCCGGGCAGCAGATCCGCGCGAGCACCGGCGAACTGCCAGAAGGCGTCGATCCGGCCCGCGGCCACGTTCAGCAGGTGCAGGGTCGCGGGGACGGCGGTGCGGACGACGAGCGCGTCGAAGAGCATCGCGGTGATCGATGAGCCGACGCGTCGTACGACCTTTTCGTCCTCGTCCGGCCGGGCCTGGCTGGTGGCCACGAGGCCGAGGCCGAGATCCGTGGTCGGGGAGACGCGCAGCGGGCGGCCGTCGAGGTGGGCGCCCCCGCCGGCGAGCGCGGTGTAGGTCTCGCCGGTCAGCGGCACGTGGACCGCGGTGAGTACCGGGCGGTTCTCCCGTACGAGGGTGGCGGTCACCGCCCACTCCGGCAGGGCGTGCAGGTGATTGACGTTGCCCTCGGCCGGGTCCACGACCCACCATTCGCCAGACGGCAGCGCCCCACCGTCCAGTTCGTCCTCCACCCAGCCGGCGTCCGGGCGCAGACGCGTGAGGGCGGGGCGCAGGATGTCGAGAGTCGTGTTGTCGTTGCCGGCGAGCGCGCTCATGAGCTCTTCCCGGGTCCGGTAGGAGACCACGTCGCCGAACCGCTCTACGAGCGCCGATCCGGCCTCGCGCACAGCGATCACGGTCTGGCCGAGCAGGTCGGTGTCGGAGACGGTGACACCGGCGGCCTGAAGCGTTTCGGACATGACTGAACTCCCTTGCGCAGAAGGCTGGTTGAGGCGCCCGACCCGAGGTGTTCACCTTGTCCCGCGCGCTCTGCTTTCGAAGGTATAGAGGCCATTGATTAACTTCAAATGCATGTACGGCACGGCTAGGATTACTCCCATGCAATTGGATTTGAATCTGCTCTCCGCCTTCGACGCACTGCTCGAGGAAGGAAGCGTGGCGGGGGCGGCTGCGCGCCTGCACGTCACCGCGCCCGCGATGAGCCGGAGCCTGGGGCGGATCCGTCGCACGACAGGGGATCAGATCCTGGTGCGCACCGGCCGGACAATGACCCCGACGCCGTACGCGATCGCCGTACGTGAGCAGGTGCACGAGCTGCTGCAGCAGGTCCAGGGGGTGCTGGCACCAAGCCGAGAACTCGATCTGGGCACGCTGGAGCGCACCTTCACCCTCCGCTGGCACGACTCCCTGGTCGCCCTGTGCGGCCCCGCGCTGCTCTCCGCCGTGCGCGATCAGGCACCGGGCGTACGCCTGCGCTTCCTCGCGGAAGCGAGCGTCGACACACCCGAGCTACGGCGTGGCGAGGTCGATCTGGAGGCGAACGCCACCCGGCCGAGCGCGCCGGACATCCGTGCCGAGAGCGTGGGCGAGACCCGCCTCGTCATCGTCATGAGACGAGGGCACCCGCTCGACCGCGGCCGGGCCCTCACCGCAGAGCAGTACGCCGCTGCCGAGCATGTCGTCGTCTCCCGCCGCGGAAACCTCAGCGACTCCGTCGACGACGCCCTCGCACGACTCGGCCTCACCCGCCGCGTGGTGGCGGCCGCACCCACAGAAGCGGCCGCACTGGAGTTCGTGCGCGGCTCCGACGTCCTGGTCTGCGTCCCCGAAGCCACCACGCACTCAGCGGTCACCGACCTCGGCCTGACCACTCTCCCCCTCCCGCTCGAACTGCCGCCAGCCCCCATATACCTGTCATGGCATCAGCGCTACGACACAGACCAGGCCCACACCTGGCTACGCGACCTCGCCCGAACAACGCTGACCAGACACGGAGCACCGTCGTAACCACACCGGCACCGGCGCCCCTCGGACGGCTCATGCCTGGCGCTGGTCGGCGGGCAACGCCGAATGGACACCCCGCATCACGCCGGCCTTCAGGCACCCCGTCTCCCCTCCCAGCGGACATGACCTAGGCGGCGCCCGAAGCCTGAGCCGTCCGGCCACCGGCCGAGAAGGCGGCCCAGCGAGGCCCGGCCGGTGCGTGCCGGACGGAGCTCACCGTTCCGTTCGTGTCACACCTGGCCGTACCTGAGGCGGGTGGATGGAGTGCCGAGCAGGGCGGAAGCCCGCTGGTACGAGTCGTCCCGAGGCGCAGGGGCGGCCGGGGCTGTGGGAGCGGTGCGACAGGTGAAGCCGAGCTGGGCCATCACTCGCCGGACGCGCCGGTCACCAGCACCCGCTCCCCCGGCTGCACCTTGGCGATGGCGTGCACGGACGCCCAGGCGGTGCCGACCGGCGAGAAGCAGCTGCAGGCCAGAGCGGGGTCGGTGCCCTCGGGCATGGTTTCCACGGCGGCGTCGGGCACGAGCGCGTGCTCGGCCCAGGCACCGTCCCGGCTCAGCCCCAGTCCTTCGCCCCGCAGTCGGACGAGCGCACCCTCAGGGTGCGTGTCCGAAGCGACGACGTAGCCGCCGCCCTGGGTGCCGGGGATGAACGGCAGCTGGGGAAGGATTCCGAACTGCCCGTCGAGGATGTGACGGTGGCCGCGACCACCCGGACCAGGGTGTGACCGGGCGCCGGTTCGGGCACGGTCCGCTCCCCGAGCCTGGGCAGGGTGCCGAACGCCTCCAGGGCCAGGACGCGAGAGGTGAACGAGGTAGTGCTCACGTGCGGTGTTCTCCCTTTCCCCTCGGGGCGTGGCGTTTGCCGGCGTCGACGGTGACGCCCCTTCCCCGTTGGCACCCCAGCCCGCTGCTTGCGTCGTACATACATCACGGCCTGCACACGTCGACGAGGACGGGGGCGCCCCGTACAAACCACACTCGGCGCGGCGGTGCGTCGCACACCTCCCGCCGCCCGCCGGAGGTCACTGCGCTCCCTCGCGGATCACCCGCCCTGCACCGGCGACAGTCCCGCCCCCACCCGCGCCGCCGTCTCCCGCAGCCAGATGTGTGCGGCGTCGTGCGTGTGCACCGGATGCCACCACAGCGCTTCCTGCAGCGGCACCGCCTCGTACGGGGGTGCCACGACCCGTACGGGGGCGATCGGCGCGAGCAGGCGGGCCAGGCGGGCCTGGACCATGGCGATGCGGCGGGTACCGGCCACCAGCAGCGGCAGCAGCTGGAAGCTGTCCACGGACACCTCCACGCGCGGCTCCACCCCGAGCATCCCGAGCTGGCGTACGGCCGGGGCGTCGTAGGTCCGCTGGTACGTGACCCAGGGAAGGTCGGCCAGGTCCTGTCGGGTGAGCCCGTCGGTGACGGACGGGTGGTCGTCGGCGACCACGAACACCCACCGGTCGTCGTAGAGGTCGGTGGCGGGGAAGTCGCTGATGACGCCGTGCGGCATGAGCAACCCGTCGACGGTGCTGAGCAGAGTGGCGGTGTCATCGACCACAGTGGGCGGTGTCTGGGCGAAGCGCAGCCGGATTCCGGGGGCTTCCTCATGGACGACGCGGGCGAGTTCGGCGCCGAAGACGGAGACGGCGTAGTCGGACGCCACCAGCTTGAACTCCCGGCTCTCCACCGCCGGATCGAACTCGGCCTGGCTGGAGAAGAGGCGTTCGAGGACATCGTAGGCGGTGGAGGTGCGGTCGAGGAGCACCTGGCCGAGGGCGGTCAGTTCGTAGTGCCCGCCGACGCGGGCGAGGAGGTCGTCGTCGAAGTGGCGGCGCAGTCGGGACAGGGCGGCGCTCATGGCGGGCTGGCTGAGTCCGACGCGCTGTCCGGCACGCGTGACGTTGCGCTCTTCCAGCAGGGCGCGCAGGGCGACGACGAGGTTGAGGTCCAGGCGGGCCAGGTTCACTGACTTTCCCTTGCTGTACGGCGTCGGGCGACGCTGACCTGCGAACATCTGCCGCACCGATGACAGTCATCCACACAATCGATTTCCCTGATCTCTGGTGACGGGTCCAGATTAGTCGCACCGCAATCAGGAGGACATGTCCGTGAAACCCGCTCCCGCATCCGCGCCCTTCGCCGGTCCTTTCGCCCTCGCAACGCTCTCCGCCCCGAGCCGTCCGAAGTTCCCCGCCCTGGTCACCGCCGACGAGCTCGTCGTGGACCTGCGCGCCGCCCTCAACGACGAAACACTCACGGTCCGGCAGCTCCTGGAGCAGTGGACGGCGCTGCTGCCGCAGCTGCGTTCCCTGAGCGAGGACGACACCGCGGAGCGCAGGGCCCTTTCGGAGTTCCGCGTGCACGCGCCGCTCGAGCCGCGCCAGGTCTTCCAGTCCGGGGCCAACTACCGGCAGCACGTCATCGATCTGCACGTCGCCCACCGGGCGGACGGCGACGACCGCCCCGAGGACGAGCGTCGCGCCGAGGCCGCCGAGATCATGGACCGGCGGGCGCAGGAGGATCTGCCGTACGTCTTCATCGGCCTGCCGAGCGCGATCACGGGCCCCTACGACGATGTCGTCCTCCCCGCGTGGGCCGAGAAGCCGGACTGGGAGCTGGAGTTGGCCGCCGTCATCGGCCGTCCGGCACACCGTGTCTCCGTCGATGAGGCCCTGGAGCATGTCGCCGGTTACACGATCGCCAACGACCTCACCGACCGGGCGACCGTCTTCCGCCGGGACATGCCGCAGATCGGCACGGACTGGCTGCGCAGCAAGAACGCCCCCGGCTTCACGCCGCTCGGCCCGTGGATCGTGCCCGCCGAGTCGATCTCCGACCCCGGAGACCTACGGCTCGTCCTCAAGCTGAACGGCGAGGCCATGCAGGACGAGTCCACCAAGGACATGATCTTCAACGTCGCCCGCATGGTGTCCTACGCCTCGCAGAGCGCCCGTCTCCTGCCCGGCGACCTGGTCCTGACGGGCTCCCCCGCCGGCAACGGCGTGCACTGGGGACGCCTGCTGCGCGACGGCGACGTGATGGACGGCTCCATCACCGGGCTCGGTGCACAGCGCACCCGATGTGTGGCCGAGGTGACGTCATGACCACCACCGGATCTCAGGAGTCTCAGGGGACTCTGAAGCCTCTGAAGCCTCTGGACCGGAACGACCCCGAGGGCGCCATCGCCGAGGCCACCGAGGCGCACTCCAACTGGGGCCGCTGGGGCGAGGACGACCGTCTCGGCACCCTCAACTTCCTCGACGCGGCCAAGCGCCGCGAAGGTGCGGCACTGGTCCGCCGAGGGGTCAGCTTCTCCCTCTCCCAGTCCTTCGACATGGACGGCCCGCAGAAGGGCTGGCGGCGGCGCACCAACCCGGTGCACACCATGCTGGACACCGGCACCGACGCGGCCCTCGGTAACCAGGGATTCCCGCACGGCATCGGCGGCGCCGACGACGTCATCGCGATGCCGCTGCAGTGCTCGACGCAGTGGGACGGGCTCGGCCACATCTTCGACCACGGCAAGGCGTGGAACGGGCGGGCGGCCGAGAAGGTCGTCACCTCCGACGGCGACCTCGTCACCGGAATCGAGCACATGGCGCCGTACGTGGCCGGGCGCGGCGTCCTCCTGGACGTGGGCCGCGTCGCGGGCCAGGGCGGCGAGCTGCCGGACGGGTTCGCGATCACCGAGGAGCATCTGACCGCGACGGCGGACGCGCACGGCGTGGTCGTCGGCCGGGGCGACATCGTGCTGGTGCGTACGGGACGGCTCGCGCGGGCCCGGCGCGAGGGCTGGGGCGACTACGCGGGCGGCCCCTCGCCCGGCCTCTCCTTCACGACCGCCGGCTGGCTGCACCGCACCGAGATGGCCGCGATCGCCACGGACACCTGGGGCTTCGAGGTCCGGCCGAACGAGTTCGAGCACGCCTTCCAGCCCCTGCACCAGGTCGCCATCCCCAACATGGGGCTGCTCATCGGCGAGATGTGGGACCTGGACACGCTGGCCGAGGACTGCGCCGCCGACGGCGTGTACGCGTTCTGGCTCACCGCCGCCCCCCTGCCCATCACCGGCGCCGTCGGCTCCCCGGTCAACCCGATCGCCGTCAAGTAGTCCCCGCAACCTCCTTGAACGGCAACCTCCTTGAGCGACAAAGGGAGTTCTTCCATGAGCACACCCCGCACCGTCCTCGTCATCGGCGGTGGCGCGGCCGGCAACGCCGCGACGATCCTGCTGCGCCGCGCCGGGATCGCGGTCGACCTGATCGAGGCCACGGACGACTGGAACGCCACCGCGGGCTCCGGGATCACCCTCCAAGGCAACGCCCTGCGCGTCCTGCGCGAACTCGGCGTGTGGGACCAGGTGCAAGCGTCCGGCCACGGCTTCGGCGCGGTCGGCATCACCGCGCCGGACGGCACCGTCCTGCACGTCGCCGAGGACCTGCGCACCGGCGGTGACGACCTGCCCGCCACCGTCGGCATGCAGCGCCCCCGGCTGCAGCGCATCCTCAGCGACGCGGTCCGCGACAGCGGCGCCGGTGTCCGCCTCGGCGTGCGCGCCACCACCCTGGACCAGTCCCCCGACGACACCGGGGTCACCGTCCGCTTCACCGACGGGACCGAAGGGCACTACGACCTGGTGATCGCCGCCGACGGCCTGGGTTCCACGACCCGCGCCGCCATCGGCGTCACGGACCGGCCCGAGCCCACCGGCATGGCCATCTGGCGCGTCGCCGCAGCCCGCCCGGCCGGCGTCACCCGCACCGACCTCACCTACGGCGGCCCCGCCTACATCGCCGGCTACTGCCCCACCGGCCCGGACACGATCTACGCGTACGTCGTCGAGGCCAACCGCGACCGTGCCTCCATCCCGGCCGGCTCGTACGCGGACGAGATGCGCGCCCTGGCCCGGCAGTACGGCGGCCACTGGCCCGAGATCACCGCGCACATCACCGACCCGGCCCAGGTCAACTACACCTGGTTCGACCGAATGCTGGTCGAGGGCTCCTGGCATCGCGGCCGTGTCGTCCTCGTCGGCGACGCCGCGCACTGCTGTCCGCCCACCCTCGCCCAGGGCGCCGCCCTGTCCCTGGAGGACTCCTGGGTGCTCGCGCAGCTCCTGACCTCGTCCGACGCCTGGGACGACGCACTGTTCCAGGCGTACTACGAGCGGCGCGTGGCCCGCGTACGTCCCGTCGTCGACGCCTCCGTCCAGATCGGCCAGTGGCAGCTCGACGGCGTCCGCGACGCCGACGTGCCCGGCCTGATGCACCGCACGATGACGATGCTGCGGGAGCTGCCGTGACGCCCCCGCCCACCGTCGACGTGCACGCGCACGTCCTGCTGCCCGAGATCGAGGCCCTGGTGGACGGCCTGCCGGGCCATGCCGAGGCCCGGGCCCTGGACGCCCGCCGCAACGGACCGGACGCGCTGCGCGTCAACGGCCCGATGATCGGGGACCGCATGCCCCGCCTCACCGATCCGGCGGCCCGGCTCGCGGCGATGGACGCACAGGGCGTGGACATCCAACTGGTCAGCCCCTCCCCCTCGCACTACCACTACTGGGCCGACGAGGAGACGGCCGAGAAGGTGTACCGGCTGGCGAACGAGGCGACCGCCGCGCACTGTGCGGCCGCACCCGACCGGCTGCGCGGCCTCGGTCTCGTACCCCTGCAACACCCCGCACAGGCGGTACGCGCACTCGACCACGCACTCGCACAGGGCCTGGAAGGCATCGAGATGTCCAGCCACTCCCCGGGGCGAGAACTGTCCGACCCGGCCTACGAACCCTTCTGGGCCAGGGCGGCGGACACCGGCGCGATCGTCTTCCTGCATCCGTTCGGCTGCACCCTCGACGAGCGCCTCGACCGGTGGTACCTGTCCAACTCCGTGGGCCAGCCCACCGAGAACGCCGTCGCCCTCTCCCATCTGATCTTCTCCGGCGTCCTCGACCGCCATCCAGGCCTGCGGATCATCGCGGCACACGGCGGCGGCTACCTGCCCACCCACATCGGACGCGCCGACCACGCGTGGCAGGCCCGCTCCGACGCCGGGGCCGGATGCGCCCACCCGCCCAGCAGTTACCTCAGGCGTGTCTACTTCGACTCCCTGGTCCACGACCCGGGCGTGCTGCGGGAGTTGGTGCGCGTGGCCGGCGCGGATCGGGTGCTGCTCGGTTCCGACTTCCCCTTCGACATGGGTTCCGATGATCCCCTCGGCGCCTTGCGCGCCGCCCGCCTGCCCGACGCCGACTTCGAGGCGGTGCGCGGCGGCACCGCGGCCGCCCTCTTCCTCCGGAAGGACTGATCCGTCATGAGCAACCGTCTGCTCACCCACCTGCGGCACGTCGACCTCGCCGTGCCCGACTACGACAAGCAGCTCGACTTCTACGCCGGCGTCTGGGGCCTGACCAAGGTCGCCGAGGACTCCGGCATCTCCTTCCTCGCCGCCGAGGGCAGTCCGGAGCAGTACGTGATCCGCCTGCGCAAGGCCGACGAGAAGCGCCTCGACCTCGTCTCCTACGGTGCCGCCTCCGCCGCCGACGTCGACACCCTCGCCGAACAACTGCTCGCCGGCGGCGTCCAGCTGATCTCGCGGCCCGGCACGGTGGACACCCCCGGCGGCGGCTACGGCTTCCGGTTCTTCGACGTCGACGGCCGCACCGTCGAGGTCTCCGCCGACGTCGAGGTCAGGCGGCACCGCAAGATCGAGGAGAAGGAGGCCATCCCGGTCAAGCTCTCCCACGTCGTCCTCAACTCCCCCGATCTCGACCGGACCCGGCAGTGGTACGAGCGCCACCTCGGCTTCGCCCTGTCCGACACGCTGTCCTCCTCGCACATGGGCGAGGTCATGCACTTCATGCGCATCTCCAACCAGCACCACTCGATGGCGATCGCGCGCGGTCCGCACACCTCCCTGCACCACGTCTCGTTCGAGATGCGCGGCCTGGACGAGTACATGCGCGGCTCCGGCCGCGTGATGCGCGCCGGGTACCAGAAGATCTGGGGCCCGGGACGCCACATGGCGGGCGACAACACGTTCACGTACTTCCTCGACCCGCACGGCAACACCGTCGAGTACACGACCGAGCTGGAGTGCCTGGACGAGGACACCTGGCACCCGCACGTCTACGACTTCTCCCGGCCCGAGGTCACCGACCAGTGGGGCACCGCGAACCCGATGAACGAACTGGTCGCCAAGGAGTCGTTCAACGACCCGGACCGCGGCGTCTTCGTCGCCCCGCCCGTCTGACCCTCCGCCCTCGAACTCCGGGGGCGCGGCGGCCCTGTCCATGCCCTGACTCCGCCCTCCGCGCCCCCTGCCCCTGCTGCCAGGAGCCCTCATGCGATTCGCCACCTACGCACACCAGCACCGCACCCGCGTCGCCGTCGTCGAGGCGGACGGCACCCTCTACCCACTGCCCGGCACCGCGTCACTCGCCGATCTGGTGCGCACATGCGGCGGACTACCCGGCCTCCTCACCGCGGGAGCCGCCGCCCTGGACGTGCCGCCCGGCCCGCACGTCTCCCAAGTGCGGTTGCTCCCCCCGCTCCAGCCGACGTCCGTACGCGACTTCGTCACCTTCGAGGAACACGTGGAGGGCGTACGCCGCTCGGTCGACGGCACGAGCGGCGTACCGGAGCAGTGGTACGAGGCCCCCACCTTCTACTTCACCAACCCGCACGCGATCTACGGAAGCGGCGACGCCGTCCCCGTGCCGCCCGGCTGCACCGCCTTCGACTACGAGCTCGAAGTCGCCGCCGTCATCGGCCGCGAGGGCCACGATCTCACCCCGGAGCAGGCGCGCGACCACATCATCGGCTACACCGTCTTCAACGACTGGTCCGCGCGCGACCTCCAGTCCGCCGAGATGAAGGTCGGCCTCGGCCCCTGCAAGGGCAAGGACACGGCCACCACGCTCGGCCCGTACCTCGTCACCGCCGACGAGCTCGACCGGCACCGGGACGGCGACGGCTTCCTGCGTCTCGCGCTCACCGCCGAGATCAACGGGGAGGTGGTCGGCAAGGACCTGCTGTCCAACATGAGCTGGACCTTCGAGGAGATGGTCGCCTACGCCTCGCGCGGCACCCGGGTCATGCCCGGTGACGTCCTCGGCTCGGGCACCTGCGGCAACGGCGGCTGCCTCGCCGAACTGTGGGGGCTGCGCGGCGAGCAGGTCCCTCCGCCGCTGAAGCCCGGCGACACCGTCACCCTCACCGTGGAAGGCATTGGCAGCGTGTCCAACACCGTCGCGCCCGGCCCGGACTCGGTACCACTGCCCGCCGGCCGGCGCCGGCCCCGGGAGCGGCCGTGAGCGACCTGCGCTCCCAGCGGCTCCTGGGCAAGGTGGTCGTCGTCACGGGCGCTGCACGAGGCCAGGGCGCCGCCGAGGCAGAGGCACTCGCCCGGGAGGGCGCTCAGGTGATCGCCACCGACGTACGGCCGTATGGCGGCTGCCGTCGCCTCGACGTGACCAGCGCACAGGACTGGTCCGGTCTCGCCGCCGAGCTGAAGGAGTCGTACGGCCAGGTGCACGGCCTGGTCAACAACGCGGGCGTCACCTGGCGCGCCCGACTCGGCGACGTGCGGCCCGAGGACTTCGGCCAGGTGCACCGCGTGAACGTCACCGGGCCGCTGCTGGGCATCCAGTACCTGGCGCCACTGATGCCGCCGGGCGCCTCGATCGTCAACGTCGGCTCCTCTGCGGCCCTCACTGCCCACTACCCGGTGGCCTATACCGCCAGCAAGTGGGCGCTGCGGGGGCTGTCCAGGACGGCCGCGCTGGAACTCGGGCCCCGCGGCATCCGCGTCAACCTCGTCCACCCCGGATACATCGAGACCTAGATGACCGCCTCGGCCGCCCCCGCCTTCCGCGAGGCAAACCTCCGCGAGCCCCCCCCTCGGCCGCACCGGAACCACCGAGGAAGTCGCCCCGCTGGTGGTGTTCCTCCTCTCGGACGATGCGTCGTTCATCACCGGCGCCGAGATCCCCGTCGACGGCGGTCTCACCTCGCACGGCGGCGTCAAATCGGTGTCCGACGTGCTGCGCGAGGAGGCCACATGATGCGGCGGGAGGACAAGGCATGCTGTTCTCCGGGACTGCCCGTGGCCCCACACGCGTCAGCAGGCGGTTTATCCGCGCGCGGCAGGGAACGCGGGACGGGAGCGCAAATATGGGCGCACCGCGTGAAACGTCGTGCTCGTCCATGACTCACGATCTGCGGAGGATGAGCCATGGGCGAGAACATCTGGAGCTACCCGCCCGCCGGCACGATCACGAACATCGACGCGGAGGCGAAGACCATCAGCGTCGGGCGCAGCAAGGAGCAGGTCGTCTACTTCCGGTGCACCGACCCCTCGGGCGCAGGCCCCCGCGTGCTCTTCCAGCGCGCCCCCGAGAGCAAGAAGGTCAAGAACCGCGTGCATCTCGACGTGCGGGCCGGCCTGGAACTCGTAGGGGACGAGCGACTGTCCACGCTCGAGGCCGAATGCGCACGGCTTGTCGCGCTCGGCGCGACACATGTGCGCACGATGTATGCCGACGAAGAGAACGAGTCCTGCCTTGTGATGCAGGACATCGAGGGCAACGAGTTCCGCCTCGCCTGAAGACCCGGCCCGGCGCCCTCGGCGGGCGGCTGGTCTTTGACTCGTCCTACGGGGCCGTGAGGATGTCGAGCCGCGCGGCGAGATCGGGGTGGGCGGTGACCAGGTGGGGACGGGCGGCGGCCAAGGGCGCGATGAGGTCGGCGGCGTCGTCGTGGGCGAGGGCCGCGTGGAGTTCGCCGAGCGGGCGGCGGGCCGCGGCCGGTAGGTCGGTGAGTGCGGTGATCTGTCCGGCGAGCAGGCGCAGGTCGGCGGCGTTGTGGCGAGCCCGGGCGGCGGCGGTGCGGTCGGCGGCACGGGCCTGGCGGGTAGCCGTCACGCGCTGCTCGCCAGTGGTACCGGCCGGGCCGGGGCGACCGCGCAGGTAGCGACGCTCGGCGGCCTGTCGGCTCGTGACGCCGAGGGGCGGGGCGAGGTCGGCCCAGCTGGCGCCCGCGTCACGGGCCGTTTCGATCAGGCAGGTCTCCCATCCGGCGAGCCGCTCGCGGACCTGCCGCAGCAGCAACAACGAGGCCAGGGCCTGCTCCGGGCCCGGCTCGGCGTCGGAAGCGTCCGGGGCGTCCCGCTGGGCTTCGCGCAAGGCGTCGTCTATGGCGTTGAGGGCTGTCGCGGCGGCGAGGAACGACGCCGGGCTGTGGGCGTCGGTGCCGTTCGTGGACGGCTGGTCGGCCGGGGTCACGGACGCCTCCCTGGAGCTTGTCATCGAACTGACGACATCATGTTTGTCATCCATTGGATGACATGTTACAACGGTGTCAGTGAGGCGCATTGGCAGTAACTGCCTGAACCTGCTGGAGGTGTTTTCACGATGTTGATGCGCACTGACCCCTTCCGTGAGCTGGACCGGCTGACGCAGCAGCTGATGGGCCCGGGGACCTGGTCGAGGCCGTCGGCGATGCCGATGGACGCCTACCGCGAGGGCGACGAGTACGTGGTGGCCTTCGACCTCCCCGGCGTCACCGCGGACGCGATCGATATCGACGTCGAGCGGAACATGCTGACGGTCAAGGCCGAGCGCCGGCCGATGGCGAAGGCCGACGACGTGCAGATGGAACTGTCCGAGCGGCCGCTGGGTGCCTTCTCCCGCCAGATCGTGCTCGCCGACACTCTCGACACCGAGCACATCAAGGCCGACTACGACGCCGGCGTGCTCACCCTGCGCATCCCGATCGCCGAGCGCGCCAAGCCCCGCAAGATCTCCATCGGCGTCGGGACCGGCCACAAGGAGATCTCCGGCTGACACCGGCCGGACAGGTGCGGAGGACGGACACCTGATCTCCCCCCCTATCCCGCCCTCCGCACCCCGCGGGCAGTTCGAAGAACAACAAGGGGTGGCAGCCGAGATGACTCTGCGACGCGAAGCCTTCCTCGACCACGTCCAAGAACGTGGCCGGTACAGCACTCGAGAGGGGGCCGAACGCGCGGCCCGCGTGGTGCTCGCCCTGCTCGGCGCGCACCTGGTCGGCGAAGTCCGCGCCCAGCTCGCGGCACGCCTGCCGGAGGAATTCGCCCTGATCCTGCTCAACCCCCTGCAGAGCGCCGAACCGCTCTCGCCGGAGCGGTTCGTGCGAGCGACCGCGGCGTGGATCGAGGGCGCCACCGAGCAGACCGCGACCTGGGATGTCAGCGCCGTGCTCTCCACGGTCGCCGACACCGCCGCAGACGACCTCCTCGAGGAGATCCTGCTCCAGCTCCCCGCAGGCTACGACCTGCTCTTCGGCCGCCCCCAGCCCACCTGACCACCGGTGCCACGCACCGGCACCGTCCAACCCTGGCTTGACGAAAGGCATGCAGCGCAGTGACCACCGACGTGCGCGTACCGCTTGACCACCAGCAGTCGTTCGGGGCGGCGTATCAGCAGATGCTGGAGAAGGTCCGCTACGAAGGGGCCTACCCCACCCGCGAGCGAGCAGACGAAGTCGTCCGCCTGGTCCTTTCGGGGCTGGGCCGCCAGCTGACCGGAGACGAACGCGTCGACCTGGCCGCCTGCCTGCCCCTGGAGGCCGCACGTGTCCTGACCTCGCAGATCCCCGACCTCCAGCCGCTCACCGGCTGGGCTTTTGTCAAGGATCTCGCCGCCCGCTCCGGCACCTCCTTGGCCACCACCCGCTGGGACACCGGCTCCGTCTTCGCCGCCGTCGCCACTCAGGCCGGCCCCCACCTCATCGCCCGCATCCTTCACCAACTCCCCACCGGCTACGCCCTGTTGTTCGGCCAGGCCGAACTCAACCCGGCCGCGTAAACGACCGGTGCCAGGCAGGATTGGAGATCAGTGTCGAAACGCTCACCCGCCTGGTCACCTAGCTGGGACAGCAGATCCACGACCTCCGCGCGGAACTTGCCGAACGAGACGAGGACCTCACCGCCGCACGGGCGGCCAACCGCGAGCTGACGGCTCACTCTCGATCGGCTTCACCGGGACGCCCATCACTCCCCTGCGCACGGAGCAGGGAGCCTCTTCCAACCTGGATGAGTGGTTCAACAGGGAGGAGGATGCGAAGCCCCTTCAACCTCCTCGGCCGGTACGCCGCCGTAGCCCGCCGCGCAGGGAAGTCGGTCTCCCGAAGGCGGAGTTCGATCCGGTGTCGGCGATGCCAGGTTCTCCTCCGGAGCTACAGCCGCACCCGTCGGACTGGAGCGGAGCCGGACCCCGGGCCCGCGTGCCACCATGGCTCCCGAGCTCTTCGCGACCGAAACAGGGAGGGAACGTGGGCAGCGCCACGTCTGCCAAATGGTCCGGCTGGCGCAGCCGGATTGTCGAGATACCGGGCGCAGGGGACGGGAAGCCGGTCCTCTTGGAGTTCCGCGCGGGCTTCACCACGAGCTTCAACCTGTCGACCGTGCGCGAGGGTCCTCATCATCAGCGGGCCCATGACACGCTCGTCACCATCAGCCGGACTGGCCCGTCGCACATCGTCCTGCCGGCCGACTGCGACGCCCTCGCCATCCGCCGAGTCACGGTGGGCAACGAGGCCGCCAGTGGCCTGGGCCGATGGAAGATGCGCATCGTGGACAGCGACGCGCTGCCTCAGCTCCCGACCAAAACAGCACGGGGAAAGGGAACTCGGACCTTCGGCTATTTCAGCCCCAAGCCGTACTTCGAATACGCCCCGGTTGTGCACTACGACTTCATCGACTCCCCCGGCACCATCATCTACACGCCGACCAACGGCGGGAAGCAGCTGATCCGCTTAACCTCCGCTGTCAACCAGAAGGGCACCCTCCGCCTTCCCCAGCACGGATACGTCACCCTGTCCGATCATGGCAAGTGGCACATCTCGGTGACCTGACCTCACCGATTTGAGCGCTCTCCATCTTGATCAGATGGCGAGTTCGAGGGTGACGACGGCTCTGACGACGGCGGTGATCCGGGTGGTGCTGCAACGGAGCTTCCGAAGAACGTCGGTGACTGCAGCTACACCTCCAGCGGCCACCACGGCACGTCCAACGGCCGCGAGTTCGGCACGAAGTTCGACGCGAAGCTCCCCGAACTGGTAGCCCCCGACGCACAGAACTGACCTCGCCGCGGGGGGGGGGGGGGGGGGGGGGGGGGGGGGGGGGGGGGGGGGGGGGGGGGGGGGGGGGGGGGGGGCGGCGGGGGCGCCCCCCGCCCCCCCCCCCCCCCCCCCCCCCCCCCCCCCCCCACCCCCCCCCCCCCCCCCCGCCCCCCCCCCCCCCCCCCCCCCCCCCCCCCCCCCCGCCGCGTTGTCGTGTCCGGGAGCAGACGCAGGATCAAGCTGCCACGCCGCGAGTGATTCCTCCCAACTTATCCCCACTCACTCCCGTTCTTTGTGTTGCGCGTATTGCACGCGTGTGGCTATCCGTGCGCACCCCCTTGACGGACACCCCGGAGGCTTATTTTCTTTCCGCACACAACTAGGAGGTGACCGTGCTCCGCCCCCTCTCTCTGGCCCTCGGCGCGCTCGTCTGCGCCGCCCAACTGACCTTCGCCGCCCCCGCGTCCGCCGCCCCCACGACCCTCTACGTCGACTGTTCCGCCGCCACGAACGGGACCGGAACCCAGGCCGCGCCACTCAATTCCATGCCCGCCGTTAACGCGCTCACCGTCGGCGCCGGCGACTCGGTCCTGTTCAAGCGTGGGACGACATGCAAAGGGCAGCTGTACGCCCGCTGGTCGGGAACCGCTGACTCGCCGGTCACGTACGGAAGTTACGGCTCCGGGAATGCCGCGCACATCGACGCGAACGGCAACTACGCGGCCGTCTGGCTCAAGAACGCCTCGCACGTCACGGTGCAGGATCTGGAACTGACCGCCCCCGGAGACAACACCACCGCACGTCGCGGGGTATGGGCGCAGGCCGTCGACTCCGGGGACCTCTCGGGGGTGACGCTGCAGCGGCTGAACATTCACGACGTGCGCGGCGTGCTCCCCGCCACGACCGGAGGGACCGTCTCCAACGGCAAGTACGCGGGAGCGTCCGGCGGCGTCATCGTCGAGGCACTCGGTTCCACAACTCCCTCCGCCTTCACCGGTATCCGAATCCGTGAGAACACCATCACGTCGGTGGACCGAGCCGGCATCTACTTCTGGTCCAACTGGTGCCGGCGCTCCGATCTGGTGAGCTTCTGGTCCTCGTACTGCTCCTCCGGCTGGCACCCGCACACCGGCACCGTTGTCGAGGACAACCACCTCTCCGACGTCGGCGGCGACGGTGTCGTCATCAAGACCAGCAGCGACGCCGTCGTCCAGCACAACACCCTCGCCGGCTTCAACGAGCGGGCCGGATCACCCAACGCCGGGATGTGGACCGCCAACAGCGACGATGTCACCTTCCAGTACAACGAAGCGTCGGGCGGCAACTCCACCAAGGACGGTCAGGGATACGACGTCGACCACTCCACGAACCGTGTGACGTTCCAGTACAACGTGTCGCACGACAACGACGGCGGCTTCATGCTGCTGTGCCCCTACGGCGCCGACGTGCCGGGCAACTCCAAGGACTTCGTGGTCCGTTACAACCTGTCCGTCAATGACCACGGCCGGACCTTCCAGGTGTGCAGTGGCGGCCTCGTGCGGGGGCGGATCTACAACAACACCATCCAGTTGCCCGAAGACGCCGGCCACCAGGTCGTCACGGAGAGCGCCACGAAGGACGGCGCGCTCGACGTGGCATTCACCAACAACCTTCTCCGCGGAGCGAGCGCAGGATCGTACATCTGGACACTGAACGACTCCGCGTTCCGGATCGACCACAACCTGATCTACTCCGCCGCCGTCCCCCCGACCGGCACGAACACGCTCACCTCGGCGCCCCAACTCGCCTCGCCTTCCACCACATCGTCGGACCCGGACGACTTCAAACTGCTCACCACCTCCCCCGCCCTGAGCGCCGGGGCGCCGGTGACCGCCAACGGCGGCAGCGACTTCTTCGGGACCACTCCCGCCGACCCGCCGTCCATCGGCTTCCACGAAGGAAACTGAGACTGCCCATGACCACCACCGACTCCGCAACCGCTCCGGCACCCACCGGGGGCCCCTCCGAGCAGCGCGCCAGATACGCCCGCAAGTGGACCCCACGCATCGTCGCCTTCGGCGAGTTCATCGACGGCTACGACCTGCTCGTCATGGGCGCGGCCATGATCTTCCTCAAGCCCGCGTTCGCGCTGACCAACTTCGAGGTCGGCTGGCTCAGCGCCGTCGCGTTCATCGGAGCAGCCGTCGGGCTCGTCGTCTTCGGCGATCTGTCCGACCGGTTCGGACGCAAGGTCATCTTCGTCATCAACCTCGTCTTCTTCGTCGCCGCCTCGATCGCCGCAGCCTTCGTCACCGAAGTGTGGCAGCTGATGATCGCCCGGTTCCTCATCGGCGTCGCGGTGGGAATGGACATCCCGACCTCGCACGCGTACCTCGCCGAGATATCGCCGAAGGCGCGGCGCGGCCGGATAGCAGGCTCGCTGCCCAACATGATGTGGCTGCTCGGCGCCATCACAAGTGTCCTGGTCGCACTCGCACTGCGCGACGTGGCCGGGCCCAACACCTGGCGCTGGATGTTCGGCCTCGCGGCCGTACCCGCGCTCGCCGTCCTCATCGCCCGGCAGTTCCTGCCGGAGTCGCCGCGATGGCTGCGCGCGCGGGGACGGCACGAGGAGGCGCGGCAGGTGTTCGCGCTGCTCGGGGTCGAGGAGCCGAAGGCAGCGCCCGCCCCAGCAGAGCGGGACCTGCGGGAACTGCTGCGTGACGGCGCCGGGCGCCGTCTGGCGGTGGTCGCCGGGTTCTTCGCGTTCAACTCCTTCGGCGGCGCCGTCGCCACCGTGGCGGGCCCGCTGGTGATGACGGCCGCGGGGATCGGTGCCGAGCACGCGCTGTACTTCTCGCTCGGAGGCTACGCGGTCGGCCTGGCCGGTGTCCTCGTGGGCGCGCTCGTCATCGACCGTGTCAACCGGCGCACGATGGGCGTCACCGCCTGCCTCGGCGTGTTCGCCGCAGGACTCGGCATCGCCTTCCTCGGCCCGAAAAGCCACGCGGCACTGCTGGTGTTCTGGCTGGCGTACTCGCTGCTGACCTGGTTCGGCCCCGGAGTGCTCGCATGGGTGTGGTCGTCGGAGGTGTTCCCGACCCATCTGCGCGGGGTCGGCTCCGGTCTCACCCAGTCCGCGAGCCGTCTGATGGCCGCCCTCAACGTCACCCTCGTCCCCACGATGCTGGAGTCCTTCGGCCTCAAGACGGTCGCCGTCGCGGCGTGCGCGTACGTTGTGTGCGCGGGTCTGGTCGCCTCCGCGCCGTTCCTCGCCACCACCGGGGTGGAGTTGGAGGAGACCAACGCCGGCGCAGCACCGGCACAGTGATGAAGTACGAGGCGTGAAGGACGGGAACATGACGACAGCCGGGACCGACGACCTGCGCACACCGGCGGGACTGCGCCGCACCAACACCGCGGACGTCCTTCAGACCGTGCTCGGCGAGGGGCCACTGCCCCGAGCCGACCTCGCCCAGCGGCTCTCCCTCGCCCCGGGCACGGTCAGCCGGATCGTCTCCCCGCTCGTCGCCACCGGACTGCTACGGGAACTGCCCGCGCTGTCCGGTGGCGGCGGCCGCCCCCGGGTGCCGGTCGACCTGGCCACCCGGTCCCGGTACGCGATCGGCGTGCACCTGGGGCGACAGCGCACGACCGCAGGACTGGTAGATCTCCGGGGCACGGTTCAGCACGTACGCAGGCAGGAACGGGGGCCCGGATCGGCAGACGACATCATCCGCGGGGCACGGGCGTTGGTGGACGAGCTGCGCAACGACGCAGGGGGCGTGCCGATCCTCGGTGTCGGCGCGGCAACGGGCGGATGGGTCGACCCCGGCACCGGATTCGTCGTCGACAACGAGGCACTCGGCTGGCAGGCCGTCCCACTGCGCGCTCTGCTCGGCGAGGCCCTCGGACCCGATCTGCCGATCGTCGTCGACTCGGGGGCCCGTGCACACGCCACCGCCGAAGTGTGGTTCGGCTGCGCGCGCGGCGCCGACACCTCCGCCCACCTGTTCACAGGCAACGTCATCGACGCGGCCCTGGCCATCGATCGCCGGGTCCTCACCGGCGCGCGCGCCGCGGCCGGCGCGATCGGGCACCTTCCGATACAGGCGTCGGGACCGGCCTGCACATGCGGGCGGCGTGGCGTTCTGCAGGCAGTGGCATCCGACCGAGCCGTCGTCGACGAGGCAGTCACGGCCGGCCTGATCACACAGGGCGAGGACCTGTCACAGCTCACCGAACTGGCCGCGCCCGGCACGGCCGCCGACGCCCTGCTTCGCCACCGAGCCCGGCACATCGGCGCAGCCGTCGCCCATCTGGTGGACCTCTTCGACCCCGCCCTTGTCGTCCTGTCCGGCGGTGTCCTCCCCTACGTCGACGAGGTCCGCGCCGAAGCCGCCCGCCGCATCGGCCGTTCCTGGAACCCGGAGTGCGTACAGCCGACGGAGCTCGGCCCGCACGCACTCGCCGCCTCGTCAGCGGCGCCCCTGCTCGCTGCGTACTACGCCGACCCTCTGAACTTCGAGACCTTCCACTGACGTTCTTGAAAGGACTTTGACGCACGTGACAGCACCACCCGCATCTTCCGGCTGCACGGCGACAGCCAGTCTGCATCCGGTCAGCGTCACGCCCCGAACAACCTGGTTGCTGGTCAAAAGAGGCGAGGGATGGGGTGAGCTGTCGGACATCCCGCAGGACGAGGCAGCCCGGCTCCTCACCTCCACCGACCGCCTCCCGGACACATTCGCGGGCCGCACCGTCGCCGGGGGCCTGGCAACCGCGGCCGCAGACGCCATGGCACGCGCGGCCGACCTGCCCCTCGCCGACTGGCTGGCGGCACGCACAGGCAAGGAGGTCACCCGGCGCACGGTCCCGCTGTACGCCAACATCAACCGCGCGGTACGCGCCCGCACGCCGACGAGCGCGGCCGAAACGGCGGCGCGGGCGGTCGCCGCCGGGTACGACACCGTGAAGATCGCCCCATGGGACGGGCTGACCGGCCCTGACCGGGTGGCCGAAGGCCTCCGCCTCGCCCGCGCGACACGGGAGGCGATCGGCGACGAACGTCACCTCCTTCTCGACTGCCACCACTTGCTGACAGTCGACGAACTACTCGATCATGCCGAAGAGTTGGCGGAACTGCGCCTCGGCTGGCTGGAGGACACGGCGATGCTGGACGACCCGGATGGCCTGCGGGCGGTCCGCGAAGCGACCCGAACCCCCTTGGCCGGCGGCGAGTTCGCGGCGTCCGAGTCCGAGGTACTGCCTGCCCTGCGTTCAGGAGCGCTCGATGTCCTGATGCCGGACGTGAAACACGCGGCCGGCCCTCTCCAGGTACTGCGCCTCGCGGATCTCGCGGCCCGGTACGGCATCGCTGTTTCCCTGCACAACCCGAGCGGCCCGGTGGCAACGGCGGCAAGCGCCCACCTGAGCGCACTTCTGCCGTCCACCTCTCCCCCACTGGAGACGATGTTCGGCGAGGTGGAGTGGCGGGCGGCGACGGTGAGCCCGCCGGAGCCGCTCACAGCGGCCACGTACTCGCTGGGCCCCCGATCCGGCATCGGTGTGACCCCCACGGCACACGCGCGGACGGGGGTCGCATCATGACCACTGCCCTTGTCCTCGGCGCGGGCGGTGGCATCGGACGCGCCGTCGTCGACCGGCTCGCCGACGGCGGCCTCGCTGTCGTGGCCGTCGACCAGAACCCCTCGGTACTGGAGCTACCGAACGTGCACGCCGCGTTCGCCGGGGATGCCACCGACCCCGGGCTGATGGCGAACGCCTTCGACGCCGGACCCGAATCCCCATCCGTTCTGGTGCACGCCCTGCTCGCGGAAGAGCGCGCGGCATTGGGCGCGCTGACGCCTGCCCAGTGGCATCGGGTCTTCGACGTCGGACTGGTCAGCGCGTGGCAGGCCGCCGCCGAACTCGTCCAGCGCAAGGGCCCGGGGCCGGCGTCCGTCGTCCTGGTCGGCTCAGTGCACGCCCACGGGGCAGTGCCGGGCATGGCGCCGTACGCGGTCACCAAAGCTGGACTGGGCGCCCTGGCCCGCGCGGCAGCCGTGGAATGGGGCCCACTCGGCGTGCGCACGAACGTCGTCGAGCCCGGATTCGTAGCCGTCGAACGCAACGCCCACCGCTGGCAGGACCCCGCCGAACGCGACCGCATCGAGGCCGCCTACCCACTACGCCGACTCTGCTCGCCCGCCGAAGTCGCCGACGTCGTCGCCTTCCTGGCCGGGCCCACCTCTTCCTACGTCAACGGCATCTGCCTACCCGTCGAAGGCGGCACGCTCGCGGCCCTACCCGAGCTCAACATCGCTGCCGCTCAGCCCGCAGTACGCCACAGCGCACCCGCACACGCCCGCGAGTAGCACGATCGAGAGTCGTGCGGTCAGGTGCACGGCCCTGGTCAACAACGCGGGCGTCATCTGGCGCGCCCGCCTCGGTGATGTACGGGCCGAAGACTTCGACCGGGTGCACCACGTCAACGTCAACGGTCGGCTGCTGGGCATCCAGCACCCTGCTCCGCTGATGCCGCCCGGCTCCTCGATCGTCAACGTCGGTTCCCAAGGTGGTCTGCATGACCGTGACCACTCGTGTGCACGCTGGGTCCCTACGACGCCGAGGCGCCAACCGGGGTCCAGTGGTGGGGGCCAGCCCGGCGGCAGCAGTCAAGGCGCGATCGTGATCGCGCCCTGGGACACTCCCTGGGTCCGGTAGAAGTCTCCGCGCACGACCCGGTACGGCAGTTCGCCGTCATGCTCGACCTTCGCGACGCCGCCAGTCTGACCGATTGGCTCGATCACCTCACGGCGTCGAACCTCCCGGCGTGCGGGCCCTCCCCGTCCGCGGCGGCCCGCAAGAACAGCGGCGCCTGATCCTGGCCCGGTTACCGTCCCACCGATGCCGGCCCTGACTCGGGTGCCGCCGATCCCCGCGCGACTGCACCCGACAACCGTGCCGCTCATCTCTGCGCAAGAAGCCCAAGAGCCGCGAACCGAGCCACCGAGAACGTCCACTGCGTACATTGCCGGCAGCTGCCGGGACGGCACACCGAACCGTCTCGAGAATCTCCTACGACCGGGGTGAATCCTTTCCGGGCTCCCCCGCCTCTTATCCGTGTACCGGCCGCGTGGGCCGACGGAAATCAGGAGGAAACCATGGTCGTTGGCATCGTAGTGATCGGCGCGCTGCTGGTGTCCGCGTGCAGCGTGCACCTCATGAGGCGCTGGAAGAAGAGCCGTGGCTGACCAGCATCTTCACGCACAGCGCCTTCCGCGTAGGAGCAGGAGTAGGGGTAGGACCACATGACTCGACGCTCACCCTGGCCGGACAATCGGCTGATCAAGGCCGCCCAGGACGGCGACGTCACCTCGCTCACCGCTGTCGTCATCGAATCGCAGCCTCACGTGCGCAAGTTCGCCCTGTCGCTGTGCGCCTCACCGCAGGACGCGGAGGACGCGGCACAGGAAGCGTTGATCATTCTGTACCGGAAGCTCGGCACGCTGCGCGCTACCGGCGCGCTCGCCTCATGGATGTTCCGGATCGTGCGCCACGAATGCCTGCGGCAGGTGCGGTTGCTCGTTTCGCGCAGTGACCAGGCAGCAGGCGAATCGGAGGCGTGCGCGGAGCAGTCCGCCGAGGAAGCGGTGCTGCGCCAGATGGAAGCGGAGCGGATCGCGGCCGCGGTGAGTGCCCTTCCTCGTGACCAGCGGCAGGTCCTGATCATGCGGGACGTCCAGGGCCTGCCCGGCAACACCGTCGCCCGGTCACTCGGTCTGAGCAACGCCGCGATGAAGTCACGGCTGCACAGAGCCCGCGCAGCACTGCGTCACTCACTCACACCGGCCGACCAAGCAGCCGACCAGGCAGCCGATCAAGCAGCCGGAGGAGAGGCACGACCATGACCACCGTGAGAACCGCGAAGCGCACAAACACCCCGGCCGCCGAAAGCCCCGCAGCGCCCCAGACGAACTTCGCCAGCACGTCCGTCCCGCGCCACCTGGCACGCGGCACGCGGCGCCATCGGCTTCGGGCTCATCGCCGCCTCGATCGCCCTCGTGCCCGCCTTCGGCCCGGCCACCCTCCTGGCAGCCCCGCTGGCCCTGATCGCCTTCCGCGGCTGCCCCACCTGCTGGATGGTCGGCCTGGCGCAGACCATCACCCGCGGCCGTCTCGAACGCAACTGTGTGAACGGCGTCTGCACCCTCTCCAAAGTGGACCAGAAGAGGACCGACCGCTGGCCGGCGAACACCGCGACAGGTCACGCTCACCGCCCAACGCGGACCGATCCGGAATCCTGACCGCGTACCTCGACGGGAACCCCAGCACATCACCGAGGCCGTCGAGCGCGGTCTCAACCCCCTGGGCACCGACCGCATCTCCCCCTCCGCACCTGGCGGCAGGATACGCACTTCCAAGTGCCTTCTTCCGCGGTGTGAGCCGGAAATCGAGCATGGGGGGGCACAGAAACGATCACCCCTCCGAGAGGACATCCATGGCCACCGCTGCCGAAGCGTCCTACCCCACCACCGTCGTCCGCGTCCCGAACCGGAGATCTCTACTGCTGCGCAGAAAACCGCTGTTGGCCGCCTCGCTCACGCTCCTCACCCTTGGCATCGGCCTCAGCCCCACCTCGGCGCAGGCGGACAACATCGCGGCATCGATCGTGTCCCCGGCCGGGCCGGACGGAGTGGAGGTCTTCACCAAGGACACACCTCGCGGTGACGCTCCCTCCGCCAAGGCAGTCCAGGCCCTCAACGCGGCCGAGCAGCGGGCCGAAGCGAAGCCCGCGGAGTTTGCGCCCCCGTACCTCGACCGGGCCAACGGGGCCGTGGTCGCGCCCGTCGTCACATCCTCCGGCGCCGCCGCCACCGCGGCCGAGGACGTGCCGCGCGCGGCGAACAGCAAGGCGCTTCTGGCAGGCATTCAGGACGAGGCCATCGGCCTGACGAATGCCCAGATACCGGGTGCGGACGCCATCTACGCATCGCGCATCCAGGCCGACCACAACCGGGTGGTGGTCCAGGTCCGGAGCGTGACACCCCAGCTGCGCGCAGAACTCGCCCGCCGGTACGGCAGCGACAGGATCGCCATTCAACTGACCCCGGGCGCCCGCCCGCTCCAGCCCGCCTACGGGGGACGGCAGAACGACACGAGCCCCTTCCTCGGCGGAGCCTCGTTCGACGCGTCCGAATCATCCGCCATCTGCAGCACCGCGTTCGCGTGGCGCATCCCCGGCGGATATCACGGCATGCTCACCGCGGGTCACTGCATGCCGAACGGTGGCGGCGCGTGGTCCAGTGGCAATCAGTTCATGGGCTACTCGATCAGCAACAACTGGAACGACGGCGTCGGTACGGTGCGCTACCCGAACGACCCCTACGACCGCGGTGACCTGTCGCTGATCCAGGTTCCGGCGGGCCAGGCGGCGAGCGTCGCCCGCGTCTATGTCTACGGAGTGAGCTCCAGCGACTGGCGCAACGTGACGGCGCGCTGGAACCGCAAGTCGTACTACGGCGACGAGTTCTGCACCAGCGGCGCGAGGACCGGCGAGCAGTGCAACTGGACCGTGCAGAACGCGAGCATGTCCCTCAGGTACGACTCCGGTGAAATCATCCGCAATGTGACGGAGGGATACCGGAGGACCGGGATCTGCACCGACCACGGGGACTCCGGCGGCGCCGTCTACACGGTCGACGGGGCCGGCCAGGTCTGGGCCAAGGGCGTCTACAGCGGCGGCACGCTCGGCGGGTCCGACGACTGCTACGTCTACTTCACCGAGATCACGGACGCGGTGAACGCGCTGCCGGGCGACATCGCCACGCTCTGACCAGAGACGGGACGTCGGTGATGGTCCCGTGCCACCACCAGGTTGCAGGGGCCATGCCCTCTGATACCCCGCCGTCGGTCCCTCTACCAACCGGAAGTTCACGTCGTTCCCCAGCCGTCCGGCCCGGCTGCTTCGGGCCGATGCCACAGCTCATTCCTCGAGTGGTGCGATCGTGTCTTTGTGAGCGAACTGGTTGAGCATGTCGATGAGTACGACCGTGTGCTGGGTGTCGTCGAGCGAGGCGAGGCGGAGCGCCAATGCTGGCCTCATCGCATCGCAACGACGATCTGCCGTGATCGAACAGGGCGGATCCTGGTGCTGCGGCGGTCCGAGACTCACCCCCGGTTCCCGGGCTACTACGACGTGATGGTCGGCGGCGCCGTGAACGTGGGCGAGACGTATGAGGAAGCAGCGGCCCGGGAACTGTCCGAGGAGCTGGGCGTCCGTGTGCCGGTGCACTTCCTGTTCAAGTTCCTTTGCCGGAAAGGGATTGGCCCCATCTGGATCGGGGTGCATGAGGCCGTCGTGCCGGAGGAACTGGTACCGGAGTCGGGTGAGATCGGCTGGCAGGACTGGACGCAAGTGGCCGAGCTGCGCGAAGTCGTCGATGAATGGCGCTTCGTTCCGGGAGGGACGGAAGCCCTGCGCCAATACCTGGAGTCCGGATTCGGAAACGGTGCGAGGAATCCGGCAGTCGAGTGATCGGCGTTTGGCCCGCCTCGGTTCATGGTGGGCATCAACTGCAGGATCCGATGACGGTGGTTCGCGGGGTCGGAACGCGCCTGATCCTGGAATGACGTACAGGCCCGTCCGTACGGTGTGTTCTACGACTGCGGGCCCGGACTCCGCGAGCGCCGTCGGCATACTGACGTCAACGACACGTGCCCACAAGCCCAGTTGGCCTTCCATCCCACTCGCCCACGGCTATACGCTCATTCAATGCTCGTATGCCCGCCGCCGGACGTCGGCGCCGCCAGCCGGGGGAGAACGTGGACGTCACGACGTTAGCCCTGCTGGGGGCTGCGGGCGGTCTGCTTCGCGGCGCCGTGGACTTCTACGCCCGGTTCACGTCCTGGCGAGTCGATCGCCTCACCCATCGACAGTCGGTCGCGGCAGGGGCGACGCAGCCAACTCAGGACAACCGCCCACGCTTCCTCGCCTACTTCGACCCCTCCGTCGACATCGCAGCGGCCCTCGTGCATTGCCTCATGGGCGCAGGTACCGCTGCTCTACTGGGCGAGACAGGACAGATCAACGGCCAGTACGCAGCCGTCGTGGTGGGAATGTCGGCGCCCATGCTGCTCACTCAGCTCAGCCGCATCCAGACGGTGAACGAGGCGGTGACCGGCAACCGGCAACCAGCTGATGCCGAGGCGGTGGCAGCGGAGGCCGGTGCGGCTTCACCCTCCAGTGCCTTGGGCACGACGCCGGGGACCGGCGAGCCGGAGACTGCCAACACTCGCCCCGTCACCGCACCGAGGAGCGGGCCTCCCCCTCTGACACAACCGCCCGCCGAACCAGACGCGACCACGGCCGGCCCAGCCCGGCCCATTCCACGGCACTTGCCTGCGCCAAGGCCGCCGGCCACCGCGGGCGCCAGTGCCCAGACGTCCGAGCCGACGCCCGCGGAGCTTCCCGTAAATCAACCGCAGCTCTCGGACCTCACGCGCCCTGAGGACGACGGTTCCCACCCTGCAACCCCGGCCGACGGAACAACGCCTGGCCTCGACAGCCCGGGCAGGCCACGATGGCACCAGGGCCCCGCGATCGGGGAGGAGGGGCTGTGAAGAGCGCTCCGCATCTGCTCGCTGAAGATCGCCAGACCTACGAGAGAATCCTTGACGAGGTTCTGCTCAACGCCTCTGACCGCCCCGAACTGGCCAGCCTGGGCCAGCGACTCAATCCCGGGCAGCTGCGCACCATGGCACTGAACGCGACCGCCCTCATCACGGCAGCCGCAGCGCTCGAGTACGACCATTACGTACGGGTGCGCGAACAGAACCGCGACAGGGTGTTCCAGGACGAGTCATCAGACACTGCGTATGCCCCGTCGAACCTGGCTTCCGCCCCTGCCTCGTCCGTCCGCCCGGCAGCAGCTGACCGCCGCCCGCGAGCCGGCCTGGGACGTCGTCTCACCCAAACCATTCTCGGCACCCGACAATCCGGAGGCCCGCGAGCCGGCGACGGAGTGGCTCCGCAACGGTGGGCCGGGATGTCCTATGGCCGTCGTCTGCTGGCAGCGGTGATCGGCCTGCGCGTTCGCCCCGAGGCGCCGACAACGGCGGGAGCACAGCCACGGCACACGACCGCACGACCGCCGGTCCTCCGCACCCGGCGAACCCATCGGGAAGCCAGGTCTGAGGGGAATCCGGAGGAGAAGGGGGCTGGACTGCTCGCCGTCATGCTCGTGCTCGCCCCACTGCTCACCGGATGCGTAGCCGTGATCTTCTTCCTCGTCGGACTCCTGATGATGCTGCTCAACCCCGCGCCGGCCATCGCTGAGCACCTGGTGGTGGCTGGTTGGGTATTCACGGCGCTGACAGGTGCGGGCATTCTCGTCGCGGTGGCCGGGCTGGTCGTGACGGCTCTGCGTAATGACCCGACGTCGTTGCAGGCAAGCGCACACGGCAATGCCGACGAGGCGGTGGAAGAGGCCAGAGAAGCATGGGTGACAGCGCTGCGGGAGCGCGGCATCATGCCGTTCTTTACGGAGGCGCTCGAGGATCCTCCCGCCTACATCGGTCCGCGACGGAACGGCCAGGAAGATTCCGCGGGCCGTATGCCCCAACTCGGTTACCACAGACCCGGGTTCAGCAGCCCTGATAGCCCGGACAATCCCACCGGGCAGCGCCCCAGCTTCTCAAGCCCGGACTTCTCGAGCCCGGACTACGAAGGGACGGAGCACCAGCCCGAGTGACCCGCCGATCCCAGCGGAAATTGGATCGTCAATGGCGGGTCGAGCCTTCTACCGTTCCGCCATGCAGATCGTCGTGACTCTGGACTGTGCCGACACCGAGGCTCAAGCTGCCTTCTGGCTCGCTGCGCTCACCCCGCTCGGCTACCGGCGCGGATTTCACGGGCATCCCTACCTCAGTCTGGTCGGTCCCTCGCCTGCGCCCACACTGCTGCTTCAGCATGTGCCCGAACCAAAGCAGGGCAAGAACCGCATGCACCTCGACCTCGACTTTGACACGTCAGACCTCGCGTCCGAAGTCAACCGCCTTGAAGAGCTCGGGGCCGCGAGGCTCTCTGAAGAACTCAGCGAACACGGCTTTCGCTGGATTGTTGTTGCCGATCCCGAGGGCAACGAGTTCTGCGTCTTCAATCCGCCGTCCGACATCGCGGTTGTCGAGCCGTGACGTGGTTCCGCCGCTGCTGTTCTCGCCGCCGGCTCCTGTGGCGTCGTGGAAGGCCCGGCGGTAGCCGGCCTATCGGGAGCCCGCCACAGGCCGCTGCTTGTAGAAGGATTCCTCCAGGTAGGCGGTGGCGTGCGGCTGGTACGGCTCCTCCAAGTAGGCGGCCTCGTCTTCGTCGAGTTCGACGTCCACCGCGGCGACCGCGTCGGCCAGCTGGGCCGGCTTGGTGACCCCGACGATGGGCGACGTCACCACCGGGTTGCGCATGACCCAGGCCAGGGCGACCTGGGCCGGCGACAGACCCCGCTTCGCCGCGATCTCGTGGACACGCTCGGCCACTGCCCGGTCCCCGTCGCGGTAGAGGATCTTGCCGCCCTCGTCGGTCTCGGCGCGCGCCGTGGCGGCGCCCGCGACCCGCGTCAGCCTGCCCCGTGCCAGCGGGCTCCACGGGAGCACGCCGACGCCCTGGTCGGCGCAGAGCGGGAGCATCTCCCGCTCCGCTTCCCGATGGATGAGGTTGTAGTGGTCCTGCATCGACACGAACCGGGTCCAGCCGTTCAGGTCGGCCAGGTACAGCGCCTTGGCGAACTGCCAGGCGTACATGGAAGAGGCACCGATGTAGCGGACCTTCCCGGACTTGACCGCGTCGTGCAGCGCCTCGAGGGTTTCCTCGATCGGAGTGTCGTAGTCCCAGCGGTGGATCTGGTACAGGTCGATGTAGTCGGTCCCCAGTCGCTTCAGAGAGGCGTCGAGCTCGGCGAAGATCGCCTTGCGGGACAGCCCGGCACCGTTCGGGCCGGGGCGCATCCGCATCCACACCTTGGTGGAGAGAACGACCTCTTCGCGCCGGGTGAAGTCCTTGACCGCCTGGCCGACGATCTCCTCGCTGCTACCGGCGCTGTACCCATTGGCCGTGTCGAGGAAGTTGATGCCGCTCTCAAGGGCCTGCTTGATGATGTCCCGGCCGGCGTCCGCGCCCAGCGACCAGGGCTCGCCACCCCGGTCCGGCTCGCCGAAGCTCATGCAGCCGAGGGTGATGGCGGAGACTTCCAGCCCGGTCGTTCCGAGTTTGATGTATCGCATGCCTCCGAACCTAGGAATTGAAGTGCGCTCCAACGCAAATTCGGAGGCGTGGGGCATGCTCCACATCAGCGGCCAGGGGCGGCCTTGCCCCCTGGGACATGCCGACGGCGCCCTCCCGCAGCGCGACAGGCTCGGGCGGCCCTGGCCCATCCGCGATGCGGCGACACTTACACCCACCTTCGCCCAGCCCTCCGGCGGACTGAGCGACGAGCGAGGCCCGCGGACTTCGGAGGCCGGTGTGGCCCTGTCCCTACGTCGTCGCTTTCACCCCCGTGCCCAGTTGGCGTCGGGCGCGGGCGGCGGCACCGACCGGGACCGCGTCGGCGGCCAGGGCGGCTTGGACCAGGCGGACGGGGTGGCCGCTTACCGGGGGGTCGACGGCGAGGGCGGACAGGATGATGGGCTCCAGCAGGGGCCAGGCGCGGCTGACGCCGCCGCCGACTACCACCGTGGTGATGTCGAGGACGCCCGCCGTGATGACGATCGCGCGGGCGATGCCCGCTCCCGCGGCGTGGTAGACCGCGAGAGCGTCCTCGTCGCCGTGGGCAGCGGCCTCGGCGACTTCGCGGGCGGTAAGGTGGCGGCCGGTGCGGTCGGCGTAGCGAGAGCCGATGGAGCGGCCGGAGGCCAAGGTCTCCAGGTGGCCCCGGCCGCCGCATGAGCAGCGCAGGTCGCCGAAGCCGGGGATGTGCCCGATCTCGCCGGCCGCGCCGTGCGGACCCGCGTACAGGGCGCCGTTGGTCCACAGAGCGCCGCCGACGCCGGTTCCCAGGGTCATGCCGAGGACGTCGGACTCGCCGCGCACCGCTCCGCCGTAGACCTCTCCGTAGAGGAAGGCGTTGACGTCGTTGTCCAGGAAGGCCGGGACGCCGAGGGTCTCCTCGACGGCGTCGGTGACGGCGAAGCCGGCCCAGCCGCGGAAGGAGTCGCTGGCGACGAGGATGCGGCCGTTCGCGGGGTCCACAACGCCGGCGGCGCCGATTCCGGCGCCCACCAGGCGGCCCGGGGTGCGGGCCAGCAGCGGGGCGAGCGCGTCGAGCGCGGCGCCGACCATGGCCCGGCCGCCCTCGAGCGCCGGGGTGACGGCCTCCGCGCGGTCGAGGACGGTCAGATCGTCCGAGCAGAGCACCACCTGGGTGGTGGTGCCGCCGATGTCGATGCCGGCGAACAACGGCCGGAGGGTGGTGGAAATGGCTGTGTCCTGCGAGGTGTAGGGAAAGGGAAGAGGTCCGGTCACGCCTGGGCCTCCGTACGGCCGGCGGCGAGGGTGGCCAGGCGTTCGCCTCTGCGGCTCCGCTGCACCACCGGGTCGGGCACCGGCACGGCGGCCAGCAGACGGCGTGTGTAGTCGGTGTCCGGACGCAGCAGGGTCGTCCCGGTGGAGCCCTGCTCCTCGACACGTCCGGCACGCATCACGACGACGCGCTGCGCGAAGTGCTGAACGACGGCGAGGTCGTGGGAGACGAACAGGCAGGCGAAGCCGAGTTCGCCCTGGAGTTCGGAGATGACCTCCAGGACCGCTTCCTGCACGCTCACGTCGAGCGCGCTGGTGGGTTCGTCGGCGACCAGCAGCCGGGGTTCCAGGATCAGGGCTCGGGCGAGGCTGACCCGCTGGCGTTGTCCGCCGGAGAGTTCGCGGGGCGCGCGCCGGGCGAGTTCGCGGGACAGCCGGACCCGGTCGAGGACGGCGGCGACCTTGGTCTGCCGGTCCTTGGCGGACAGGTCGCGCCGGTGCACCCGGAGGGGTTCGGCGATGCACTCGCCGACGGTCATCCGGGCGTCCAGGGAAGCCACCGGGTCCTGGAGGACGACTCCGATTCCGGCCCGCAGGGCGCGGCGGGCCCGGGCACGGGTGCGGCCGAGGTCGGTGCCGAACAGGGAGACGGTGCCGGAGGTGGGCGGGATCAGGCCGAGCGCGACCCGGGCGGCGGTGGACTTGCCGGAGCCGGACTCGCCGACGAGGCCCAGGGTCTCCCCCGGACCGACCCGGAACGAGACTCCGTCGAGGGCGCGTACGGCGGACTTGCCGCGGCCGAACTCCACTCTGATGTCTCGCAGCTCGACCAGCGCTTCGTCTTCGGAGGGCCCTGGCCGGGCAGGCGAGGCCGAAGGGTCGGCCGCGGAACCGTGCGTCCGGGCCGGCACGGACGCGGCACTCCTGCCGGTGTCGTCCGTGGTCTCGGCGACGGACAGCCGGGGCACGGCGGCCAGCAGGCGACGGGTGTAGTCGTGGGTGGGGCGCAGCAGGACGTCCTCGACCGATCCGGTCTCCACGATCTCGCCCTGGTACATGACGGCGACCCGGTCCGCGAAGTCGGCGACGACGCCCATGTTGTGGGTGACGAGCAGCACGCCGGTGCGGGTCTCGACGGCGAGCCGGCGCAGCAGGTCGAGGATCTCGGCCTGCACCGTCACGTCCAGGGCGGTGGTCGGCTCGTCGGCTATGAGCAGGCCCGGCCTGTTGGCGATGGCCATGGCGATCACGACCCGCTGGCGCTGTCCGCCGGAGAGCTGGAACGGGTAGGCGCGGGCACGCTTCTCCGGTTCGGGGATGCCGACCCGGCGCAGCAGTTCGACGGCCTCGGCGGCGGCGTCCTTGGCGGACACCTCGCGGTGGTTGCGGATCACCTCGGTGATCTGCTTGCCGATCCGGGTGAGCGGGTCGAGCGCGGTGGCCGGCTCCTGGAACACCATGGAGACGGTCTTGCCGCGCAGCTCCGCGAGGCCCTTCTCCGAGGCGCCGACGATCTGGGTGCCGGCGATGACGGCGCTGCCGGTGGCGCGGGCGTTCCCGGCGAGCAGGCCCATCGCGGCGAGCGCGATGGTCGACTTGCCGGAGCCGGACTCGCCGACCAGGGCCAGCGTCTCGCCCGGCCCGACCTGAAGGGACACGTTCTTCACCGCCGGTACGTCGCCGGTCTCGGTGGTGAAGACGACGCCGAGGTCGTCGAGTTCGAGGATCGGCCCGGATGCCGCGGTGCGGGCCGCGGAGCCGTTGGTGGTGGCGGTCATCCGCGTCCCCTCACATCGAATGCGTCGCGGAGTCCGTCCCCGATCGCGTTGAACGCCCACACCACCAGGATGATGGCCAGGCCGGGCGGCAGGATGAGCCACCAGTAGCCGGAGTAGGCGGCGGTAAGACCGGCGGAGAGCATGCCGCCCCAGTCGGTCTGCGGCGGCCGAACTCCCATGCCCAGATAGGAGACGTAGGCGACCAGCAGGATGGCGTCGGCGATCTGGAAGGTCGCGGCGACAATGACGGTGGAGACCGAGTTCGGCAGGATGTGACGCAGGATCGCCCGGGCGTGCGTGCCGCCGATGGCGCGCAGGGTCAGGACGTAGTCCCGGTTCTTCAGGGTCAGCGTCTCGGCGCGGACCAGTCGGGACGGCACCAGCCAGGACACCAGGCCCAGGATGACGACGAGACCGGTCAGCCCCGGCGTGGTGATGGCGGAGACCACCAGCAGGATGAACAGCGCGGGGATCGCGATGCCGGCGTCGACGATCCGCATCATCACGCTGTCGATCCAGCCGCCCGCGTAACCGGCGGCGGCACCCCACAGAGTGCCGATGACAGTGGCGAGGACGCCCGCGGCGAGGCCGACGATCAGGGAGACCTTGCCGCCGTACATCAGCCGGCCGAGCTCGTCGTGGCCGACGGCGTCGGTGCCGAGCCAGTGCGCGCCGCTGGGGGCGAGGTTGACCTGCTGGAGCATGGTGTGGGTCTGGTCGGTGGAGTAGACCAGCGGACCGGCGAAGCAGAACAGGAAGAAGAAGACCACGATGGCGAGTCCGACGACCGCCAGCTTGTTGCGCTTGAAGCGGCGGACGGTGAGCCGTGCGCCGGAGGCCTCACGCGGCGTGGCGGCCTTCGCCGGGACCATGTCCGGCTGGATGGCGGCGCTCATGCCTGGCCTGCCTTCACTCGGGGGTCGATGATCCGCTGGACGGTGTCGGCGAGCAGGGTGCCGACGACGGTGGCGACGGCGATCACCAGGACGCAGCCCAGCAGGACCGGATAGTCGGAGGACTGCGCCGCGGTCCAGAACAGCAGCCCCATGCCGGGGTAGTTGAAGAGCTGCTCGACGACCAGGGCACCGCCGAAGAGCACCGGCACGTAGTAGCCGAGCATGGCGACCACGGGCGTCAGCGAGTTGCGGAACACGTGCCGCCACAGGATGCCGCGGGCGCTGGAGCCGCCCGCCCTGGCCGTGCGGACATAGTCCTCGGAGAGGTTCTCCAGGGTGGCCGCCCGCATGTAGCGGCTGAACACCGCGACCATGGAGGCCGCGCCCGCGACCACCGGCAGCACCAGGGCCTGTGGTTCGGAGAACACCTGGCCCAGCGTCTCGCCCTGCGGAGCCTGCGACGGGAACCACCTCAGCCCCTGGCTGAAGACCAGCACCAGGATCAGCCCGAGGAAGTACACGGGCGTGGAGTAGGCGATGAAGCTCAGCGTGGTGATGACGTAGTCCACCGGCTTGTTGCGGCGCACGGCCTGCCGCATGCCCATCGGGATGGCGAGGGCGAGGCCGACGAGAGCCGACAGCATGGTGAGGACCAAGGTCTTCGGCAGCCGCTCGGTGATGAGCTGGGAGACCGGCGCGTTGAGGGTGTACGAGGTCCCGAGGTCCCCGTGCAGCAGCTGGCCGAGGTAGTAGAAGTACTGCACGGGCAGGGGCTTGTCGAGGCCCTGTTCGTGGTTGAAGTGGGCGATCTGCTGTGCGGTGGCCTGCGGCCCGAGGATCCCGCGCGCGGGGCCTCCGGGCAGGGCGTGCAGCAGGCCGAAGACGACGATCGTCACGATGACGATCACCGCGACGGCCTGGAGGACGCGTCGTATCAGGTACGAGGAAGTGGTCATGTGTTTTCCGGTCGCTTCGTCTCTGTGGTGCGCGCGGGCGTCACCCGGACATGGACGTCACGGCGACGTGGTGGTCGGCGTGGCCGGTGTGGCGCGGGTGCGCGAGGGGTGCGCGCGGGCCCCGGGGCGGCCGTCCTGGTGGCCGGACGACTCCGCAGGCCCGCGCGGGCACCGACCGGGCTTACTTGGTCCACTTCCACATGGCGGGGTGGAAGTTGGCGAGGGAGTCCTGGGCGAAGCCGTCGAGGCCGTTCCTGACCACGGAGATCTGGTAGTCGGGCTCCGGCAGCCAGATCACGGGGAGGTCCTTGGCGAGCGCGGCGCTGTACTTCTGCACCGCTTCGCTCGAGGAGGACGTGGTGGTTTCGGTGATCAGCTTGTCGACCTCGGCGTTGGAGTAGCTGCCGAAGTTGGAGCCGCCGCCGGTGGCGAAGAGCGAGTCACCGCTCGGGTAGGCGGGGAAGTACCAGCTGCCCGCGGTGCCGAAGAAGGACAGCTGCCACTTGCAGCTCGGCTCGTCGGCGGTGCACTGGCCGGACTGCGACAGGACGGAGTTGACCGGGGCGGTCTTGATGCCGAACTTGATGCCGGTCTTCGCGAACGACGACTGCAGCGCGCTCATCATGTTGTCGGTCACGGTCGAGCCGGACTGGGACAGCACCTGCATCTCGAACTTGGTGCCCTTGTCGACGCCCGCACCGCACTGGTTGTCGCCGGTGCCGGGGCTGTGGCACACCATGGTGCCGCCCTGCTCGGTCCAACCGTGGTCGGTGAGCAGCTTCTTCGCCTTGGCCGTGTCGAAGGGGTACGGGTTGCTCTTCTGCTCCGGGGAGACGAAGGGCGAGTCCTGGCCCTGCGGGATCGGGCCGTAGGTGGAGACGGCGGTGCCGTTGAAGACCACCTTGGAGAGGGTGGCCTGGTCCACCGACATCTGGATCGCCTGGCGGGCGTACAGCTGCTTGAACACCGGGCCCATGGTGGGGTTGTTGAAGTTGTACGGCATGTAGGTGATCGCCCAGCCGGTCCACGGCTTCACCGAGTAGCCCTTTGCCTTGAAAGAGGACTCCTGGCTCAGGTCGGTGGCGTTGATGTAGCCGTAGTCGACGGTGCCGGCGCGGAGGGCGTTCTCCTCGGCGTCGGTCGTGGTGAACGGCAGCAGATTGACGTTCTTGATGTTGGCCTTGCCGCCGCCGTCGTACTTCGCGTTGGCGGTCAGCTCGACCTTGCCCGCGGTGGAGAACGACTTGATGGTGTAGGGGCCGCTGACCGTCTTCCACAGCGGGTCGGTCGCGTAGCCGGAGATCTTCTTGGCGGCGTTGTTGAGGTACGTCCAGACCTTCTTGGCGCCGGCGGCGGTGCGGTCCAGGTCGGAGACGGCGCCGGACTCGCTGGTCTTGTCCCAGACGTGCTGCGGCATCGTGCGGATCATGCTCAGCTCGTTGGCGAGCATCCACTCCTGGTTGTACGCCTTGTCGAAGGTGATCGTGAAGTGCGTGTCGTCGACCGTCTTGAAGGAGGTCCAGTTGTCCGGTGCCTTGCCCGGGCTGAAGCTTGCCCAGTCCGCCTTGTTGGCCTTGACCAGGTTGAACCAGAACTCCACGTCGCGTGAGGTGATCTGCTTGCCGTCGCTCCAGTGACGATCGCCGAGGGTGATCGTCACGCTCTTGCTGTCGGCGGCGAACTTCGCGTCGCGGGCCAGCGAGTTGTCCTTGTTCCAGTCGACCTTGCCGGTGGAGCCGTCGTACGCGATCAGCGGCTCCCAGACGGCCTGGGATATGGAGGAGTTGTTGGTGTTCAGATGCGAGGCCGTGCCGACCGGGAGGATCCAGTTCGGCGTGAAGTTCGCCGGGAGGGCGTAGTTGATGGTGTCCGACGTTGCCGAACCGGAGGCCGACGAGGTACCGCCGCCGGAACAGCCGGTGAGCAGCGCGGCGGTGGTGACGGCGGCACCCGCGACGAGGGCCCGGCGGCGGCCGGCCGCCGTGTGAGCAAGGAACATGGCTCTCCTCAGTGTGAAAGGACCCGTCCCGGGAGACCGGGTCGACGCCGCGGGGTCGGCGCTGTGTACGGCCGACAGTCAATGACGGAAGCCCCGAACAAACAAACAAAAATTAATAACAAGTAAGTTTCTGCAATTTCGACAAAACTTCCCCTCCTCCGCTCCAGGTGCCTCGGGCGGTGTCTACGCGCCGATTTGAGGCGATTTCACTTGCACGGACGTTCTCCACTTTCTTCTTGGCCCTATTCCCCGCCCACTTGGACGGGCGTACTGTCTCCATCACACCCACCGTTGCGGAAGTTACTTCGTACATGACAGAAATAAGTGCACGGGACCGCAAGACCACCAAGGGCGTGTCCCCCAAGAGCACAACCACCCTTGCCACGCGGGTCCTCGAACTCGTCGCCTCGGGCCAGGCATCGTCCCGTGCCGAACTCGCGGAGCTCCTCGGCACGGCCGCCTCCACCATCTCCCTCACCGTGGCTCAACTGGTCGAGCGCGGGCTCATTGCCGAGGAGGGCACCCAGTCCTCCACCGGCGGCCGCCCCCGCAGGGTCCTGAGGGCGGGCAGCAACGACGAGTACGCCGTCGCCGCCGACGTCGGGGGCCGCCATGCCCGGATCGGTGTGGTGCTCCCGGGCGGCGGCGTCCGTGACGTCGCCAACGTCCCGTTCGAGGTCGCCGACGGTCCCGAGGCCGCCTTGCCGAGGCTCGCCGAGCACCTGGAGTCCCTCGCCGAGCAGCACGGACGCGACCGGCTGCGGGGTGTCGGGCTCTCACTGCCCGGGCCGGTGGACGTCGCCTCCGGTGCCGTCGTGCTGCCGTCCCGGATGCCCGGCTGGAACCGCTTCCCGGTCGCCGCCTGGCTGGAGGAGCGCTTCGGGGTCCCGGCCGCCGTCGACAACGACGCCAACTGCATGACCGTCGGCGAGCAGAGCGTCAGGCCCGCCGACCACCGGCAGTCCATCATGGTGAAGATCGGCTCGGCGATCGGTGCCGGTGTCATCGCCGACGGCCGCCTCTACCGGGGCGCCACCGGAGCCGCCGGCGACATCACCCACATCCGCATCGACGGCGGCGCCGACATCCCCTGCTCCTGCGGCAACACTGGCTGCCTGGAGACGGTGGCGTCCGGCGCCGCGCTCGTCCGCATCCTGCGCGAACGCGGCCTCGACGTCTCCAGCCCCGAGGACGTGGTACGGCTCGCCACCGACGCCGACCCGGAAGCCACCCGCGCCGTCCGCAGGGCAGGCGACCACCTCGGCCAGGTACTCGCCGCCAACGTCAACTTCTTCAACCCGGACGCCGTCTACCTCGGCGGCATCCTCTCCACCCTCGAACCGTTCGTCGCCGCGGTGCGCAGCAAGCTCTACGAGAGCTGCCACCCGCTGGTGACCGAACACCTCACCATCGAGCGGGCCAGTCTCGGCGCCGACGCCGGCCTGGTCGGCGCCGGGCTCTTCGCCCTGCAGCGCGCCCTGACCCGCGCCCTCGGCGACATCGTCCGCGCCGCCCCCGGCGCCGACCGGCAGCACACAGCCGCCGGCCGCAGGGGGATCTGACGCCGCTGCAAAAAGCCTGACAGCCACGGAAATTACTCCGAGCACACGGCGACACACCCGCCCGGGAGCCACGGCCCGTACCCCGACTCCCGGGCGATCCCCGCTCTGCGCCCCTCCCCGAGCCCTGAACCCAGGGTCCTGTCCAGGGCCCACTCCCGAAGTCCCCGCACCCGCCCGGATATCGAAGTCCGCGGCACGCCCCTCGCGGCGGGCCGCGGAACGAGCCTCACGCACCCACACCCCGTCCGAGGAGCCATGTCGCACACCCCCGCCCCCGCCGCCCGCCCGGTCATCGCCGTCGCCGGGCTCGGCATCGAGTCGTCCACCTTCTCCCCGGCCCGCACCGAAGCCCCCGCCTTCCACCCGTCGCGCGGCACCGAGATCTTCGACCGGTACCCCTTCCTCACCCCTGGCCAGGCACTGCGTGAGGCCGCCGAGTGGCACGGCGCTCTGGTCGGCAAGTCACTGCCCGGCGGCACCGTCACCGCCGCCGCCTGGACCGCGCTCACCGACGAGCTCATCGAGCGCCTCGCCGCGCTGCCCCCGCTGGACGGCCTCTGGTACGACATCCACGGCGCCATGACCGTGGAGGGAATCGACGACGCCGAGGCCGTGCTGCTGAAGCGGATACGCGCCACCCTCGGCCCCGACGTGATCATCTCCACCTCGATGGACCTGCACGGCAACGTCTCCCGCGAACTCGCCCACAGCAGCGACCTGATCACGTGCTACCGGATGGCCCCGCACGAGGACCACATGGAGACGAAGGAGCGTGCCGTCCGCAACCTGGTCGGCCTGCTGACGTCCGGCGCCCCCCGCCCGGTCAAGGCGTGGATCCCGGTCCCGGTGCTCCTGGCCGGCGAGCAGACCTCCACCCGGATCGAACCCGCGAAGAGCGTGTACGCGGCGGTCGACGAGGTCGAGGCCGCCGACGGCGTGACGGATGCCGCCATCTGGGTCGGCTACGCCTGGGCCGACGAGCCCCGCAACCGCGCCGTCGTGGTCGTCACCGGCGACGACACGGCGGCGGTCTCGGCCGGGGCCGAACGACTTGCCCGAGGTGTCTGGGCCGCCCGCCACGACTTCGACTTCGTCGCCCCGACCGGCACCTACGACGAACTCCTCGACGAGGCCCTCGCCTCCGACCAACGGCCGTACTTCATCAGCGACACCGGCGACAACCCCACCGCGGGCGGCGCCGGTGACGTCACCTGGGGCCTGACCCGGCTGCTGGAGCGCCCCGAGTTCCAGAAGGAGGACGGGCCGACCGTCATCTACGCCTCGGTCCCCGGCCCCGCCGCGATCGAGACCGCCGTCGCCGCCGGGGTCGGTGCCACCGTCACCGTCACCGCCGGCGCCGAGGTCGACGACCGGCACGCCGGCCCCGTCACCCTCACCGGCGTGGTCCACGCGATCCGGCACGGCGACCGGGACGCCGAGACCGAGGTCGTCATCCGGGTCGGCAGCGTGTACGCGATCCTCACCAGGCTGCGCAAGCCTTACCACCACGAGCACGACTTCACTGACCTCGGCCTCCACCCGCGCTCTGCCGACATCGTGATCGTCAAGATCGGCTACCTGGAGCCCGAGCTGTTCGACATGTCGGTCGGCTGGAAGATGGCCCTCACTCCGGGAGGTGTCGACCAGGACCTGTTGCGCCTCGGCCACCGCCGCATCCGCCGCCCGATGTTCCCCTTCGACCGCGACATGGCCGACCCCGACCTGACGGCCCGTGTCATCCCGGCCTCCGACCAGCCGCTCACCGGGGACGACGAATGACTGACCACGCCACCCGTCCCGTCGGCCCGCCCCGGGCCGACGGGGCGGGCCGGGCCCCGGCACCGGTGGCGGCCGCCGGGGTTCCCGGACCGGTCCGCCGACCCTCTCTGGAGATCGCCGTCACCTCACCGGCCGGTGCCCGTGTCGCCCTCGACCACGGAGCCGATCGTGTCGAACTCTGCACCGGCCTTGAACTGGGCGGTCTGACCCCGTCGGCCGCCCTCGTCGAGGCGGTCGCCGCCGTAGGCCTGCCGGTGCAGGTCCTGGTCCGCTGCCGACCGGGCGACTTCGTCCACGACGCCGAGGAGATCGCCCTGATGGTCGCCGAGGTCCGGTCCGTGATCGCCTCCGGCGCCGCCGGCGTGGTCGGGCCCTGAGGACCTGTTACTGGTCAGCCTGTTTCCGCGACGCAGCGGAAGCCGATGTTGCCGCCGCTGCTGTCGGGGGTGTCGGAGCTGCGGGCGTCCACGCGGTAGCGGAAGCAGTAGTTGTCGTGGCAGAGGTAGGAGCCACCGCGCATCACCTTGCGGTCCCCGCGGAAGGGGAACTCGCCCTGCCAGACGTTCATCCGGTGCGTCCCGCCAGGCTCGCGGGCGTCACGCCAGGCGACATGGACCACCGGGTAGTCCATAGGGTCGACGATGTCCGATCCGGGGCCTGCCGGGCGGCGCCAGTCCTCACGGGCGACCTCCCGCCACCACGGTTCTCCGGCACCGGGCGGGCGCCGCGTACGCCGTCGGGCAGCAGAGCCGCGGCCCAGAGGCCGGCAACATGCTGCGTGTCCGGTCCGAGGCGGTTGGCGAGGGAGCCGGTGAGGCTGGTGCACGCCAACGCGCGGTGCGCGTGGTGCCAGTTTGCGGTGGGCGATTCGGCTCTGGAGATCTCCCCGTTGCGGCCCCACGGTGGGGACATGCCACTCGACGAGGACGAGGCGCGGACGGAAGGCGCCTTACGGAGCTTCACTTCGGCGTTGCGGGCCGGAGTGGCTGATCGTGAGGGCACCGGGCATCGCGGAACTGCCGCACTCAGACGTGCTCCTCCGACTCGGCCGTCATGAGGGCCAGCAGTCCGGGAAACCGTTGCTCCAGCTCGACCCGGCGCAGGGTGGCCATCCGGCTGTTGCCCCGGGCGACCTGCCGGATCAGCCCGGCCTCGCGGAGGGCTCGGAAGTGGTGCGTGAGTGTCGCCTTGGAGACCGGCAGCCCGAAGGAGCTGCACTTCCGCGCCGTGCCGTCGGGCTCGGCGGCCAGCTCTCGCACCACTTGGCGGCGCAACGGGTCGGCCAGCGCGGAGAGTACGCGGCCGAGCTTCATCTCCTCGACGGCCGGGTGGCCTTCCTCGTCGGGCATCGGACTCACCTCCGCTAGGTACGGCTTGCATCGTACCTCGTGCGCCTACTAGCGTGCCGAAGGTACGACCTTCTTCATACCTACCCGAGAGGCGAACTCCATGCCCCAGCCGTTCACGCTCGTAGGAACCGCCCGACCCAAGCCGGAGCGCGCCGAAGAGTTGAAACAGCTCCTGCTCTCATTCGTCGAGCCGACCCGGCAGGAACCCGGATGCCTGGAGTACCACTTCCACGAAGACCAGGGCGAACCCGGTGTCTTCGTCTTCTACGAGGCGTGGCGCTCCCAGGCCGATCTCGATGCCCACCTGACCCTCCCGCACATGCGGGCCTTCTGGGAGCAACGCATGGACTACCTGGAGACCGACCTTGACATCCGCTTCCTCACCATGCACAGCCCCTACCCCCACGCCGCAACGGCGGCCTGAGGAGCGCCTCTTGCCCCCTGGTGGCGCCGGGGCCCGCCCCGGAAATCCCCTGCCTCCGCCAGGCAGACCAGACCCCACAGTCACAGGGACGGGGCTGAACGCGGAACGCCGCAGCCCGGCCCGAGCATTGCTCGCTCAGAGCGTGGTTTCCTGCTCGGCGCGAGCGGTCGGCGTGCGAGCCTGCACATACCGGCCGAACACACCGAGCATGGCCACCTCGCAGCCGAGCAACAGCCGTTCCACCAGACCGATCAGTTCCCGGCCGCCCGGACCCGCCGAATACGCCATCACCGCGGCGCCGGCCAGCGCGGCCCACGACAGCACCCGCAACCATCGCACCGTTCCGCTCGCCTGCGGTTCGGTACCGAGACGCCGGGCCAGGATCAGCCCGGCGACCGGCAGCGCGGCGAACGCCGCGACGGAGGCATAGCGGTGCACATACGCCGATCCGCTCAGCTGCGTGGTCAGCGGATCGGTCTCCACCACGGCGGCGAGCAGCAGCCCCAGACCCCAGACGGCAAGCAGGACGGAGGGCAGTCCGCGTACGGCTGAGAACCGCCGCCATGCCACTCCCAGCAGCAGGAGCGACACCAGACCGAGCAGCGCCATGGTGGTCTCGATCGGACCGCCCCGGTCCAGGGCGGCGAAGTCGCTGACGGTCTGGGAGAACGGGCTGAGGTTCGGATCCGTGTCCGAAGGTGCCCACAGGGCCGCGCTCACGGCCAGGACGACGGCGGCCCATACGGCGGGGGCGAGCAACCTGCTGAGGTGGTGACCTTTCGGAGTGATCATGATGTGACCGTATGGTCGGGGCAGCGCCACCCGCATCGGGGGTCGCCCCCGAGAAGGCCCTGATCAACTCCCCTAAGGACCGTGTTGTGACCACTGGTCACAGGTGAAACGATCCCGGGGTGTCAGGGCGAACGCCGTCCTGATCGTGGACAGAATCCTGGTGCCACAACCGGCGTCCCGGGTGAGGGTCCCAGATCCTGGAAGTGGCATGGGTAATGGGTGTTGACGTAGTGCTGATGCAGGTCACGCGTCAGGGGACGAGCCCCAAGAAGCGACGGCTGACCACGGTGGACTTCGTACAGGACGGGGCGGACCTGTTCTCCGCCCTGTGCGTGAACAGCAGTCTGCCGACACTCAACCGCGTCGACCCGTACCGCACCCAGATCCTTACCTCGGCGGATATGCCTCAGTTCATTTCCGAGGTCGACACCACCCGTGACCTCGCGAAGGAGCAGCGCGAGAGGGACATCCTGGAGAAGATCCGCGCGCTCGCCGAGCGTTGCACGGAATCCGCAAGCCTTGAACTCCACCTCCAAGGCGACTAAAGAGGGCCTCTGATCTAGGTAGCTGGTGATTTGGGATTACCAACGATCTCCCCCGGTCTCGGTCGTGATCGCCTCCAACGGGGGTCTTCCACCGTCAGTCCCGAGCCCCTTTTGGGATCTCAGACTCCGTGGGCAATTCTCATGAGCGGTGGCCACTCTGTGGCACCGAACACGCCCGCACCACCCTGCGCGGCGTCTACGGGAAACGGCGTGCAGCACACGGCCCGCCCGCTCTCCGGCAGCGAGTACTTCGGTATCTTGGGCGCGGCCTCGACTGCCCCTCCGTGTTCTCGATGCGGAACAGCTTCGACCCCAAGCTGTACGAGGGCGAGGACCCGACGCAGCCGCGCCCCAGCAACCCCGGGCAACCGCTCCCCCACACTTCGCCCCGCAGCCCGAGCCCGTCATCGAGTACGGCCTACGGGGGCTGCGCGCGATCGCCGCCGAGTCCCACGGCACACGGGGCTAACGGAGTCGGCCGGGCCTCAGGGCTGAACCTTCTCCAGGTCCTCCAGGAGGCTCGGGCGGGTCGGCTGCCAGCCGAGGGCTGCGCGGGTGTGTGCGCTGCTCGCCGGCTGGTCGGCCGCGAAGATCGGCCCGAGCGCGCCGAAGCTTTCCTCGGACACCGACTCCGAGGGGATGCCGAGGCGCCGCCCGATGACCGCGGTGATGTCCCGTACGGCGTCGCCCTCGTCGGCGACGGCGTGCCAGGCGGTGCCGGCCGGGGCCTTCTCCAGGGCGAGCCGGAACAGCACGGCGGCGTCGAGCGCGTGCACAGCGGGCCAGCGCTGGGTGCCGTCACCCGGGTAGCCGGCCACGCCCGTGCTGCGGGCGATCTGAGTGAGGAGCCCGGCGAACCCGCCGTCGCCCTCGTTGCGCGCGGGGGGGGGGGGGCGCCGCCCCCCCCCCCCCCCCCCCCCCCCCCCCCCCCCCGAGACCAGGCCGAGGGCGCGCTCCACCGAGACGCTTCGCCCGCCGACCGGCCCGTCCGTGCGAACGCCTCAAGCTGAAGTCGCGTGCGAGGCGGGGGGGGGGGGGGGGGGGGGGGGGGGGGGGGGCGGGCGCCGCCCCCCCCCCCCCCGGGCCGGGGGGGGGGCGGGGCGGGGGGGGGGGGGCCCGCCCCCCCCCCCCCCCCCCCGCCCGCGTCTCAACAGGGCGCGGTCTTCCAACCGCTGATCGCGTCCAGCGAACGCCGCGCTGAAGTCTGCCCCGGCTTACGGGACACCAGGGGGCAGACGGCAGTCGATTCCGGCGCAGTTCTATCCACTGCGCCGGAACCTGTACGGGGAGCCGGCCGACCCGGTGAGGGTGGCGGTCAAGGCATCCCCGTCGACCGTGACATCGAGGCTGGACGGCACCGTGACGGAGATGCACTGCGAGCCCTGAGGAAACGCGATGCGGAAACGCTTGCCGCCACCGCCAGGATCTTTCCTTCTCGTCACCTCGGCGGCCCCGCACAGCCGCATGGGCGCCGTACCGAGGGTGGCCTTGCCGTCCTTGCCCACCTCGATCGAAGCGGCGTCCCCGAAGTCGTCGTATCCCGCCGGTTGTGCACCGTCCGCTGTCCACTCACCGACGACCGGATCGAGCTCACCGGAGCCGGAACCCGAGCAGCCGACCAACACCCCCGCGATCACGGCGAGTACACCCATGGATCTCCGACGCACAGCTCTCCCCCTTCGTCCGGCGCACCTCCCTCATCCTGACCTACAGGGCCGCGCTCCGGTCGCTCCGCACACAACTCTCCCGGCTTTCCTGGCCTGTTCCGAACGCGCCACCGCCAGCCGCCGCTCCCACCCGTGCGGAATCCGGGGAGTACGACGTCAGTCCAGCACGGGCCAGTTGAGCTCGGTACGCAGATCGCGCGGGTCCATGTCCGGGGAAGGCTGCGTGACGTAGACCTCCCATCGGTCCGGTCCACCGGAGAGTCCCTGCGCCGACATCCAGTCGTGCAGCCGCCCCCAGGAGGCCTGGAGACCGTCGAACGCCCCGCAGTGCGTCAGCCGCGCGACCCTGCCTCCGGGCAGCGAACCAACCACCACACCCGCCTCCGGCCGCACGGCCCGGTCCGTGACGAACCCGACCTCCAGGTCCAGCTTCTCCCCCGGCGTTCCGCGGTAGAGACCGAAGGCGGGGCTCGACACGGTGACCTGCTGCGCGTGCAGAGTCCGGGCCAGGGTCCCGAAGGAGGCGTCGAAGAAGTCCCGCAGATCGGCCGGCTGGACGACGCCGCGAACGACGGCGGTCGTCACCGGGACCAGATTCACCAGCTCCGGCTCCGAGGCACGGGCCGCGCTGTCGGATTCATGACTGCTCATGACGAGCACGGTAGCTGCCCTCGGTCGGACACATTCGGTAACGCGGCGTGTGTCTCCACAGGCAAGGTGGGAGCCGAGTTCGCGGGCTCGGCCGTCGGCCCACCCTTACTCAGCGCAGGGCGGTGGCGTTGGCCGGTGAGCCGACTCCTCCGGTCAGGTGCCGGTGGCGGCCACCTTCGCCTTCGACCGCGACAACGGTGCCACCCTCGGCGACGTCGCCCGTCTGGACACCATGGTCACGGTCGTCGACGCGGCGAACTTCCTGCCGGAGCTGACGAGCGGCGACGAACTCGTCGAGCGCGGCCTCGCACCGTACGAGGACGACGAGCGCACCGTCAGCGGCCTGCTGATGGACCTGATCGAGTTCGCGGACGTCATCGTCGTCAACAAGCTCGACCTCGTCGACGAACCCACGGCCGACCGGCTCCGGGCCGCCCTCTCCCGGCTCAACCCCTCCGCCCGCATCGTCCCCGCCGTCCACGGCAAGGTGCGCACCGCCGACGTCATCGGCACCCGCCTCTTCGATCTCGACCGCGCCCGGCTGGGTCCGTGAACTCAATGGCGTTGCTGGGTGACGAAGGTCCACAACCGCTCCGATTGGAAGGGGAGTGGGGAGCGGAAGACGGTGGAGGCGATTTGCCGTACTCCTCGGTCTCCGGGACGTGGTCTCCCTCGCCCGGTTCGAACCGTCCGCCGCCCGCGACACCGACGCCACCGATGCCCAGGAACTGGTCTTCATCGGGACGGACTTGGACCGAGACGCCCCGCATGCGGCCCTGAATGCCTGCCTCATGGCGCCGGGCGAGAGCCCCTCCCCCGTCGACCCGTTCCCCGCCTGGGACACCTCCGGCATCGGCGACACCTGCGTACACGAGCACGCCGAACCCCTGGCAACCCTCTGAAGACTCCGGGTCGGGCGGCGAACTCCGGCAGCCACGGCGCCGCCCGGCCCGGTCCGAACCCCCTCCCGCGAGGCCGTAATGCGGGCGGCACCACCGGCGGCCCACCGGGCGCGGTGAGCCGGGGATTCCGGGCGACGTCTAGCATCTCCGGCATGTCCATCTACGAAGTCCGGATCGACGCTCTCCAAGGCGGCCCCGCGAACCTCTCCCAGTACCGCGGGAAGGCGCTCCTCGTCGTCAACGTCGCCTCCAAGTGCGGCCTCACCCGGCAGTACACCGAGCTGGAGCAGCTCCAGAAGAAGTACGCGGCACGGGGATTCACCGTCCTCGGCGTCCCCTGCAACCAGTTCGCGGAGGAGGAGCCCGGAACCCCCGAGGAGATCGCCGCGTTCTGCTCGTCCACATACGGCGTCACCTTCCCACTGACCGAAAAGGTCGAGGTGAACGGTCCTCGGCGGCACCCCCTGTACGCGAAGCTCGTGCGTGCCGCGGACCTGGACGGGCACAAGGGCGACATCCGCTGGAACTTCGAGAAGTTCCTCATCGCCCCCGACGGCACCGTCGCCGCCCGCTTCTCCCCCCAGACCACCCCGGACTCCTACGAAGTCGTAGAGGCGCTGGAGGAGATCCTTCCCGCCTGAGGCGGCCTGCCGGCCGCCGTCGCATGGGCCGCCGGTCCGGCAGATCAACCAACAGCGCGGGGCTCACCGTCAGCCACAAGGACACAACCCCGTAGCCGCGTGACCCAGGGCCTGTCATCACACTCCGGCCTGCCCCGCCGGCGCCTCGCGCCGCGCCTCTGCCACCGGCGCCCGCACGAGCCCGGCGTCACGTCGTGAACCCCCGCCGTTGAACGCCAGGTTCAGACAGAACGCCAGCAGCGTCGCGCTGGTCACCGGTGAACCGAGGACGATGCCGACGCCGTCGGGGAAGCGCGAGTACAGGTCGGGGGCCACCTCGGGTGCCATGCCGACGCCGATCGACACCGCGATGATCAGCAGGTTGTGCGTGCCGTCGAAGTCGACCTTGCGCAGCGTGCCGATACCGACCGCGGCGACCGTCGCGAACATCACGAGCCCCGCCGCGCCGACCACCGGCTGCGGCAACCCGGCGACCAGCGCCCCGAGTTTGGGCACCAGGCCGAGGACCACGAGGATGCCGCCCGCGATCGTCGCGACGTGCCGGCTGCGCACCTTCGTCATCGTCACCAGGCCCACGTTCTGCGCGAAGACCGTGTCGAGGAATGCGTTCATGACGCCGCCCAGTACCCCGGAGAGCCCGTCCGCCGCCAGCCCGCGCGCCATGTCGGCGGTGGTCAGCCGCTTCCCGGTCAGCTCCGCCACCGCGATCAGATCTGCCGTCGACTCGGCGAACAGAACCAGCATCACCACGCACATCGACAGCACGGCGACCGCGGGGAATTCCGGGGCGCCGAAGTGGAACGGGGCACTGACCCCGATCCAGTCCGCCGTCCGTGCCGCCGAGAAGTCGACCAGGCCGAGCGGTACGGCGACCGCCGTCCCGGCCAACAGGCCCAGCAGTACACCGGTCTGAGCGAGGAACCCGCGCCCGAACCGTGCCACCAGCAGGATCACGAGGACGACGAACGCGGCGAGCGCGAGCCGCGAAGGCGCCGCGTGATCGGCGGCCTTCGGGTCGTTCCCGACGACCAGGTTCACGCCCACGCCGATCAGCGCGAGCCCCACCACCGTGATCACCACGCCGCTCACCAGCGGCGGGAAGAAGCGGACCGCCTTCGCGAACGGATACGCGATCAGCAGCCCGAACACTCCGGCCGCGAGCATCGACCCGTACACCGCCTGTAGCCCGTACTCCCCGGCGATCAGGATCATCGGCGTCACCGCGGTGAACGCGGCCCCGGCCATCACCGGCATCCGCACACCGAGGACGCGGCCCACGCCGGCGCCCTGGATCATCGTGACGACGCCCGCGACGAGCAGATCGGCGTTGATCAGGACGGCGATCGTCGCGGCATCGAGCCCGGCCGCGGCACCGAACACCAGCGGCACGGTCACACACCCCGTGTACATCACGAGCACGTGCTGGAGCCCCAGCACCGCGAGCCGCCCGAAACCGGCCCGCTGTCCGCCCTTCGCAGGCATCGTCACATCAACCACCGTTCTATCGGGTCTATCGGGTCTATCGGGCGAAGTTGGCAGCGATCCGCTGCTGGATGTAGTCGGCCGCGGTGATCGGCGGGTACCGGCCCTCCGGACCCTCGATCACCACGTCACGGTCGGCCTGCGCGAAGAACGCGATGCTGTGCCGGGCCGACCGGTCCTCGTCAGGTCCCGGTGACCTGACCCGGTGGAAGTTCGACGGGAGCCGGTCGTCGCTCCACCGCATCAGCATGTCCCCGATGTTGCAGGTGATCACGGAGTCCGCCGGCTCGACCGGCGTCCACTCCTGCGCCTCGGCCTCCTTGCCCGGGCACACCTGCAGCCCGCCCTGCCCCTCTCGCTGGAACAGCAGCGTCAGGCAGTCGAAGTCGGTGTGCGCCCCGGCCCGCCACACGTTCGCGGGGATCACGGCGTCGTCGGGCACGGCGAAGTAGTGCAGCATCCGCAGCGTCGACTGGTACCGCGGGCTCGCCGGGTCGTGGGCGCGCGCGAAGAACCCCGCGGGCAGCCCCAGCCGGTCCGCGAAGCAGGACAGCACCCGCATCGCCAGGTCCCGGCAGCGCGCCTCGAACGCCAGCACACGCTCCTGGAACCCGGGCAGCACGTCGTCCGGCCACAGCCCCTCCATGTGCGGACGGGTCAGCTGGTACGACTCCTTCTGGTCGGGCGTCCCGATCGAGGGACGCACCTGGGTCATCGACTCCCAGCCGGAGTTGAGCCCCTTCTTCAGGCCGTGCCGCGCCTTGGTCCGCTCCGGCAGGGCGAAGAAGGCCTCGGCATCGGCGAACGCGCCGTCCACGGCCTCGGGTTCGATGCCGTGGTTGACCAGCTGGAAGAAGCCGATGTCGGTGGCGGCGGCCCACAGTTCCTCGGTGATCTCCGCCTTGCGGCGCTCGAAGTCGGTGAGGTCGATGCGCCGGATCTCCCGGGCGGACGTCTCCGTCCCGGCCCCGCCCATGCGGGTCTCCTTGGCCAACTCGTCGAGCGTGTACGTGGTGTTCGTCATCGCGGCTGTCGCTCCTCTGACACGGAGTTGCGTACGGGATGCAGTCACCGCCCCTGCGATCCCCAGCACGGGCACTCAGACGCCCGCGTGCACGGTCACGGCGGACCCCTTCGTGGGCCCGGCGCCGTGGGCTGGCGCGGGCCCCGCTCGCCGGGGCCCGCACGCGATGCGTTCAGCCTGCATGGCGTGTGTTACCGGTGAGGATCCCGGCGTTACGCGGCCGTAAAGCCGAGGTTCGCCGCCAGCTCCCGCGACGGAAGCCGGACATGCTCCCCGTCGCGCACCAGCACCTCGCCCCCGACCAGCACGGCCGCCACCGTCCTGCTGCCCGCACACGTCAACAGCGTCGCGCCCGGATCGCGGACCGGGAGGCAGGCGTAGTCGCGGTCGAAGCGGTGCAGGACGAGGTCCGCGCGCATTCCCACCCGCACCCCGCCGTCCGGGTTCTCCTCGATCCCGAGCACGCGGTTCGCGCCGCCCGCCGCCATGGCGAACATCTCGGGGAACCCGAACAGATCCGCCTGGCGGTGCGCCGCCCGCTGCAGATACGCGCCGATGCGCAGCGCCTCCAGGATGTCCTGTGTGTCGTTGCTGGCGGCCCCGTCGACGCCGAGACCGACGCTCAGGCCGGCTTCCAGCATCTCGGGCACCGGCGCGATCCCGCTGCCGAGCCGCATGTTGCTCAGCGGGTTGTACGAGACACCGACGCCGTGCCGGGCGAGGGTGGCCCGCCCCTCGGCGTCGAGCTCCACACAGTGCACTGCGAGCAGCCGCTCCCACAGGAATCCGGCCCGCTCCAGATACTCGACGGCGCCGACCCCCGTACGGTCACGGCACATCGCGTCGTCCGTCGTGGTCTCCAGCAGGTGCAGCGAGACGGGCAGCCCGCGCTCCTCGGCGTACGCGCGCACGGCGCCCATGCCCTCCGGCGTCAGACACCGCGGATTGGGCACGGCCACGCCGACGTCCACCCGGCTGCCGCGCGCCTGCGCGATCAGCTCGTCGGTGTGCGCGAGGGCCTCCTTCAACGGCTGCATCAGCCGCGGATCGAAGCCCCACTTGCGGCTCGGGTCGGCCCGGTCCGCGACGCCCCGGCACAGCACGGCCCGTACGCCGCTGTCCTTCAGGGCCCGCAGTACCGCGTCGTGCACCCCGGGCGACGGGTGCGGCCACATGTGCTCGACGAGCGTGGTGGTGCCGCTGCGCAGTGCTTCGGCCGCGGCGGCGGCAGCGGTCGCGTAGGCCCGCTCGGGTGTGAGGAGCGTCGCCTCCTCGCCGACGGCGCTCAGCCACGCGAGCAGCCCGAGTCCCTCGCCGATGCCGCGCAGTCCCGCCTGGAAGAGGTGGGTGTGGGTGTTGACCAGGCCGGGCGTCAGGTGTCCGCCGTGTCCGGCCAATACCTCACCGCTGCACGGGAGTTCGCCGTGCGTCGCGAGCGCCGTGACCCGTCCGTCGGCGATGTGCACATCCATCCCGGGCAGCCAGCGGCCCCCGCTGTGGACGGTGACGTCCGTGATCGTCCCGAGAGTCATCGGGCGGGCTCCTTCCGGGGACGGGCCGCGCCCGTGTGGTGGAACAGCAGATTGAGCAGGAACGCCACGATCCCTGTGACGGCGATACCGCTGTCCAGGACGGTGCGCAGGTACGAGGGGAGCGGCGCGTAGAAGTCCGGCGCGCCGAGGGGGATCATGCCGAGCGCGAAGGCGAGGGCGACGGTCAGCAGATTCCGCGGCTCGGTCAGATCGGCTCGCGCGAGGATGCGCAGCCCGACGGCGCCCACGGTCCCGAACATGACGATCGACACCCCGCCGAGGACCGGTCCCGGCACTGCGGCGACGGCGGCCCCGAGCACGGGCACGAACGCCAGCACCACCATCAGCACACCAGACAGGGCCACCACGTGACGGCTCTTCACGCGCGTCACGCTCACCAGGCCCACCGATTGCCCGAACGTCACGATGGGGAAGGAGGCGAGCGCCCCCGACAGCACGGTGGCAGCTCCGTCCGCGCGCAGTGCCCGTACGACGGTGGGCGCGTCGTCGCCGCGGCCGACGATCTGGCCGACCGCCAGGGTGTCGCCGACGGACTCCACCATGTTCACGAGCTGCACGACAAGCATCGCCGCGATGGCCGGCACCACGAACGTGGGCGCCCCGAAAGCCGTCGGATCGGGCGCCGTGACGACGCGCGCGTCCGCGACCCCCGACCCGTCGAACAGTCCCAGCGGCAGTGCGGCCACGGTGCCCACGGCCATGGCGAGGAGCACCGAGAACCGGGCGAGCGCGGGCGGCGCGACGCGCTCCACGACCACCACGAGCAGCACGGTCCCGGCGGCGAGCGCGAGCCCGCGGCCACCGCCGCCGGCCCCTTCCCCGGCGATGAGACCGGCCGCCGAAGGCACCAGCGAGAACCCGATGACCGCGATGACCGTCCCGGTGACCAGCGGCGGAAACAGATGCAGACAGCGCCCGAACCACGGCGCGACGGCCAGCGTCACCAGGCCGGACACGACGGTCGCCCCGAACACGGCGGCGAGCCCGTGCTCCTGCCCGATGAGGATGGCGGGGGTGATCGCGGTAAACGTGGAACCCATCACGATCGGCAGCCGCGCCCCGAACCACTTCAGACCCAGCGACTGCAACACGGTGGCGACCCCGCTGACCAGCAGGTTCGCACTGATGAGCAGTCGTATCCGGTCCTCGGGCAGATGGAGCGCGGTTCCCACGAGCAGCGGCATCGTGGCCATGCCCGCGTACGCGACGAGCAGATGCTGCAGGCTCAGCGGCACGAGGCGCCGCCACGGCGGCCGTACGTCGACGGGGTGGGGTCCTTGGTGCGTGGGCGCGACGGCATGCTCGACAACAGCCATCGTTCCTCCTCACAGCTCGGCGGAAGACGGCTGGTTAGCGCCCGGGCAAGCCCCGCACCCGGACACCCACCGGCCGTTGCAGCCATGACCGGTGTGGGGGTGACGGTAGGAAGACGGTGTTTCGGCGGCGTTGCGCTCAGGAAAAGCACATGGTCGAAATCCGGTCGCTGGCGCCCAGCTACTTGCGGACGAGGTACTGGATCGCCGTCGACTCGTGCCCGCCCATGGAGTTGACCGTGATCTTCCGGGAGTCGACGGCTTCGAAGGCCGAGAGCAGGTGGGGGAACCACGAACTGGGGTGATGGCGGAAGACCGCGCCGTCGGCGGTTTCGAACACACCGTAGTTGTCGTACTGGGCGGCACAGCGGTCATAGCGCATGCGGTTACGTTCGTCGTTCTGCAGCAAGTAGTCGCTGACATACAGAATTCCGCCGGGTTTGAGGACCCTATGAAGCTCAGTGATCAGTCGATGCTGAGCTTCTTCCCCAGGAATGCAGGTCAGCACTGCGAAGAGCACGACCATGTCGAAGGAGGCATCCGGGCATGGCGAGCGCGGTGGCTCGTCCAGCACGGTGAAATGCAGGGCGGGGTGGACGAGACGCGCCCGGTCGATCATTCCTGGCGAAGCGTCCACGCCTCTGAGGTTGTCGAAGCCATGCCGCGCGAGTTCCTGCAGGGTGCGGCCGTAGCCGCACCCATAGTCGAGGACGGCCGCGTGCCTGTCGATTCCGTCCAGCCACGGCAGGTGGAGCGGATGAGTGAACGTCTTCGTGGCCGCGGCAGCGTCCCAGTAGGGAATCTGGCTGTCCAGATTCGGCATGACGGTCACCTCTCCGGCGGCCCTGCCCAGGTCGCCCGTGACCATCGACCAGCCGCCCCAACTCGTAGTGGACAACGATCTGACAAGGTACGCGGTCCTTGCGACGGTCAATAGACACGTTCCGATATCCGCAGACACGGCCACTCTTTCCACAGCGAACGGCCCTCCTGGCCTGAGAAGCTTGGCCAGAGGCGATCCCGTACCTCAATAGACCATTCGTCAGACCAGCCTCCCGCAAGTCGATCAGACCGGATCGAAGGATCGAACGGTGTCGATCTCATTGCTCTGCCGGCAAACCCCCAGCATGAGCGCAGTCAAGTCGCGCGCGGAGAAGGCGCGGTCGAGGGTCGTTCCGTCGACAACAGGAGTTTCGTCCCGTGTACCCATGGCTCTCCGAACGCCGGCGCTCGACCACGAGCATGCTCATCGCGGCCGCCACAGCGGGCACTCTGCTGGCCGTCGACCAGACCTGGGCAGAGATCTCCGTGGCGGACACCGGCGCTCTCGTGCTGCTCGCCTATCTCCTGCCCTACCTGCTGATCACGTCGGTGGCCTTCTCGTCCGCGTCCAGGGACGCCGTGCGCGCCTGGGCCCACCGTGAAGCGCGCGGCACCGTGCTCCAGCGCTACGTCCTCGGCACGGCACCAGGCCCCGGCGTCGGAATTCCGATCGCCGCCGCCGCGCTCCTGATCGCCACGGTCTGGCTGCCCGGGCACGTCACCTCCGCGTTCGACGAAGCGCCCCGCACAGCGGTGGCGCTCGCTCTGGTCGTCGTCGCCTGGATCTGTGTCGCCGTGTCGTTCGCCGTCACCTTCCAAGCCGACGATCTCGTCAACGACGAACCCGGTCTGGACATCCCCGGTGACCGGGAACCTTGCTGGTCCGACTACGTCTACTTCGCCGTCTCCGTCATGACGACCTTCGGTACGACCGATGTCGAAGTGCTGTCACGGGAGATGAGGCGCACCGTGACGGCCAATGCCATCATCGCCTTCGTCTTCAACACCGTCACTGTCGCGAGCGTCGTCTCCGCCGTCAGCAGTTCCTGACGCCCGCCGGACGGCCAAGCGGGTTCGGCCCATGGGGACGTTCATCGCGCATGGCGTGCGCGATGAACTCGCCGATGAGCACGGCCGTTGCCGCTGGGCCGCGAAGCGGGGCGGTGGGCAGGATCGAGGTGTCGGCGACGCGGAGACCGTGCACGCCGTGGACCCTTCCGTACTGGTCGACCACCGCGTCCGTGCCGTCCGGGCCCATCGGTGCGGTCCCGCAGGTATGGTGAGCGGTGCCGATGTTCCGGTCGATCCACGCGTCCAGCACGTGATCGTGGTCGAGTGCCGCTTGCACCGGCTGGAGCAGCCCGTGTGAGATGCCGTCGAATGCCGGTGTGGTGACGATCTCCGCGGTGGCTCGCACCGCTTCGCGCAGGCGACGGCGGGCCTGGGGGTCGGTGAGATAGCCGTACTCGATGCTCGGGGGTGTCTCGGGATCCGCGGACCTCAGGGACAGGCGGCCTGTCCTGGAGGGTGACTGCACCGAGACGAGGAAGGGCAGCGGCGCGCCCGGAACGGTCGTCGTGCCGCCGACGAGTCCCGCCAAGGGGACCAGCGACTGCAGGATCTCCAGGTCGCCCGGATGGGGCCCGTCCGAGGACGACAGGTGCAGGCAGCCCCCCAGCCAGGAGTCGCGCGGTGCGGGCAGTTCCTGCCGTGGGGTCCACTCCAGAACGAGTTGGGGGTGGTCGCTGAACCGGGTGCCGACGGCTCGGGAGTCCACGACGACGGGGATGCCGAGCCGCTCCAGGACGGCACGCGGGCCGATTCCGGACAGCTGGAGCAGGTGCGGAGTGGCGAGGGAACCGGCGCACAGGACGACTTCGCCGCCGCCCAGGAACACCTCCCGGCCGTGTCGTCGTACGACGACTCCTGTGGCGCGGCCGCCGCTGAAGACGACCCTTCTGACGTGGCAGTCACCGATCGCGGTGAGGTTGGGGCGGTGCAGTGCCGGCAGGACATAGCTGAGACCGGTGTTCAGTCGCACGCCGTCGACGGCGTTGCAGGGGACGGGGCCGAAGCCCGGCGGCGCCTGGTCGTTCTTGTCGGGTTCGGACGGGTGGCCGAGGTGGTCCGCCGCGGCGCGGAAGGCATCCGCCGCCGGGTGATCGAGGGATGCACGGCGTACGCGCACCGGTCCGCGGCCCCCGTGCAGTGCGTCTGCGCCGTGGTCGAGGTCCGTCTCCAGGGCGCGCAGCAGGGGAAGGATGCGGTCGTAGGTCCAGGCGGGGTTGCCCGCTGCCGCCCAGCGGTCGAAGTCCTCGCGTCGCGCGCGGACGAAGTAGCCGCCGTTGACGGTGGTAGAGCCCCCGAGGTGGCGCCCACGGACCACCGTGTAGGGCCGTTGCGGCGTGAGGTGTGCGGCGTACCGTTGGACGGCCGGGTGGTCCGGCCGGGCTCCGGGAATCAGCCGCGCGTCGAGCAGTTCGGACGTGAACTCACGCAGACGGCGCGGGAACGGCCCCGCCTCGAGGAGGAGCACGGTGCGTCCGGCGTCCTCGCTCAGGCGGGCCGCCAGCGCGGCGCCGGAAGCCCCTGCTCCCACCACGATCACATCGGCGGATCTCCGGTCCGGGGCCTTACGCACGGTCACGTCCGGACGGAGGTGTGACGCCGTCGGCGGAGCGCCACCACAGTCTCGGGCGGAGCGGCCGGGTGGTGCGCTCGCGGACGCAGCCCTTCCAGACGCCGAGGCCGTAGGCGGCGTCGTCGGCCAGGCGCACCAGGGTCCAGGGCAGAACCGGAAGAGGGGGGCGGCTGCGGCGGTGCTCCAGGAGCGGTGGCAGCAGGGCGGCCGCGGCGAGGGGGATCCTCAGCCGGGGTACGGCGGCGGCCAGCGGCAGGGCCAGCGGCCACCAGGTACGTGTCACGGCTCGGCCGAGCTGCTCGCCCGCGGTCAGGGTGCCGCCTCCTGCCAGCTTGGCGGCGGTGGTCCACGGCCGGTCCGACCAGCCCGCGAGTTTGCGGGCCAGCAGGCCGGTCGCTCCTGCGGTGACCAGCGCACCGGCGAGCGGCCGCCGCGCCAGGACGAGTCCCCAGGCGAGCGCGCTCCAGCCGGACATCGACGTGGCCGGGAGCAGGCCCGGGTGCCGGGCGGCCAGCGGTGCGGCGGAGCTGCCGTACTGCACGCGCTGGGCCAGCCACTGGCGCGGGCGCGTCCGGTGCCGGTGGGCGACGGTCGCCGTAGGGGCGTAGCGGACGTGGTGACCGTCGGCCGCGAGCCGCCACACGAGGTCGACGTCCTCTCCCACGCGCATGCCCTCGTCGAATCCTCTGGCCACCGCGGCGCGCCGCACGACCAGCGCCGCGCTGGGCACATAGGGCACGTGTGCGCCGGGGCGTACGAGCGATTCGCGGGGACCCATGTCCAAGGCCGAGCGCGCGCGTTCGTAGGCCGCGAGGAAGCCTTTGCCTGATCCCGCCGCCACGATGCGCGGCGCCACCGCGGCCACCGCGGGATCGGCGAAGTGCGGCAGCAGGGCGTCGGCCCACCCGGATTCCGGCAGGCAGTCGGAGTCCACGAAGGCCACCAAGTCGCCGGCGGCACGGGCGAGTCCGGTGTTCCGCGCGGCCGCGGGGCCGCCGTTGACCGGGCGGCGGACCAGCGTGGCGCCGGCGGCCCTCACGACCTCCGCCACCGCGCCGGGGTCGGTCGAGGCGTCGTCCACGACGATCACGTCCGGTCCGCCGCTCAGACCGGCCAGGCAGCGGGCGAGGTCCTCGGACCGGTCCCGGACGGGCACGACGAACGTCACGGTCGGACGCGGAGCCTCGGACGGCGGACCGGGATGCATCATGCCCGCCTGGACCAGCCGACGGGCCAGCAGTCCGGCCGCTCGCCCTCCCCCGACCGGCTTCCCGTCCAACCACGCGCTCACGACCGGCACGGCGCGTGCCGTCAGCCGCATCAGCCGGTACGGGGAGCCGCCCAGCAGAACCCGTCCGCCCCGCAGCAGGCGCAGGCCGGGGTCGGGGCGCAGCCGGAAGGCCGCGGGGAGAGGGGGAACGTCCATCAGAAGGTGTCCTCGAGCGTCGGTACAGCCGGACGACCAGCCTTCACCCGGTGCCCCGGCCCGGTCGATCCCCCAGGTGGGCAGCATGTGCGGCGCAGGCCCATACACGGCACCGGTGCTCCCTACGGTCACCTTGCGACGCGGCGCCCGGCCGCGCCGCGGATGACGAAGGGAACCTCCATGACCGACGACTCACCGACCGACGACGCCCAGACCTCGGCCGCAGACCGTCCTCTCACCGAGGACGACCAGCTGGTCGAGGAGGACCTGCTCGTCGAGGACGTGTCCATCGACGGCATGTGCGGCGTGTACTGAGGCATGGACACCATGCCCACGCACAGGAACGGGACCGCGCGGTTCGACCTGGAGGCGGCCTGGACCGTGCATCCCCAGGTCGCCGTTCGCCCGGAGCCCTTCGGAGCACTGCTCTATCACTTCGGGACCCGCCAGCTGTCCTTCCTCAAGGACCGCCGGCTGCTCACCGTCGTACAAGAACTGGCCCACTGTCCGAGCGCGGCGGAAGCCTGCCGGGCGGCAGGCGTCGAACCCGCCGAGGCGCGGCGCTACCGGGACGCCCTGGCGCGGCTGGCGGAGTCCCGGATGATCACCGAGCGCACCGGTCGGGACGACCGTGGTGACGCTCATGCGCAAGGAGAGGAGGCGCCATGACCGTGCCTTCCGCAGCACCGCCGAGGCCGGCCCGATCGGGCCGCCTCATCGACCACTTCGAGCACGGCCTCGACGCGCCGATCTGTCTCACCTGGGAGCTCACGTACGCCTGCAATCTGGCCTGCGTGCACTGCCTGTCCAGCTCGGGCCGGCGCGACCCGCGCGAGTTGAGCACCGACGAGTGCAAGGCCGTCATCGACGAGTTGCAGCGCATGCAGGTCTTCTACGTCAACATCGGCGGCGGCGAGCCCACCGTGCGCCCCGACTTCTGGGAGCTGGTCGACTACGCCACCGCCCACCAGGTGGGCGTCAAGTTCTCCACCAACGGCGTCAGGATCACCCCGGAGGTCGCGCGGCGGCTGGCCGCCAGTGACTACGTGGACGTCCAGCTGTCCCTGGACGGGGCGACGGCCGAGGTCAACGACGCGGTGCGCGGCATCGGTTCGTACGCAACTGTGCTGCGGGCCATGGACAACCTCGCCGCGGCGGGCTTCACCGGGTTCAAGATCTCGGTCGTGGCCACCCGCCACAACATCGGGCAGCTGGACGCCTTCAAGGAACTCGCCGACCGGTACGGGGCACAGTTGCGGCTGACACGGCTGCGGCCCTCCGGCCGGGGCGCCGACGTGTGGGACGAACTGCACCCCACGGCGGCGCAGCAACGGCAGCTGTACGACTGGCTGGTCGAGCACGGCGACCACGTCCTCACCGGGGACTCCTTCTTCCATCTCTCCGCCTACGGCGAGGCGTTGCCCGGGCTCAATCTGTGCGGCGCCGGGCGCGTGGTGTGCCTGATCGACCCGGTCGGTGACGTGTACGCCTGCCCGTTCGCCATCCATGACACGTTCAAGGCCGGGAACGTGCGCGACGAAGGCGGCTTCACTCGGGTGTGGCGCTCCTCGTCGCTCTTCCAGGAGTTGCGGCAGCCTCAATCGGCCGGTGCCTGTACGCGGTGTTCGGCTTTCGACGCCTGCCGCGGCGGGTGCATGGCCGCCAAGTTCTTCACGGGGCTGCCGCTGGACGGCCCCGATCCGGAGTGCGTCCAGGGGCACGCGGAGGCGGCGCTGGCCGGCGACCGGTCGTCCGCTCCCCGGCCCGGCGAGGACCACTCCCACCGGGGTCCGGTACGCGGGCAGCCCGTCCTGCTCGGCCTGCCGGTCCGGCGGGAGAGCCGGCCCGCGCGCCTGTGCGACGAAAGTCCGCTGGCCTAGCGGGATGACCGCCTGGTTCACGAGAGAAGCCGAAGGCCGCCCGGTCCCGAACGGCTGTCCACGAAAGAAGAGAGGGGCGTCATGCCCAACGCATGGTTCGAAACCGTCGCCGAGGCGCAGCGCCGAGCGAAGCGACGCCTGCCTGCCTCCGTGTACGGCGCCCTGCTCGCCGGTTCCGAGCGCGGCACGACCTACCGGGACAACATGGCCGCCTTCGCCGAGGCCGGCTTCGCTCCGCACGTCGCGGATCTGCCGGACAAGCGTGATCAGGCCACGACCGTCCTGGGCCAGTCGGTCTCCCTCCCGGTGATCATCTCCCCGACCGGTGTGCAGGCCGTGCACCCGGACGGGGAGGTGGCCGTGGCCCGCGCGGCGGCGGCCCGGGGAACAGCGATGGGTCTGAGCTCCTTCGCGAGCAAGCCCGTCGAGGAGGTCGTCGCGGCCAATCCGCAGACGTTCTTCCAGATGTACTGGATGGGCAGCAAGGACTCCATGGTCGCCCAGATGGAGCGAGCCCGGGAGGCCGGCGCCAAGGGGCTGATCGTGACGTTGGACTGGTCGTTCTCGCACGGCCGGGACTGGGGCAGCCCCCACATCCCCGAGCGCCTCGACCTCAAGGCGATGGCGCGCTTCGCGCCGGAGGGGATCACCCACCCGCGCTGGCTGCTCGCGTTCGCCCGGACCCGCCGGCTGCCCGACCTCACCACCCCGAACGTCACCGCTGTGGGCCGGCAGGCGCCGACCTTCTTCGGCGCTTACGGAGAATGGATGCAGACGCCCCCTCCCACCTGGGACGACGTGCGGTGGATGCGCGAGCAGTGGGGCGGGCCGTTCCTCGTCAAAGGCATCATCCGCGTCGACGACGCCAAGCGCGCCGTGGACATCGGCGCCCAGGCCGTCTCGGTCTCCAACCACGGCGGGAACAACCTCGACGGCACCCCTGCGACCATCCGTGCGCTGCCCGCCGTGGCCGAAGCGGTGGGCGACCAGATCGAGGTGCTCCTGGACGGCGGGGTGCGGCGCGGCAGCGACGTGGTCAAGGCCCTCGCGCTCGGCGCCCGCGCCGTGATGATCGGGCGGGCCTACCTGTGGGGTCTGGCCGCGAACGGTCAGGCGGGCGTGGAGAACGTGCTCGACGTCCTGCGCGGTGGCATCGACTCCGCGCTCCTCGGGCTCGGGCGCTCGTCCGTCCACGACCTCACCCCCGACGACGTGGTGCTGCCCCAGGGCTTCGCACGGTCCCTCGGGGCTCCGCGGCGGACCCGGTCCGTCTGATGACCGCGCTGGCGTCGCTGACCTGGACCGATGTCGCCGAGCGGGTGCGGCGGTCGACCGTCCTGGCGGTGCCGGTGGGCGCCACGGAGCAGCACGGGCCACACCTGCCGATGTCCACCGACACCGACATCGCCGTCGCCCTGGCCGAGCGCCTTGCCGAGCAGGTGCCCGCGGTGGTGAGCCCGGCCGTGGCGTTCGGCTCCAGCGGGGAGCACCAGGGGTTCCCCGGCACGCTGTCCATCGGCCAGGAGGCTGTCGAACTGCTCCTGACCGAGCTGGTGCGCTCGGCGACCGAGACGTTCTCGCTGGTCGTTCTGGTCTCCGCCCACGGCGGCAACGCACAGCCTGTCACCCGGTCCGTGCGCCGGCTGCGTGCCGAGGGTCGGCATGTGCTGGCCTGGGGTCCACACTGGGACGGTGACGCCCACGCGGGCCGCACCGAGACGTCCGTCATGCTGGAGCTGGCCCCGCACGCGGTGCGTCTGGAGTCGGCGCGGGCCGGGAACACCGCCCCGGTCCACACGCTCCTGCCGCGCCTGCAGGAGTCCGGTCTGGCGGCCGTCACCGCCAACGGCGTGCTGGGAGACCCCGCCGGCGCGAGCGCGGACGAGGGCCGACGGCTCCTCCGGCAAGCCGTGGCCGAACTCGTGGATCTGGTGGCCCGGCATCGACCGCGCACCGACACCGTCTCTTGAGCAGGGTCGACGGGAACCACGCGCACACGTACCCGCCGGGGGTCTCCCGGAGCCTCGGCCGGGGACGTGTGCGGCGGTACGATCGGATCACCGCTCCCAACCTCCGCACGTGGGGACTCGATGCCTAAGCAGAACGCCGTGCCGGCGGATCTCACCAGCTTCGTGGGGCGGCGCAAGGATGTCTCCGCGGTCCGGCAGCTCTTCGCCACGACCCGTCTCGTGACACTGACCGGCATCGGAGGCGTGGGCAAGACACGGCTCGCGCTCCGCGTCGCCGCGGAGATGCAGCGGGCCTTCCCGGACGGTGTCTGCCTGGTCGAGCTGGCGTCGTTGAAGGACCCGGCTCTGCTCCCCCACAGCGTGGTCGACGCCCTCGGGATCAAAGAGCAGTCGGCCCGCTCCCCGATGACCGTTCTCCGCGATCACCTGGAGCAACGGCACATGCTGCTGGTCCTGGACAACTGTGAGCACTTGGTGGAAGCAGCCGCAGACCTCGCGAACCAGGTACTGCGCGCAGCGCCCGAGGTCAGGATTCTGGCCACCAGCCGGCAGGCGCTGCGCATCGCCGGGGAGCACATCTACCCCGTTCCACCGTTGCCGACTCCCCCTCCGGGCGACTCCGTCGAGCCCGGTACGGCGACCCAGTACCCGTCGGTCACGCTGTTCGCCGACCGGTCGGCTGCGGTCGTTCCCGGTTTCTCGGTCTCGCCCGACAACGAGGCGGCGGTCGTCCGTCTGTGCCGTCGTCTGGAAGGCATTCCCCTCGCCATCGAGCTGGCTTCGGTGCGGTTGCGGGTCCTCACCGTCCATGATCTGGCGAGTCGCCTCGACGACCGGTTCCAGCTGCTGCGCGAAGGCAACCGCAACCTGCCGGAACGGCACCAGACGCTCCAGGCGCTCATCGACTGGAGCTACGACCTGTGCACCCCGGCCGAACAGACGCTGTGGGCCCGGGCATCCGTCTTCGTCGGCGGATTCGACGCCGACGCGCTCGAAGCCGTGTGCACCGATGCGGCGCTGCCCCGGCCGATGGTCCTCGACACCGTCGCCGGACTTGTCGAGAAGTCGGTCTTCGTTCGCGAGGAACAGGGAGAACACGTCCGCTTCCGCATGCTGGAGACCATCCGCGCATACGGCCAGGCCCGCCTCGGGGAGTCGGGGAAGGAACCGGACCTCCGCCGGCGGCACCGCGACTGGTACCGCCACCTCATGGAGACGGCGGGAGACGAGTGGAGCGGCCCGAACCAGCAGGAGTGGGCCCGAAGGCTCCAGACGGAGCACCCGAACCTCCGGCACGCGCTGGAGTACTGCCTGTCCCAACCGGGCGAGGCCCGCGTCGGGCTGAGCATGGCGGCGGCACCCTGGCTGTGGCTTGCGATGGGGCACCCCACCGAGGCGAGGCTCTGGCTCTCCCGGGCCCTGGCGCTCGACGCGGAGCCCAGCCGCGAGCGGGCCTGGGCGCTGGCCACGGTCTCCTACATCGCCGCGTGTCAGGGAGACGAGGCGGCGGCAGCGGCGTCGGCCGAGGATGCCTGGACGGTCGCCGTCCAGCTGGACGACCCTCCCTCGCTCGCCTACGCCACACATGTGCGCGGACTGAGCAAGTTCCTCAGTACGGATCTGTCCGGCGCGATCCCTCTGTTCACCGAGGCACTCAAGCGGTACGCCGAGACCGAGGCACCGGCCCACTATCCCAACAACCTGCAGACGGAGTTGGCGGCGGCCCTCATCCTCCTGGGCGAACTCGACAAGGCATCCGACATCATCGACGAGCTGTTCCGGCGCTGCACGGAGGCCGGCGAGCAGTGGGTGCTGTCCTGGGCCCTGTGGGGGCGCGGGTTCCTGCGGCTGATCCACGGCGACCTCGACGGGGCGGAGGCTGACCTGTGCGAGGCGCTCAAGATCAAGCGGTTCTTCCACGACACCCTGGGCATGGCGCTCGCTCTCGATGTCCTCGCGTGGATCACGGCGGCGCAGGGCAATGCCCAGCGGGCCGCCACTCTGTTCGGCGGGGCGAATCCCCTGTGGCAGGGCCTGGGGGCCCCGCTGTTCGGCTGGACGCTCCTGCTCGCACAGCGAGCCAGGTTCGAGACGATGGCGCGCACGAAGATCGGGGACGCCGAGTTCGACGCGGCTTTCGAGCGGGGCAGCGCCCTGACGGTCGCGGAAACACTCGCCCTCGCCCTGCGAGAGCGCGCACAGCCCGCGAGTGCGGCGTCACGCCCTGCTTCGACGCTGACCCGGCGTGAGCGCGAGGTGGCGGAACTGGTGGCACAGGGTCTGTCGAACAAGGAGATCGCCGCACGGCTGGTCATCTCCCTGCGGACCGCGGAAGGACACGTCGAGAAGATCCTCACCAAGCTCGGCTTCAACACCCGCACACAGGTGGCGAATTGGATCGCGCAGCAGCAGTCCGGGCGTGCGTGAACCGCCCCGGCGGCCGTCGGGCAGGTATCGGAACAGGTAGTTCTACTCTCAGCGGATCGCTGCCCGCACGGCAGATTGGAGGCAGTTCCACTCGTAACGCAGGTAATCGGAGACGATGGCCATGTACGTCACTCCCCCTCCCCATGACAGCGGCTTCGGCGCCATGGCGCCTTCCGGCATCACGGTCACCCTTCCTGTCCCGCGCCGCGAAGCCTTCCGGTGGGATCTGCCCCACGCGCCGCAGGCGGCCGGCATCGCACGCCGCCTCGCCTTCGACACGCTGAAGGGCTGGGGAGTCCTGGGCGACGAGGCGGACCAGGTCGTCCTCGCGGTCTCCGAACTGGTCACCAACGCCGTCGAACACGCGCTGCCCCCGGTCGCCCTGGAACTCGTGCCGCCCGGCGATCACCACACGATCCACGTCGCGGTCACGGACGGCGGTCCGGCACACGAGGCCGGCGCCCCCGGCGCCGACCGCGAACTCGACGAGCACGGTCGCGGAAGCGCCATCGTCGGCTTCCTGGCCACCGCCCGGGGCACGCGCGCCTGCGGGGAAGGAGCCACTCACTGGGCCGACCTGCCGCTCGCCGCCTGAAGCCGTCCCGCCGCCATGCTCCGGGCCGAGGGGCATCCCCCACCCGGGCGGGTTCCGGTCAATCGCATCAGGGTATGGCCTGAAGTCGCCGTACGTTCGCCCGGCTTCGGCTGGTTCCTGTCCGCAGATGCGGCGATCGACCATGGGAGACGGGCATGACTGAATTCACCGAGTCGGTTGACATACCCAGAGCAGCTCCACCCGGCGCCACGCCCCGTCGTGGCGCGTTGATCGCCGTCGCGGCGGTCCTGGCCACCGTGACCAACGCGGTCGCCTTCATGATGCCGCCGCTGCTGCCGCTGATGCAGGCGCAGTTCGGCCTGGGGGTGGCGGCGTCGGCCTGGATCTTCACGGCTCTCACCCTGGGCGGCGGAGCGGGCTTCGTCCTGCTTCCACGGCTCACCGACGTGCTGGACGACCGCACCACGTCGCTGTTGTCCGGTGGCTTCCTGATCACGGGTGCGCTCGTGCCGGCCGTCGGCGACTCCTACCCGACGCTTCTGGCCGGGTCCGTGCTCCTCGGGTTCGGCGGCGCCGCGCAGCTGCTGCCGCTCAGCTTCCTGCGCCGGCACCTCGCCGACGGCGCGGTGGCGACGGCGGTCAGCGTGCTGATCATGGCCACGGGCTCCGGAACGGTCCTCGGCATGGTCGGCGGCGGGCTGACGGTGAAGTACCTCTCGCTCACGAGCTTCTTCTACATCCTGGCGGCGGCGTTCGCGGCGACCACCGTGGCCCTGCTCCTCATCGTCCCCTCGTCCCGCCCGACGTCGTCCGGACGTATCGGCATCCTCGGAACCGTGTGGCTCATCGCCTGGGTCACCGCCGTCCTGCTCGCCCTGACCCAGGGCCTCACCTGGAGCGACACGGCGATCGTCGCGGTCCTGGGCGCGGGGGTCGTCGGCGGCGTTCTGTGGGCCCTGGTCCAGCGCGGTTCCGCCACGGCGGTCTTCGACATCAAGCTGTTGAAGAAGCCCTTGGTCTCACCGGCGTGCTTCGCCGCAGGGATGTTCGGCGCCATCGACGCCGCGTTCCTGCTGCTGGTGGCCTACTACGCCGAGACCCCCGCGGAGGTCGGCTACGGACTGGGCGTCGACGCTCTCGGCACGGGCCTGCTCATGCTGCCCTTCGCGCTGATGATGTTCGTCGGTGGCAAGGCCGCCGAGAAGGCCGTCCAGAAGGGTCGTCCGGCGACCGTCCTCGTCATCGGCACAGCGGTCTCCATCGTCGGACTCGGCTGGCTCGTCTTCGCCCACGAGCAGAAGTGGCAGTACCTCGTCGGCGCGGCCTTCGTCGGCCTCGGCAGCCGCATCGGGTACAGCGGCGCGTTCGCCGTGCCGCAGTTGGTCGTCCCCGAGGACAAGGCCGGGATGGCCGCCGGCATGGCGGGCACCACCATGGCCATCGGCTTCGCGCTCGGATCTGCGGTGGTCACCACGCTGCTCACCCTCGACACCATCCCCAAGATCGGCTTGCCGAAGGAATACCTCTACACGGCCGGCTACGAGGTCACCGTCGGGCTCGCGCTGCTCGTCCTGGTCGTCACGCTCATCTCCCGGCTTCGTCATCGCGGCGAGCTGACGGCCGAGTCCGCGGCCGCGTAGCGAGTCGCCCGCCGGGAGCTTCCCTGCCGGCCGTCGGTGATGCGAAGGGGGTCGGCCACCGGGGCCGGCCCCCTCCGCCTCTTCTTCCCCACGGCGGATGGGGACACAGCCATCCCCCAGGCGGGCAAGGTTCCCGCCACGCCCCGGTCGCGCCGTCCGCTCTCACGTACGTTCCCCCCACCACAAGCAAGCGCTTAGTCATTCAGGGAGTGCTCATGCCCGAGGCCGTCATCGTCGCCACCGCCCGCTCGCCCATCGGCCGGGCCGGCAAGGGCTCGCTCCGGGAGATGCGTCCGGACGATCTGACCGTGCAGATGGTGCGGGCGGCACTGGCACAGGTGCCGCAACTCGTCCCCGCCGAGATCGACGACCTGGTCCTGGGGTGCGGACAGCCAGGTGGCGAGTCCGGCTTCAACATGGCCCGGATCGTCGCGGTACTGGCCGGTCTGGACTCGGTTCCCGGAACCACCGTCAACCGCTACTGCTCGTCCAGCCTGCAGAGCACCCGGATGGCCCTGCACGCCATCAAGGCCGGTGAGGGCGACGTCTTCATCTCCGCCGGGGTCGAAACCGTCAGCAGGTTCGTCAAGGGCAGCGCGGACGGTCTGCCGGACACCGAGAACCCGGTCTTCGCCGAAGCGCAGGCCCGTACGGAGAAGCTCGCCGCCGACGGAGGCACCTGGGTCGACCCGCGCGTCGAGGGCTCCCTGCCCGACGCCTACATCGCCATGGGACAGACCGCCGAGAACGTCGCGCAGTCCATGGGGGTGACCCGGGCGGACCAGGACGCCTTCGCCGTGCGTTCGCAGAACCTGGCGGAGCGGGCCATCGCCGACGGCTTCTGGGCGCGTGACATCACCCCGGTGACGCTGCCCGACGGCAGTCAGGTCACCCATGACGACGGCCCGCGCCCCGGCGTCACCCTGGAGGCGGTCTCCGCGCTCAAGCCGGTCTTCCGCCCCGACGGCACCGTGACCGCCGGCAACTGCTGCTCCCTCAACGACGGCGCCGCTGCACTCGTGATCATGTCCGACACGAAGGCGAAGCAGCTCGGCATCACGCCCCTGGCGCGCATCGTCAGCACCGGGGTCACCGGTCTGTCCCCGGAGATCATGGGACTCGGACCGATCGAGGCCTCCCGGCAGGCGCTGCGCCGGGCCGGGCTGACCATCGGCGACATCGACCTGGTGGAGATCAACGAGGCGTTCGCCGCCCAGGTGATCCCCTCGGCCCGGGAGCTGAGCATCGACTTCGACCGGCTCAACGTGAACGGCGGCGCGATCGCCGTCGGCCACCCGTTCGGCATGACCGGCGCCCGCATCACCAGCACCCTGATCAACTCCCTCCGGTACCACGACAAGCAGTTCGGCCTGGAGACCATGTGCGTCGGCGGCGGTCAGGGCATGGCCATGGTGCTGGAGCGGCTGTCGTGACCCGGCGCTTCGACGGCAGGACGGCGATCCTGACAGGGGCCAGCCGCGGGATCGGGCTCGCTATCGCCGAGCGGCTGGTGTCCGAAGGCGCGAAGGTCGTCATCACCGCTCGCAAGCAGGAGGCGCTCGACGAGGCGGTCGCGCGGCTCGGCGGGCCGGAGCACGCGATCGGCGTGGCCGGGCACACGGCCGACCTCGACCACCAGACCGAGGTCGTCGAGCGCGCGGTCGACTCGTTCGGCAGCGCCGATCTGCTCGTCAACAACACCGGCATCAACCCGGTGTACGGCCCGCTCATGAAGCTGGACCTCGAGGCCGCCCGCAAGATCGTCGAAGTCAACTGCCTCGCCGCGCTGTCGTGGACGCAAGCGGTGCACCAGGCGTGGATGTCCGCGCACGGCGGCGCCGTCGTCAACGTCTCCTCGGTCGCCGCCATCCGGCCCGCGCCCGGCATCGGCCTGTACGGCGCCAGCAAGGCGATGCTCACCCACCTCACCGAGGAACTCGCCGTCGAGCTCGGCCCGGACATCCGGGTCAACGCGGTGGCCCCGGCCGTGGTCAAAACGAAGTTCGCCACCGCGCTCTACGACGGCCGCGAGGACGAGGCCGCCGCGGCCTACCCGCTCAAGCGGCTCGGCGTCCCGGACGACATCGGCGGCGCCGTGGCATTCCTGCTCTCCGACGACGCCGCCTGGATCACCGGGCAGGTCCTGGTCGTCGACGGCGGCGTGACCCTCACCGGCGCCGGCTGACGGCGCCCCACCCCTCTTTCGACAGGAGCGAAACTGATGACCACCACCCGTACCGCCGTCGTCACCGGCGCGGCCCGAGGCATCGGGGCCGGTGTCGCCCAACGGCTCGCCGCCGACGGCCTCGCCGTAGCGGTCCTCGACCTCGAAGAGAGCGCCTGCAAGCCGGTCGTCGAGCGGATCGAGGCCGCCGGAGGCCGGGCGCTCGCGGTCGGCGTCGACGTGAGCGACGAGCCGGGCGTACAGGCAGCCGTGCAGCGGATCGCCGAAGAACTGGGCGAACCGACCGTGCTCGTCAACAACGCCGGGATCATCCGCGACAACATGCTGTTCAAGATGAGCGTCGCCGACTGGGACGCGGTGATGAACGTGCACCTGCGCGGCTCGTTCCTGATGTCCCGCGCGGTGCAGGGCTACATGACCCAGGCCGGCTGGGGCCGCATCGTGAACCTCTCCAGCACGTCGGCTCTCGGCAACAAGGGCCAGGCCAACTACGCCGCCGCCAAGGCCGGGCTGCAGGGCTTCACCAAGACGCTCGCGCTGGAGCTGGGGAAGTTCGGCGTGACCGCCAACGCGATCGCACCCGGGTTCATCGAGACGGAGATGACCGCCGCCACCGCGGAGCGGATGGGGGTGTCGTTCGACGACTTCAGGAAGGCCGTGACCGCGCAGATCCCGGTGGCGCGCAGCGGCCTGCCCGAGGACATCGCCAACGCCGTGTCGTTCTTCGCCGGCGAGGGCGCCGGATTCGTCTCCGGCCAGGTGCTCTACGTCGCCGGAGGGCCGCAGGGATGAAGGTGTTCAAGAGCATCGCGGAGTTGGAGAAGGCGGTCGGCACCCACCTCGGGCACTCGGACTGGCACACCGTCACCCAGCAGCAGATCGACACCTTCGCCGACGCCACCGGCGACCACCAGTGGATCCACGTCGACGTGGAGCGGGCGGCGGCCGGGCCCTTCGGCAGCACCATCGCGCACGGCTATCTGACGTTGTCACTCGTGCCGATGCTGGCCTGGCAGGTCTACGAGGTCGAGGGCGTCTCGATGGGCGTCAACTACGGTGCGAACAAGGTTCGTTTCATCTCTCCCGTACCGGTCGACTCCAAGGTGCGCGCCGGGGTCGAGCTCGTGTCGGTGGAGCCCGGCGGCGGTGGCTACCGCGTCACGACGCGGGTCACCGTCGAGCGCCAGGGCGCGAGCAGGCCCGCCTGCGTGGCCGAGACGCTGAGCGTGGTGGCCTGATGCCGACGACACAGCACGACCTGCCGGGCCTGGATCTGCCCCGCCTCGGCCGGTGGCTGGCCGAGGCGGTGCCGGGGGCCGGGCAGGACCTCACCGCCCGGCTGCTCGCCGGCGGCAGGTCCAATCTCACGTACGAGGTCACCGACGGGATCTCGACGTGGATCGTCCGCCGGCCCCCGCTGGGTCACGTCCTCGCGACGGCCCACGACATGGCCCGCGAGTTCCGGGTGATGTCTGCTTTGCGGGACACCGCGGTGCCGGTCCCCAGGACGCACGCTCTGTGCTCCGACGGCGGGGTGCTGGGCGCCCCGTTCTACGTGATGGAGCGCATCACCGGTACGCCGTACCGCAGCGCCTTCGAGCTGGCGCGGCTCGGCCCGGTGCGCACCCGGGTGATCTCGACCGGACTTGTCGACACCCTGGCCGCACTGCACGAGGTCGAACCCGCCGCGGTCGGACTCGCCGACTTCGGCCGCCCCGAGGGATTCCTCCCCCGCCAACTCCGGCGCTGGAAAACCCAGTTGGATGCCTCGTACTGCCGAGACCTGCCTGCCGCGGACGAGCTGTACGACCGGCTCGCCGCAGGCGTGCCCCCTCAGTCCGCACCCGGCATCGTGCACGGCGACTACCGGCTCGACAACGTGCTGACGGACGAACTGGACCGGCCTGCCGCGGTCATCGACTGGGAGATGGCCGCCTTGGGCGATCCGCTGACCGACGTGGCGCTGCTGGTGCTCTACCAGCGGCTCGGCACGCTGCTCGGCGAGAGTGCCGTGGCCCCGGACGCGTCCTCGGCACCGGGATTTCTCACCGAGGACGAGATCGTCGACCGGTACGCCGCCCGAAGCCGGCGCGACCTGTCCCGTTTCGGGTTCTATCTCGGGCTGGCGGCGTTCAAGCTGGCCGCCGTCTCCGAGGGCATCCACCACCGCCACCTGCGCGGTCAGACTGTCGGCGCCGGCTTCGAGCTGGTCGGTGCCGCCGTGGAGCCGCTGCTCGACACCGGGCTCGGTGCGCTGAAGGAGTGCCGCTGACGGACTTCACCCTCGACACCAGAACCCAGGGCTGCAGCAGTGCCGTTGGGGAGAATCACCGCCCGTCCGCTGATCTTTCCCGCGTGCAGACGCTCATAGACCAGCGGCGCCTCGTCGAGCGAGTACGTCTCGACGTGCACCTCGATCGAGCCTGCTCGGGCGAGATCCAGTACTTCGACGAGTTCGCCACGGCTGCCCCAGTACGGCGACATCACGTTCACCCCGTACGGCACCGCTTCGAACCCGACCGGCAGGGTGCCCCCGCCGAGACCGACGATGGTGACATCTCCCTCGATCGCCACGCAGGCCCCGGCGGTGGCCACGGTCGGGGGTGCGCCGACGAAGTCGAAGACGGCGGTGGCGCCGCGCCCGCCGGTCGACTCCCGCACGCGGCCGGCAGCGTGCTCATCGGAGATCACCGTCTCGTGGGCGCCGACGGACCGCGCCAGCTCGAGCTTGTCCTCTCCGACATCGAGCGCGATCACGCGCGCACACGTGAGCGCACGCAACAACTGGATGCCCAGGTGACCCAGCCCGCCCACACCTATGACCACGGCGGTCGTCCCAGGGACCAACTTCGGCAGCGACTTCTTGATGGCGTGATAGGGCGTCAGTCCGGCGTCGGTGAGCGGCACCGAGGTCACCGGGTCCAGGCCGTCCAACAGGACCAGGTGGCGCGGATCATCGACGATCACGTACTCGGCTAGGGCACCCGGGGCGCCGAGACCCGGTGGATGGATGCCGAGATCCCTCGCGTGCGGGCAGTAGTTCTCCTTTCCGACGGTGCAGGCCGGGCACGCCCCACACCCCCAGGCGCCGTACATCACCACCGGGTCTCCGATGCCGAGACCCGTGACACCCTCACCGAGCGCGGCCACGGTGCCGGCGCCCTCGTGGCCGAGCGTCAACGGGAGCAACTCGGTCGGCACATCCGGGTCGGACATCACCGCGAGATCGGAGTGGCAGACGCCTGCCGCGGTCACTTTCAGCAGCACCTGTCCCGGGCCGGGCTCGGGGTCAGGCACCGTGACGACCTCGGGAGAGGCGCCGATCGCCCGATATTGCAGAGCCTTCATGAGCGGTATCTCCTTCTGCCGGCGGGAACGTCGGCGCTACTGGGCCGAGTAGCCGCCATCGACAAGGTGGTAGCTGCCTTGGATGAATGAGGCGCGGTCCGAGAGCAGGAAGACGATCAGCTCAGCGACTTCCCGGGACGATCCGAAGCGTCCCTGCGGGTGGAGCGCGACCAACTGGTCGCGCTCAGCGTCGGAGGCATCGGCCAGCAACGGCGTGTCGATGAATCCCGGCCCGACCGCGTTGATCCGGACGCCCTGCGTCGCGTACTCCAGGGCGGCCGTCTTGGTCAGTCCGACGACGCCGTGCTTGGCGGCCACGTAGGCGGGCGAGCCGACGAACCCGTTGGTGCCCAGGATCGACGCGACATTGACGATCGCTCCCGTGCCCTGGGCGACCATGACGGGCAGCTCGTGGCGCAGACAGTGGAAGACGCCGCTGAGGTTGGTGGCGATCACCTCGTTCCACGCGTCGATGTCGTGTTCGCCGGTGGGCTGCGTGGGCCCGGCGATACCGGCGTTGTTCACCGCCAGATCGAGGCTGCCGAAGGTGTCGACCGTGAAGCTCACCGCCGATTCGACACTCGTCGGATCGGTGACATCGACACGCGGAGTCGCGGCAGCCCGGGCGCCGTCGGCGACCAGCTTGTCGGCGGCGGCGCGGGCCCCCTCGGCGTTGTGGTCGGCGAGGACCACGGCGGCGCCGCCCGCCGCCAACCGCTCGGCCACCGCCAGACCGATCCCGGAGGCGGCGCCGGTGACGAGCGCGGTCCTGCCCGTGAACTCCTTCGCGAGCTCGGGTGCGTTCAGGTGGTCGCTCATGCCAGCTCGAATCCGTGGTAGCGCGCCACGGCGACGCCGTCCGCGATCTGCCGGTAGAGGCCGACACCGCCGGCGAACGGCATGAAGACACGTTGCTTGCCGGGGATGTTGGCGCCCATGTACCACGACGCGGCGCGGGGCATGAGGGTCAGATCGGCCAGGTCGTTCGTGGCGGCGACCCAGTTGTCCTCGTTCTCCGGCACCGCCTCCATACGGCTCAGGCCGCGATCGCGGAGGTGCCGTAGCGCCGCCTTGATCCATTCGACGTGGTACTCGATGGAGGTGAGCATGTTGGAGAGCACCGACGGGCTCTGCGGGCCGCAGACGGTGAAGAGGTTCGGGAAGCCGGCCGACATCAGGCCGAGATAGGTGCGCGGCCCGTGCGCCCACTTGTCCTTCAAGGTCCGGTCGCCGTTGCGGATCTCCATGGCGTCGAGGGCGCCGGTCATCGCGTCGAAGCCGGTCGCGAGCACGATCACGTCGAACTCGTGCAGGGTCTCGCCGGCCAGGATGCCGTGCTCGGTGAAGCGGTGGATGGGCTGTTCGTTGATGTCGATCAGCGACACGTTGCTCTGGTTGTAGACCTCGTAATAGCCGGTGTCGACGCACATGCGCTTGGTGGCGATCGGGTAGCTGCGCGGTGACAGCTTCTCGGCCACCTCCTGGTCATGGACCTTGGCCCGGATCCGGCTCCGTACGTACTCGGCCGCGACCTCGTTGGCCCGGATGTCGGTCAGGATGTCCGGGAAGGAGCGGTCGAAACAGAGGCCTCCTTCGGCCCAGCGCTTGTCGAACTCCTTCTGTACGGTGCCGGGTTCGGTGTCCAGCAGGGACGCGGATCCGCCGTTGCACTGGAACCCGTCGGGCGAGGTGCGGTTGTGCTGCCGGATCTCCGGATAGCGCTGCTTGGCCGCGGCCAGGCGCTCGGTGATCGGCCCGTTGTGCGCCGGCACGGCGAAGCAGGGCGTGCGCTGGAAAACGGTCAGCTCCCCGACGACGGGCGCGATGGCGGTGATGGTCTGCAGCCCCGAGGAGCCGGTACCGACCACCGCGACCCGCTTGCCTGCCAGGCCGACGCCCTCATGAGGCCAGCTCGACGTCCAGAAGATCTCGCCGCGGAAGTCGTCGAGCCCGGCGAAGTCGGGCCGGGAGGGCTTGGAGAGACACCCCGTGGCGGCGATCACGTGGCGGGCCGTCCGCGAGGAGCCGTCGTCGGTGGACACCCGCCAGTGCGTGGCGGCTTCGTCCCATTCCAGCTTCTCGACGCGGGTGCCGAAGGTGATGTCCTTGCGCAGGTCGTACCGGTCGGCGACGTGGCGTGCGTAGGACAGCAGTTCCGGCTGTGCGGCGTAGCGCTCGCTCCAGTTCCACTCCTGTTCCAGATCGGCGTCGAAGGAGTAGGAGTACTCGATCGACTCGATGTCGCAGCGGGCGCCGGGGTAGCGGTTCCAGTACCAGGTGCCGCCGACGTCGTCGCCCGCCTCGACGACGTGCGTGTCGAAGCCCAGCGCGCGCAGGCTGTGCAGTTGGTACAGGCCGGAGAATCCGGCGCCGATGACGAGCACGTCGTGGTCAGACACGGCGGATCTCCTTGCTGTCGTAGGAAGAAGCGAAGTCGTTGATGTGGTCGGCCACGAGCCGCAGGCCCTCCTCGTGGCCGGGCAGCACGCCGGCCATCTGGAAGAAGGCGTGCATCTGCCCCTCGGCCTCGCGGAGCGTGACCGGCACCCCGGACGCGCGCAGGGCATGTGCGTAGGCGACTCCCTCGTCGCGCAAGGGGTCGTACTCGGCGACGTAGACCAGGGCCGGTGGGAGGCCTGCCAGGCTCTCGGCGCGCAGTGGAGACGCGTCGGGGTGGGTGCGCGCGGCCTCGTCCGGGAGGTAGTGGCCCCAGAACCAGAGCATGCTGTCCCGGTCGAGCATCAGCTGGTTCTCGGGCGCGAGGTAGGACTCGGTGTCGGTGGCGCAGTCGGTGACCGGATAGACAAGCACCTGCTGGTCGATGCGCGGCCCGGCCTTGTCCCGGGCCCAATGGGTCATCACGGCGGCGATGTTGCCGCCGGCGCTGTCGCCCGCGACGATCAGCGGCACGCCCTCGGGCGCGAGCTCCGTAGCGTGGTCGGCGACCCAGCACAGCGCGGTGTAGCTGTCCTCCAGCGCCGTGGGGAACGGATACTCGGGCGCCTTGCGGTAGTTGACGAGCACGACGGTCGAGCGGGTCTCGTTGGCCAGGCGGCGCCCGACGTGGTCGTACTGGAGGTCGATGTCGCCCAGCACCCATCCGCCGCCGTGGAAGTAGACAATGATCGCCTGCGGCGGGTCGGACGGCCGCAGCACGCGGGTGCGGAACGTACCTCCCTTGCCGTCCAGTTCGAGGTTCCGGACCGAGTCCACCTCCGGTCCGGCCCCACTCAGGCCGGCGGCGATCATGTCGCCGAGCCGGGCGATCGCGGGTGTCGACTCGTGCAGAGCCGGACCTCCGGCCTCGGCGAGTTCCGCCAGGAGAGCTAGGGACGATGGTTCCAACGGCATGGCATCTTCTCCTCGTTCGCGTCGCACAAGGCCCCACGGAGTGCACGTCGTGGTCATGGCCGTTGATGAAGAGGCTTCGCCCCGAGGGCGCGCGGCGGCACGAAAGGCGTGACGGGGCGCGACTCGGCCGCCTCTGGGTGCGGGTTCGACAGGGGCCCTCGAGATCGTGGTGCTGGTGTCCGCACCATCGTGGTACCCGTGGGTACCAAACTTTGCACGGTATGGTAACCACGAGTACCGCAACGCCGTCAATGATCGGGAACGACCGAATCGACATGAGCGAGCAGCAGCAGTCCGCGCAGCAACCCCCCACGTCCGAGGGTCTCGAGGCCCGCCGTCAGCGCTTGCTCGACGGCCTGGCGGAGGCGATCCGCGAGAAGGGCGTGCAGAACACCAAGGTCTCCGACATCGTCCGCAACGCGCGCACGTCGAAGCGGACGTTCTACGAGTGCTTCGCCGACAAGGAGGCCTGCCTCGCGGAACTGGCCGACGCGTGGGCCGACGGGCTGCGCCAGGCCGTGGTCACGGCGGTCGACCGCAGCGCCTCCTGGGACGCGCAGATCGACACGGCAGTGGATTCCTTCCTCGCCGCGATCGCGCACGACCCCGCGCTGTCGGCGGCCATCCCGCGGGAGCTGCCTGCGCTCGGCAGGCAGTACTTCGCACTGTTCGAGAAGGACATCGAGTTCTACGCCGCGTTCTACATGGAGCTGTCGCGGGGGCCGATGATGCGCCGCGCGGGCGTGCAGCCGCTGTCCTGGGAAAAGGCCGTCATCCTGGTCGGGGGCCTGTCGGAGCTGACCGATCGTGTGCTGCGGACCGGGGGGTCGCTGGACGCCGCGGGCGAGGCGATGAAGGAGTCGATGAAACTGCTCGTGAGGGGGCCGGGACAGGCCGGCGACTGAGGCGGCGGCCCGCTCCCGCACCCCTCACGGAGCCGGCGGGTGGATCAGAACCACTCGGGGGCGCAGTGCCGGGTCGTCCCGTCCAGGCTGTCGAGCAGGTCGAACTGCGGTCCCGTGCGCGGCAGTTCCCAGCGGTAGAAGTACCGGGCCGCCTGCCTCTTGCCCGCGCGGAAGTCGTCCGTGGCGTCTCCGAGCGCGAGGAACTGCTCCAGCCAGATCCAGGCCAGCACCACGTGGCCGACGGCCTCCAGGTAGACGGAGGCGTTGGCCAGGGCGGTCTCGGGGTCGGCCGTCGACCACAGCGTGGCGGTCGTCCGCTCGACGCGGGCCGCCGCCGCTTCCAGCCGTGCGCCCATTTCGGCCGCTTCGCCGCCGGCGGCCGCGGCCCGGGCGGCCGTCGCCGCGAGCGTGTCCAGGAGCAGCCTCAACCCGGCTCCGCCGCCCATGACGACCTTGCGGCCGAGCAGGTCGAGGCCGTGGACCCCGTGGGTGCCCTCGTGGATGGGGTTGAGCCGGTTGTCGCGGTAGAACTGCTCGACGTTGTACTCGCGGGTGTAGCCGTAGCCGCCGTGCACCTGGATGGCGAGGTCGTTGGCGGCCAGGCACCACTGCGACGGCCAGCTCTTGGCGATCGGCGTCAGGACGTCGAGCAGCAACCGGGCTCGGGCACGCACGGACTCCCTCTCGGCGGTGCGCTCGTCGTCGAGGAGCCGGCTGCAGTAGAGGACGAGGGCCAGGGCGCCTTCCGCGTAGCTCTTCTGCGCGAGCAACATCCGTCGCACGTCGGAGTGTTCGATGATCGGCACCTGCGGGGCACCGGGGTCCTTGTCCGTCAGCGGTCGGCCCTGGGGACGCGTGCGGGCGTAGTCGAGGGCGTGCAGATAGCCGGTGTAGCCGAGCGCGGCGGCGCCCTGGCCGACGCCGATGCGGGCCTCGTTCATCATGTGGAACATGTACGCGAGCCCCTGGTGCGGCTCGCCCACCAGGTATCCCACGGCGCCGGGCGCGCCGCCCGGGGTGTGCCTGCCCTCGCCGAAGTTGAGCAGGGTGTTCGTGGTGCCGCGATAGCCCATCTTGTGGTTGAGGCCGGCGAGCACCACGTCGTTGCGCTCCCCGAGGCTGCCGTCCGGTCCGACGAGGAACTTGGGCACGATGAACAGCGAGATGCCCTTGACGCCCGCCGGGCCGCCGGGGATCTTCGCCAGCACCAGATGGACGATGTTCTCGCTCAGCTCGTGGTCGCCGCCGGAGATCCACATCTTGGTGCCGGAGACGCGGTACGTCCCGTCGTCCTGCGGCACCGCGCGGGTCGTGATGTCGGCCAGTGAGGAGCCGGCTTGGGGCTCCGAGAGGCACATGGTCCCGAAGAAGCGGCCCTCGACCATGGGCCGCACGAAGGTGTCGATCTGCTCCTTGCTGCCGTGCGCCTGAAGCAGGTTGGCGTTGCCGACGGTGAGGAACGGGTACGCGGAGGTGCCGACGTTGGCCGCCTGGAACCAGGCCGTGCAGGCATTGGCGACCACGGCGGGCAGCTGCTGTCCGCCGATGTCGTAGTCCATGGCGGCGCCGATCAGTCCGGAGTCCGCGAAGACCTTCAGGGCCTCCTTGACCTCCGGGATGACGTGCACGCGCTCGCCGTCGAAGCGGGGCTCCTCGGCGTCGCTCTTCTTGTTGTGCGGGGCGAAGTGCCGGGTGGCGATGGCCTCGCTGAGATCCAGGACCGCGTCGAAGGTGTCCCGGTCGTGGTCGGCATAACGGGGGCGTCGGGTCAGCGCCGAGACGTCCAGCCAGTCGTACAGCAGGAAGTCGAGGTCGCGGCGCGAGAGGATCAGTGAGTCCATGGTCGGGCATCCGATCGGAAGGGCGGGCGGAACGGTCGGCGAGCCGGGATACTAAGCGGTCGCTCAGATCGGGTCAACGGGAACACGCACGCAGTGCGTCAGAGCCCCATGGCCTTGGCGATGATCATCTTCATGACCTCGCTGGTGCCGCCGTAGATGCGGTTGACCCGGCTGTCCGCGTACAGGCGGGCGATCGGATACTCGTTGATGTAGCCGTAGCCTCCGTGCAGTTGCAGGCAGCGGTCGATGACCCGGTCCGCCGTCTCCGTGCAGAACAGCTTGACGCTCGCGGCCTCGTCCGGCGTCAGCTCACCCGCGTCCAGGGCCTCCAGGGCTCGGTCGGTGACGGCCTGCGCGGCGTCCACCTCCGCGCGGCAGGCGGCCAGTTCGAACCGGGTGTTCTGGAAGGAGGCGACCGGCTTGCCGAAGACGGTGCGCTGCTCCACGTACTCCTGCGCGAAGCGCACCGCGGCGGCGGCCTGCGCGTAGGCGCTGTGCGCGATGCCCCAGCGCTCGGAGGGCAGGTTCCGGCCGAGGTAGGAGAAGCCCTGGTGCTCCTCGCCCAGCAGATCCTCGACCGGCACCTTCACATCGACGAACGCCAGCTCGGCCGTGTCGGAGGTGCGCAGGCCCAGCTTGTCGAGCTTGCGGCCGATCGAATAACCCTCCGACTTGGTGTCGACGGCGAAGAGCGAGAGTCCGTGGCGGCGGTCGTCCTCGGGCGCCGGGGCGGTCCGGGCGCAGACGATGACGCGGTCGGCGTGCACGCCACCGGTGATGAAGGTCTTGGCGCCGTTGAGGAGGTAGTGGGTGCCGTCCTCGGACAGCTTCGCGGTGGTCCGCACCCCGGCGACGTCGGAACCGGTGCCCGGCTCGGTCATCGCGAGCGCCCACATCTCCTCGCCGGTCACGAACTTCGGCAGGAAGCGCTTCTTCTGCTCGTCGGTGGCGAGCATCTTGATGTACGGCAGGGAGAGCAGCACATGTGCGCCGGTGCAGCCGAACAGGACGCCGGCACGGGCCGTCTCCTCGGTCAGCACCGCTTCGAACTTGTGGGTGTCCACGCCCGCGCCGCCGAACTCCTCGGGCACGCTGATGCCGAAGATGCCCAGCTCGCCCAGTCGGCGATAGAAGTCGCGGGGCACCTGGCCCGCCTCGTACCACTCGTCGTAGACGGGCAGCACCTCCGCCTCGATGAAGGAGCGGAGGGTCTGGCGGAAGGACTCGTGGTCTTCGTCGTACACGGTGCGGAACATGCGGGTTTCCTTCGGCAAGGGATCGGGCGGCGCGACTCCGCCGCCCCGGCTCAGGGGGCAGCAAAGCGTGCCAGCGCGGTGCGGTGATCGGCGCCGCCGTATCCCGCACCCGGTTGGGGGACCAGCCCGCGCACGGTGGCCGGTCCCCCAGGTGGGCGGTCTTTCCCCGCTCGGCGGGAACGGCCGCGACGCGCGCTGCTTACTTCAGGGGCTTCGTTCGCCCTGCGTCCCACCGCACCGCGATCTGCTCACCGTCCAGACTGAGGAAGACACCCATGAAGACGAAAGCCGCCGTCCTGACCGGCCTCGACCAGCCGTTCGAGATCCTTGAGCTCGACCTGGACGGGCCGCGTGCGGGCGAGGTCCTGATCCGCTTCGTCGCGGCCGGTCTGTGCCACTCCGATCTCCATCTGCCGAGCGGCGATCTCCCTTCCCGCCTGCCGATCGTCGCCGGGCACGAGGGAGCCGGCGTCGTCGAGGAGGTCGGCCCCGGCGTCACCAAGGTCAAGCCCGGCGACCATGTCGTGTGCAGCTTCATCCCGAGCTGCGGAATCTGCCGCTACTGCTCCACGGGCCGGCAGAACCTGTGCGATCTCGGCGAGTTCCTGCTGGACGGACAGATGCTGGACGGCACCTTCCGCTTCCACCACGAGGGCACCGACGTCGGCGGCATGTGCTCCCTCGGCTCCTTCTCGCAGTACGCGACGGTGTCCCAGTACTCGGTGGTCAAGATCGACCCGTCGATCCCGCTGGAGACCGCCGTCCTGGTCGGCTGCGGCGTCCCGACCGGCTGGGGCACCGCCGTCAACAGCGGCAACGTACGGGCCGGCGACACCACGGTGATCTACGGCGCCGGCGGTCTCGGCATGAACTCGGTGCAGGCGTCGGTCCAGGCGGGCGCGAAGCACGTCGTCGTGGTGGATCCGCAGGAGTTCAAGCGGGAGACGGCGCTGAAGTTCGGTGCCACGCACGTCTTCGCTGACGCCGAGCCGGCGCTGGAGACGATCCGGGAGCTCACCCGGGGCAAGATGGCCGACCAGGCGCTCGTCCTCGTCGGCACCCTCGAAGAGACCGTGGTGCAGTCCGCCTTCTCGGCTATCGGCAAGGGCGGCGTCGTCGTGGTGACCGGCCTGGGCAGCATGGAGGCGCTCAATGTGCGGGTCTCCGGCGCGGAGCTGACGCTCTGGGAGAAGACGATCACCGGGTCCCTGTTCGGCGGCTGCAACCCCCAGTACGACATCGTCAAGCTCCTCGATCTCTACCAGGCGGGGCGGCTCAAGCTCGACGAGCTGGTCACCCGGCGCTACCGGCTCGACGAGATCAACCAGGGCTACCAGGACCTGGTGGACGGCAAGAACATCCGAGGCGTGATCATCCACGAACACTGAGGTACTCCTCCCTCACAGTCCGGCGCGGTGCGGCCCCACACGGTCGCACCGCGCCGTTCCGTTTCCCGGCCGGAACGGCTTCGGGGGCTGCCCCTGGAGTGACCCGCGAGTGACCCCGCTCACACGAACAGGTACTGGTGCAGGTAGTTCCCCCGGTGCTCCGGGGGGCGGCCCGGAAGCAGTCTCGGAGGCACGAACACGTGGGAAACAGAGCCGCCCCCGAGGAGGAACGATGAGTGAAGTTCTCCTGCAGACCCGTTCACGGAGCGCCATCGGCGTCATGCCGGCCGGACCGGCCCCCGAGGACCGATGTCGATCCCAGCGGATCCTCTGTGTGGACGAGAACGAACTCGTCCAGGCCGGGCTGCGCTCGATCCTCACGGACGAGCCGTGGGTCGCGTCGTGCCTGGTCGCGCCGTCGGCCGAGACGGCCTGGCACGTGGCCCAGCGGCACCGTCCGCAACTGGTCCTCGTGAGCTCCTCCCTCGGCGGCCGGTCGGGCCTCGAACTGTGCCGGATGTTCAAGGAGCACATGTCGCACGTCCGCGTCGTGCTCATGTCCGGCGAAGGGCGCATGTCCGCGTCCATGGCGCTCCAGCACGGCGCGGTCGCGTCTCTGTCGAAGCACATGCCGCGCGCGGCGATCGCGGCCGCTCTGCGCCGCGTCGCCGAAGGCGCCCGGGTCTTCCCGGTGGACGCCCGGCCGCCGGCCGTGCGGCTGTCCCCGCGCGAGCTGGACATCCTGCAGCACGTCGCCTCAGGGCTCAGCAACCCCGAGGTCGCCGCCTCCCTGAACCTCTCCCGGCACACGGTCAAGCAGCACACGAGCGCGGTCTACCGCAAGCTCGGGGTGCGCAACCGGGCTCAGGCCGCGAGCCGCGCCCAGCAACTGGGCCTGCTGGTCTGACCACCGCTGCCGTTCTCCCCCAGCCGGGCGGTATCGGCGCCCCGAGCCGGTCCGGGAACCGGCCGCGGCACCGATCATGACGCCATGACGTTGAGCAACCACGACCCGGCCCGGGTCCTCGTGGTGGGGGCGGGGCCGGCCGGCCTCACCGCCGCACGGGCACTCGCCGCGGCCGGTACCGAAGTGACCGTGCTCGAAGCCCGCGACCGGGTCGGCGGGCGCACCTGCACGGTGCGGGAGTGCTTCGCCGCAGGGCAGTACGGCGACCTGGGCGCGGAGCTGGTGGGCACCGGCGCGCACGCGCTGATCCGCCTGTGCGCGGAGGTCGGCGTCGAACTGTCCGACCCCGTGTGGATCGAGCGCCCGGACACCCGGCCCGACGAGACGCCGCTGGAGGGCCTGCTCGCCGACGAACGGATCGTCGTGGGCTCCGAGCTGCTGACCGGGCCGCGATTCGCGGCGGTCGACGACGAGATCCGGGTCGCGCTGCTCGCCACACCCCCGGAGCCGCACGAGGTCGCCGAGCAGTGGATCCGTCGCGCGGGGCTCTCCGCGCTCGCCCGCGGGGCGCTGGCCGGGATCGCCCGGATGCCGGTGCAGTACGACCCCTTCCAGACCGACACGCAGTACCTGCTCGGCCCTCATCTCGGCCCGGTCCGGCGCATTCTGGGTGGTGCGCAGGCGCTGGCCGACCGACTCGCCCACGATCTCGACGTACGCCTCGAAGCCCCGGTACGGGGCGTCCGGCAGTCCGGCGGCCGGGTCGAGGTCGAGTTGGAGAGCTGTGAGCGGCTGCTCGCGCGCCAGGTCGTGATGGCCGTACCGGCGTTCGTGCTGCCGACGATCGGTTTCGATCCGCCGCTCCCCGCGACGCTCACGGGGGCGCTCACCTCGTTGCAGCGCGCGGCCGGTGGCAAGGTGATCGCCCAGTACGCGGAGGGCGACGCGGTCCGCGCCGCGCTCACCCGCGGCGTCTTCAGTGACGGGCCGGTGAACACCGCGTGGGTCGGCAATCCCCATGTCACGGACGGTCCCGCCGTGGTCAGCGGGTTCGTCTCCGGCACGCAACGGCACGTGATCGAGAGCGATCGCACGGCGCTCGACGCCCTCGACGCCCTCGTGGGCGTCGCCATCGGCGCACCGGTCACCCGGATCGCGAGCGCCCGCAAGAACTGGACGGCGGACCCGTTCGCGCTCGGTATGGGTGCGACGGCCCGGCACACCGCCCGGGGCGCCCTTGCCGCCCAGTTCGCGACACCGGACCGGCGGGTCCACTTCGCCGGTGACCACACCGACGCCCACCTGGGCGGCACCCTGGAGGCCGCCGTGCGGTCCGGCGCTCGGGCGGCCGACGAGGTGCTCCGGCTGCCCACCCGCATGTCACTCGCCGAGATCAACGAGAGGTTGGTGCGCGCATGAGCACGATCGTCATCGGCGCGGGCCTCGCCGGGCTCGCGGCCGAGCGGAGACTGGCCCGTCACGGGGAGGAGGTCGTCGTCCTCGAGGCGCAGCCGTACGTCGGCGGCCGCACCCGTACGGTGCGTGACCGCCTGTGCCACGGGCAGCCGGCGGACCTGGGCGCCTCGTTCATCGACATCGGCCAGGACAAGATCCTCGAGTACTGCGCCGACCTCAAGGTGGCCATCACCCCGCAGGTCGCGCTGTTCCCCACGGATCCGGACGGCCGGCTGACCGCGGCCTCGCCGCTGCGCGAGACCGTCGTCGTCGACGGGCTGCGGCTCGCCGACGACGCGCGAGACCGGATCGCCGACGAAGTCCGCGCCGCTCTCGACAGCGCCCCGCCGTCGCCGACCGAGACGATCCCGGCCTGGGCGGCCCGTGCCGGCCTCTCCCCCGTCGCCCGCCGGCTGTTCTGCGGGCAGACCGGATACAACCCGGTGCACGAGGCGTCCCAGATCCGGATGTCGATGCTCGAACCACCGCACGTCGGACGGGTCTGCTGGATGCTGGCCGACGGCACCGACTCGCTCGCGCGGGCGATGGCCGAGGGGGTCGACATCAGACTGGAGCAGCCGGTGCGGCTGGTGCGCCGGGGCCGCGGCGGGCTGGTCGTCGAGACGGACACGGACCGGTTCACCGGCCAGGACGTGGTCGTCGCGACGCCGGTCACGCCCACGCTGCGGATCGGGTTCGCCCCCGTGCTGCCCGAATGGAAGACCGACGCGCTGCTCAGCACCCCGATGACCCAGGGCGGCAAGGTGATCGGCCAGTACGCCGACGGCGCGGAGCTCGTCCGCCGCCTCGGCCGGTCGGCGCTGAGCGACGGCCCGATCTCGCTGATCTGGGCCCGGCCGGTCGGGCCGCGGGACTCGGTGGTCGTGCTCGGCCTGCTCGCCGACCGCGCCGACGGCGTGCTCCGCGATGAGGCTCGGGCCCTGGGCGCCCTGGACCGGCTGGTCGAGGCCGCCACCGGGCTGCGGCCTCGGCGCCTCGCGGGACTGGTGCAGGACTGGACGCGGGAGCCGTACGCCGGCGGCGTCGTGTCGACCCTGATGGGTGACTTCCCGAGGCTCCCCAGCCTGCTGGCCCAGAGCGTCGGCCCGGTCCACTTCGCGGGTGAGCACACGGCCGAGATGTGGGCCACCGGCATGGACGGCGCGCTGCGCTCGGGCGAGCGGGCGGCGGACGAGGTCCTGCAACGGCGGCGGGGCGCGAAACCGCTGGTCGCGGCGGCGAACTAGGACCCGCGCGATCACTTCCGGTGGCGCGAATGCGCTGGTAGGTTCGCCAGCCGTACCGCAGCCGCACCACGAAGGAACACCTTGGCATCACCGTCGGCGAGTTCCCCGCGGGCCGTGCCCGCCGACCTCACGAGCTTCGTGGGACGACGGGACGATCTGGCCGCCGTGCGGCAGCTGTTCTCGGCGAGCCGGCTCGTGACGCTGACCGGCATGGGCGGGGTCGGCAAGACACGTCTCGCGCTCCAGGCGGGTCACACCATGCGCCGCGCGTTCCCCGACGGGGTCTACCTCGTGGAGCTCGCCTCGCTGACCGATCCCGATCTGCTGCCTCAGACGGTCAGGGACGCCATCGGGCTGCGCGAACAGCCCGCCGTGGATCCGCTCGGCGCGCTGGAGGACTTCCTGGGCAAGCGCCGCCTGCTGCTCGTCCTGGACAACTGCGAGCACCTCGTCGACGCGACCGCCGATCTGGTGGACCGGGTGCTGCGCGCCGCACCCGAGGTGAAGGTCCTGGTCACCAGCCGCCAGGCACTGCGGACCGTCGGCGAGCACATCTATCCGGTCGCGCCTTTGCGGACGCCTGAGCCCGACGCTCTTCAGTCAGGCACCGCCAAGCGGTACCCGGCGGTCGCGCTGTTCGCCGACCGGGCCGCCGCGGTCCTGCCGGGCTTCACGATCACCGAGCGGAACGAGGCGGCGGTCGTCCGGCTCTGCCGCCGGCTGGAGGGCATCCCGCTGGCGATCGAGCTGGCCTGTGTGCGCCTGCGCGCGCTGACCGTCGACGAGCTCGCGAGCCGGCTCGACGACCGGTTCGAGCTGCTTCGCGAGGGCAGCCGGAACCTCCCGGAGCGGCACCAGACGCTACGCGCCCTCATCGACTGGAGCTACGACCTCTGCACGCCGGTCGAGCAGCTCCTGTGGGCCCGCGCATCGGTCTTCGCGGGCGGCTTCACCACGGACGCGCTCGAGGGGGTGTGCACCGACGAACGCCTGCCTGTCGCCGCCGTCCTCGACACGGTGGCTCGCCTGGTCGACAAGTCGATCCTCATCCGCGGGGAGCACGCGGGCCACACACGGTTCGGGATGCTGGAGACGCTGCGCGAGTACGGGCGGGCCCGGCTGGCGGAGGCCGCGGAGGCCGCCGACACCGCACGGCGCCACCGCGACCGCTACGCCGAGCTGATCGCCACGGCCGGACGTGAGTGGGCCGGCCCCCTGCAGGAGGAGTGGGCGACCTGTCTCCAACTGGAGCACGCCAACATCCGGCAGGCGCTCGAGTACTGCATGTCCGTGCCCGGCGAGGCCGCGACCGGCCTCCGGATGGCGGCGGTGCCCTGGTTCTGGGGTGCGATGGACCACCTCACCGAGGCGCGCCTGTGGCTGGACCGCGGTCTGGCCCTGCACCGGGAGCCGACCCACGAACGCGTCTGGGCCCTGGCGACCACCGCGTACATCGCCGGGTTCCAAGGTGACGACGACGCCTCGGCCACCCACGCGGACCTGGCCCACGAACTGGCCGCCGGCCTCGACGACCGGGCCCGCGCCTACGCCGATCACGTGCGCGGATTCCGCCGCTCGCTCGGCGGCACGGCGGACCTGGCGAGCGCGGTGCCGCTCCTGACCGAGGCGCTGGCCGAGTACACCGCCAGCGGCATGGAGGCCCAGTACGCCGAGAGCCTGATGGTCGAACTCGGCGCCTCCCTCCTCATGTTGGGCGACCACGAGCACGCCCGCTCGGTCGCCGACGAGCTGCGAGAACGCTGCGCCGCGCGCGGCGAGCGGTGGAACCTGTCCTACGCCCACTGGCTGCGCGGCATCCTGACACTGTTCGACGGGGACCCCGAGCGGGCCGAGCAGGAGCTGTTCGAGGCGCTGCGGATCAAGCAGGTCTTCCGCGACACGCTGGGGCTCGGGCTGACCCTGGAGAGCGTCGCCTGGACCGCCGCGGTCCGGGGTGAGGCGGAGCGGGCGGCGCTGCTCTTCGGGGCCACCGACGAGATCTGGCGCACGCTCGGCGCACGCCAGATGCGCGCGTTCCGCAAGCGCTACGAGGCGATGGCGCGTGAGCGGGTGGGAGACGCCCGGTTCGAGGTGGCCCGCGAGCGCGGCAGCCGCCTCGGTGTCGACGAGGTGATCGCGGTGGCTCTGCGCGAGTCGGCCGACGACGAGTCGCCGGAACCGCCCGCACCTGCGACCCGGCTCACCCCGCGCGAACAGCAGGTGGCGCGTCTCGTGGCCGAGGGCCTGTCGAACAAGGAGATCGCCGCCCGGCTGGTGATCTCCCTGCGGACCGCCGAGGGGCACGTCGAGCGGATCCTGTCCAAGCAGGGCTTCACCTCACGCGCGCAGATCGCGATCTGGCTGACCCAGCAGGCCGCGCAGGGCTGACGCCCCTCCCGCGCCGGTTTCCGCACCCTCCCTCCCCCGACTAGGGGGTCCTTTCGGCCGGCACCGGCCGGTGCCGCGCCGGGGCGCCGAAGGTGGGTGGCAAGCGCTCAGCCATCGAGAAAGAGGGATGCCGTGAGTACCTACGCGGTTGTCGACCCCACCACCGGGGAGACCGTCAAGGAGTACGCCGCACTGTCGGACGAGGAGCTTGCCGCGAAGCTGGACCGCGCCGGCGCCGCGTACCGCACCTGGGGGCGTACCTCGTCGGTCACGGACCGTGCGACGCTGCTGCGCAACGCCGCGGCGCTGTTCGTCGAGCGCCGGGAGGAACTGGCGTCCGTCATCAGCCGCGAGATGGGCAAGCCGACCAACCAGGGTGTCCTGGAGGTGGACTTCGCGGCCGCGATCTTCGAGTACTACGCGGACCGGGCCGAGGAGTTCCTGGCCGACGAGCCGGTTCCGCTGGCGTGGGGCGAGGGCACCGCGGTGGTCCGGCGCCAGCCGCTGGGCGTCCTGCTGGGTGTCATGCCGTGGAACTACCCCTACTACCAGGTCGCGCGTTTCGCCGCGCCCAACCTGATGGCGGGCAACACCATCCTGCTCAAGCACGCCTCGCAGTGCCCGCAGTCCGCGGCGGCCATCGAACAGCTGCTGCTGGACGCCGGTTTCCCCGCCGGCGCCTACGAGAACGTCTACGCCACCTACGCCCAGATCGACACCGTCATCGCGGACCCACGGGTCGCCGGTGTCTCGGTCACAGGCTCGGAGAAGGCCGGTGCGACGGTCGCGCAGAGCGCCGGACGTCACCTCAAGAAGGCAGTCCTGGAACTCGGCGGCTCGGACCCGTTCGTCCTGCTGAGCACCGACGACCTCGACGCGGCCGTGGAGGCCGCGCTCGGCGCCCGCTTCTACGACAACGCCGGCCAGGCCTGCAACGGCGCGAAGCGCTACATCGTCATCGACGAGCTCTACGACGCCTTCGTCGAGAAGGTGGTCGCCACACTGGCCGGACTCCGGCCGGGAGCACCTGACTCCGAGGACACCGTACTCGGCCCGGTCTCCTCGGTCGGCGCGGCCGAAGGGCTCGAGAAGCTGCTGAACCGTGCGGTCGAGGGCGGCGCCAGGATCGCGCTGGGCGGCACGCGCGACGGAGCCTTCGTCGACCCCACCGTCCTGGTCGACATCGACCCCGCCAACGAGGCGGCCAAGGAGGAGTTCTTCGGGCCGTTCGCGCACGTGTACCGGGTGCACTCGGAGGAAGAGGCGATCGAGGTCGCGAACGACACCCCGTTCGGTCTCGGCTCGTACGTGTTCACGACCGACCCCGAGCAGGCGCGCCGTGTCGCCGACCGGATCGAGGCCGGCATGGTCTACGTGAACGTCGTCGGCGCCGAGGAGCCCGGCCTCCCGTTCGGCGGCGTCAAGCTGTCCGGCTTCGGCCGCGAGCTGGGCCGGTTCGGCGCCGAGGAGTTCGTCAACCGCAAGCTCATCCGGACCGGCGCCTGAAGCTCCACCGACACGTCGGCTGTGGGGCGCGCACCCGTGGTGCACGCCCCACACATCTCCTCACCTACGGCCGAGCTCGACGTTCGCGTCCCAGGCGGCGGCCGTGATGCCGCGCTCGCGCACCTTCGCCTTCTCGATGCGCTCCGAGGGTGTCTTCGGGAGGCTGCCGACGAACTCGACGTAGCGCGGAACCGCGAACCGCGGCAGGTCCTCGGCGACGAACGCGACCAGCTCCCGTGCCTCGAGGTCCTGGCCCGGCAGCGGCACGACCAGGACGGCCACGTCCTCCTCACCGACTTCGGACGGCACTCCGATCGCGGCGGCCTCCAGGACCTTGGGGTGGGCCACGACGGCCTCCTCCACCTCCCAGGCGGACACGTTCTCGCCGCGTCGGCGGATGGAGTCCTTCCGGCGGCCGACGTACTCGAGCCCGTCCGGGTGCCGCCGCATCAGGTCCCCGGTGTGGAACCAGAGGTTGCGCCATGCTTCGAGCGTCGCCTCGGGCCTGCCCCAGTAGCCCTGCATCATCGAGAAGGGCTCACGCGGGCGGCAGACCAGCTCCCCCACCTCGCCGGGCGCGACCGGCATGTCGGTGTCGTCGACCAGCCGCACGTCGAGTTCGGGGACGGCGTCGCCGATGCGGCCCGGCACCGTGGAGCCCGCGGGCGCCGAGGTGATGAGCACGCACTCTGTCATGCCGTACGCCTCGATGAGGTCCACACCGAAGCGGCGCTCGAAGTCGCGCAGGATCTCGCCCGGGGTGGATGAGCAGATCGCCAGCCTCGCCGGCAGGGCGGCGTCGTCCGCGCGCGGCGCCTGTTTGAAGAGCATCCACAGCATGGTGCCGATGGTCGAGAAGACGCTCGCGCCGTGTTCGCGGACCTCGTCCCAGAATCCGGTGACGCTGAACCGGTGGCCGATCACCACGACTCCGCCGGCGACCCAGGTCGTGGCGACGAAGGCGCGGGCGTCGATGTGGAACAGCGGCTGGACGCAGAGCACGACGTCGTCCGCCCGCAGGCCCGTCAGGCGCACCGCGTGTTCGCCCTGGGCCGGGTAGTAACGCTGCGGCAGCATCACGCCCTTGGAGGGTCCGGTGGTCCCGGAGGTGTACATGATGGTCGCCGTGCCGCTCGCCCGCGGCGCGGGCAGCTCCTGCGCGAAGTCCGCGCCGAGCGCGAGCAGTTCGTCGAATCCGAGCTGCCGGGCGCGGTCACCGAACGGGGTCCCGGCGGCCTCCCCGACGCAGACGACGTACACGGGATCGTCGGTGATCGTGTCGGCCAGGATCCGCAGGCAGTCCGCAGTGCCGACCAGCACCCGAGGTCGGGCGTCGTGCACGAAGTGGTCCAGGAGCCGGCCGCGGGCCTCGATGTTGAAGGGCACGTCGATCGCCCCGGCCGCGTTCGCTCCGAGCCAGGCGAAGAGGGACTCGGGCCGGTTGCCGCACATCACGCCGACGCGGTCCCCGGGTGCGACACCGAGGGCGCGCAGGCCTCGCGCCACGCGCTCGACGTGGTCGAGGGTCTCCTGACGGGTGAAGGACCGGCCGCCGATCCGCAGGAACTCGCGGTCAGGGTCCTCGGCGGCTGCGGTACGGATGACGGAGAGGATGCTGTCCTGGGAAGGCATGACGGAATCGTCCCCGCCAACTCTGCGATACCGGGCTCCCGTCGTTGCCCCGCCCGCCCGGTCGGGGGAGGCGGACTTCCCGCTCCCCTGCCCCCGCAGCGGTCACCGCGCGAGCCACGCCTCGATCCCGGCGCGTTCCGACGCGGGGAAGGGCATCGACCGACGGCGTACCCGGTCCCATCTGACCAGGGTCGCCGTCGCCTCGGTGTGCACACCGCGTGCCGCCGTGCGCAGTTCCTCCTGGATCACGACGGTGCTGCGGGTGAGGCGCACGGGCGCGAGGGAGGCGATGACGGGGCCGTCCGCCAGGAGCAGCTCGCGCCGGTAGTCCAGTTCGAGGCGTACGAGAACGAACGCGGGCGCCGGGTCGGCCATCAGCTCGGCGAGCCAGTGCCCGTGCGCGAGTTCGAAGAGCGTGAGGTGGGCGGCGGCGGTCACGTGCCCGAGGTAGTCGACGTACTCCTCGCGCAGTTCGAGCTCGGTCGTCCATCGCGGATTCACCGGGCACCTGCCCATGCCGGAGCGGTCGCCGGTGCCCCGGGCCGCGTCACCGGCGTCCCCGGCAGGCCGGTGCCGGCGCGGCCGAGCAGGCCGAGTTCCTGCGCGCGGCTCGCGGCCTCGGCGCGGTTGCGCACGCCGAGCTTTCGGTACACCGCGCTCGTGTGCTGCTTCACCGTGTGGCGGGACAGATGGAGGGTGGCGGCGGTCTCCGGGTTGCTCAACCCTGACGCCAGGTGCCGCAGGACGTCGAGCTCCCGCCGGGACAGCTGGACCTTCGGGGCCGACACCAGTGCCTTCGGGAAGATCCGGCCGCCCTCGGCGACATGCCGCAGCGCCCGCACGAGGGCGCCCGGCACCATCCGCTTCGACAGCGCCGCCACCGCGCCCAGCGCCGCCGCGGGCGCTGCCGGGACCCGGCCCTCGGCGAACATCAGCACCACCTTCACGTGCGGCATCTGCTCCCGCAGGATCCGGCACAGCTCGGGTGCGGACCAGTCCCCCAGCGACGTACTGACCAGCACGATCTGCGGCAGGTGACGACGCACCACCCGCAGGGCCGTGTCCGCCGAGCTCGCCACCAGGCAGGTGTCGACCCACGACGCGTCGGTGAGGACCGCGCGCAGCCCCGCCGACAGCAACTCGTGCTCGTCGACCACGAGCACCCGTTGCGGGCGCAGGCCGTCCGTCCCGTCCTCCACTCGCCGGTCCGTGGCTTCGGAACATCGCGTCGCGGCCATCGTCATCGCAGCACCTCGTTCGACGTCTCGTTCGCCAGGCGTTCGCCTGCTATGTGCACAGTCGTCGCCGACGCGCGCGCGAGCACCCGTGAAACTACCTGTTTCGGCTACCTGCGCCGAAGGTGCGGCGGCCCAGCTTCACCGGCAGCGCCTTGACCTGGTTGATGAAGAACGACTCGGCATGCGGCGCCTCGCCGGCGATCTCCATCTCCGGATAGCGCTTCAGCGTCTCCTCGATCATCAGCCGCAGCTCGAGCCGGGCCAGCGCGTTGCCGAGGCAGAAGTGACGGCCGCCGGCTCCGAACGCCTGGAGCTCGGGGTTGCGGGTCACGTCGAAGCAGTGCGGGCCTTCGTACCTGTCCTCGTCCCGGTTGGACGACGGATACCACATGACGACCTTGTCGTCCTCCTTGATCAGCCGGCCGCCGATCTCGACGTCCTTGGTCGCCGTGCGCCGCATCATCGAGAACGCCGGGTACATCCGCAGGGCCTCCTCGACGACGTTCGGCACGAGCGACATGTCGTCGAGGACCAGGCGGCGCTGGTCGGGATTTTCCATCAGCGCCTTCATCGCGCTCACGTACGTCGCCATCGCGCTGTCGTTGCCGGCACCGATGAGGAGCAGCGTGCCGTACATGATCTCCTCGGCCGAGAACGTCTGCCCGTCGATCTCGGCGTGCACGAGGACACTGATCAGGTCGTCGGTGGGGTTCGCCCGGCGCGCGTCGATCATGTGGGTGACCTCCTGCATCAGGGTCGGCAGGAGCTCATTGACGTAGGCGTCGATGCCGCCCGGGTTCAGGTCCGGGTCGTCGCGGCCCATGTAGCGCTTCATGTAGTTCGCCCACTTGACGTCCTCCTCCTCCGGGATGCCGAGGAAGCGGTGGACGACCCGCGCGACGACCGGCTGGGAGACGGCGCTCACCAGGTCGCAGGTCTCCGCGGCATCGAGGCGGTCGAGGACCGTGACGACGATCTCGCGGATCCAGTCCTGGCCGGCGCCCTCGACGCCGACCTCGGCGATCACCGCGACCGCCGCGGTGATGAACTGCTCGCGCCGCTCATCGGCCGGGACGTGTGCCATTCCCACTCCTGTTCGTCGATCGGTCGGGCGGACCATGGTGGCCTCGAAGCTCAGGCGTCGGTACAACGTGCGGCGAGGTACACCCACCTGGGAGGGCCGTCCAGGACGACAAAGGGCCCGTCGCCGTCGGCCGCCACCCCTCGCGACATCACCCAACCGGGCAGTCCTCGCCTGCCGTTCACGGTGGCTCATGACCCACTGCGTGCATGGTCGGCGCATGACTTCAGCACCCACCCAGCTCTTCGACGTCACCGGCAAGCGCGCGCTCGTCACGGGAGCCAGCCGCGGCATCGGCCGCGCCATAGCCGTCGCCCTCGCCGGCGCGGGCGCCCACGTGGTCGCCGCGGCCCGCACCGAGAAGGCCCTCCAGGAAACCGCCGCACTGGCCTCCGGCGCACCGGGCCGGATCGACATCCTCGCCACGGACCTGCGGACCCCGGAGTCCGCGGAGGCAGCGATCCACTCCGCCGCGGAGATCCTCGGCGGGCTCGACATCCTCGTCAACAACGCCGCCGACGACCACGATTCACCCATCGAGAAGACCGACCTCGCGGTGTACCAGCGGGTCATGGACCTCAATCTCCAGTCCTGCTGGGTGATGACCAAGGCGGCGTCGCCGTACCTCAAGGACGGGGGCGGCAAGGTCATCAACATCGCCTCGGTACTCGGTCTGGTCGGCATGCTCGACGACAGCGTGTACATCGCCGCCAAGCACGGTCTCATCGGCCTCACCAAGGCGGTGGCTCTGGAGTGGGCCCGTGCCGGGGTCCAGGTGAACGCCATCGCGCCGGGCTTCGTGGACACCGCGATGATCGGCAACCTCAAGGAGAACGAGGCCCTCCAGGCGTACGTCAAGAAGAAGACCCCGATGGGCCGCGCCGCGCAGCCCGAGGAGTACGCCGGTCCGACGGTCTTCCTCGCGTCCTCGGCGTCGGACTTCATGACGGGTCAGGTGCTCGTCGTGGACGGTGGCTACTCCACTCAGTGACCCGTCAGCCCGCGAACGTATCGGCCGGTGTGAGCTCGTCGCTCACACCGGCCGATGCCTTTCTGTGCTCGCGGATCAGGCGCGCGATGCGGCCTCGGCCCAGGACACGCCGTTCAGGATGTCCCGCTTGCTCAGCGCCAGTTGACGCGGCGCGTTGATGCACAGCGCGCCGCGCAGGCGTTCCCCGCGGCCGAACAGGGCGACCAGCGAGGTGTCGTCCGCCTGGACGATCTTGACCTGGTCCCGGCCGTCCACCTGGCCGACGAACTTGATCTTGGCGTCGAACTGGTCCGACCAGAAGTACGGGACGGGCGCGTACGGCTCGTTCTCGCCGAGGAGCGTGCGGGCCGCGTGGTTGCCCTGCTCGACCGCGTTCAGCCACTGCTCGACCCGCATGGTCTCGCCGAACAGCCGGTTCGGCCAGCGCACGAGGTCGCCGGCCGCGACCACGTCGGGGGCCGTGGTCCTGAGCGTCTCGTCGCACAGCACCCCGTTCGCCACCTCGACGCCGCTGCCCTCGAGCCAGCCGCACTCGGGCTGGACCCCGACACCGGCGACGATGAGGTCGGCGGTCAGCACGGTGCCGTCGGCGAGACGGACCCGGTTCCCGCCGGAGGTGACCTCGACCCGGTCGATTCCGTTGCCGCAGTAGAAGTCCACCCCCTGTGCGACGTGGTGGTCCTGGAACCAGTGCCCGAGCTCCGCGCCGAGCACCCGGGTCAGCGGGACCGGGGCGATCTCCACGACCGAGACGTCCAAGCCCAGCTTCCGGGCCGTGGCGGCGACCTCGAGACCGATGAAGCCGGCCCCGATGATCACCAGTCGGCGGCCGGGCCGCAGCTCCTCGTGCAGGACCTGTGCGTCGCCGAACGACCTCACCTCGTGCACCTGAGGCACGCCGTCGAGCATCCCCAGCGGGCGGGGCCGGCATCCGGTGGCGACCACGAGGCCGTCGTAGGACAACTCCCGGCCGCCGGCGAGGAACAGCGTCTTCGCGGCGGCGTCGAGCCCGACCGCCGCCGCGCCGAGACGGACCTCGACGGCGTTCTCCTCGTACCAGCCGGGCTTCTTGATCAGCAGGCTGTCGTGCGGGTGGCCTTCCCGCAGCGCCTCCTTCGACAGTGCGGGCCGGTCGTACGGCAGCAGGTGCTCCGCACTGACCAGCGTGATGTCCCCCTGATGTCCCGCACGCCGGAGCCCGTCGACGGCGTTGACCGCCGCCACCGAGCCTCCGACCACAACCACGCGGTCCACGGCCTCAGCCCCGCTCGAGGGCGATGACGCCCTCGGGGCACGAGCGCACGGCGCGCTCCGCCTCCTCCAGGCGGTCGTCCCCGGGGTGCGGCTCCAGGAGAACGGCCTGCCCGGACTCGTCGTCGATGTCGAAGAGGTCGGGGCACTCCATCATGCAGCAGGCACAGCCCGTGCATCCGTCGAGGTCGATCTTGAGTGTCAGCGCCATGAGGGCTCTCCTTGCGTTCTGGCCCGTGCGTTCCGTCGGGTCCGGCGACCAGGCTGGAGCCGTACGCGGCCCCGGAACGGGCCGGGCCCCGAAGAGTGCCCAACCGGGGGGTCTCCCCCGGGAATCCGTCCTCCCCCGGCCGGGGGACAGCGCTCACCGGCGGCCCGAGGAGTCGGTGCGACGCGCTCTAGCTTCGTGGGACCTTGCGGGAAGAGAGGATCCGACGTGCAACCTCACAACGATTCGGCGGAAGCGACCGCCGGCCACGCGAAGGTGGAAGCGACGCACCTGAAGGGCCACCTGGGAACGGGCGGTCTGGTGCTGACGGCGCTGGCCCTGAACGCTCCGCTGGCGATGATGGCCGGTTACATCCCGTTCGACATCGGGCTCGGGCTCGGGGCGGCGACGCCGCTCGTGTTCGTTCTGGTGATGGCGCTCATGCTCGTGTTCGCCGTCGGTGTGCTGGCCATGGCCCGGCACATGCGCCAGCCAGGAGCCTTCTACACGTACATCACGGCGGGGCTCGGACGATCCGCCGGTCTCGGGGCCGGCTTGTGCGCGCTCGTCGGCTACATACTGCTGGCCGGTGGCTCGTACGTGTTCACCGGCATCCTGATCCAGAAGCTGGTCGCCGCCTACGTCCCCGGCATCCACCTCGACTGGTGGGTGGGCGCCCTCGGGATGTGGGTCCTGGTCACGGCGATCAGCCTCTTCAACATCGACGTGTCCACCAAGGTGCTGGGTGTCTTCCTGTGCGTCGAGGTCGCCATCGTCCTGCTCTGGAACCTGCGCGTCTTCCTCGACGGCGGCCCCGAGGGCCGGGGCCTGGACGTGACCGCGCAGCTGGGCACGGGGTCGGCCGGCATGGCGTTCCTCTTCGGCGTCGCCAGCCTGGCCGGTTTCGAGTCCTTGCAGGTCTTCCGTACCGAGACCCACGACCCGCTGCGGACCATTCCCCGGGCCAGCTACGCCACCGTGGCCCTGCTCGCGGCCTTCTACGCCCTCAGCTCGTGGGCGTACCTGGTCGCCTTCGGGACGGACGCCGCGATCGCGACCGCCGCCGATCCGGCGGGCGGCTTCACCGAAAGCCTGGCCCACTACGCCGGGAGGACGATCGCCGACCTCGCCGTGGTCATCATGGTGACCAGCGCACTCGCCTCACTGCTCGCCATGCAGAACATCTCGGCACGCTACGTCTTCGCCCTCGGCCGGGACGGTGTGCTGCCGGCCTGGCTCGGCAAGGTCGACGCTCGATTCCACGCGCCGACCCGGGCCGCGGGCGCCATCGGCGCGTCCCTCGGGGTCTTCACTCTGGCCGTTTTGGCCTTGCGGCTCGATCCCGTGCTGACCTACCTGGCGACTTCCGGTCTCGGCCTGTGGACCCTGATCACACTGATGGGCGGGACCGCGCTGTCGGTGGTCCGGTCCTTCCGCCGCAACACCGGGCTCGAACCGTCGGTGTGGAAGGCGCTGATCGCCCCCGGCCTCGCGACGCTCGGCTTCGCCTACGTGATCACCCAGGCCACCCTGAACAAGAACGTCATGATGGGCGGCAACGCGACCCTGGCGACCGTCTCCATCGGACTCGTCGTGGCCGTCTTCGTCGGCGCCCTGGTCTACTCGAGGTGGCTGCACGCCAGACGGCACGAGGTCTGGCTCCGCATCGGCAACCAGGACTGACCCCTGTCCATATGGTTGATCGGCGGCCCCGCGAGCGGGGGCGCCGGTCAACCCGTTGGACAGATCTAACGCCCGGCTCTGGAACGCCGTGCGGGCCGCGCGCCGGCCGGGGGCGGCGGCCG